>NZ_FNJK01000009.1 GCF_900104225.1 Streptococcus equinus | reverse complement strand
CTGACAGATTTATCGTTTCTTTGACAGGTTACTTCCGTAACCCGCACGTTTGGTTCGTATTGTTCAGTTTTCAAAGGTCTTTGTCTCATCAGAGACAACTTCTATATTCTATCAAATTTAAAACTTGTTGTCAACACCTTTTTCAAGAAATTTTCAAACTTGTTTCAAACTTGTTACCGCTATCCTCTCGGACAACAGCTATATTAGTTTATCATTTCTATCACGCTTTGTCAAGAACTTTTTTTAAGTTTTTTTAAAGCCTTCTGAAATGTTTGCTGCCTCAAACAACAGCTTATTTAGTATACTAAACTTAACTTTCACTGTCAACACTTTTTTGATAGTTTTTTGATATTTTTTTGTAACAATGTCACAAAACCTGTCATAGTAGGTTTTCTTTGATATTTTAAAGTTCAAAAAAGTAACTTTTCTGTCTTATTTCTCTTACTTTTTATCAATTTATCATAGTCGTAATACCAATAAAATGGTAACTTTCATCCTTCCACGTTCGACTTTTTAAGGACAATATCATTTCTTCCAATTCAAAATTTGCTCCACAACTTTCTCTGCTTATTTAGCCAAACACGTCGATGTAGCCTTTTTTGGTAATAACCAGCAATTTCTATACTTATATCTTTAACTATCTTGATTATCAAATCATCAAGTTTCATATTATCAGACCTCACTATTTCAAGAAATAAATATTTTAATCAGTTATCATGCATCTAAACTAAACACTAAAAAACACGTGACTACATAATCAAAGGGGGCTTAAACGCCATTTAAGGCCATTTTATACCCTATTTAGTCGCTTTTTCATAAAGGGCCTCTAAATTCCTGTATAATGCCCATATAACGCCTTTAAAACATTTATCTCACATATTTCTTGTGAAACACTAAAATGTATCAAAAATGTGATTTTGAGCCTTTAAGATAATCTTGCATAACAGTGAATAATAGAAATAGAAAAACGCCTGCTTACGAAGTGTTTCTAATCTAGAGACATTTCGTAAACAAGCGTTACTAAATCACCAATATGATGAGTGTTCCCGCTAGGGAAAATCCCTAGCGGTAGACCAGAGCTAGACTAAGAACCCAAGAGTTCCATCATCATAACACTCAACAAAATTGATAAAAATTATACTAATTCAATGATTGCCATTGGAGCAGCATCACCACGGCGAGGTTCAGTTTTAAGAATACGAGTGTATCCACCGTTGCGTTCTGCGTAACGAGGTGCGATTTCATCGAAAAGTTTTTGAAGTGCTGTTTGTGAAGTGTATTTTTCAGTAGCTTCATCAAAGTTTTCAGATGCAATTTCATTGCGAACGAAAGCAGCAGCTTGACGACGAGCATGAAGATCACCACGTTTACCTAAAGTAATCATTTTTTCAACTGTTTTGCGGATTTCTTTAGCACGAGCTTCTGTAGTTACAATAGATTCGTTAATCAAAAGATCTGTTGTCAAATCACGAAGCATTGCTTTACGTTGTGAGCTAGTGCGTCCTAGTTTACGGTAAGCCATTTTATCCTCCTATATTATTTATCGTTTTTGAGTCCGAGTCCAAGATCAGCAAGTTTAACTTTAACTTCTTCAAGGCTCTTACGACCAAGGTTACGGACTTTCATCATTTCAGGCTCAGTTTTTTCTGTCAAATCAAATACAGTATTGATACCTGCACGTTTAAGACAGTTATATGAGCGGACTGACAAATCAAGTTCTTCGATAGTACGGTCAAGCACTTTTTCATCGTTAACTTTTTCTGTTTCTTTCATCACATCAGTGTTTTTAGCCACTTCAGTAAGGTCAGTAAACAAATTCAAGTGTTCAATCAAAACGCGTGCAGATAGACCTAAAGCATCTTCAGGAATGATTGTGCCATTTGTCATGATTTCGATTGTTAATTTATCAAAGCCATCATTGCTACCTACGCGAGCAGGTTCAACTTGATAATTAACTTTTTTCACTGGTGTGTAGATAGAGTCTACAGCCAATGTTCCCACTGGAGCATCTTCTTTTTTATTACCTTCTGCTGGAACGTAACCACGTTTTTTAGCAACAGTCATTGTAGCTTTCAAACTGTGTCCTTCAGCGATTGTAAAGAGATAGTGGTCTGGGTTGACGATTTCAACATCGCTATCTGTTAAAATATCTCCTGCAGTAACTTCTGCTGGACCTTCAACATCAAGTTCGATAATTTTTTCATCATCAACATAAGATTTTACTGCAAGTCCTTTAATATTAAGGATGATTTGCATAACATCTTCGCGTACACCTGGAATAGTGTCAAATTCGTGGAGTACTCCATCAATTTTAATTGATGTTACTGCCGCACCTGGGAGTGAAGACAAGAGTACACGACGAAGAGAATTACCTAGAGTTGTCCCGTATCCACGTTCAAGTGGTTCGATGACAAATCTGCCGTAATCTTTATTTTCATCAATTTTTGTTATTATTGGTTTTTCAAACTCAATCATTTATTATACTCCCTCGAAACGAATCTTGTGTACTATTAACAATTATGATTACACACGACGACGTTTTGGAGGACGAGCACCATTGTGTGGCACAGGAGTAACGTCACGGATTGAAGTCACTTCAAGACCAGCAGCAGCAAGAGCACGAATAGCAGACTCACGACCTGAACCAGGACCTTTTACAGTAACTTCAACAGTTTTAAGACCATGTTCTTGTGCAGATTTAGCAGCAGCTTCAGCAGCCATTTGTGCAGCGAATGGAGTAGATTTACGAGAACCTTTGAATCCAAGAGCACCAGCTGATGACCAAGCAATTGCATTACCGTGCACATCTGTAATCATAACAATAGTGTTATTGAATGTAGCGTGAATATGAGCAACACCAGATTCGATGTTCTTTTTCACACGACGTTTACGTGTTGGTTTAGCCAATTTTTTTACCTCCTATTTTATTTTTTCTTACCAGCAATCGCAACAGCTTTACCTTTACGAGTGCGAGCGTTATTTTTAGTGTTTTGACCACGGACAGGAAGTCCACGACGGTGACGAATACCACGGTATGAACCAATTTCCATCAAACGTTTGATGTTCATGTTCACTTCACGACGAAGGTCACCTTCAACTTTAATTGCATCAACTTCACGACGGATAGCATCTTCTTGATCTGATGTCAAATCTTTAACACGGATGTCTTCAGAAACACCAGCAGCTGCTAAGATTTTCTTAGAAGTTGCAAGACCGATACCATATACATAAGTAAGTGAAATTACTACACGTTTTTCATTTGGAATATCAACTCCAGCAATACGAGCCATTTTTTCTCCTTTCTATATTATCCTTGACGTTGTTTGTGTTTTGGATTTGATGGACAAATTACCATAACACGACCGTTACGACGAATAACTTTACAGTATTCGCAAATTGGTTTAACTGATGGTCTTACCTTCATTTTTTTAATCCCTCCAATTATTTCGATTATTTAAAGCGGTATGTGATACGTCCACGTGTTAAATCGTACGGACTCATTTCAACAGTAACACGGTCACCTACCAAAATACGAATGTAGTTTTTACGGATTTTTCCTGATACAGTTGCCAAGATTTGGTGTCCATTTTCTAATTCAACAGTAAACATAGCATTAGGCATCGTCTCAACAACTTTACCTTCAATTTCAATCACATCTTCTTTTGCCACGCAAAAGTACCCCCTAAATTTCGATTTGATGTCCTCTGAGCACAGAGGTAACAATTATAAGCCAGACTAGCCTATTATATCACGACTCTTCTACTTGTGCAAGTAGAAACTCTTAAATTATTTTAATGATGAGATTGCTTTTTCAATGTCAGCAAATACATCATTGATGTCTTGGTTACCTTGAATATCAAAAACAATACCAGCTTTACGATAGTGTTCAATGATTGGTGCACCTTGAGCAATATTAACATCAAGACGACGTTTTACAGTTTCAGGTTTGTCATCTTCACGTTGGTAGAATTCGTGTCCGCCACATGCATCACAAGTTCCTTCAACTTTTGTTGGATTGAATACTTTGTGGTATGTTGCTCCACAAGAACGGCAAATAAAGCGGCCAGATAAGCGTTCAATCAAGCTGTCTGGATTAACATCAATGTTAATAACACCGTCTAATTTAAGATCCAAATTTTTAAGTGTTTCATCCAAAGCATGTGCTTGTTCGATAGTACGTGGGTAACCATCAAGCAAGAAACCTTTTTCAGCGATATCAGCTTGCGCCAAACGTTCTTTAACAATACCGTTAGTTACTTCGTCAGGTACAAGTTCACCTTTATCGATGAATGATTTAGCAAGAACACCCATTTCAGTTTTGTTTGCCATTGCAGCACGGAACATATCTCCGGTAGAAATGTGTGCAACGCCGAATTCTTCAACGATTTTTGCTGCTTGAGTCCCTTTACCAGCACCTGGTAAACCCATGATTAAAAGATTCATGATACTCTCCTTATTTTATTTTTAAATAAATTTAACACCGAAGTGCTAAACTTATTCAAAAACAAAATAGAAAGGTTGACTAGGTCAACCTATATTCTATTCTGCTGTGTTCATGAAACCAACATACTGTCTCTTCAAGAGATAACCTTCAAGTTGTTTCATTCCTTCAATGCCTGTTGAAATCAAGATAAGAAGACTTGTTCCTCCAAGGGCAATACTGCTAGATAAATTCATAGCTTGTTGTGCAATAATTGGTGTTAATGAAATAAACGCCAAGAATATTGAACCTACAGTAGCTAATTTCTTCAATAGTGAAGAAAGATATTCTTCTGTTTCGCGTCCAGGTCGAACACTAGGAATATATGACGCACCTTTTTGCAAGTTTTCTGCTGTTTTTTCAGGATTAACTTGAACAAAAGTATAGAAGAATGAGAATAAAATAATTAGTACTGCGTAAATTACCATTCCGATCGGTGTTTGGTAATTCAAGTATGATTCTAGAGTTGTAAGCCAAGGAATATCATGTCCATTTGAAATCAACGGAATAATCGTACTTGGAATCGTTGTAATCGAGCTGGCAAATATAACGGGAATGACGCCAGCCGGATTAATTTTTAAAGGAAGATAAGAACTTGTTGGTGCACCTTGAACAAGCTTTGTATATTGGATTGGAATTTTATATTCTGCTTGTTGGACAAAGGTTGTAAAGAACACAATTGCCAATACAGCTACTATTAACAAAGCTACGAAGATATATGAAGATATTAAATCACTTGAACGAACGTTTACAAAGAAATCTTCATAGATTGTTGAAATAGCATTTGGAATTGATGAAATGATACCTGCGAAGATAATCATTGAAACACCATTCCCGAAACCTTTGTCGGTGATTTGTTCACCGAGCCATGTCACAATCATACTACCGGTAGTTAGCAAGGCACCAATTAAAATGTAAGTTTTAACATTTGGTGTTGACACCAATGCAATACTTGATAAAGTATTAAAACCTGCTGTAATCCCGATTGATTGAATAAAAGCTAAGACAAGGGAAATATAGCGAGTCGCCTGATTTAACTTACGACGTCCAACTTCACCTTGTTTGCTCCACTCAACAAACTTAGGTAAAATATCCATTTGCAACAGTTGAACAATGATAGATGCTGTGATGTACGGGCTAACACCCATTGAGAATACAGAGAAGTTACTCATAGCATTACCAGAAACAAGGTTCAACATATTTAGAAAGGGAAGCTCACCTAGTTGATCAAGACTCTTAGCATTGATACCTGGCACAGTAATATGTGTTCCAACACGGAAAACAAAGATGATAAAAAGTGTAAAGAAAATTTTATTTCTAACATTTTTTACCTTTAGTGCATCTTTAAGTAATTTAAAGAACATACCGAGTCCTCCTTAATTAGATGACTTCGATTGAACCACCTTTTGCAGTGATAGCTGCTTCAGCAGATTTAGAGAATTTAGCTGCTTTAACAGTCAATTTTTTAGTCAATTCGCCGTTACCAAGAACTTTAACACCTGATTTTTCAGCACGAATGATTCCAGCTTCTTTAAGAACAACTGGTGTTACTTCTGTACCATCTTCGAAAACGTTAAGTTGATCAAGGTTTACAAGAGCGTATTCTTTAGCGTTGATGTTCAAGAAACCACGTTTTGGCATACGACGGAACAATGGAGTTTGTCCACCTTCAAAACCAAGACGTACTTTACCACCACTACGAGCTTTTTGACCTTTTTGACCGCGTCCTGCAGTTTTACCGTTACCAGATGATGTACCACGACCTACACGGTTACGTACTTTACGAGAACCTTCAGCAGGTTTAAGTTCATGAAGTTTCATTATTATTTTCTCCTTATTTGTAAAATGCTAGCGCCTCTATGAGGGGAAAGGACTCCCCATAGAAACTCGCCTATACTATATCTAGTTTAAGTCGCAAGAGTATCCCTTGCGACTTAAACCTAAAATTTATTTAATGTTAATTATTTAACATCTTCAACAGTTACCAAGTGTGAAACTGAAGTAATCATTCCACGGATAGCTGGAGTATCTTCTTTGACAACTGAGCTATGTAATTTACCAAGTCCAAGAGCAGCAACTGTTTTACGTTGTGCAGGAATGCGTCCGATTGGAGACTTAGTCAAAGTAATTTTAATTTGAGCCATTATTATCCCCTTTCTTATGCTAAATCAGAAACTGAAATACCGCGAAGAGCAGCAACTTCTTCTGCACGTTTAAGTTGTTTCAAACCTTCAACAGTTGCACGAACGATGTTGATTGGAGTGTTTGAGCCAAGTGATTTAGATGTAACATCTGCAACACCAGCCAATTCGATGACGGCACGTACAGCACCACCAGCGGCAACCCCAGCACCTTCTACAGCAGGTTTCAACAATACTTTAGCTCCACCAAATTCTGAACGAACTTCGTGAGGAATTGTTGTACCAACCATAGGTACTTCGATCAAGTTTTTCTTAGCGTCTTCAACAGCTTTACGAATAGCTTCTGGTACTTCTTGAGCTTTACCAGTACCGAAACCTACACGACCATTACGGTCACCAACAACTACAAGAGCAGCAAAGCGAAGACGACGTCCACCTTTAACAACTTTTGTAACACGGTTGATCGCAACAACGCGTTCTTCAAGTTCAACTGCATTATCTTTAAATGCCATTATTAAGTGTCCTCCCTATTAGAATTTCAATCCGTTTTCACGAGCTGAGTCAGCCAAAGCTTTAACACGTCCGTGATAGAGATATCCACCGCGGTCAAACACCACTTCAGAAATACCTTTAGCTACTGCGCGTTCAGCAACAAGTTTACCGACAACAACGGCTTGTTCTGTTTTAGTTCCTTTAGAAACTTCTTTATCAAGAGTTGATGCACTTGCGAGCGTTACACCCGCTACGTCATCAATAACTTGAGCGTAGATGCCTGTATTAGAACGGAAAACGTTCAAACGTGGGCGATCAGCAGTTCCAGAGAGTTTACCGCGAACGCGACGGTGGCGTTTTTGGCGGATTTTGTTTTTATCTGGTTTCGAAATCACAATTTTCACCTCTTAATTAATTGATTAATGTCAAAACGACATTATTTTTATAAATGTTAGCATATGAGTTCTGCGAGAATAAATCTCGCAAGACATCCCATAAACTATTATTTACCTGTTTTACCTTCTTTACGACGTACGTATTCACCAACGTAACGGATACCTTTACCTTTGTAAGGTTCTGGAGCACGAAGGCTACGGATGTAAGCAGCTGTTTGACCAACAACTTCTTTGCTGATACCGTTAACGACGATTGAAGTTGCAGATGGTACTTCAAATGAAATTCCTTCTGGAGCTTCTACTTCGTCTTGGTGAGATTTACCTACAGAAAGTACAAGTTTTGAACCTTGAAGTTGTGCACGGTAACCAACCCCGCGCATTTCAAGTTCTTTTTTGAAACCTTCAGAAACACCAATTACCATGTTGTTCAAGTTAGCACGAGCTGTACCATGGATTGTTTTCATTTCTTTTGAGTCGTTTGGACGGTGAAGTGAAACTTCAGTTCCTTCAACTTTGATTTCAATGTTTTTGTTAAACTCACGAGTGAGTTCGCCTTTAGGTCCTTTAACAGTTACTACGTTGTTGTTGTTAGTAACTTCTACACCAGCAGGCAAGTTGATAACTTTATTACCAATACGTGACATAGTTTTATTTTCTCCTGTTAAATTGTCAAGCCGCACAAAGCGACGAGTTTTCACGGGGCGACTAATATACAGTAGCTGTATTATAGTCCATTATTTCAAGTAAGAAACTTTCCTCAATGAAAATTGAAGTAAAGTCTTTATCTTACCAAACGTAAGCAATAACTTCTCCACCAACGTTCTTTTGACGAGCTTCTTTGTCAGTCAAAAGACCTTCTGATGTAGAGATGATTGCAATTCCAAGTCCGTTAAGAACTTTAGGAACATCTTCACGTTTTGCGTAAACACGAAGACCTGGTTTAGAAATACGTTTCAAGTTAGTGATAACACGTTCACCGTTTTGTCCGTATTTAAGGAATACACGGATGATACCTTGTTTATCGTCTTCGATAACTTCAACGTTTTTCACGAAACCTTCGCGTTTAAGGATTTCAGCAATCCCTTTTTTGATATTTGATGCAGGTACTTCAAGCACTTCGTGTTTTGCTTGGTTAGCGTTACGAATGCGTGTCAAAAAGTCTGCAATTGGGTCAGTCATAACCATTTATATATTCTCCTCTTACTAGTAGTTTGAATGTGTTCACTTGCTAGTTAATGTAGCCCTAGGGCTTAATTTTGTTCAAGCAATATTCTTGAACCCATCATGAACGGTGCCAAGCAGAAAATTGTTAAAACAACTTACCACTTTGGCTAGTTCAGTCTGGTTTCTTATATCATCGACTTACCAAGAAGCTTTGGTAACGCCTGGAATTTGACCTTTGTAAGCTAACTCACGGAAGCAAACACGGCAAAGTTTGAATTTGCGGTAAACTGAATGTGGACGACCACAACGTTCGCAACGAGTGTAAGCTTGCGTAGAGAATTTCGCAGGGCGATGATTCTTAGCAATCATAGATTTTTTAGCCAATTGATTTACCTCCTAAATTATTTTGCAAAAGGCATTCCAAGGCCTTTAAGCAATTCACGACCTTCTTCGTCAGTGTTAGCAGTAGTTACGATAACAATATCAAGACCACGTACTTTATCAACATCATCAAAGTTGATTTCTGGGAAGATCAATTGTTCTTTCACACCAAGTGTGTAGTTACCACGTCCGTCAAATGATTTTGTTGGAACACCGTGGAAGTCACGCACACGTGGAAGTGAAACAGTTACCAATTTATCTAAGAATTCGTACATACGTTCACCACGAAGGGTAACTTTTGCACCGATCGCTACACCTTCACGAAGACGGAAGCCAGCGATTGATTTCTTAGCTTTAGTAATCAATGGTTTTTGACCTGAAATAAGTGCCAATTCAGCAGCAGCTTTTTCAAGGTTTTTAGCGTTATTTACAGCATCACCAACACCCATGTTAAGAACGATTTTCTCAACTTTTGGGACAGCCATAACTGAAGTGTAGTTGAATTTTTCAGTCAAAGCAGGAACTACTTCGTTAGTGTATTTTTCTTTTAAGCGATTTGCCATTATATACTTTCTCCTTTCCTTCGTGATTAATCAAGCACTTCGCCTGATTTTTTGTTGTAACGAACTTTTTTGCCGTCTACAACTTTGTAACCAACACGTCCTGCAACACCATTTTTGTCAAGAACTTGAACGTTAGACACATGGATTGGTGCTTCTTTTTCCACGATAGCACCTTGAGGGTTTACGTTGTTTGGTTTTTGATGTTTTTTAACAATAGCAACACCTTCAACAACAACTTTGTTGACTTTAGGAAGGGCTTTAAGAACTACAGCTTCAACGCCTTTGTCCTTACCAGCAATAACGCGAACTTTATCGCCTTTTTTTACAAACATTTGGTTTTTCTCCTATTATTTCTTACGCCCTAATGGGCACCCTGCAAAAGCAGGGGACTTAGTTTGTGTTTATGAATTAAAGTACTTCTGGTGCAAGTGATACGATCTTCATGAAGCCACCTTCACGCAATTCACGTGCAACAGGGCCGAAGATACGAGTTCCGCGAGGAGTTTTGTCATCACGGATGATTACAGCAGCGTTGTCGTCAAATTTGATGTATGAACCGTCTGGACGGCGTGCACCAGTTTTAGTACGAACAACTACAGCTTTTACGACATCACCTTTTTTAACAGCTCCACCAGGAGTAGCTTGTTTTACAGAAGCAACGATTACGTCACCGATGTTAGCGAATTTACGTCCTGAACCACCAAGAACTTTGATAGTCAAGATCTCACGAGCACCGCTATTATCAGCAACTTTCAAGCGAGTTTCTTGTTGAATCATTTCAAATTTCTCCTTTTAGTTTGATTAGATAATAACAGCTTCTTCCACAACTTCTACAAGACGGAAGCGTTTTGTAGCTGAAAGTGGACGAGTTTCCATGATACGAACGATATCGCCTTCTTTAGCAACGTTGTTTTCATCATGTGCTTTGTATTTTTTAGAATAGTTGATACGTTTACCATAGACTGGGTGGTTACGTTTAGTTTCAACTACAACAGTGATTGTTTTATCCATTTTGTCAGATACTACGCGTCCAACAAGGGTTTTACGTTGATTACGTTCCATTATTAGAATTTCTCCTTTCCCAATCTATTATTTCTTTTCAGATTGCACTGTTTTAACACGTGCAATTTGTTTTTTAACTTCGTTCAAACGAGCAGTTTGATCAAGTTGACCTGCTGCAGCTTGGAAACGAAGATCAAAAAGTTCTTTCTTAAGTTCGTTTTCTTTCTTAGCAAGTTCTTCTTGAGAAAGACCACGAAGCTCTTTAACAAAATCTTTAATTTCTTGAAGTTTCATGATTTCTCCTTATTCTGCTTCACGTTTCACGAATTTAGTCTTAACTGGCAATTTGTGGCTAGCAAGACGAAGTGCTTCACGTGCAACTTCTTCAGGTACACCAGCGATTTCGAACATAACTTTACCACGTTTAACTGGTGCTACCCAACCTTCAGGTGCCCCTTTACCAGAACCCATACGTACACCGATAGCTTTAGCAGTGTATGATTTGTGTGGGAAGATTTTAATCCAAACTTTACCACCACGTTTCATGTAACGAGTCATTGCGATACGGGCAGCTTCGATTTGACGGTTTGTGATCCAGTGGCTAGTAGTAGCTTGAAGACCGTATTCACCGAATGCGACTTCTTTACCACCTTTAGCTTCACCGCGCATTTTTCCACGGAATTCGCGACGGTGTTTAACACGTTTAGGTACTAACATTTGTTATTTGCCTCCTTTAGTGTTTTTACGAGCTGGAAGAACTTCACCACGGTAGATCCAAACTTTAACACCAAGTTTACCGTAAGTAGTGTCAGCTTCTTCCCAAGCGTAGTCGATATCTGCACGAAGTGTGTGAAGTGGAACAGTTCCTTCTGAGTAACCTTCAGCACGAGCGATATCAGCACCGTTCAAACGACCAGATACTTGAGTTTTGATACCTTTAGCACCTGCACGCATTGTACGTTGGATAGCTTGTTTTTGAGCGCGACGGAAAGCAACACGTTGTTCAAGTTGACGTGCAATGTTTTCACCAACAAGGTGTGCGTCCAAATCAGGTTGTTTGATTTCAACGATGTTGATGTGAACTTGTTTTCCAGTCAATTTGTTAAGTTTAACGCGAAGAGCGTCAACGTTAGCTCCACCTTTACCGATAACCATACCTGGTTTAGCAGTATGAAGTGAAACAATTACTTTATTTACAGCACGTTCAATTTCAATACGTGAAACTGAAGCGTCTGCCAATTCTGTTTGGATGAATTTGCGGATTGCAAGATCTTCATGAAGGTAATCCGCGTATTCTTTTTCAGCATACCATTTCGCATCCCAATCACGGATGATTCCGACACGCATACCAATTGGATGTACTTTTTGACCCACGATTTTACCTCCTTATTTTTCTGACACAACTACTGTTACGTGAGTTGTGCGTTTGTTGATTGGTGAAGCTGAACCTTTAGCACGTGGACGGAAACGTTTCATTGTTGGTCCTTCGTTTGCGAAAGTTTCAGATACTACCAAGTTAGCTTTTTCCAAACCAAAGTTATTTTCTGCGTTAGCGATAGCAGAGTTAAGAACTTTTTCAACTACACGAGCTGCTTTGTTTGGAGTGAATTTCAAGATTGCGATTGCGTCAGCAACTTTCTTACCACGGATAAGATCAAGTACAAGACGTGTTTTACGAGGTGAAACACGGACTGTACGAGCCATTGCTTTAGCTGAAGTAATTTCTGCCATTGTGTCCTCCCCCTATTAACGTGTTTTCTTATCGTCTGATGCGTGACCTTTGTAAGTACGAGTTGGTGCGAATTCACCAAGTTTGTGACCTACCATGTCTTCTTGAATGTAAACTGGTACGTGTTTACGTCCATCATAAACTGCGATTGTATAACCAATGAAACTTGGGAAAATCGTTGAACGACGTGACCAAGTTTTAATTACTTTTTTCTTTTCGTCATTTGCTTGAGCTTCAACTTTTTTCATCAAATGCTCATCGACGAAAGGTCCTTTTTTAAGACTACGTCCCATTTTGTAGTTTTCTCCTTTAAATATAGTACCACAGCGGCCTGTGTGCATAAATGCACACTACCGAGCTGGCGGATGATTATTAATTAAGCGACTGACAGATTATTTATCGTTACGACGACGAATGATAAGTTTGTCAGATTGAGCTTTTTTGTTACGAGTTTTAAGACCAAGCGCAGGTTTACCCCAAGGAGTAGATGGCGCTTTACGTCCAACTGGTGCTTTACCTTCACCACCACCGTGTGGGTGATCATTAGGGTTCATTACAGAACCACGAACTGTAGGACGGACACCCATCCAACGGCTGCGACCAGCTTTACCAAGGTTAACAAGAACTTGTTGTTCGTTACCAACTGTACCGATTGTAGCACGGCAAGTTCCAAGAATCATACGAACTTCGCCTGATTGAAGACGAACAAGAACATATTTACCTTCTTGACCAAGTACTTGTGCAGATGCACCAGCGGCACGGATCAATTCAGCACCTTTACCTGGTTGAAGTTCGATGTTGTGAATAACTGTACCAACAGGGATGTTAGCAAGTGGAAGAGCATTACCAACTTTGATATCTGCATCTGGACCTGAAACGATACGTTGACCAACTTCAAGACCTTTAGGTGCAAGGATGTAAGTTTTCACACCATCAGTGTAGTGTACAAGAGCGATGTTAGCTGTACGGTTTGGATCGTACTCGATAGTTTTAACAACTGCTTCAACGCCATCTTTGTTACGTTTGAAGTCAATCAAACGGTAGTGACGTTTGTGACCGCCACCTTGGTGACGTACAGTGATGCGACCGTTGTTGTTACGACCAGCTTTGTTTTTAAGTGAAACAAGCAATGATTTCTCAGGAGTGCTTGTAGTGATTTCAGCAAAATCCAAAGAAGTCATATTACGACGACCATTTGTCGTTGGTTTATAAGCTTTAATACCCACGTTATTTCCTCCTTAGATTATTCAGCTTCAGCTGCAAACAACTCGATTGCTTTAGAATCAGCTGTAAGAGTGATGATAGCTTTTTTAGTTTTTGAAGTGAAACCAGTGTAACGACCAACACGTTTAGCTTTTGGTTTAACTGTTACAGTGTTCACGTTTGCAACTTTAACTCCATCAAAAGCAGCTTCAACAGCTTGTTTGATCAAAAGTTTGTGCGCACGAGAGTCAACTTCAAATGTATATTTACCTGCTTCGAGGTCGTACATTGATTTTTCAGTGATAACTGGTTTTTTGATTACGTCGTACAAATTCATTATGCAAGAACCTCCTCGATTGTAGAGATTGCTTCTTTAGTAACAAGAAGTTTGTCGCTGTTTACGATATCAAGAACACTTGCAGTTGTTGCAGTTGCAACTTTAACGTTTGGAAGGTTACGTGCAGAAAGTGCTGCAAATTCATTACCTTCTTCAAGGATTACAAGTACTTTTGAGTCAACGTTAAGAGCTGAAAGTACGTTTGCGAATTCAGCAGTTTTTGGAGCTGCAAATGAAAGGCTTTCTACAGCTACAAATTTTTCTTCAGCAACTTTAGCTGAGTAAACTGATTTCAATGCAAGGCGACGAACTTTTTGTGGAAGTTTGTATCCGTATGAACGTGGAGTTGGTCCGAAGACTACACCACCACCACGCCATTGTGGTGAGCGGATAGAACCTTGACGAGCGCGTCCAGTTCCTTTTTGACGCCATGGTTTACGACCACCACCAGATACTGCAGAGCGGTTTTTAACTGCGTGAGTACCTTGGCGAAGGCTAGCGCGTTGGCTGATAACAACATCAAACACTACTGATTCGTTTGGTTCGATACCGAAGATAGCGTCGTTCAATTCAACTGAGCTAACTTCTTTACCAGTTTGGTCAAATAGTTTTACGTTTGCCATTTTAACTGTTTTCTCCTTTCTTATTATTTAGCAGCCTTAACTGCTGATTTGATAGTGATAAGAGATTTCTTAGCACCTGGTACGTTACCTTTGATAAGGATAACGTTTTTCTCTGGGATAACTTGGACAACTTCAAGGTTTTGGATTGTCACACGGTTACCACCCATACGTCCTGCCAAGTGTTTGTTTTTGAAAACACGGTTAGGCGCAACAGGTCCCATAGAACCTGGACGACGGTGATAACGAGAACCGTGAGCCATTGGTCCACGAGCTTGACCATGGCGTTTGATAACACCTTGGAAACCTTTACCTTTAGATGTACCAGTTACATCAACAACATCTCCAGCTTCGAATGTATCAACTGTGATTTCTTGACCAACTTCCAAGCCTTCAATGTTTTTGAATTCACGAATGAAGCGCTTAGGAGCTGTGTTAGCTTTTGCTACATGGCCTTTGGCAGGTTTGTTGCTCAATACTTCACGTTTGTCGTCAAAACCAACTTGAACAGCTTCATAACCGTCTGTTTCAACAGTTTTCACTTGAAGCACAACGTTTGGAGTTGCTTCGATGACAGTAACAGGGATGAATTCACCAGATTCAGTGAAGATTTGAGTCATTCCCACTTTTTTCCCTAAGATTCCTTTTGTCATGAGAAAATATTTCCTT
Organism: Streptococcus equinus; assembly: GCF_900104225.1. Classification (GTDB taxonomy): domain Bacteria; phylum Bacillota; class Bacilli; order Lactobacillales; family Streptococcaceae; genus Streptococcus; species Streptococcus equinus_D. The sequence continues at coordinate 29,661 of NZ_FNJK01000009.1, read as the reverse complement.
TACTTTATTTATTTAAAAAGTTTTTAATGAGCGTTTTTTATGCTCAAAAAAGTTTTTAACGAGCGTTTTTTGTGCTCAAGAATCAAATCCTTATTAAAGTTTGATTTCTACGTTAACACCACTTGGAAGATCCAATTTCATCAAAGCATCAACTGTTTTTTGAGTTGGGTTGATGATATCGATCAAGCGTTTGTGAGTACGCATTTCGAATTGTTCGCGAGAGTCTTTGTATTTGTGAGTCGCACGAATAATTGTGTACAAGCTACGTTCAGTTGGAAGTGGAACTGGTCCAGCTACTGAAGCACCTGTACGTGTTGCAGTTTCAACAATTTTTTCTGCCGCTGTGTCAAGTGTACGATGTTCGTATGCTTTCAAACGGATACGGATTTTTTTGTTTGCCATCTTTTTCTCCTTTTCGTCTATTTAAGATAATAGGCTAGCTCCTCAAGAAAACCAACACGCTTTTGCGTGGCAATGCAACCGAGCGTGTCGCAACCTCTTGTATCATAGCTAAAGTCACTGTATTAACAGCACCAGTATATAATATCAGATTTAACAGTGGTTTGCAAGGATTTTGCACCCTTTTTTTCGTTTTTTTAAAAGAAAATGTTTTCAGTATTTTCTTCCATTTTTTACAACAAAAAAGCCAGACTAGTATCTGGCAAAAAATGATGCTATTTAATAGTAGATTCTTGTAAATTTTTTATATATTTTCGATAAAGTATATATAGAAAAATCCAACGGAAAATATTATCTGCTACTGTCGCTAACCAAACTCCAGTTAAACCTAAATTCATGCTCACACCAAGTACATAGCCCGAAATAATTCGAATAACCCACATACCAAAAGTTGTTGCGTAAAATGGTAATTTAGCATTCCCTAAACCTTGCCAAGCTGCTGTGAAAATTAAGGTACCAGCGGTTGCCGGTCCACCAACAAAAGAGTAAAACAAGACAACAAGACTGGCAGCTAAAGCCGCTTGATTATTTGTAAATAAGTGTGTTAAATACCCGCCGGAAAAGAAGACCGTAGCACCAACCAAAAGCATCAGTACAACTGAAATTATGTAAGATTCTCTTACCAATTGTTTAATTTCATGAACATTCTTTTGTCCAAGACTATGCGCCACTAAGATTACAGTCGCTGTAGCTACTCCCATCCCTGGCATATAGTTAAACTGAGTCAAAGTCTCTCCGATAGCATTTCCCGCTACCACTTCCGTACCAAATTTAACGATAATAGCCACAATAACAACATCACCAGCACGCATCATCAAACGCTCGCCGGCAGCGGGCAAGGCGATCTTAACCAAGTCGCGATCCAAAATCCATCTAATATTTTTGATAATCTTTTTGATTGGCAACTGACTCGCTAGCAACATAGTTCCAATCAAGCGTGACAAAACCGTTGAACAGGCAACACCAAGAATTCCCCATTGAAAAACAAATACAGCTATAGCTGACAAACCGGCATTCAAAACATTTGTCAACAAACTAATATACATTGGAAGTTGCGGCTTCCCCAACGCTCGCAAAAAAGCACTCAAGGTGGTCATCAACCCCAAACTAAAAATCAAACCACCCACAACAGCAAGATATAAACCACCAGCCTGAGTAACAGCCGCTTCAGTTCCCAACCAAGTCAGAATTGTTTTTCCAAGCAAAATAGAAATCAAGCCAAGAACTAAACTCAATCCTAAAGTAATAAGCAAGGACTCAGATTGATAATGAAGAGATTTCTTGGCATTCTTTTCCCCAATACTCTTAGCGACTAAGCTTGAAACCGCCGCACCAAGAGCAATAAAAATTGCTTGATAAATGGTAATAATATTGTTAGCTACAGAGACACCAGACATAGCAACAAGACCAACTTGTGCAACAAGATAGTTATCAACTACCCCCATGAGCATCTGCAAAAGATTTTCCATCATGGCTGGAAAAGCCAATCGAATAATTTTCTTTGTTTGTTTCATGTTTCTATCGTAACAAAAAGAAAAGCTGAGAACCAGTCTCAGCTCCTGCTTTTTAAAGCCCTAAGTACTCCTCGACAGCTTTTTGCATATCACTTGTTGCAACAACTGTCTTGTGGCGAACTTCAGCTGTTTCAAGTCCGTCAACAGCTTTCGGAATGACAACACCTGATAATTTTTCAAGTTCTTTAACCGCAGCAAAATCATCTGCTGGTGCTTGTCCACTAACTGCTTCCACTGCTACACGCGGGAATTTATATGGACTAGCTGTTGAAGCAATTACTGTTGGTGTGTGATCACCTGTACGTTCAACGTATTTTTGGTAAACAGCTGAAGCAACTGCTGTGTGAGGATCTTCAATGTAATCAGAAGCATCATAAACACGTTTAATCTCAGCTGATGTTTCAGCTTCTGTTGCATAACCAGCTTCAAACATATCAAGAATAGCTTGGTTAGCATCTGAAAGAGTATATTCTCCTTCTGAAACAAGTTTTTCCATCAACACTTTGGTTTTTGCGGCATCATTACCTAGAAGATGGAAAATCAAACGTTCCAAGTTAGATGATACCAAGATATCCATTGATGGGCTTGTTGTCACTTTAAATTCACGTTTTTTATCATAAGTACCTGTTGTGAAGAAATCAGTTAACACTTTATTTTCATTCGAAGCACAAATTAATTTACCAACTGGGACACCAATTTGACTTGCATAGTAAGCTGCCAGAATATTACCGAAGTTTCCTGTTGGCACAGTGAAGTTAACTTTTTCACCTGCTTTAATGTGACCCGCTTTAACAAGTTGCGCATAAGCATAAACATAGTAAACAACCTGCGGTACCAAACGACCAACGTTCATTGAGTTAGCTGATGAAAATTGTGTTTTGTGCGCAAGTAATTTTTCACGTAAATCAACATCATTGAACATGCGTTTAACATCTGTTTGAGCATCGTCAAAGTTACCAGTAATTGCCACAACATGCGTATTGTTACCAGTTTGTGTTGTCATTTGAAGTTCTTGGATTTTGCTGACACCATCTTTTGGATAAAAGACAATGATTTCAGTTCCTGGAACATCTGCAAAACCAGCCATAGCAGCTTTACCAGTATCTCCTGATGTTGCTGTCAAAATGACAATTTTATTATCAACACCTTGTTTTTTAGCTGATGTTGTCAAAAGGTATGGCAAAATTGATAAAGCCATGTCTTTAAAGGCGATTGTTGAACCATGGAAAAGTTCAAGATTATATTGATCGCCCAACTTAACTACTGGAGCAATTACTGGAGTGTCAAATTTTTCATCATAAGCAGAATCAATACAGTAAGTCAATTCTTCTTCAGTGAAATCATCCAAGAAGGCTGATAGGACTAATTTTGCTACTTCTTGATATGAAGCGTCTTTCAAAGTTTCAAAATCCAACGCTACTTCTGGAATTGATACAGGGGTAAACAAACCGCCGTCAGTTGCCAATCCTTGTAAGATAGCTTGGCTAGCAGTTACTTTGTTATTTTCGTCGCGAGTTGATTGGTAAATTAACGTCATCACAAATTCCTCATATTTTTAGATAGTCTTGCACCCATTGTATCATAATTATCAGAAAATTTATACAAATTTACGCTATTTATTAAAAAAAGCACTTTTTAGTGCTTTTACGCTTATTTAGTTACCCCAACGTGAGTCTACTCCAGCAATAGCAATCCAAACACTTGCTAAAACATCATAGAATAAATCAACCACTTCTTTAATCCTCTTTTCTTACCTTTTATGTCATCTGTATTATAACGCTACAAACCATTGATGTAAAGGTGCTTTTCACATATTTTTAACGTTATGTTTTCTGACATAAAATGATAGTTTTGTAATAAAAAAGCCAACCGAAGTTGACTTTCAATATTAACTATTTGCTTCACCTTTTGCTGGAAGCTTAGCTGATTTATTAATTGCTTTTTGAATTGTTTTAACGTAAAGATTCGCACCAGTGGTGTTAGCATCGCTATAGTGAACACCATCGGTTCCATTCCAAATTTCCGGATGATCCGTTGCTGTTTTGTACCAGTCAGCAATCGTAATGTAATTGTAAGTTTTCGGAAGACTTAACTCATATTTACGTGCTTGTTTGACTTGGGCCTCATCACTAGCATTGTAAGGTGTCACAATAATTAAACGGTAACCATCCGGTAAAGCGTCAATGAATTGTTGAATATCTTCTTGATAATGATCAAGAGAATTTACACCAATGGCAAGAACCGTTGTTTTAGAAAGAGTCCCACTCGAAATTTGATTTTGGAAAATTTCAAAGGCATTATCAAAACTACGACTAACCGCTGCATCTAATTGAGCATTTGGCAAGATATTTGAAAATGCCGCACTTGAACGAAGAGCAACCGAATCACCGATAACTGTAACATCACTCAATGCTCCTGCATCACCTGCTGTCACTGTATGAGTACGGTTCAAATTTGTCTGTGCTTGTTGAAGTGAGTTAACCAAAAGACCTGTTTCAAAATCACCCATAGCTGGAGCTGTTACAACAGTTAACACTGTTATCAAGCCTAGTGCAGCTGCCACACCATAAATCCATTTTTTGTAAGGTTGTAAATCCAATGAAATTCCAAATGGTTTAACTGGTTTTCCAGCAAGATAAGGTTCAATTACATAATAAGATAAAGTTGAAAAAGCTAATGAAAGCACAACGGTCACAAATACTGCTAAGCCATTTGACATCAACTGTGTAAAGATAATATAAAACGGCCAGTGGAACAAATAGACCCCATAACTGACATCTGCCAAGTAATTAATAATCGCTGGCTCTTTGGCATTCGGAGTTTGGTCATTTAAGACACGCGCTGCATAAATCATCACCGTAGCAAATAAACTTGCCAAAACAAAACCAAATAAATAAGTAATACGTTGGTCAAATTTCAAGGTAAACATCAAAAGAACTAAAAGTCCTGCGCTCACTAGCATTGTGATAATACTGCGTTTCATAGACCATAAACGGACATTCTTTTTAAAACGAATCGTTGTTTCTCTAATACCAGTCATCGTTGCCGCCATGGCCCCTAAGAAGAATGGAAAACTATGTGTCAAAGAAGAGAAGTAAATGGCTGAAACATTATCAACAAAGAATGCTCGAATAAACATCGATAGAAAACTTCCAGCAAAAAAGGCTGCTGAAATGGCAAAAATCAAACTACGAAATTTTGCTAAATTATCCTGATGTCTTCCCAATAACCAAACCAAAAATCCCCAAATCAAATAGAAATGCATCTCTATCGCCAAACTCCACGTGTGAACAAAGAGATGTGGGATAAATTGTGTCTCGTAGTTACCCCCCGTAATAATTTCAAAGAAATTCGTTGTAAATCCAATTGCTGCAGCAACTTGACTGCCAATACTTGCCACATAGTCTCTACGTACCAAGTAAGTAAATGGCATAACAATCAAAATCATCAAAATTAAAGGTGGAACAATACGATAAAATCGTCTCTTGTAAAAACCTAAAAGATCTATTTTCTTATTTCTCGAATACTCATCAATCAGCAACGCTGTAATCAAGTAACCTGAAAAAGTAAAGAAAATATCAACACCAATAAAACCACCTGGAAAGGCCGTTTTAAAGAAATGATAGAGCAGAACTAACAAAAGCCCTGTTACCCTAACCATTGAAAACCATTTTATTCTCATTTTTGAAAAATCCCCTGTTTAAAGGTTCCTGTATATACCTTACCATTTTGTGCTGTCAAAGTTCCCTCACCGTCAGGCTGACCATTTTTAAACTCACCTTTATAAATCCAACCAGAATGTGAAGTAAAGACTCCCTGACCTTCAAAAACACCATCACTAAAATTACCTTCGTAACAATCACCATTTTCATAAGTCAGTTTACCTTGACCATTCATGCGATGATTAACCACATAACCTGTATATGTGATTTTACCATTGTCATAAGTTAATGTTGTTTTTGATTTCATCGATAAAGTAAATACCGACAACCCACAAATAATAAGAATTAAAACCGTCAGAAGCTCTAAGCGACCTCGGGTTATTTCGAATTTTTTCATTTCTACTCAACTTCTCTTCTAAGAATTTCTTAGTTGCGCTAGCCATTGTTCACAGCCACGCTTAACTAAATCATAGGTAGCATCAAAATCACCCGTAAACCATGGATCAGGTACACCACCATCAACAAAAAGAAAGATTTTGTCATCAAATCTCCCCTGTGACATCGCTTTTAAATCTGCCACATTATTGTTATCCATACCAATAATAAAATCGAAGTCCTGAAAATCTTGGTATGAAATTTGTTGCGATGATTTTTGATAATCATATGCAATATGATGCTTTTTAAAAATGCCTTGTGTCCCATGATGAATAGGATTGCCATGCTCCCAACTAGAAGTAGCACGACTTTCAATCACTAACTCGTCATCACAAAGCAAATCTTTCATCACAAATTCAGCCATTGGACTACGACAAATATTTCCTAAGCAAACAAAACAGACTTTTTTCATTCTCTCTCCCTCGTAGCCAATAACTGCTTGATTAAAACTTCTTTTATCATTATAGCAAAAAAGAAGTCTTATCACACAGTAAATTCCTTTATCTTTCAACTTTAAGAAAAAATTAAGCCGAGCTTCTTATAATATAAACAATCCTAAAACTTTTCTTTTTCATAATCTCCTGAAAGGGCTCCACTTGTGGGGCCCTTTCATTTTTACAAAAAAGTTCTTAGACAACTAAGAACCTTTAATCATTAACTCTTCTTTAACTCAATTTCTAACAAAACTGCAAAGATAAATTCCACAACCACCATTACTAAACCAAAACTAGTCATACTTGCCACATGTCCCAGTACCAGCGCAAGTATCGGAATAAAAATTGAAAACACAAGATAAATCTTTGATTTGTAAAGCCAAGAGTAAGGCAAGAGATGTGCTCCGAAAACCATCGCATAAACCATCAACATCTTTGCAGGTAAGGCACTATATACCCACATAACAATCAATAGATAAATCAATTGATTACAAGTAACTAAAAAACCTAATTGACTTAAAGGATTTTCTTTAGAAAAAATATCAACTTTCAGCCATTTCCCTACTAACCAAGAAAGGGGTAATAGAGGACACGAGCAACAAAAAATCAATAGATTCTGCAATTGTATTGTTGCATTTAACGTAGTCACCAAAGTTATCAGCCCCCAGATGATGATGGAAGCAATGATGAATGGTAGACCTTTCTTCTGATTGACAATGATATCCTTTCGTAAAACTTCTAACTCCATAATTCTCCCTTTAAAAACTTTTTTTCAATTATATCACATATCACTGACTCTTTAAAAAGCAAAGAAAGAACCTTGGCAAACCAAGGTTCTTTCCGGAGATTATGAAAAAGAAAAGTTTTAGGATGGTTATAGTATATAAAGCCTTGCTTAAACTTTCCTTAAGATAATATTTATTTCTCTGCAAAAGGATATCCTAAATGTTCATAAGCCTTTGCAGTTGCTACACGACCTGTACGTGTTCGCATAATAAATCCTTTTTGAATCAGATAAGGCTCGTACATATCTTCAACAGTATCACGCTCTTCAGCGATATTAACAGACAGCGTCCCTAAACCAACAGGGCCACCATTATATACTTCAATCATGGTACGCAAGATTTTTTGATCAATGTAATCAAGTCCCTCATGATCAACATCAAGCATCGTTAATGCTTTATCAGTAATATCTTTTGTAATAATGCCATCTCCCATAATTTGGGCATAGTCACGTACACGTTTTAACAAACGATTCGCAATACGAGGGGTTCCTCGACTACGTCTTGCCAACTCTTGCGCAGCTTCGTGGACAATTTCCATTTCAAAAATATCTGCCGTACGTTCCACAATTTCAGTCAAATCCTCAACAGCATAATATTCCATGTGTCCCGTAATCCCAAAACGAGCACGTAAAGGATTTGACAGCATACCTGCTCGAGTTGTTGCACCAATCAAAGTAAAAGGAGGTAAATCTAAATGAACACTACGACTAGTCTCACCATTACCAATCATAATATCAATATAGAAATCTTCCATCGCACTATAAAGCACCTCTTCTACCGCCATTGGCATACGATGAATTTCATCAATAAACAAAACATCTCCTGGTTCCAAATCATTTAAAATAGCAACCAAATCCCCGGCTTTTTCAATTGCTGGTCCAGATGTTTGTTTGAGATTTACCCCTAATTCATTAGCAATCACAAATGCCATTGTTGTCTTACCAAGACCCGGAGGGCCAAACAATAACACATGGTCAAGCGATTCATCTCGTAATTTAGCAGCTTCAATAAAAATTTTCAGCTGATTCTTAACCTTATCCTGTCCAATATATTCTTTTAAATACTGAGGACGAAGCGTACGTTCCACAAACTCTTCATCACCCATAACATCATTATCTAAAATTCTACTCATAGCCCTATTATACCAAAATGAGAGCCGTCAGTGAATTGTTTTGATAGTTGTTACAATCCCCACCATGCTGTCAACAACGTTGAAAATATCATTCTCATTAGCTTCTTCTATCCTTTCTACAATTTCTAATATTATTGTAATTGGTTAAAAGAAAAAACAACATGACAAAAATGTCATGTTGTTGTATCAATTTTCCATTCTTCTTTTAATTTATTTTCTAAATAAGTATCGCCAACTAACCTTGCAAATAATGTTGCATTGGTAAAAGACCGTTCTGCTGCTGTAAAATCATGTTTAAACTTCAAATAATATTTCCACTCTACCAAACTTAAAATTGGACGACGCTGAAAATCATGAACTTCTGACATAATTTTATCACTTAATTTAATAACACGTTCAATATAATATTCTCGCTCAAACTGGAATGATAAAGCGATGTTATTTAATAACACATTATTTAAAATTAAATCAGTCTCTGGTGACATGTGCTTTTGATCTATCAACCTGCCCATCAAATCATCATAAATAGACAAACTATAGATTCCATCAAATTTCTTAGCGGATGAAAAACAAGCAAAATAAAGGTCAAGCAAAATCAAATCATTTACGTTAAAAACTTTTTTGCGGCTGATCTGACCAAAATAATCATTTAAAATACCTTCACCAAAATTAACATCATCACTAAAGTGAACATCAAATTTTGACTGCATACAATCAATAATCAAACGCTCTTCTTCTGGAATGATATCATAAAACTTTTCAGCAATTTCATCAAAATATTTACTTTTACGATCTAATCTCACTTTATCTCCATACGTAGGCGTTCGCAATAACAAATACTTTAACTCTTCATACCGCTTAGGCAATTCTAAACTGTCACCATCAGTTAAGGTACCTAATTTTACTCCCAGACGATTGGCAATGAAGTTTGCTTTACTGAGATTGGGTATTGATTGATTCAACTCGATTCTCGCTAATTGCCGCACAGATAATTCTGTTTCATCACCGCAGAATTCTTCCCGTGAAATTCCCTTTTCTTCCCGCAATAAGCGGACCTTCTCCCCAAATTTTTCCACTTCCATCTCCTATTTATTAAAAAATTTGTATATTCCATATTTTAACATACCGCTTTCATTTAACAAACTATTTTCATTAAAGATAACAAATTTTCTAATAAATGATTTAATAAAAAACACCTGAGATAATTATCTCAGGTGTTTTTTTAATATTAGTCACCTAAACCGATACGGTTAAAGATTTCATCAACACGTTTAGTGTAGTATGATGGGTTAAATAATTCATCAATTTCTTCTTGTGTTAGACGTGAAGTGACTTCTTCATCAGCTTCAAGAAGTGGTTTGAAGTCAACTTGATTATCCCAAGAATAAGCTGTCTTAGGTTGAACAAGGTCATAAGCTTGTTCACGTGTCATCCCTTTTTCAATCAATTTAAGCATAACACGTTGACTGAAGATAAGACCAAATGTAGAACCCATATTGCGAATCATGTTTTCTGGGAAAACAGTCAAGTTTTTCACGATGTTACCAAAACGGTTAAGCATGTAATCGATAAGAATTGTAGTATCTGGTGAAATGATACGTTCAGCAGATGAGTGTGAGATATCACGTTCATGCCAAAGTGACACGTTTTCGTAAGCTGTAACCATATGACCACGAATGACACGTGCAAGACCTGTCATATTTTCTGAACCGATTGGGTTGCGTTTGTGAGGCATAGCTGAGCTACCTTTTTGACCTTTGGCAAAGTATTCTTCAACTTCACGTTGTTCAGATTTTTGAAGACCACGAATTTCAGTTGCCATACGTTCAATTGAAGTTGCGATGCTAGCAAGAACAGCGAAATATTCAGCATGAAGATCACGTGGAAGAACTTGTGTTGAAATTTCTTGTGCACGGATACCAAGTTTTTCACACACATAAGCTTCAACAAATGGTGGAATATTAGCGAAGTTACCAACAGCACCTGAGATTTTACCAGCTTCAACGCCAGCAGCTGCATGTTCAAAACGTTCGATATTACGTTTCATTTCGCTGTACCAAGTTGCCAATTTCAAACCAAATGTTGTTGGTTCAGCATGAACACCGTGAGTACGTCCCATCATGATAGTAAATTTATGTTCTTTAGCTTTATTAGCAATGATTTCAAGGAAATTGTGCAAATCTTTGCGGATGATTTCGTTAGCTTGTTTGTAAAGGTAACCATAAGCTGTATCAACAACGTCAGTTGATGTCAAACCATAGTGAACCCATTTACGTTCTTGACCAAGACTTTCAGAAACTGCACGAGTGAAGGCTACAACGTCATGGCGTGTTTGTTGTTCAATTTCCAAAATACGGTCAACGTCAAAACTTGCGTTAGCACGGATTTTAGCCACATCTTCTTTAGGAATTTCTCCTAATTCAGCCCAAGCTTCGTCAGCTAAAATTTCAACTTCAAGCCAAGCTTTGTATTTGTTTTCTTCACTCCAAATTGCCGCCATCTCAGGGCGTGAATAACGATCGATCATGTTTAAGACATTAAGGGTGTTAAACAAATTTGGTTAACAACCCTATCTCCTTTCCTTTTTTAAGTTATATATCAATAAAATAACTAACGCATTTAATTAAAATCTTCCTTACCAATTTCAACAGATGGATAGTGAGGTAAAGTTGTCAAATCTGTATCAAGTGGTAAATCATAGACAGCAAGGTAATCATTGGGGTACTTATTTGTCAGTTCTGCCATTTTTTCAGAAATACGAGACTTATCAGAAGAAGCAAAAACGACTTCAACGATAGCTTTCTCAGCATTATCAACATAAGCATGAACAATGATTTTCAGCATATTTCCTCCGATTAACACCTTAAAAATCCATTCCTTCACCCATTTCCGCAATGGTATCAGGTTCACTACTAAACAAAGTAATGTGTCCCATTTTGCGGTTATGTTTCGCCTCTAGTTTACCATAAAGGTGGAGGTGAGCGCTAGGATTTTCCTTAACATAAGCTTGCGCTTTTTCCATATGTTGTCCGAGAACATTGAGCATTACAGCTGGTTGATGCAAATGAATTTTAGGAAGTGGCAAACCAAGAATACCTAAAATGTGCGTATCAAATTGTGAAAAGTCACAAGCCTCAATTGAGTAATGTCCTGAATTATGTGGACGTGGTGCGATTTCGTTGACAATGATATCATCAGGTGTCGCAAACATTTCAACGCAAAGTGTACCAGACAAATCTAATTTTTCAGCAATTTGAACAGCCATTGCTTGCGCCTTTTTAGCTAGTTCATCAGAAATACGTGCTGGAACAATTGTCTTAGATAGAATGTTATTTCGGTGAATATTTTCTTGCACTGGGAAAACGGTCATATCTTTACCATTACCAGAAACAATCACTGAAATTTCAAGATCAAAGTCGACAAATTCTTCTAAAACACATTCACAAGAATTAGCTAATTTATTAGCAGCTTCTAAGTCATCTGCCGATTTAATGACGATTTGACCATGACCATCGTAGCCACCAGTTGCTGTTTTCAAAACATAATTCTTAGACAAATCAATATCTTCAAGATCAAGGCTTGATGTAACAACTTTGTATGGTGCTACTTTTACACCTGCCTTTTGAGATAAGAAATTTTTCTCAAAAATACGGTTTTGTGAAATCCTGAGAAGATCAGTTCCTTGTGGCAATTGATTATCTTTGACAACAGCATCCAAAGCATCTGCATCAACATTTTCAAACTCATATGTGAGAACATCACAGCGCTCTGCTAATTCACGCATTGCCTCAACGTCATCATAAGGCGCTACAATCATATCACTCACACGTGAAGAGGGGCAATCTGCTGTTGGGTCCAACGTAACTACCTTATAACCCATATAGATAGCTGAAATAGCCATCATTTGACCTAATTGACCACCACCGATAATTCCGATTGTTTTAGTCGAGTTCATCAGTTGATGCCTCCGCAGCTTTGCCTTGTTCGATGGCAAAGTTTTCTAGTTTTTCTGCCAAAGCAACATCTTCAATTGCTAAAATACGAAGAGCTGTAAGAGCAGCATTTTTAGCTCCTGATTCGCCAATCGCCATTGTTGCCACAGGAACACCACCAGGCATTTGAACGATTGAATAAAGAGAATCAAGTCCACTAAGAGCACGTGATTTCACAGGAACACCAATAACTGGAAGTGTTGTTTTTGCTGCAACCATACCAGGCAAGTGAGCAGCACCACCAGCACCAGCAATAATCACTTTAATGCCACGCCCTCTTGCTTCTTCGGCGTGCTTAAACATCAAATCTGGTGTACGATGAGCTGAAACAACTTTCTTTTCATACGCCACACCAAATTGATCAAGTACTTCTGCTGTTTTTTTCATGGTAGCCCAATCTGATTTGCTACCCATGATAACTGAAATTAATGGTTTCATTATTTTCCTTCCAATTGTTTTATATCTTCGACATCAAGAACGTGATAACCAAGTGATTTTAATTTTTGAGCAAAGAGCCCGCTTCCTGCCACTTTTTGGCCAGAAAAGTTTCCATCATAAATTTGATTAACACCACAAGATGGACTACGCGATTGCAAAACTGCTAAATCAATGTCTTTTTCAGCAATCTCACTTAGGCAACGCTCAATCCCTTTTTCAAAAAGGTCATCATAACAATTACCAGCAACATCAATCACATGACCATCTCGCAATTCAACAGGTTCTCTGGGAGTTGGCAAGCCCGCAAGAACTTCTGGACAAATGGTTATCACTTCCTTGTCAGCAACATAATCCACAAGATCTGGATTGTAATTATGACCACCGTTATACTTACATCTTTCTCCCATCAGACATGCACTGACTAGAACACATTTGGGTTTAACGTCCAATTGCTTTACTTCCAATATCGTTTCGATAGAATAAACCAGTTGTATCTTGTTGTGATAATTGAGCATAGATTGTGTCTTGTGCTGATTTAACATCGTCTTTAGTTGTTACCAACATGTAAACACGACCACCATTTGAAAGCAAAGCTTTGTCATCAGCAAATTTAGCTCCTGCATAATAAGTGATAATGTCACCTGATGTTTTCTCAGAAAGACGAACACCTTTTTCGTAAGCAACTGGATATCCTTCTGAAGCAACCACGACACCAAGAGTCACGCCTTCATTTGTCCAAGTGATTTCTGGTTCTTTGTTATCCAAAATATCAGTGATATTTTGAGCAAAATCAGATGTCAAACGTGGCAAAATAACTTGTGTTTCAGGGTCACCAAAACGTGAATTAAATTCAATAACTTTAGGACCATCAGCTGTCAGAATAAGTCCCGCGTATAGAACGCCAAGATATGGGCGACCTTCAGCAATCATTCCGTTAAGAACTGGTTTAACAATTGTTTCAACGGCTGTGTCAACTACAGACTGTGGTAAATGTGGCACTGGTGCATAAGCTCCCATACCACCAGTATTAGGACCTTTATCGCCGTCAAAAGCACGTTTGTGGTCTTGAGCTGTTGGCATAATATAGAATTTATCACCATTGACAAAAGCAAACAATGAGAATTCTTCACCATCAAGAAATTCTTCAATGACCACACGCGCACCAGAGTCACCAAATTTGTTATCAAGCAACATTTCATGTGCAGCTTCAACGGCTTGTTCTACTGTTTCAGCAACCACAACACCCTTACCAAGTGCTAAACCATCAGCTTTAACAACGATTGGTGCACCATGTTCTTCGATATAGCTCTTTGCTTGCTCAAAATCTGAGAAAGTGCTGTAAGCAGCTGTTGGAACATGGTATTTAGCCATAATTGATTTTGCAAAATCCTTAGACCATTCTAGCTCCGCAGCTGCTTTACTTGGACCAAAAGCTTTCAAGCCCGCAGCATTAAAATCATCAACGATTCCCGCAGCTAAAGCATCATCAGGGCCGATAAATGCCCAAGCAATATCATTTGCTTTCGCAAAGTCAATTAGTTTAGAATGTTCGGAAATTCCGATATTTACTAAATCAAGTCCATCAAGTGTCATCCCATCATTACCAGGTGCAACAAAAACCTGGCTCACTTGAGGAGATTCCAACAACTTCTTAGCAATAGCGTGCTCACGCCCGCCAGAGCCAACAACTAAAAGTTTCATAAGAAAAAATACCTCAATAGAAAACAATCACAGGAGCTTAAACTCCAGAATTAACAAAGCACGCAAAAACAAAATATTTTCACGAATTATATAGTTATATTATAACATATTTGTTCGGAAATAGATGGGATTCCTATGATAAGTTTTTAAAAATTGCTATAAAAATTTAAAAATCCCAATCTAGATAGACTGGGATTGAATTGGACTATGAAAAAAAGTTTATTTAGGAGTTATTGTTAGTATAGTAATCCTGACTTAAGAAATACTTAAGAATACCTTATATTAAACTTAAACAAAAACACCCCAGACATCAGCTGAGGTGCTCTTGCTATATATTTAATAAAGGAAGTCTAATTAATTTATCTTAGTGACGGAAGTGACGAACACCTGTAAATACCATAGCAATACCATATTTATCAGCCATGTCGATAGATTCTTGGTCACGAACTGAACCACCAGGTTGGATGATAGCTTTCACACCTGCAGCAGCAATTTCTTCAACGTTATCTGCAAATGGGAAGAAAGCATCACTAGCAAGAACAGCACCGTCAAGACGATCTTTAGCTTGATCAAGCGCAATACGAACTGAAGCGACACGGTTTGTTTGACCAGGACCAACACCAAGTGTCATGTGATCGTTTGTCACGATGATACCGTTAGATTTAACGTATTTGATAGCTTTCCAAGCAAATTCAAGTGCAGTTTTTTCTTGTTCGTTTGGTTGACGTTTTGTCACAACTTTCCAGTCAGCTGGATTTTCTTTGACAACATCTTGGTTTTGAACCAAAAGCCCACCGACTACACCAGTGTATTCTTTTTCAGCTTCACTAGCTTCTTGAGCTTCAAATGGCAATTGAAGAATTCGCAAATTTTTCTTCTTAGTTGTCAAAATTTCAAGAGCTTCTTCTGAGTAACTTGGTGCAATGATGATTTCAAGGAAGATAGCATGCATCTTCTTAGCTGTTGCTGCATCAACTTCGCGGTTAAGAACGATAATACCACCAAAGATAGATACTGGATCTGATTCATAAGCGTAATCCCAAGCAGTTTCAATATCGTCAGCTTGTCCAATACCACATGGGTTCATGTGTTTAAGCGCAACAACAGTTGGGCGATCTTTGAAATCACGGATAATACGGATTGCAGCGTCAGCGTCACGGATATTGTTAAATGACAATTCTTTACCGTTTAATTGTTTTGCAGAAGCAATTGAGTAATCTGTTGGCAAAGCTTTTTGGTAGAAATCAGCGTCTTGTTGAGGGTTTTCACCATAACGCATTGGTTGTTTCAAATCGTAAGTGATTGTGAGTTTTTCAGGTTTTGTTTCACCAACTTGTTTTGTAAAGTATTCTGCAATCAAAGCATCATAAGCTGCTGTGTGACGGAAGACTTTAGCTGCCAAACGTTGACGAGTTTCAAAGCTTGTTTCGCCATTAGCTGACAATTCATCCAAAACAACAGCATAATCAGCTGGATCAACGACAACTGTAACACTAGCATGGTTTTTAGCTGCAGAACGAAGCATTGAAGGTCCACCGATATCAATGTTTTCAACTGCATCAGCATAAGTCACATCTGGTTTCAAAATTGTTTCTTTGAATGGGTAAAGGTTAACCACAACAAGGTCAATCAATTCGATGTGATTGTCTTTTGCTGCTTGAAGGTGACTGTCAAGGTCACGACGAGCCAAAAGACCACCGTGGATATTTGGGTGAAGTGTCTTCACACGACCATCCATCATTTCTGGGAAACCAGTCACATCATCAATCGCAATTGTATCAACACCTGCTTTATCAAGCGCAACTTTTGTTCCACCAGTTGAGATAATATCCCAACCAAGTTTTTTCAATTCTTGAGCAAATTCAACAATGCCCGCTTTGTCAGAAACACTAATTAGTGCACGTTTTGTCATTTTTTCTCCTTTAAAAAGATGTTACTGTTATGTTTAACCTTCAAAGTTATCACAAAATCTAACTTTTGAGATTACTTTTTCTCAACTCCCAAGCTCTCTAAAACCTCAGGATAAAGCTTATACTCATTTTCATGAATGCGAGCTTCAAAACTTTCAATGGTATCGTCAGCCAATCGAGGCACACGAACTTGTTTAATCACTTTTCCTGTGTCAACGCCATTGTCAACCCAGTGAATGGTAACGCCAGACTGGTCAACACCTGCTTCCCAAGCATCATCAATACCATGAGCACCTGGAAATTCAGGAAGATAAGCTGGATGAATATTGATAATACGACCTTCGTAAGCTTTTAACAAAGTCGGCCCAACAATTTTCATATAACCAGCCAAGCAAACCAAATCAATGTCATATTTTTCAAGCAAAGCCACAATCGCTTCTTCATAAGCTGTTTTACTGTCAAACTCTTTAAGCTCAAAAGTATGAGTTGTTACACCCAGTTTTTCAGCACGTTCTAAGACATAAGCATCTCGGTGGTCTGAAAAGACAAACTCAACCGGAAACTGCTCAGCAATAACTTGAAAATTCGACCCGTTACCGCTCGCAAATACTGCGATTTTTTTCATTATTTAATCACCACACTTGCATCTGCTTTTTTAACGATGCGACCAAGTTCGTAAACTGGTTCGTCAAGTAATTCTTTCACACGTTCAACTTTGTCAGGGCTAACTGCCATCATCAAACCAATACCCATGTTGAAGATTTCAAACATTTCTTCGTGTTTGATGTTGCCATATTTTTCAAGAGCTTTGAAAATTGGAAGAACTGGAATTTTATCTTCTTCAATTTCAGCAGCCAAATCATCAGCGAACATACGTGGAACATTTTCGATGAAACCACCGCCAGTAATGTGGGCAATACCGTTAACCAATTCTTCTTTAATAAGTGGAAGTACCGCTTTAACATAGATACGAGTTGGTTCAAGAAGAACTTCTTTCAATTTCTTGCCTTCAAGTTCTGGAAGAACTTCTTCACCTGTGTAATCAGCAAAGACACGACGAACAAGTGAATAACCGTTTGAGTGAATACCACTTGAAGCAAGTCCAAGAAGAACATCACCATCAGAAACCTTTGAACCATCAATGATTTGTGATTTTTCAGCAACACCTACTGCAAAACCAGCCAAATCATAGTCATCTTCACCGTACATACCAGGCATTTCAGCAGTTTCACCACCAATAAGAGCTGCACCAGATTGAACACAACCTTCAGCAACACCCGCAACAACTTGTTCAAGTTTAGCAGGTTCATTTTTACCAGTCGCAATGTAATCTAGGAAGTAAAGAGGTTCAGCACCAGCAGCAATGATATCGTTGACACACATAGCAACACAGTCTTGACCGATTGTATCGTGTTTATCATATTTGATGGCAAGCATAAGTTTTGTTCCCACACCGTCAGTTCCTGAAATCAAAACAGGTTCTTTAACACCAGTTTTTGTAAGGTCAAACATACCACCAAAGCCACCAAGAGCTCCCATAACACCTGCACGTTCTGTACGAGCAACGTGTTTTTTGATACGTGCAACAACTTCATAACCCGCTTCAACATCAACACCAGATTGAGCGTAAGCATTTTTTGTCATAATAATTTTCTCCTTTTGGGAAATAGCAGAGCTATAACAACCTATTTGTTTTCGTTAACTTCGTGAATATAGAAACTTGTTTTTTCTTCCAAGCTCTTAAGGTAAGCTTCTTCGTAGTCGTAAAGTGGTGTTGGGTACTTACCGTCAAAGTAAGCAACACACAAGCCACCATTAGGGGCATCTGTATCAAGACCGATTGACTCAATCAAACCATCAATTGATAGATAAGTTAAGCTATCAGCACCAATAATCTCACAAACTTCATCTTTAGTATGATTAGCTGAAATCAATTCACGACGATTTTGAATATCGATACCGTAGAAACATGGATATTTCAATTCTGGACTACCGATTGCCACGTGAACTTCTGTCGCACCAGCTTCACGAAGAAGGCGAACAATACGACGTGAAGTTGTTCCGCGTACGATAGAATCATCAACCATGACAACACGTTTACCTTTAACAACGCCAGATACCGCTGAAAGTTTCATACGAACACCTTGCTCACGCAATTCTTGTGTTGGTTGAATGAAAGTACGTTGTGTATACTGATTTTTCACCAAGCCCATTTCATTTGGAAGACCTGATTCTTCAGCAAATCCCATCGCTGCTGAAAGTGATGAGTTTGGCACCCCTACAACGATATCAGCTTCGTGATGAAATTCTTGTGCTAAACGTTTACCCATATTTTTACGAGCAGTATGAACATTTACACCGTAAATGTCACTATCAGGGCGGGCAAAGTAGATGTATTCCATTGAACAAATAGCAAGTTGTGTGTCATTTGTATAAGAATCATAGCGAATACCACTATCGTCGATAATCACCATTTCACCTGGTTTAACATCGCGAACCCATTTAGCACCAACCACTTCAAAGGCACATGTTTCACTTGAAACTACCCAAGCGCCATTTTCCATTTGCCCAATTGACAATGGACGGAAACCATTTGGATCAAGTGCTGCAATCAACTTATCTTCTGTTAATAAAAGATAAGCAAAGCCACCTTTAACAGTATTAAGTGCTTCTTTCACTTTTCCAAGAAATTCTGGATTGTGGCTACGACGAATCAAATGCATTAAAATTTCAGTATCAGATGATGCATTAAAAATCGCCCCTTCATCTTCCAATTCCTTCTTCAAAGAAACCGCATTTGTCAAATTACCATTGTGACAAAGACCAAATTGTTCATCAGTGAAGTTATAAAGAAATGGTTGAATGTTATTAATAGATGCAGAACCAGCAGTCGCGTAGCGAACGTGACCAATAGCTGCAGAACCTGTCAATTTTTCCAAATCAGCAGGATTTTTAAATACTTCTGAAAGAAGACCAGTATTACGGTGTTGAAGAAGTTTACCGTTATCGTTAGAAACGATACCAGCACCTTCTTGACCGCGGTGTTGAAGACTGTGGAGTCCAAAATAAGTGACATGAGCTGCTTGAGGGTGTCCCCAAATCCCAAATACACCACATTCTTCATTAAGAGATTTAACTTCGTATGTCATTATTTTTTATTACCTAGATTAATTAGTTAAGACCTATTCCCTTTAATAAGTTGACAAAAGGTACTAACGTACCTTGTCAATGTCATCTATAAAATATATTTAACGTGCGTTTTAGCCTTTAGTGAAATATTCAACAGCGCTACGGAACAGATGTTGATCTTTATTTCCTGGAATGTTTTGGAAAAGACCATCTTCATAACGTTCTGAATGTCCCATTTTACCAATGATTTGACCATTCTTACTTGTGATACCTTCGATAGCATTAACAGAACCATTTGGATTGTATTTAGAATCCATACTTGGTTTACCATCAAAGTCAACGTATTGGCTAAAGATTTGTCCATTGTCACGGAGTTCTGCAAACTCTTCAGCTGTGACAACAAATTTACCTTCACCATGCGAAACCGGAATAGCATAAACATCACCGACTTCTACACCTGCAAGCCATGGTGAGTTCGTATTAGCAATACGTGTTTCAACCATTTTCGCAACGTGTTGGTTAGCATCATTGTAGAAGAGCGTTGGGCTTGTTTCAGTAGCATCTTCAAAGTTACCATATGGAAGAAGACCTGATTTCACAAGTGCTTGGAATCCATTACAGATACCAATAATCAAACCACCTTTTTCAATAAAGCTATCAATAGCCGCACGAACTTTTTGGTTCAACAAGATGTTAACGATAAATTTAGCAGAACCATCTGGTTCATCAGCTGCTGAGAATCCACCAGCAAAGAAGATAATATTTGCTTTGCTGATATTGTCAACCATTGTGTCAACTGATGCTTCAATAGCTGCTTCGTTCAGTGTTACAAATGGTACCAAGTTAACTTTTGCTCCAGCTTGTTCAAAGGCTTTAGCTGAATCATACTCTGAGTTTGTACCAGGGAATACTGGAATGTAAACCAATGGTTCAGCAACTTTTTCACTAGCTTTAATCACTGCATTTGAAGCTACAGCTGGAACATCTTCAAGTTCAGTACTTTGTTCAAATTCAGTTGGATAAACATCTTCAAGTTTACCTTCAAAAGCTGAAAGAAGTTTGTCACAAGCAAGGTTGACACCATTGACAGTAAGTGTAAAGTCTTCAGTAGTTTCACCAATTTTGTTAACTCCTGCAATTTCTTCTGCAGATGTAAAGATAAAACCACCAAGTTGTGCTGTCAAACTAGTTGAAAGTTCTGCCAACTCAACTTTAGCACCGATATGGTTACCAAAGCTAGCAAGTGCTAAGCTTTCAATCACACCACCATATTTAATAGCTGAAGCTGATGTGATGTGGTGTTCTTTTTGAATTGCTTCAAATTTGGCGAAATTAGCTTTGATAAGGTCAAAGTCAATTTCCTGTGAAATAGCTTGACCTGGAATGTAGTAAACATGCTCACCAGCAGCTTTAAATTCTGGTGAAAGAACTTTACGGCTATCTGCTGTTGTCACACCAAAAGCAACCAATGTTGGTGGTACTGTCAATTCTTCAAATGTACCAGACATTGAGTCTTTACCACCAATTGATGGCAAACCAAGTTGGATTTGTGCTTCAATTGAACCAAGAAGCGCTGAAACTGGTTGACCAAAGCGTTCAGCTTTTTTATCCATACGTTGGAAGTATTCTTGATAAGAGAAGCGCGCTTTAGACCAGTTAGCACCTGTTGCAACCAAACGTGCTGTCGCTTCAATCACAGCATAAGCTGCACCGTGATATGGTGACCATTCTGCGATATATGGGTTGAACCCTTGAGCCATAACAGAAGCTGTTGTTGTTACACCGTTTTGAACAGGAAGTTTTTGAACAGAACTTTCTGTTGGTGTGATTTGGTAACGACCACCAATTGGATGGTTAACTGTTGAACGACCAACAGAGCTATCAAAGATAGTTTGCAACCCTTTTTGACTAGCGTGGTTAAGGTCAGAAAGCACATTTGCAGCATCTGTTTCAAGTGTTGCAGCTGATGTTGTACGTTGTTCTGGCATTTCAACTTGACTATCAACGACATCAGCATCAACAACCACGCGCACACCATTTGTATCAAGGAAACGGCGTTCAATATCAACGATTGTTTGACCATTCCAAGTCATGACAAGATTTGGTTTTTCAGTAACAGTAGCAACTACTACTGCATCGATATTTTCTTTATGACATTCTACTACGAAAGCATCAACGTCTTTTGGACGAACCACAACAGCCATACGTTCTTGTGATTCAGAAATAGCAATTTCAGTTCCGTTAAGTCCTTGATATTTAAGTGGCACTTTATTAAGGTCAATTTCAAGACCATCAGCTAATTCACCGATAGCAACGCAGACACCACCAGCACCAAAGTCATTTGATTTTTTAATAAGGCGAGTCACATTACCATTACGGAAAAGACGTTGAATTTTACGTTCTTCAATGGCATTACCTTTTTGAACTTCTGCACCAGCTGTTTCAACAGATTCAACTGTTTGAACTTTAGATGAACCAGTCGCACCACCGACACCATCACGACCTGTTTTACCACCAAGAAGGATAACCACATCGCCAGCTTCTGGTTTTTCACGAACAACGTTACCTTTTGGTGCTGCACCGACTACTGCACCAAGTTCCATACGTTTAGCAACAAATCCTGGGTGGAAATATTCTTTAACGTAAGTTGTTGCAAGACCAATTTGGTTACCATATGAAGAATAACCGTGAGCTGCTGTTTTAGAAATCACTTGTTGTGGCAATTTACCAAGACGAGTTTCTGAAATTGGTGTTGTGATATCGCCAGCTCCTGAAATACGCATTGCTTGGTAAACATAAGAACGTCCAGACAATGGGTCGCGAATAGCACCACCAATACATGTTGCCGCACCACCAAATGGTTCAATTTCTGTTGGGTGATTATGTGTTTCATTCTTGAACATAAGAAGCCAAGGTTCTTTAACACCATTCACATCAACTTCAATTTCAACAGAACATGCGTTAATTTCATCTGACACTTCCATATCATCCAAACGACCATTCGCACGTTCGTAACGACCAAAAATAGTCGCCATATCCATCAATGTTTGTGGTTTTTCAGAACGCCCTAGTTCGTCACGCATAGCAATGTATTTATCATAAGTTGCTTGCAATTGTTTTTGGAATTTAGACGCTGAGAAATCAATATGTTTAAGCTCAGTTTCAAATGTTGTATGACGACAGTGGTCTGACCAGTAAGTATCCAAAACTTTCAATTCTGTTTCAGTTGGTACACGACCAATTGATTTGAAGTAATCTTGGATGAAAATAAGGTCATCAACTTCCATTGCCAAACCTTGTTCTGCTTTGTATTCAGCAAATTCAGCTGCTGTATAAGTTTTGAAGAAATCAAGATTTGGAATTGTTTTGTCAGATTCTGAAAATGCTTGTGGTGCGATACCAGTTGTAATATCTTTAAAACGAGAATCAACTGGGTTAAGAAGATAGTTCTTAACAGCATCAAGTTCAGATACATCAATGTCTTTATTAACAAGATAAAGTTGTGCAGTATTAACAGTTACATCGTTATTGCTACCAAGTAAAAGCAAAGCTTCTTGTGAAGATGCCGCACGTTGGTCAAATTGACCAGGAAGTGATTCAATAGCAAAGAAAGCATAGTTAGCAAGTTCAGCAACCACATCACTTTCAGCCAAAATATTATCTGTTACTTGTTCAGAAAAAATATGTTTTTCAGCACGTTCGAAAAGCGAATCTGCCAAACCAAAAACATCATAAACTTGAATAATACGTAAATCAGTCAAGCTTGTTAATTGAAGATTATGTTTAAGCTCTTTGACAAGTGCTTGAGCTTTAATATTAAAATTTGATTTTTTCTCAACGAAAATTCGTTTATCCATTTTTTACCCTTTTTAGAATTTCTCTGTCAACTACTTAGCAAGTGTAGTGGCTTAGTCAAGTCCTTTTAATTTTTCAAGAACAACTTCGTATACATCTGTCAAGCTACCTAGATCACGACGGAAGACATCTTTGTCCATGTGGTGACCTTCAGCATCCCAAAGACGGCAGTTATCTGGTGAAAATTCATCAGCAAGAATAATTTTGCCATCTTTGTCTTTACCAAATTCCAATTTAAAGTCGATCAAAGTAAGACCAATTTGTTTGAACCAATCTTTCAATAGTTCGTTGATACGGCGTGTTTCTGCTTTGATATATGCAATATCTTCATCACTTGCAATACCAAGAAATTTCACGTGTTCATCATTGATAAATGGATCATCTAATTCATCATTTTTATAGTAAAATTCAACAATCGGTGTGTCTAATTTGATACCTTCTTCAACACCAAAACGTTTTGAGAATGAACCTGCAGTAACATTACGCAAAACAACTTCAAGTGGAACAATATCAACTTTTTTGTTCAATTGTTCGGTTTCTGACAATTGCTTAACAAAGTGAGTTGCCACACCTGCCTCATTCAATTTAGTAAAAATTAAAGATGAGATTTGATTATTAAGAACGCCTTTACCTTTAATAGTCTCTTTACGAGCACCATTAAGCATTGTTGCTTGGTCTTTGTAGACTGAAATAATCAAGTTCTCATCTTCTGAAGTTGTGTAAATATCTTTAGCTTTTCCCGTATAAATTAGTTGTCGTGACATGTTTTTGTTCGCCTTTCGCTTTTATTCTACTAAATTTTAACACATGCTCTAACCAATTTCAATATTTAACAGACTTTTTAATAAAATAAAAATAAAAACGTCCGCTTTTAGCGAACGTTTTTGCTTAATTTACTCTATTATAGAGATATTCCATCATTTCTCCCATACATTTCATGTCTTCAACATCTTCGTCAGGAATCTCCAAATGAAACTCATCTTCTAAATTAATGATAAATTCCATCAAAGCAATTGAATCAACTCCCAAATCATCATGAAGACTAGTTGTTTGCGTAATCTCCAAATCAGGTTTATTCATTTGCTCTTTAATAATGAAACTAATCCTTTCAAAAATAGTCTCTTTTGTCATCTCGTCCTCCCTTTTCGTTAGTCTTTGGGTGTAAATGCTTCTACCAACTGACCAACGACATTTGTATCTAACATCTTACGAGCTTGTCTAATAGTATAATAAACAGCTTGTGCATCACTTGAACCGTGGCATTTCACAACAGGTGCTTTAAGACCAAAAAGAACAGCCCCACCTGCACTTGAATAGTCCATAGAATCTTTTAGACTGTACAAACTATCTTTTAATAGAAGTGCTCCCAATTTTGCCTTAAAGCCACCAGACTTAATAGAAGATTTCAAACTTCCCATAATGTTAAGGGCAGTTCCTTCCATTGTTTTAAGAACAGCATTTCCAGTAAATCCATCTGATACCACAACATCAGCAACGCCATTCATCAAATCACGCGCTTCAACATTTCCAACAAAATTCAAACTAGTATCTTCTGCCAAAAGAGCATAAGCTTCCTTATGAAGCGGGTCACCTTTAGTAGCCTCTGTTCCGTTATTTAGCAGACCAACTCGAGGTTTATCAATGCCACGAACATTTTTAGCATAAAATGATCCTAAGATAGCATATTGGTGCAAGTGTTTAGGTGTATTTTCCGCATTAGCACCAAGGTCCAACATATCATAACCTTTACCATCTAAAGTTGGTAGAGTAGACATAAGCCCTGGACGATCAATTCCTTTAATACGTCCCACAACAAAAAGACCTGCTGCAAGAAGAGCTCCTGTATTACCTGCAGAAATCACAGCGTCTGCTGTACCTTCCTTAACAGCTTGTGCGCCAAGTACCATACTTGCTTTCTTTTTACGACGAATTGCCTTAGCTGGCTCATCATCGGAATTAATTTTTTCATCTGTATGAATAATTGACACACGCTCTGTCGCTGTCAAATACTCTTTAATCTTTGCTTCGTCTCCATAAAGTTGAATCTCAATATCTGAGAATTCTGCTAGGGCACGATTAACACCTTCGACAATAGCCTTAGGTGCATTATCGCCGCCCATAGCATCAATAGCAATTTTTTTCATATGAATTTCCTCACAAAACATTATCGCCTTATTATAGCATGATTCGCGATTTTTTTCATTTTTTGAAAATTTTAGAGCTGCTTTCAGAAAAAAAAGCCACCAGATAAACACAGAAATTCTGCGCTTATCAAGTGAGCTTATTTCATAATATTTCCCCAAGTGCCCAAATCATCGATGAATTTTTTACTCTTTAAACGTAATCCAACATAATTATCATAAATATCATCAATAAATAAACGCAATTTTCGTTTCATCTCAGGTTTAACTGAAATCGTCTTTAACTCGTCAAATTGAATCGCTTGAAAACGATCTACCAAATAAAGGACATTAGGATCTAAATGACTACGATGATCATCCTTAGCATAATGTTCTGGACAAAGCAGCCCAGAATATTTATGTGAAAAATCAAAAGGAAGACCTACACGATGACAAAAAGCACAGTCATGAAAATTTAGACTAACACCAAATCGTTCCAAAATCTGAATCTCAAAAATATTAGTCAAAATCTCATAATCAAGCCCATCTTCCATCAAAGAAAGCGTCTTATTTAAAAAGGCAAATAGCTGCGGATCTGCCACACCATCTGGCACAGCCGCATCAGCTAATGCTGTTACATAAGAAGCATAAGATAACTTAAATAAATCAGCATTAATTGCCTTAAATGAAGCAACTTCCTTATAATCCTCAATGAATGATAAGCCAGCCTCATTGATTTTTAAAATGAATTTAGCTATCGTCAATGGCTGAATGACCGAATTAAAACGAGATTTACTAGCATGTTTCACAAAAAACATATGCTTTCCATTCGTCTCGGTGAAAATCTTAACCAACTTATCATCCTCACGATAATTACGATTATAAAGGACGAGACCATAAGTTTCCTTATTTTGCATGTTCTTCCATAAATTCTTTCAAACGATCCATAGCTGTTGTGATTGTTTCCATGCTAGCTGCATATGACAAACGAAGATAACCTTCACCATATTTACCAAAAGCAACACCTGGAATGAATGCAACTGCTTTTTCACGCGCAAAGTCCTGACAGAATTTAAATGAATCTTGTTCGTGATCAGCAGGAATTTTTGCAAAGATATAAAATGCTCCATCTGGTTTGATAATCTTAAAGCCAAGCGCTGACATTTTATCAATAATATAATCACGACGTTTCAAGTATTCAGCCTTCATTGGAAGAGCGTCATCCTTACCAGCAGAAAGAGCTTCAATTGCAGCAAATTGCGCCATTGTCGCAGCAGCTGTAACTAAGTATTGATGACTCTTAATTAATTGCGCTGTAAAATTAGCTGGCGCAAAAATCATCCCAATACGCCATCCAGTCATAGCATGAGACTTAGAAAGCCCATTAATTAAAATCGTTTGTTCTGGAAGATATTCAGCAATTGAGACATGAGGTTCATCACTATAAGTTAACTCAGAATAAACTTCATCTGAAACTACAAAAACATCATATTTCTTAAGCACGTCTGCCAAAGCTTTAATTTGTTCACGTGAATAAGTAACACCAGTAGGATTAGTTGGATAATTAAGCAAAACAGCTTTTAATTTATCACCTTGTTCTAAGATAGCTTTTTCAAGCATCTCTGGGGTTAAAACAAAATCATTAGCCGTTGTATCAATTTCAACAATTTCAGCCCCTACAAGATTAACAATTGGTTCATAACCAGGATAAGCTGGTGCTGGTAGAAGCACAGTATCACCAGGTTCCAAAATAGCTGTCAAAGTTGCAGACAAGGCTTCAGTTGCTCCGATTGTCACTAAAATTTCATTATCAGGATTATATGATAAATTGTATTTTGTTTTCAAAAAATCTGCAGCAGCTTGACGAAGAGCAGGAAGACCAGCCATACCAGTATAATGAGATTGATTGGCATCAATGGCTGCTTTGGCTGCTTCTTTAACATGATCAGGTGTTGTAAAATCAGGCTCTCCAAGAGTCAATTTCATAATGCCTGGCACGTCAGAAATAGACTGATCAAATTGACGAATCAACGATACTTCAATTTTATTTAGATTTTTATTAAAACGATCTGTTAAACTCATAGTCTCACCTCAAAAATTTAATTATATCTATTATACATGAAATTTGATAATTATACACCCTTTTTCAAGTTATCCACAGCGACTGCTAAAAAGTCAAGTTGCAAAGTTATCCACATGTTAATAGTTAAAAATAAAAAACCGCTGGAATTTTACACCAACGATTTTTTCTGACCTTTAAGTCATCCTTATTTATTAGCTGTTCCCATTTCAAACAATGGTGACAAAGGACGTTTTTCATGAATACGAGTAATAGCTTCTGCAATCAACTCAGCAATTGAAATTTGTTCAATTTTATCAATTAAACGTTCTTCTGGAAGATAGATAGTATCCAAAACAACCAATTTTTCGATTGCTGATTTTTCAATATTTTCAAGAGCAGGTCCAGAAAGAACTGGGTGAGTACATGAAGCATAAACTGCTGTTGCACCAGCTTCTGCAAGAGCATCTGCTGCGTGACAAATAGTACCTGCTGTATCAATCATATCATCAATCAAGATACATTTTTTACCTTTAACATTACCAATGATATTCATAACTTCACTGGTATTCATTTTTGTAACACTACGACGTTTATCAATGATAGCAATCGGTGTTTGGAGGAATTGTGCCAATTTACGTGCACGAGTCACACCACCATGGTCAGGACTAACGACAACAACATCGTCTCCAACCAATCCGTGACGGTCGAAGTAATCAGCGATCAATGGTGCACCCATCAAGTGATCAACTGGAATATCAAAGAAGCCTTGAATTTGTGCAGCGTGCAAGTCAACTGTCAAAAGACGATCAACTCCTGCTACTTCAAGCATATTTGCTACTAATTTAGAAGTAATCGGTTCGCGAGAACGAGCTTTACGGTCTTGACGAGCATAACCGTAATAAGGAATAACCACACTAATTTTTTCAGCACTAGCGCGTTTAAGAGCATCAACCATAATCAAGATTTCCATCAAGTTATCGTTAACTGGTGAGCTAGTTGACTGCAAAATAAAGACATGGTCGCCACGAATTGATTCTTCAATGTTGACTTGGATTTCACCATCAGAAAATTGACGAACAGTTGATTTTCCGAGTTGAATTCCCATAGCCGAAGCTACTTTTTCTGCTAATTCTTTGTTTGACGATAAGGCAAACAATTTTAAATCAGAATAAGACATGATTTCCTCCAAAGTTTTTATCCTTTACCATTTTAACGTTTTTTTAGCATTTTTTCAATGACAAATGCGTTAAATCCGCTAAATACAGGGAAAATAGAAAGATAAAAAAAGAGAAGGACATAATCCTTCTCACAGATTTATTATTGGTAGATGTAGTAGACAGTTCCGCCACCCCAAGTTGATGAAGTTGGATTGAACCATCCACGATAGTTACCGATTGATGAGTTACCAGCGTAGTTAGCTTCCATAACTTGAATGTTTGTAGAGCTTTGAACAGCTGTTACGTATGCAACGTGTCCATAACCACCACCATCATATGGCCATACAGCAACTGCACCAGCTTGTGGTGTAGTACCTACAGAGTGACCAGCAGCTTGTGCGCTAGCAATCCATTGGTTTGCATTACCCCAATAGTTACCAACCCATGAAGCAAGTGATTTAACACCCCAAGTACATTGACCTACTGGGTAAGTGTTACCTGCTGTGTTTTGAGTAGGTGTTACAGTTGATGGTTTAGCAGCACTTGAAGATGAATTATTTGTAGTTGCTGGTTTAGCAGCTTGTGCTGGAGCTGATGCTTGTTGTGCAGGTGCACTTTGTGCTGGAGCTGATGCTTGTTGTGCAGGTGCACTTTGTGCTGGAGCTGATGCTTGTTGTGCAGGTGCACTTTGTGCTGGAGTTGATGCTTGTTGCGCTGGAGCTTGTTGTGCAGGTGCTTGCGCAGAAGAATCAGCTGATGAATCTTGAGCAGAAGTATCTGTAGTAGTATCAGTTGTTGCTGTACCATTTTGAACAGCAGCTTGTGCTTGTGCTACAGATTCAGCTTGCGCTTGTGCTTCTGCTTGTGCTTGTGCTT
>NZ_FNJK01000011.1 GCF_900104225.1 Streptococcus equinus | reverse complement strand
AGCATATCAGCAGATGTTGTAGATGTTTCGCAAGGCAATCTAGGAGAACCATATGATACCAGTGATCATAAGCCTGCCACAATAGTGAAAGATGGTATGAAGGTTGTTATTCCTGGATATAACGATGAAAAACTTCCAAAAACTAGCAGTGCTTCGCATAATACTGTTATTACAGGTTTATTATCCATTTTGGTAGCTATCGGATTGGCCGGAAAGGGAAAACGTTATAAAAAATAGGAAAATGTTAATAAGCTCTTAAAAGAAAGGGATCCCTTGTAGATAAAGTTCCCAGACGTTTATTCTGTCAAACGTACAAATGGGTAGGAAATCATAAAAGGAAATCTAGGGTAAAAGTTCTGGATTTCCTTTTTTTATTTTTCTGAAAATGGTAAAATGACAGTAATGAAAGCGAATTTATTTTCAGAAAGGAATAGATATGAAAGTAGTCATTCAGCGTGTAAAAGAAGCGCAAGTTGTGATTGAGGATGAGCTTGTTGGAGATATCAGTCAAGGCTTATTATTGCTAGTTGGAGTAGGACCAGATGATACCCAAGAAGATCTTGATTATGCGGTGCGTAAAATCACTAATATGCGTATTTTTTCAGATGATATGGGCAAGATGAATTTGTCAGTTCAAGATATTAAGGGAAGTATCTTGTCAGTATCTCAATTTACTTTGTTTGCTGATACTAAAAAAGGAAACCGTCCTGCATTTACAGGAGCTGCTAAGCCTGATAAAGCATCAGCAATGTACGATACTTTCAATGAAGCTTTAGCCCAATTTGTTCCCGTTGAAACTGGTGTTTTTGGTGCGGATATGCAAGTTAGCCTTGTTAATGATGGACCTGTTACCATTATCTTGGATACACAATCGCGGTAAGTCTAGATTGGAGAAGAACGGAGGTGGAGTATGTCACTAGAGAGATTATTTCCAGAAGCTGTTGAAGCTGGAAAAGTTGAACATTCAGAAGAATGGGTAGCTGTTGAAGAAAATGGTCAAACCTATTACCTTCCTTTAGCAAATCTTAGTGAGCGAGAAAAAGCTCTTTTGGCTTTGAAAAATGATGGCATCTTAGATGATAAGGTGACTGAAAATCCTTGGTATCGTTACTTAGTCCAAGATGATTTAAGCCTGGCACAAGATTACAAATCCCTTCAAATCATTTATATCGATCACAAGGAAG
Organism: Streptococcus equinus; assembly: GCF_900104225.1. Taxonomy (GTDB): domain Bacteria; phylum Bacillota; class Bacilli; order Lactobacillales; family Streptococcaceae; genus Streptococcus; species Streptococcus equinus_D. Next base: position 15,027 of record NZ_FNJK01000011.1, on the reverse strand, counting down.
CATTGCCAGAAGAGTTATTTGATTTTTTTACAACACTACTGCCAAATTTGCTTGCGCCTGTAGTGATTTCAAAAACTCGAACCTTGCTTGTTCTGAATCAAGAAGAATTAGTTGAAGCAGAAGAATTAATAAATGATGTGCTACCAACTTTGGAAAGTGACTTTGGAATTAAGTTGACGATTTTCTTTGGTAATGTGTGGTGTAAATTTCAAGCAGATGATTTACCAGCCTTTTACAGGGAAGAAAGCCGTTTATTTGCTAGCATGAGACATTATCGTGGTAATGAACGAACAGTCAGTTTTTCACAAATGTTGCTTTTGGCCTATGCACATCAGCTTGATTTGCCAGCTATTAAGCATAAAATCCTACAAGCGATTGATGACAGTAAAGATATCAGAATGATTATTATGACCATGTGGCAAGAACAAGGAAATCTTGCTAAAACGGCGCAAAGTCTTTATATTCATCGTAATTCCCTCCACTATAAACTTGAAAAGTTTCGCCTATTATCTGGGCTAAATTTAAAGAATCTTAATGATTTGGCTTTTTCTTATTTGTTAATTATGGAAAATTAGATTTTGGGCACATTGCACAAAAAATCTTGTAACTCCTGACTATGGTTTGTAAGCGTTATCTTTGCTATAATGAAGTCACATAGATCAAAGGAGTTAAAAAATGGTAGAACTTAATCTTAATCACATTTACAAAAAATATCCAAACGCAAGTCATTATGCTGTTGAAGATTTCGATCTTGACATCAAAGATAAAGAGTTCATCGTTTTCGTTGGACCTTCAGGTTGTGGTAAATCAACAACTCTTCGTATGGTAGCTGGTCTTGAAGATATCACAGAAGGTGAACTTAAAATTGATGGTGAAGTTGTTAATGACAAAGCACCAAAAGACCGTGACATCGCCATGGTTTTCCAAAACTATGCCCTTTATCCACACATGACTGTTTATGATAACATGGCATTTGGTCTAAAACTTAGAAAATACAAAAAAGATGAAATCGATAAACGTGTTCGTGAAGCCGCACAAATTCTTGGTTTGACAGAATTCCTTGAACGCAAACCTGCTGACCTTTCAGGTGGTCAACGTCAACGTGTTGCCATGGGACGTGCCATTGTCCGTGATGCTAAAGTATTCTTGATGGACGAACCTTTGTCAAACTTGGATGCTAAATTGCGTGTATCAATGCGTGCAGAAATTGCAAAAATTCACCGTCGTATCGGTTCAACTACAATTTACGTAACTCACGACCAAACAGAAGCCATGACACTTGCTGACCGTATCGTTATCATGAGTTCTACTAAAAACCCTGACGGTTCAGGAACAATTGGTCGTGTTGAACAAATTGGTACACCACAAGAACTTTACAACCGTCCAGCTAACAAATTCGTTGCTGGTTTCATCGGAAGTCCAGCCATGAACTTCTTTGAAGGAACAGTCAAAGATAATACCTTGGTTAGCGACTCAGGTTTCACAATTACTTTGCCAGAAGGTCAAAAGAAATTACTTGAAACTAAGGGTTACAATGGTAAAAAAGTCATCTTCGGTATCCGTCCAGAAGATATCTCAAACAACCCACTTGCTCGTGAAACATACCCAGGAGCAACTCTTGAAGCTGAAGTTACTGTTTCTGAATTGCTCGGTGCTGAAACAATGCTTTACGTTAAAGTAGGTAACACTGAACTTGTTGCTCGTGCGGATGCGCGTGATGTTTACCAACCAGGTTCAAAAGTGGAATTGACATTGAATGTTGCCAAAGGTCATTTCTTTGACCCAGAAACGGAGGCAGCTATTCGCTAATTTAACGCTATCCAAAACAGAACTCTTCTAGAATACAACCCAAAAAGCCTTACGTCTAACGACGTAGGGCTTTTTTGGGTTTTCATCATAAAATAAAGTTACTTACCAAATGATAAGTAACTTTTTATTGTCTAAACTTATTCGTCAGCGACCATGATATCAGTTAATTGACCAAATTTTTCTTTGGCATCTTCAGAAATACCTGAATCAGTGACCAGATGATCGATTTTGCTAACATTGTAGAAATCATAAAAATCATATTTATCGAATTTTTCATGGTCAACGAGTAAGAATTTTTCAAAGGCATTATCAAGCGCAATGCGTTGAATTTCGCCTTCGCTTTCGCTGTAAGTAGCGACAGAATCACCAAAGACACCGTTAGCACTGACAAAGGCTTTTGAGAATTTTAGTTTTTGCAAATAATTAGCAGTCAGTGATCCAACAAATGCGCCTGTAATATCGCGATATTCGCCACCGGTTAAGATTAAATCGGTGCTTTTATTTTGATTTAAAATGGTGAATACTGGCAAACTATTTGTCACGACACGGATGTTTTTGGCAACAAGTTCGTGAGCAAAATGTTCTAATGTTGTTCCAGGACCAATAAAGATAGTCTCGCCTTCTTGGATTAAAGTGCTTGCAAATTTAGCAATGGCACGTTTTTCTTCGATTTGTAATTCTTGTTTCTCTGTGTTTGATTTTTCGTATTTTGGTTTTACTTTTGGTGTATCAATACTTTGTGCGCCACCATGGATACGAATCAACAATCCTTCTTTGTCTAACTCGTCAAGGTCACGACGAACAGTCATATCAGAAACACCAAGTTCTTTGATGATGTCGTTAACTGTAATAACACCTTTGACGTTGATTTTTTCGAGAATCCACTGGAGGCGTTCTTTTTTCAGCATGTCAATCTCCTTTCTTTCCTTTTTTCCTTGTCACTATCATATCACAAACAAAGAGCTAACTCAACAAATAAGAAAAAAAAGAAACATTTTGAAACAGTTTTGTAACAATCATGAAAAGTACCGAATTTAAAGCTTTTCTCGAAAGTTTCTTAAAATAAAGCAAACACAAAACAACAAACACTTTTAAATAATATTAAACAAATATGTTGACAAATGTTTGTTTATTAGGTTTCTGCAAACAATTAACGACTTAACATCGATAACGTCAGACTCGTTAAAGTCGATTAGCTATACCTTACATTCATTTCACCCCCAAGAGCTTAGCTTTTTGGGGGATTTTTGTGTGCAAGTTGCAGTAAAGAAGTGAAGTTTTTGAATATAGTAGTATAATGCTCTTGTAAGAATCAATATATCAGTAAGTTTTGATTTATGAATCATGGGAGAATCAAATGAACAGTGTTGAGTTAAAAAATGTTGTTAAGGAATTTTCGAGTATTCCCGTTTTAGATGGTATAAATCTGACTGTAAAAGAGTCACAGATTACATGTCTACTAGGACCGTCTGGTTCTGGAAAGACAACGATTATGAAATTAATGACTGGTTCAGAAAAGCCGACTAAGGGTCAAGTAATGCTTTTTGGTCATCAACTCAGTAAGCAAGATATCGGTCAGATCGGTTATATGCCACAGGCGGATGCGATTTATTTAGACTTGTCTGCTTATGATAATCTGATATTCTTTGGACAACTGTATGGAATGACTAAAAAAGAAATTAAAGGAAGAATTGATTATTTAGCTGAACTTCTGGATTTGAAAAATCATTTAAAACAGATGGTATCAACCTATTCTGGAGGGATGAAGAAACGTTTATCTTTAGCGATTACTTTACTTAACGACCCCAAATTATTGATTTTGGATGAGCCAACGGTTGGCATTGACCCTATTTTACGTCAGAAGATTTGGCGAGAATTTCGACAGTTACAAAAGCAAGGAAAGACTTTGCTGATTTCAACTCATGTTATGGATGAAGTAAAGTATTGTGATTATGGTATCCTCATTCGTGATGGGAAAGTAATTGCTGCTGATAGCATGGAAACACTACTTGAAAAGAGTGGTTCAGATGTTGAAAATTTGTTTTTGGAAGAGGAAGGAGTGGCAAAATAATGGTTGCAACTTGCTTACGTGTCATTAAACAGATTTTACATGATAAAAGGTCTATCAGTATGATTTTTGTGGTTCCAGCAGTCATCACTACCTTTCTTTTTCTTCTGTTAGGAGATAGTGATGTTCATTTGTCATTAGCGACAAATAGTCAGAATCCTTCTGTTGTAACATTACTGAAAAAGGATGCAGACGTCACGGTTATTGATGATTCAAAAGATATTGATGATAGTTTAAAATCAGGTAAGTATGATGCTTATATCAAGTATACTGACCAAGGGACTGAACTTTATTTTCTTGAAGAGAATTCGCTTTATGTCAATAAAGTACATGATATCTTGAAGAAAACACAGGAAAAATTGTCACCACAATCAAAAGTAATGACTCATTATCTTTATGGAAATCAATTAAAAACAACTTTTGAAAAATTAACCTATGCTTTGATTGCTATTGTGGCTTTCTTCTTGATTTTCCTCATTTCAGGAATCGCTTTTGTAAGAGAGCAAGTTTTAGGCACACTTGAGAGAATTTTAATCAGCCCAGTCTCAAAATTACGTTTAATTTTAGGTTACACACTTGGTTTTAGTATTTTTGGAATTGTTCAAGGCACACTTTTGTTGTTATTTTCTCGATTTGTTTTAAATGTTCCTTTTGAGGGAAACTTTGTTTTGATGGAATTGACGATTATTTTATTGTCTATTTCTGCTGTATCGATTGGGATGTTCATTGCTATTTTTGCTAATACTGAATTTCAAATGGTACAATTTATTCCCATTGTAATCGTACCACAAATTCTATATTCAGGAATTATCGCGATAAGGACTTTGCCATTTCATATAGAAAAATTACAATTTTTAATGCCAATCTATTATGGCGCTCAAGCTTTAAAGAAAGTTATGGTAAACGGTTTTACTGTAACTAATATTGTTCAAGATTGGTTAGCTTTGATTGTTATTAGTTTACTTTTTACTTTTTTAAATACTTTCTTCTTGAAGAAATACCGAGCATTATAACATTTTACCCCCCAAGAGCTCAGCTTCTTGGGGGATTTTTGTGTCATAAAAAACGTTAGGATAAGAAGTGCCTAACGCTTTTTGGTTTTATTGTTGTGTCTTACGGTAATTGCTTGGGCTTTGGTTGAAGTATTTTTTGAAGGCTTTGCTGAAAGCAAGAGCATCTGTGAAGCCTACGGCATTAGCGACTTCTGAAATGTGAAAAGTAGTGTTGGTAAGTAAATCAGCACTTTTTTCCATGCGAATTTGGATGATGTAATCTTTGATAGAGTAGCCAGTTTCTTCTTTGAAAATCTTGTAGAGATAGCTGCGGTTGAGATTGAGTTTATCTGCGATATCACCCACTTTTAAATGACTGCCATAACGAGAGTGGATGATTTGTTTGGCTTTTCGGATATAGCCTTGAATCAAACGGTCGCTTTTTGAGATGGTCTTGCTTGGCAATTCTTCCATCAGAAAGGCTAAGAGCTTGTAAAGTTCAGCAATTAGTTGAAGTTCTGTTACGTCATCGAGTTTTTGGTCGCGAAATTGGGTTAGTTTGACAATTTGATCAAGAACTTTAGATTTCAGCGTTGAATGGCAGAAGTAGTTGTCCAGTAACTGAGTTTTACTTAAAATATTTTCTGCTTTTGACCCGCTAAATCCCACCCAGAGATAGGTCCAAGGATGTTCTGAGTCAGCTTGATAGAAGGTCACTTTTCCTTTCGGTAGGACAAACATATCACCGACACCAAGTTCAGTGGTTTTCCCATCGATAGTAAATTTTCCTTTACCATCAACGATAAAATGCAGCACAAAATTATCACGAATAGTTGGGCCAAAAGAGTAATTACTTTCGCAGATTTCAGCGCCGTAGTGATCGACGTTTAGGTCGAAATTATTGGTATCAAATTCGTTATAGGTATTTAGAATGTTCAAACTATCATCTCCTCTACAGGCAACATTTTACCATATTTGCCCAACATCCTACCATTCAATAAAGACAAAATAGGTGGTAAAATTTTAGTAAATATTAAGGAGGAAGCGTAATGGGAATTACAATTGAAGGAAATCTTTTCTATATTCATAGTAAAGAAATGTCAATGATTATCGAGAATCGAGAAGGAGATTTGCTTCTTCGTCACATTGGAGGCAAAATCACTAAATACCATGGTTCAAATGCTGTTTTTGAGAAGGATCATGCTTTCTCAGGAAATCCAACCCCTGACAACCGTACCTTTAGTTATGATACACAACGTCAAATTTTTGGGGTTCATGGATTTGGTGATTTTCGTGTCCCATCGCTTAAAATACAACATGACAATAATGAATTAACACAATTTAAGTTAAAAGATAGTCACATTTTACAAGGAAGTGTTGAAGCAACAGGATTACCTAATCCTCATTCTACAGAAGATGCTGAAACTTTAGTACTTGTCCTGGAAGATGAGCTTGCTAAGTTGCGCTTGACACTTTATTACACAGCTTATGCTGACCGTGCAACGATTTCAACATTTGCTAAGATTAGCAATCTATCTGATAACTCAGTTGTTATCAACCGCGCTTTGTCAACCATGCTTGATGTACCAGCTGGCAATTATGATATGGTTACTTTGCAAGGAGCTTATGCGCGTGAAAAAACGGTTCGTCGTCAAAAAGTTGAACAAGGTATTTTCACAGTTGCTTCAAATCGCGGAGCATCAGGCCATGCTCAGACACCAGCTATGATTTTGTGTGATAGCACAGCGACAGAAGATGCTGGTAGTGCTCTTGCTTTGCAGCTACTTTATAGTGGTAATTTCCAAGCCTTTGTTCAAAAAAATCAATTGAATGAAGTTCGTCTTGGAATTGGTATCAATGATGATAACTTCGCTTGGCAACTAGAGGCTGGTGATAGCTTTGAAACGCCTGTAGCTTTGATGACTTATTCAGCGAAAGGATTGACACATCTGAGTCAGGAAAGTCAACTATTCGTTCAAAATCACATCATGCCAAAACAATTTGCCCATGTTGAACGTCCAATTCTTATCAATAACTGGGAAGCAACTTATTTCGACTTCAAGAAAGAAAAATTGCTAGATTTGGCTGACGAAGCAAGTAAACTTGGTATTGAACTTTTTGTCTTAGATGACGGTTGGTTTGGTAATCGCTTCGACGACAATCGTGCGCTAGGCGACTGGGTTGTCAATGAAGAAAAGCTTGGTGGTCCGTTGAGTGATTTGATTGATAAAGTTCACGCCAAAGGTTTGAAATTCGGTCTATGGTTCGAGCCAGAAATGATTTCTGTAGATAGTGATCTTTTCCGAGCGCATCCAGATTGGGCTATTCAGGCAGAAGGACGAGGACATACTTATTCTCGCAACCAATTGGTACTTAATCTTGCAAATTCTGATGTAGTGGCTTATATTAAGTCGGCTATTGATAAGATTTTGACAGAAAATGCTATTGATTATGTCAAATGGGACTTCAATCGCAATATCACCAATATCGGAAATGGTGATTCAGCTCTTGCTACTAAGATGCAATCACATGCTTACATGCTTGGTTTGTATGATTTGGTGTCATATTTGACTGAAAAACACAGCGATATTCTCTTTGAATCTTGCTCAGGTGGAGGCGGTCGAAATGACCTTGGCATGATGCGTTACTTCCCACAAGTTTGGGCAAGTGATAATACGGATGCCATTTCTCGTTTGCCAATTCAATATGGTTCAAGCTATCTTTTCCCAACTATTTCAATGGGTTCTCACGTTTCAGCAAGTCCAAATCACCAAATGGGACGCACGACACCAATTGAAACACGTGGTAATGTCGCTATGATGGGAAATCTTGGTTATGAACTTGATTTGACAAGCCTACCAGAAAACGACAAAGAAGTGATTTCTGCTCAGGTTGCTCACTACAAAGACATTCGTCCAGTTATTCAATTTGGTAAACATTATCGTCTTATTAATCCAGAACAAGGTTCAAATGAAGCGGCGGTTCAATTTGTTCATGAAGATAAGGTTGTTGTGACTTACGTTCGTACCCTCTCAACGATTGAAATAATTGAAACAACTCTGAAATTAAAAGGATTGGAAGAAGAATCATTTTATCGTCTGCAAGGAACAGGTCAAGTCTTCTCAGGAGCTGAACTGATGTATGCAGGATTGACAGTCGTTCTTCCTCAAGAAGATTATCTCAGTAAGCAATACTATTTCGTGAAGCAATAAGGAGGTTTCCCATGAAATGGCGTAAACGATTGATAACTGCTAGTGTGGCAGCTTTGGCTGCAGCTGCTGGCTTGATATTAACAGCATGTTCAAAACAAGACAATACCTCAGCTAGTGGCAAAGTGACGATTGAGTATTTTAACCAAAAGACAGAAATGGTTGATACTTTAAAAGAAATGATTAAGGATTTTGAAAAAGAAAATCCAAAGATTCATGTCAAAATGACCAGTGTGCCAAGTGCTGGTACTGTTCTAAAAACACGTATGCTTGCAGGAGATGCCCCAGATGTCATTAACATTTATCCCCAGAATGTTGATTTCAAAGAGTGGGCAAAAGCTGGCTATTTTGAAGATATGACTGGCAAATCATATCTTAAGAATATTAAGAATAACTACGCTGATAATTATGCTGTCAAAGGTAAGATTTATAGCGTGCCTCTATCAGCCAATGTTTCAGGAATTTATTTTAACAAAACAAAATTTGAGGCACTAGGACTTAAAGTTCCAGAAACTTGGACTGAATTTGAAGCTTTGGTCAAACAAATTAAAGCTGACGGTGAAACACCTTTTGCTCTTGCTGGTAGTGAAGGGTGGACCTTAAATGGTTATCATCAACTAGCCTATATTAGTGTGGCAGGCAGTGGTGATAAGGCAAATGATTACCTTCGTTTTTCACCGGTCAATTCCATTTCAACAAAGGATAAAGAAGTTAAAGAAGTTTTGACTCGTTTGGATTTGCTTGCTGGTAAAGGCAATCAACAAACTAACTGGGAAGGTGCTTCTTATAATGACTCTGTTGTGGCCTTTGCGACAGAAAAAGCCTTGATGTTGCCAGGTGGTTCATGGGTATTGGCAGCCATTAAGCAACAAGATCCTAATTTTGAAATCTCAACATTTGCTTTTCCTGGAGAAAAAGCAGGTCAAGAGGTAACTGTTGGTGCAGGAGATTTGGCCTTATCAATCTCATCGAAAACGAAGCACAAAAAAGAATGTGAACAGTTCATTTCTTATATGGCTTCAGCTAAAGCTATGCAAAAATATTATGATGTTGATGGTTCACCAGTTTCAGTAGAAGGTGTGAAAGAAGATGCAAATTCTCCTCTAGCTCCGCTCTATCAGTTAGCCTTTACAGATAAGCATTATGTTTGGCTTGGTGAGAATTGGACAAGCGAAGAAGATTTCTTTAGCTTGACAGCAAATTATCTTTTGAATCAAGATGCTAATCAATACGTTAGTGAAATGAATGCCTTTTTCAACCCAATGAAAGCTGACGTAGATAAATAGGAGGAAAGTAGGATGCGAAAATTTTTAAATAAGTATTGGGGATGGACGTTCTTGATTGTTCCCTTGATTTTACAAGCTATCTTCTTCTATTTCCCAATGATTCAAGGTGCTTTTTATAGTTTTACAAACTGGACTGGATTAACTTACAATTTTGATTTTGTTGGTGTCAACAATTATAAAATCTTGCTAACAGATACCAAATTCTTTAAAGCTCTTGGTTTTACCTTGATGTTAACCATTGCTTTAATTGCAGGAGAAATTGTTATTGGTATTATTGTAGCGCGTGCTTTGAATGCTAAAATAAAAGGTCAAACGTTCTTTAGAGCTTGGTTCTTTTTCCCAGCTGTTTTGTCAGGGTTGACAGTGTCTTTGATTTTCAAGCAAGTCTTTAACTACGGTTTGCCTGCTATTGGTGAAGCTTTAAACATTGAATTCTTGAAAACGAGTCTTCTAGGAACAACTGGTGGTGCCGTTTTTGCAGCTATCTTTGTCATGCTTTGGCAAGGTGTGGCAATGCCGATTATTCTTTTCCTTTCAGGTCTTCAAACTATTCCAAGTGAAATCACAGAAGCAGCAGCCATTGATGGAGCTACTAGCAAACAGACTTTCTGGAATATTGAATTGCCTTATTTGTTGCCAAGTATCTCTATGGTCTTTATTATGGCGCTTAAAGCTGGTCTGACAGCGTTTGACCAAATCTTTGCCTTGACTGGTGGTGGACCAAGTAATTCAACAACTTCAATTGGGCTTTTGGTTTACAATTACGCCTTTTCAAGTAACCAATATGGTTACGCTAACGCTATTGCCTTGATTCTCTTTGCTATCATTGTTTTGGTATCAATGCTGCAATTGAAATTATCAAGTCGTTTTGAAGTATAGATGGAGTAAGAGATGAAGAAAGAAGAACGTTATAATACTTTTTGGAAATATGTGCTCTTGGTTGTGGGATCAATTTTGATTTTGATTCCCTTGCTAGCAACTGTCTTTAGTTCATTTAAGACGACTAAGGATATCATGCAACATTTCTTTGCTTTTCCAAAACCTGTCACTCTAAGCAACTATTCACGCTTATTAGCTGACGGAATTGGACACTATTTCTGGAATTCAACCATTATTACAGTGGTTTCAGTGATTTTGGTAACTTTGTTTATCCCAGCAGCAGCTTATTCAATTGCGCGTAACATGAGTAAAAAACGTGCGTTTAATATTATGTATAGTTTGCTGATTTTGGGGATTTTTGTACCATTCCAAGTTATCATGATTCCAATCACAGTGATGATGAGCCGACTTGGTTTGACAAATATTTGGGGCTTGATTATCTTGTATCTGACTTATGCTGTGCCTCAAACTCTATTCTTATACGTTGGTTACATCAAATTGAGTGTTCCTGATAGTCTTGACGAAGCAGCAGAAATTGACGGAGCTGATAAATTTACAACATACCGTAAAGTCGTCTTTCCAATGCTAAAACCAATGCATGCTACAACATTGATTATCAATGCACTTTGGTTCTGGAATGACTTTATGTTGCCTCTCTTAATGTTGAATAAATCATCAGATTCATGGTCATTGCCACTTTTCCAATATAACTACACAGGTCAATACCTCAGCGATTACGGACCAAGTTTCGCTTCATATGTCGTTGGGATTATCACAATTACCATCGTCTACCTCATTTTCCAAAAACATATCATTTCAGGAATGAGTAATGGCGCAGTGAAGTAAGGATACAGAGGGCGTATTGCGGGCACAGTGAAAATAGGGAAGTGACGCAGTGTCATTAAGACACAAGGAGGCTCATCTTTTTCACCAAGCCCGTAGCTCGAGTTCGACTTAACTTGGTAGAGTTGATGGTTGCTAAAGCAACTCATCACCTAACGCTAACCGCTATTGCGGCTTAGCTAACCACCTTACTAGCTCGAAAACAAAATATTATCGATTTTGTTTTCTCACGTCGTAATATATAAGGCGCATAGCGGGCGTAGAAAAATTATCTTTTGTGCTCTGCTCGCAGGTCGTGTTCAGCTAGTTTACAACATAGTAAAAAGGAATCATTATGGGAATTCAAAATAAAACAATGTTAATCACTTACTCGGATAGTCTGGGTAAAAATCTAAAAGAACTTAAGCGAAATCTTGATAACTATTTCGGCGAAGCTGTCGGAGGTATTCACCTTTTGCCATTTTTCCCGTCAACAGGTGACCGTGGTTTTGCACCTGTTGATTATGACGAGGTTGATTCCGCTTTTGGTGATTGGGATGACGTGAAGGCATTGGGTGAGAAGTACTACCTCATGTTTGATTTCATGATTAATCATATCTCTCGTCAATCAAAATATTATAAAGATTATCAAGAAAAGCATGAGGATAGTGCTTATAAAGATTTATTCCTTAACTGGGATAAATTCTGGCCAGAAAATCGTCCGACACAAGCTGATATCGATTTGATTTACAAGCGTAAAGACCGTGCACCAAAGCAGGAAATTCACTTTGCGGACGGTTCAGTTGAGCATCTCTGGAACACTTTCGGTGAGGAACAAATTGACCTTGATGTGACAAATGAAGTGACCATGGATTTCATTCGAAAGACTATCAAACATTTAGCAGAAAATGGTTGTGATCTCATTCGTTTAGATGCTTTTGCTTATGCGGTTAAGAAATTGGATACTAATGATTTCTTTGTAGAACCGGATATCTGGGGTTTGCTAGATAAAGTACGTAGCATTGCAGCTGATACAGGGACAGAATTGCTTCCAGAAATTCATGAGCATTATTCGATTCAATTTAAGATTGCGGAGCATGATTACTATGTTTATGATTTTGCCCTTCCGATGGTGACGCTTTATAGTTTATACAGCGGAAAAGTTGAACGCTTGGCAAAATGGTTGAAAATGTCTCCAATGAAACAATTTACAACACTTGATACGCACGATGGTATTGGAGTTGTTGACGTCAAAGATATTCTAACCGATGGAGAAATTGATTATACTTCAAATGAGCTCTATAAAGTTGGTGCTAATGTGAAACGTAAATATTCATCAGCAGAGTACAACAATCTTGATATTTATCAAATCAATTCGACCTATTATTCTGCACTTGGTGATGATGACAAGAAATATTTCTTAGCACGCCTGATTCAGGCTTTCGCACCAGGTATTCCACAGGTCTATTATGTCGGATTTTTAGCAGGTAAAAATGATCTAGAGTTGTTAGAAAAAACAAAAGAAGGACGCAATATCAATCGTCATTATTATACGAGTGAAGAAATTGCTGAAGAGGTTAAGCGTCCGGTAGTTCAAGCCTTGTTTAAGCTCTTTACCTTCCGAAATCAATCAGCAGCTTTTGACCTCAAAGGCAGTATAGATGTTGAAGTATTAGATGAAAATACTCTTGTAATTACTCGATGTAATCAAGATAGTAGTGTCGTTGCAGAAGCTACAATTAACCTAAAAGACTTAACTTATACAGTTAAAGAAAACGGACAAGAGATTACATTTCTATAGTTTAATAGAAGCGGGACGATGTCTTAGCTTCTGTTATTTTTAATAACGCAAACGCTTGCACAAAATACAAGAAAAAGATAAAATAGAAACAAAGAATTGCAAGAAAAGAGGGACGTCATGGAAAAACATTGGTGGCATAAAGCAACGATTTATCAGATTTACCCAAAATCATTTATGGATTCAAATGGTGATGGAATTGGTGACTTGCAAGGGATTATCAGTAAACTCGATTACCTGCAAAAGCTTGGGATTACAGCGATTTGGTTGTCTCCGGTTTATCAGTCACCGATGGATGATAATGGCTACGATATTTCAGACTATGAGGCGATTGCTGATATTTTCGGGGATATGACTGATATGGAAGAATTGCTAGAAGAAGCTAAAGCGCGTGGCATTCGTATCATCATGGATTTGGTGGTTAACCATACCTCAGATGAACACGCATGGTTTGTCGAAGCGCGTGAAAATCCTGATAGTCAGTATCGTGATTTTTACATTTGGCGTGATGAAGCTAATGAGCTTGATTCTATTTTTGGCGGCTCTGCTTGGGAATATGATGATAAGTCTGGTCAATATTATTTGCACTTTTTCAGCAAGAAACAGCCTGATTTGAATTGGGAAAATCCTGTATTGCGCAAATCGGTTTACGACATGATGAACCGTTGGATTGACAAAGGTATTTCTGGTTTTCGCATGGATGTGATTGACATGATTGGGAAAATTCCTGACAAACTCATCGCAAATAATGGTCCAAAGCTACACGATTACCTCAAAGAAATGCACCAAGAAACTTTAGCTGGAAAAGATTTGCTTACTGTTGGTGAAACATGGGGAGCAACACCAGAAATCGCTAAACAGTACTCATCACCAGACGAAAAAGAGTTATCAATGGTTTTCCAATTTGAGCATATCGGTCTCCAGCATAAGCCAGATGCTTCAAAATGGGAATATGAAGAAGAGCTAAATGTCCCTGCTCTCAAAGCGATTTTTAACAAATGGCAGACAGAGGTTGAGCTTGGTCAGGGCTGGAATTCCCTTTTTTGGGACAATCATGATTTACCACGTGTCTTATCTATCTGGGGTAACACAGACACTTATCGTGAAAAATCAGCTAAAGCGCTAGCTATTTCCTTACACTTAATGCGTGGAACGCCTTATATCTATCAAGGTGAAGAAATTGGAATGACCAATTATCCTTTCAAAGATTTAGGAGAAATTGACGATATTGAGTCACTTAATTTTGCTAAAGAAGCTCTTGAGAACGGTAAGACGCAAGAAGAAATCATGGATAGCATTCGTATGATTGGACGTGATAATGCTAGAACGCCAATGCAGTGGGATGCTAGCCAAAATGCTGGATTTTCAACAGCTGATAGGACTTGGTTGCCGGTTAATCCAAACTATCAGGACATTAATGTCAAAGCTGCTTTAGACAATCCAGACTCTATTTTCTACACTTATCAAAAACTCATTAAACTTCGTAAAGAGAATGATTGGTTGATTGATGCCGATTTTGAACTCTTGGAAACAGCAGACAAAGTTTTTGCTTATCTTAGAAAAACAGCAGAAGAAGCTTACCTAGTAGTCGCAAACTTATCCGATCAAGCCCAAGCCTTTGAAACAAACTTCGCTTATCAAAAAACAATCATCAGTAATACCACTGAACTCACTGACTTTGAAAACCACAAACTCCAACCATGGGACGCCTTTTGCGTGAAAGTCGACTAATAACAAGAAACCAGCTCCTATTTTGGAGCTGGTTTTATGGTTTTGAAATTAAAAAGATGTGTTAGTTTAGCGGTGACACATAATCATCTGGCAGCTTACCTTCACCTTTTATCCAGAGCTTTTCCGCAATCGGAATCAGTTCTTCAAGTTCTTCCTGAGTAAATAGTTCTCTATCTTGAGGAAAGTCTATCAATGATGTAGGATGTTTTCGTATGAACTCTTTTTCACTAGCAATTTTTTCCTCCTCAGTTGGTGGCCAATAACCATTTTGCGCTTTAAAATCAATCTCTTCAGCTGTTCGCTTCCCGGATAAATAGTCACCAAAATCTGAATTATCAATTTCAAAAATTCGACGAACAGAAGCAATACCAAGTTCAAAAACGGTGAAGTATTTTTCATCTTTGGACTAGGATTTAGTAATTTTATATCAGAA
>NZ_FNJK01000007.1 GCF_900104225.1 Streptococcus equinus | reverse complement strand
AACTCTTCCAACTTTAGCAAGCTAAAGTCTTCAGCGTTCTACTTGCATGTATTAGGCACGCCGCCAGCGTTCGTCCTGAGCCAGGATCAAACTCTCATTTAATCTTGTTCTCATTCTGTCACTGACAGATTTATCGTTTCTTTGACAGGTTACTTCCGTAACCCGCACGTTTGGTTCGTATTGTTCAGTTTTCAAAGGTCTTTGTCTCATCAGAGACAACTTCTATATTCTATCAAATTTAAAACTTGTTGTCAACACCTTTTTTCAAGAAATTTTCAAACTCGTTTCAAACTTGTTACCGCTGTCCTCTCGGACAACAGCTATATCAGTATACTAAATTTAGTATAGCGTGTCAACGCTTTTATGAAAATTTTTTTGATTTTTTCAATTATTGCCATTTAATCAACTATGTACTCTATCGCGGCAACAATCAGCTACAGGTTTATTTTAATACTTATATCTATCAAATGCAACTAAAACGACTTATACGCCGTTTTAAGCGCAAAAAAGGGGCTTAAAGCCCCTTTATAATTATGATAATGCTTTTTTATACTCTTCAGCTTCTGCTTCTGTAGAAAGAACAAAGTGACCAGGTGTAATTTCACGCATTTCACGTTCTTGACCATCAAGTTCTGCACTTGGATCGTATACTTGGTGCACACGTTCACGTTCAGATTCTGGATCTGGTTCTGGAATTGCTGACAACAAGCTCTTAGTGTATGGGTGAATTGGATTGTTATAAACATCTTCAGATGTTCCAATTTCGAGCATTTTACCCCAGTGCATAACACCAATACGATCTGAAATGTATTTAACCATTGACAAATCATGGGCGATAAAGAGATATGTTAAGCCTTTTTCACGTTGAAGTTTTTGCATCAAGTTAACAACTTGAGCCTGAATAGATACGTCGAGCGCTGAAATTGGTTCATCAGCAATGATGAACTTTGGTTGTACAGCAAGTGCACGTGCAATACCAATACGTTGACGTTGACCACCTGAGAATTCGTGTGGGTAACGAGTCATGTGATCTTTATTCAATCCAACCAAAGCTAGTAATTCTTGAACTTTTTCATCACGTTCTTCTTTACTATTTACTAGTTTATGGATATCAAGTCCTTCAGCAACGATATCGCGGATTTTCATACGTCCATTAAGACTAGCTTGTGGATCTTGGAAAATCATTTGAACATTTTTGCGGAATTCATGCAATTCTTTACCTTTAAGGTTAGAAACAGTTTCACCATCAAAGTCGATTTCACCACCATTAATATCGTAAAGTTTTAAGATTGCACGTCCAACAGTTGTTTTACCAGAACCTGATTCACCAACTAGACCAAACACTTCACCTTCATAGATATCAAAGCTGACGTTGTTGATAGCTTTTACTTCGTTCTTCTTACCTTCATTGAAAGTCAAAGAAACATTTTTAAGTTCAACAAGCTTTTTTCTATTTTCAGTCATTAAGCTTTTCTCCCTTCAAGTTCTTTCCATTTTTTCCAACGTTTTTGAATTGGTAATGGTGGTGTTACTTTAGGTGCACGTTCATCTAACAACCATGTTGCAGCGTAATGTGTGTCACTAACTTTAAACATTGGTGGTTCTTCTTCGTAATCGATGTCCAAAGCAAATTCGTTACGTGGTGCAAAAGCATCACCTTTTGGCGGATTAAGGAGATCTGGTGGTGTACCTGGGATTGATTGTAAGCTACCAGCTTCAGTATCAGTAGTTGGCATTGAATTTAGCAAACCCCAAGTGTATGGGTGTTGTGGGTTGTAGAACACTTCATCTACAGATCCGTATTCAATAACTTTACCAGCGTACATAACCGCTACGCGATCAGCCATACCAGCAACGACACCAAGGTCGTGGGTAATAAAGATAATTGATGAACCACGTTCTTTTTGGATTTTCTTCATCAAATTAAGGATTTGTGCTTGAATAGTAACATCCAAGGCAGTTGTTGGTTCATCAGCAATTAAAACATCAGGATTGGCTGCAAGTGCAATTGCGATTACGGCACGTTGACGCATACCACCTGACCATTGGTGTGGATAATCGTTGATGTGTTCTTCCGCATTTGGAATACCAACATTTTTCATCAAATCTAATGCACGATCCAAAGCTTCTTGTTTTGAAACTTTTTCGTGAATCATAATTGGTTCAGCAATTTGTTGACCAATTTTCATAGTTGGGTCAAGACTTGTCATTGGATCTTGGAAAATCATTGCAATTTCATTTCCACGAACTTTGATCCATTCGTCTTCTTTTAATTCAGTAAGTTTTTTACCTTTAAAGTCGATTTCACCTGTAATTGTTGCATTTGAAGCTGATAGCCCCATTAAAGTTTTTGTAGTTACAGATTTACCTGATCCAGATTCACCTACGATAGCAAGTGTTTCACCTTTCTTCAAGTCAAAATTGACATCGCGAATGGCTTTAATTTCTCCAGCATAGGTATGGAAATCTACATGGAGGTTTTTAACTTGTAAAATTGTTTCTTCACTCATATTTTTTCCTCCTAACGATCACCAGATTTTGGATCAAATGCATCACGAAGACCATCACCTAACAAGATGAAAGCAAGTGAGATCAATACCAAAGCAAGGGCTGGTAGGGTTACTTGATAAGGGTAATATTGCAAGTATTCTTGAGCATCAGTAATCAATGAACCAAGTGATGCTGTTGGTGGTTTTACCCCTAGGTTAATAGCTGAAAGAACAGCTTCGTACATGATGGCACTTGGAACTGTCATCATGATTTGAACAATAATAATCCCTGAAATATTTGGAAGGATATGTTTAAATGCGATTTTAGGAGCACTTTCACCCAATGAACGAGCAGCAAGAACAAATTCTTGTTCACGGTAAGAAAGTGTTAGGTTACGTACTTGACGAGCCATTGATGTCCAACCAACGATGGCAATTGAAATGATAATTGATGTAACACCATTACCAAGCAAAAGACCAAGCATTGTTACGATAACCAAGTTAGGGATTGATGAAATAACTTCAATGATACGTTGCATAACCATGTCAACACGGCCGCCAACATATCCTGAAATCAAACCGTAAGTTACCCCAATCAAAAGGTCAATCAATGTTGCAACAATAGCAATAAGAAGTGAGATACGAACACCTACGATGATACGTTTTGCAACGCTACGTCCTAGGTTATCAGTACCAAGAATGAATTTAGTTCCTTCTGGAACACCTTGGTCTGCATAAGCATCGTTAGCTTCTGTATTACCAGAATACGTAATTTTACCATTCCAGAATGGAAGGTTATCACTGATTTTTGGTGGAAGGTTACGGTAAGTAGTAACTTCTTTTGTGTTGAAAGCATTAGCGTCATCACGTGGTACTAAAACTACTGAAATCATTGAGAATACTAATAAAATTCCCAAGAACCACATTGAAACAACGGCTAATTTATTTTTCTTCAAACGGCGCCATGCATCTTGCATAAAAGAAAGAGCTGGCTTTTCGATTTTTTCTTGTGAGCTGGCTGAACCAACACCAACAAGTTTAAATTCTCTTGTTTTATCTGCCATGAATAGTCTCCTTATTGCAAGCGTACACGTGGATCAACAATACTTGTCGCGATATCTGTTACCAAGATAGCAACCATTAGCATCATTGCATAAACGATTGTTGTTCCCATGATTACTGGGTAATCTTTAGCTGGGATTGACGTTACAAATTGTTGACCAATTCCTGGAATTGAGAAAATTTGTTCAATCAATGCTGAACCTGTTAGCAAGTTTGCTGCCATAGGACCAACCAAAGTCAATACTGGAATCATTGAGTTACGGTACGCGTGTTTACGAGTAACTTGACGTTTATTCAAACCTTTAGCTGTTGCCAACTGAATGTAGTCAGAACTCAATGTTTCAATCATTTGTCCGCGGAAGAAACGTGTTACTTGAGCAAACACTGGAATTGCCAAGGCAATAGACGGCATAATTGTTTGTTCAAATGAACCCCATCCAGCAAGTGGGAACAAGCTCCATTTGAAACCAAGAGTAACCAATAAGAAAAGACCGATGATGAATGATGGTACTGAAATACCTAGTGTAGAGATAACACTAAGGACTCCATCAATCCAGTTGTTTTTGTTACGTGCTGACGCAGCACCAACTGCTAGACCGGCAAGAAGACCAACAATTAAGGCTTGAACACCAAGTTGGATTGAAACGCCCAAACGTTGAGAAATCAAACGTCCTACTGGTTGGTTGATTGATTGGTAACTTGTACCAAAATCACCATGAAGAATGTTCCATAGATAAGTAAGATATTGTTGCCAAACTGGTTTATCCAAACCATATTGTTTGTTCATCAAAGCAATCATCTCATCAGTTAATTTTGGGTTATTATAAGGTGTCCCAGGCATAACTTGCATGAGGAAAAACGACAGGGTAACAACTACCCAGAGTGTTACAAGAAGAATAGCAACACGTTTAAGAATGTATTTTACCATAATATTTCCTTCTCTTATTTGCTTTTGTTGGCAGGGGAAAAGTTTTACCTGTCAACAAAAGCAAGAATTGGTCGCAACCAATTCTTGCCCATTATTCATACTTATTAAAGATTATTTGTCTTTATAGGCATATGTAAAGTCAACTTGCAAACCAGTTGAATTACGAACAAGTCCTTTGATTGATGGATTTTGAAGTGCTTTTGTGTTACGGAAGTAAAGTGGGTTATAGTGTGCATTATCATAAAGTGCTTTTTCAGCAGCTTTATAATCATCTGCAGCAGCTACAGGATCCAAAGCATCTGTAGTCAACGCTTTTTGGTATGCCGCATCATATGTGGCATCACTGAACTTACCATAGTTGTATGCTGAATCTGTTGTAAATAATCCATAGAATGTAGATCCTTCTGGATAGTCACCACCCCAAAGTGATAGAACAACATCAAAGTTTTGTGTTTTAGAATCTTGCAAACGTTGTTTGAATGTTACGAATTTTTCTTCTACTTTAAGTTCTGGAAGAACATCTTCCCATGTTTGTTTGATGTAGTCTACTGATGCTTTGGCAACTGGTGTATCTGAATCAGCTGTAATAGTCAATTTAACTGATTTTTCACCGATTTCAGCAAGACCTTCTTTGAAGAGTTTTGCTGCTTGTTTTGCATCATAAGTATAATCTTGTGATACGTATTTAGATAAATCAGTACCATCTTCTAAAGTTTCAAGTCCTGTTGGAGCAAGAGCTGTTGCAGCTTTTGAACCAGTATCGATGGCTGCTTTAACAACACCTTCACGATTTGTAGCAAGGTTAAGGGCTTGACGAATCTTAGTATTTGCTAAAGCTTTAACAGAACCTGTCTCGTTGTAAACAAGGTATGCTGATGTTGCTTCTGGAACATCCACAACATCTTTGTTACTTTTATTTGCTTTATAAATTGCTTCTGTACCTGAGATGTTTGCTGTATCAAGCTCACCATCTTTGTACATTTGTACTGCAGTATCAGGTTTTTTAACAGCTTGAACGTTAACTTTTTTCAATTTAACGTTTTTAGCATTCCAATAGTATTTATTTTTCACAAGTGTGAATGAACCATTAGAACCATTCCAATTTTTAACTGTATATGGACCTGAGTAAAGTGCTTTTTCAGAAGTTGTAGCGTAGTCACTACCTGCTTTTTCCACAAAAGCTTTGTTTTGTGGGACAAAGTTAGCAAATGTAAGAAGGCTCATAAATTGTGGAGATGGGCTAGATAAGGTAAAGATTACTTTATTACCATCTGCTTTAACTCCCAATTCATCAACGCTCTTCGTACCATTAATAACTTCCGCAGCATTTAAAACATGTGCATCTGACGCAAGATAAGCGTACTCTGAAGCAGTTTTAGGATCAACAATACGTTGCCAAGTGTAAACAAAATCATCTGCAGTTAAATCACTACCATCAGACCATTTAAGACCATCACGCAATGTTGCAGTGTATGTTAAACCATCCTCAGATACTTCTACTTTTTCTGCCAAATCAGGTTTTAATTCACCATCTTCGTTACGACGAAGCAAGTTACTTCCTGAGTTACCGATAGCAATTGAAGAATAAGTATCTGTAACTTTCGAAATGTCCAAAGTGCTAATTTCAGTTGGAGTGTACCAATTAATCTCATCAGTTTTTGAAGAAGTTGATGAGCTTTTTCCTCCACAAGCTGCTAATACAGCTGTTGAGACTAAGGCTACAGCCCCAAGACCGACGCGTTTCCATGTTTTACCTTTTAGTGACATGTGACGCCCTCCTAGTTGTTCTCTCTAAATTATATTATTTGACAAATAAAATTATATCATAAAGTTTCCTTAAAGAAAATAGTTTTTTCTGAAGAGAATAGTTTTTTCTGAATTTTTTGTCAGATTTTCTGACACGCTGAAAGTCATCAATTAATATGGTATAATCATATTACCTATTTTTTTAACAAAGGATGGAACAATGAAGAAAGTTTTTGCTGTCTTGGCCGTATTATTGGCCTTCGTTGGAAGCAGTGTCGCTGCAGATGATAACTTTGATGTTCCTGCAGAACATGCTATTGCTGTCGAAGCTTCTACTGGTAAAGTCTTATATGAAAAAGATGCAACTACACCTGATGGTATTGCTTCTATGACAAAAATATTAACAGTTTACTTGACTTACAAAGAAATCGACAAAGGAAATCTAAGCTGGGATACTATAGTTCCTATTTCTGATTACGCTTATGATTTAACAGCTAACTCAGATGCTAGTAACGTTCCTATGGAAGCACGTGAGTACACTGTCGAACAACTCGTAAATGCTGCTATGGTAGCCAGTGCCAATAGCGCTGCTATTGCTTTAGCAGAACAAATTGGTGGAAGCGAAAGTAAGTTCGTTGATATGATGCAAGCTCAACTCCAAGAATGGGGAATTAATGACGCTAAGTTATATAACGCTTCTGGTCTTAACAACAGTTACCTAGGCGACAATATCTATCCAGGTTCCAGCTCAACTGATGAAAACATGTTAAGCGCTCGTGATGTGGCAATCATCGCCCAACACTTAATCACTGAATACCCAGATGTCCTTAAAATTACTGAGCAAACTACTGCTGATTTTGACGGATCAACAATGAACACTTACAATTACATGCTTAAAGGAATGCCTTATGAACGTGATGGCGTTGATGGTCTTAAAACAGGTACAACTGAGCTTGCTGGTGCGTCATTTGTTGCAACCTCAACCGAAAATGGCATGCGCATTATCTCTGTCGTTATGAATGCTGATAATTGGCAAGAAGATGAATTTGCTCGTTTCAAAGCCACAAATGATCTTCTTGATTACGTTAAATCACATTATGAAATGACTACTCTTGTTGAAGCTGGTGAATCAACTAAAAATAGCAAAGCAAAAGTAATTGATGGTAAAGAAAAAACGGTACCTGCCGTTGCTTCTCAAGCATTAAAAGTCGTTCACCGTATTGGAACTGATGCTACTGCATCTTTCTCAACAAAAGCTAAAGGATACAAAGCTACTATTAACAAAGGTGACAAGGTTGGATCTTTTGTCTATGATGATAAACAAATCATAGGAACTGGATATCTCGATTCAAAACCAAGCGTGCCAGCACTTGCTAAAAAAGAGGTAAAAAAAAGCATTTTTCTTAAAGTCTGGTGGAACCACTTCGTCACTTACGTTAACGAAAAACTATAAAAACTACTATTAACTTTCCTATTATATATAGAAAAAAGAGATAAGTTTTTAAAACTTATCTCTTTTTATTTATCCAACAGAACCTTCCATTTCATAACTAATCAAACGGTTAAGTTCAACCGCGTATTCCATTGGAAGTTCTTTTGTAAATGGTTCAACAAATCCCATGACAATCATTTCTGTTGCTTCTTGTTCAGAAAGTCCACGACTCATTAAATAATAGAGTTGTTCTTCTGAAATTTTTGAAACTTTCGCTTCATGTTCAAGGGCAACTTGTGAATTATGAATTTCGTTAAATGGAATCGTATCAGAACTTGAAATATCATCCATCAGAATCGTATCACACTCAATATGACTAACTGATTTTTTAGAATTTTTATTGAATGTTACTTGTCCACGATAATCAACTTTTCCGCCACCTTTAGCAATTGATTTTGAAACAATTGATGATGATGTGTGTGGAGCATTGTGGATCATCTTAGCACCCGTATCTTGATGTTGCCCTTTATTAGCAAAGGCAATTGACAACATTGTTCCACGCGCACCTTCACCATCAAGATAAACAGATGGGTATTTCATGGTTGTCTTAGCCCCAAGGTTACCATCAATCCACTCAACCGTCGCATTTTTCTTAGCTGTAGCACGTTTTGTTACTAAGTTATAAACATTATCTGACCAGTTTTGAATAGTTGAATAACGCATATAACTACCTTCGAGTGCAAAGATTTCAACGATTGCAGCATGAAGACTAGCTGATGAATAATTTGGAGCTGTACATCCTTCGACGTAATGAACGCTTGCCCCTTCATCAACAATAATGAGTGTACGTTCAAATTGTCCCATAGCTTCATTATTAATGCGGAAATAAGTTTGCAAAGGAATATCAACTTTGACCCCTTTTGGCACGTAAATGAAGGTTCCACCTGACCAAAAAGCCGAATTTAAAGCAGCCAATTTATTATCTGTTGGTGGGACTAATTTAGAAAAATATTTTTTAAAGAGTTCTGGGTATTCTTTTAAAGCAGAATCCGTATCAGTAAAGACAATACCTAGCTTATCATACTCATCTTTCATGTTATGGTAAACCACTTCAGATTCGTACTGAGCTGACGCACCAGCCAAGTAGGCACGCTCTGCTTCTGGAATCCCAATACGTTCAAAGGTTTCTTTAATTTTATCTGGGACATCATCCCATGAGCGTGCAGGTTTATCAGATGCTTTTTGATAATAAGTAATCTCATCAAAATCAATATCTGATAAATCTGGTCCCCAGTCTTGCATTGGCATTTTGTTAAAAATTTCCAATGATTTCAGGCGGAACTCCAGCATCCATTCTGGCTCACCCTTTTCAGCTGATAATTCACGAACAACATCTTCACTAATTCCTTTTCCTGTTGAAAAGACTGGTGTTACATCATCGTGAAAGCCATATTGATATTCACCAATATCAATTGGTTTTGGTGTTACTTTTTCATTTTTTTCAGGCATCTAATTACCTTTCTGTATTTTCACTATCGTTTTCAATAGCCTTTTTAAGAGCATTCCAAGCAAGAGTTGAACATTTAATACGTTGTGGGAATTTTGAAACCCCTGCTAAGAAACTAGCTTCGCCTAATCTTTTTTGAGCATCGTCTTTTTCACCTTGAACCATTTTTGAAAAAATTTCGGCAAGTTCAAGAGCTTCTTCTTTTGTCTTACCAATAACAGCGTCAGTCATCATACTTGATGAAGCTGTTGAGATAGTACAACCATCACCAGCAAAAGCAATGTCAGAAATGCGATCACCATCAAATTTCACTGATAATGAAATCACATCACCACAAGTCGGATTATTAAGATTAACTTGATCAACATCTTCCAATTTGCCATGATGATGCGGATTTTTTGAGTGATCTGAAACAACTGCCATATAAAGACTATCTAATCTAGAAAGTGCCATTGAAAAACTCCTTTGTTTTGAGAATTGCTTCTATTAGTTTATCACAATCTTCTTTCGTATTATAGATATAAAAACTTGCACGTACTGCCGAATGAATACCTAAGTAAGTAATCAAAGGTTGTGCACAATGGTGTCCTGCTCGAACAGCGACACCTTCGTAATCCAAAGCCGTCGCCACATCATGTGGGTGTAGGCCATCAAGATTAAAAGAAATGACACCAGTATGCTTGCTAGGATCTTGCGGTCCGTAGACTGTCAAGCCCTCAATTGCTTGTAATTTTGGCAAAACATAATCGACTAGGTCTTGTTCATGAGCATGAACAGCATTCATACCAAGGTTATTCAAATAATCAAATGCTTTTCCTAAAGCAATGGCGCCAGCAATGTTTGGTGTACCCGCTTCAAACTTCCACGGTAATTCTTTCCAAGTGGCTTCTTGTTCATAAACAAAGTCAATCATTTCACCACCGAATTCAACTGGAGACATTTGATTAAGTAATTCTTCCTTACCATAGAGAACACCAATCCCTGTTGGTCCGAGCATTTTATGCCCAGAAAAAGCAAAGAAATCACAATCCAAGTCTTGTACATCAATCGCCATGTGAGGCGCAGATTGAGCACCATCAACAACCATATAAGCACCAACTTGATGTGCTAACTTAGTAATTTCTTTAATTGGTTGAACTGAACCTAATACATTTGAAACATGAGCAATACTTACAAACTTAGTTTTATTTGAAAGTTTACTTTTCAAGTCTTCCATATCTAGTTGACCATCTTTCAAATAAACATAGACTAATTTTGCCCCCGTTTTACGACATGCTTGTTGCCATGGAATGACATTTGCATGGTGTTCAAGAACAGAGATGAGAACTTCATCATCTTTTTGAAGGACTTCTTGTGCAAATTGCGCAACCCAATTAAGACCAGTTGTTGTTCCACGGGTGAACAAAACTTCCTTAGTTGATTTAGCATTGATAAACTGACGTGCTTTTTCACGACTTGCTTCATAAGCAGCTGTCGCACGTTCAGCTAGTGTATGAACACCTCGGTGAACATTGGCATTAATAGTGTGATAGTACTGATTAAGCGCATCAAGAACTTCTTGTGGTTTCTGAGTCGTTGCCGCATTGTCTAGATAAACCAACGGTTCATCATTAACAACTTGGTCAAGTATAGTAAAGTCTTGAGCGATTTTATGAGGATTTAATGTTGTCATATTAACGTTGCTCCAACTTGCTATCAAGTACAGCAATCATTTCATCACGAACTGCTTTAACAGGAATTTCAGCAATAACAGTACCTAAGAAACCACGAATAACTAGGCGTTCAGCTGTTTCCTTATCAATACCACGACTCATTAGATAATACATATCTTCTGGGTCAACTTGTCCAATTGAAGCAGCATGTCCTGCTGTAACATCATTTTCATCAATCAATAAAATTGGATTAGCATCTGAACGTGCTTTATCTGAAAGCATAAGGACACGACTTTCTTGTTGAGCATCTGCTCCCTTAGCTCCCTTAACAATATGGCCTACACCATTAAAAGTAAGGGTTCCACGTTCAAGAATGACACCATGTTGCAAAATATGCCCAACTGAATGACAGCCATAGTTTGTAACACGTGTATCCACACCTTGTACTTGGCGACCTGATGAAGCGGCCACTACTTTTAGATTGGCTTGACTGCCATCTCCGTACAAGTCTGAATCAAAGTCAGCAATCACATTGCCTTCATTCATAATACCTACAGCCCAATCTACCACAGCATCTTTACCGTGACGAGCTCTACGGCTAATGTAAGTTGTCACATTATTTCCCAAACGGTCAATAGCAGAGAACTTCACCTGACTGCCATCTAATGCAATAACTTCAACAGAGATATTTGCTGTTGCCTTAGCATCACCCTCACCAATTGATTCAAAGCGTTCTAAGTAACTAATGTGACTATTTTTACCAACAATGATAAGGACATGTTTGTTAAACGGTACCTCACTAGCCTTATCTTGGAAGAAGAGCCCTTCGATTGGTTCTTCAATATCCACATTATCTGGTACGTAAAGCACCGCTGCGCTATTAAAGTAAGCCGTATGATAAGCAGCTAATTTATCTTCTAAATCACCACGCGCTTTACCAAAATATTTTTCAATCACTTCAGGAATTTCTTCCAAAGCGCTATAAAAATCTGTAAAAATAACACCTTTTGACATCAAGTCAACAGGTAACTGTTCAAGAACTGTCTGAGTTCCAACTTGAACAAGTTTCGGATTATCTCCAAGAGCTGTAAAATCAGGGACATTAGCTAATGCCACATCCTCTGAAATACTTCCATCACCTAAATTCCAACGGTGAAATTTAACACGGTTGACCTCTGGTAATGGCAATTTATCTATATGATCAAAAGCAGCTAAGCGTCGCTCTTGCAACCACAAAGGTTCTGCTTTTGCTTGTGAAAAATTTAAAACTGATTCTTTCGTCATAATTTGATGTTTACTCCTTTTTATATCCTACATACGAGTATCGTCTACTATAATAGTAGACTTGACATCATCAATTACACTTCTTCTTCGTATTTTATTCCAAGTTCTTCGGCAATTTTCGCATAACCTTCTTTTTCAAGACGAGCAGCAAGTTCTGCACCACCAGAAAGGACAACACGACCGTCCATCATAATGTGTACAACATCTGGTGTGATGTAGTTAAGAAGTCGTTGATAGTGAGTGATAACCATTGCTCCAAACTGTTCGCCGCGCATAGCGTTAACACCTTTTGAAACAACTTTAAGCGCATCAATATCAAGACCTGAGTCAATTTCATCAAGAAGAGCGAACTTAGGTTCAAGCATTAATAATTGAAGAATTTCATTACGTTTTTTCTCACCACCTGAGAAACCTTCGTTAAGGTAACGCTCTGCCATTTCTTCTTTCATGCCAAGAAATTCCATTTTTTCATCAAGCTTTGTGATGAAATCCATAACAGAAATTTTTTCGTCATCTTCTTTTCCGGCATTCATAGCCGCGCGAATAAATTCAGCATTTGTAATTCCTGGAATTTCAGATGGGTATTGCATAGCCAAGAACAAACCAAGGCGAGCGCGTTCATCAACTTCAAGGTCAAGAATGTTCTCACCGTCTAACAAAATTTCACCCTGAGTAACCTCATAATTTGGATTACCCATGATAGCAGCTGAAAGCGTTGATTTACCAGTTCCGTTAGGACCCATAATCGCAGCAATCTCTCCAGTCTTAAGAGTCAAATTAACACCCTTAAGAATTTCTTTATCTTCAATTGAAACATGAAGATCTTTTATTTCAAGTACAGACATGTGTACGTTCCTCCAATTTATCAAATGCGGCAGTAACTTTTTTCTGAAAATTACCGCAGTTCTATAGGGTTACTAATCATTATATCAAAAAAAAGCCATAATTGGCTTTTCATTACTTATTATTTTTACGATTTTTCCATTTCAACATAGTTGCTTGGCGATAATCGCTATTTCCGATAAATTTCAAAGTATCAAAGAGAGGTGTTCGGCCAACTCCCCAGATTTCCAGTCCTTCGATGAAGACCTCTAAAGCAAATGCCAATCCAATCATTAGCAACACACCACCCAATCGACTTGAAACATTAAGCAAAAGAGCAATGAGTGAGAAAAGGATCGCAATACCATAAACAACTAGGACAGCACCTCGATGTGTGAAGCCCATCGCTAAAAGGCGATGGTGCAAGTGCATCTTGTCTGCTTCTGTTGCAGGACGTCCAGATAATTTACGGCGAATAATCGCTACTGTTGTATCTAAAATCGGAACCCCTAAAATAATAACAGGTGTAACCACCGCAACAGCTGTTGAATTTTTCAACCCTTGAAGAGATAATACGCCAATCATAAACCCAATGAATAAAGCTCCTGTATCTCCTAAATAAATGATAGCTGGGTTGTAATTATATGGGAAAAAACCAGCAATACAGGCAATCAACAGCAAAATTGTGAGTGTTAAGTAAAAATCAGTTTGTGGTAAAAAGAAATATGATACCAAAGCCATTGTAATCAAGCTAATGATTGAAACACCACTCACCAAACCATCTAAACCATCAATCAAATTCATAGCATTTGTAATCGAAATAATCCAAAAGACAGTTAAGAAGAAAGTTACTACCGAATTAAACTGTAATAACGGCCCACCAAAAGGAATTTTAAAACTATCAAAGCGGAAATCCGTGAAGGCCCAAACAATAACAGCTCCAAGAATGATTCCTGCCATTTTTGTTTTTGGTTTTAATTCATAAATATCATCGATAAAACCAGTCGCTGTAATGATAAATCCACCAATAACAACTGGCAAAATATAATCAAAATAAGAAATCGTCCAGACTGGCTGTTTCAAAACCATTGGCATAAAAATCAAAGATGACATCAAGAAGGCTAAGAAAATCGCCAAACCACCACTACTTGGCATAGGGACTTCATTAACGCGACGAGCATTTGGATTGTCAACAGCACCAACACGAAAAGCAATAAAACGAACAATTGGCGTCAAAAAAAGTGATAAGAGAAACGCGCCAATTAAAACTAAAACATATTCAATCGTAAAGGGTGCCATACTATACCAACTCAATCATTTTTAATTTTGCAACGGCATCATCCGTCAATAATTCAACCGCATGCTCTTGTAAATAAGCACGTGTCTTTGTACCAGCGCCAGCATATTCTAACATACGAGCATACATCAAATTTGCATAATAAGATGGGTGATTTTGCAAATCAATAAGGACTGTCATGTAATAAGCCCCATCCATCTTATAAAGCTCTGATGCTTCTACTGGAAAATCAATTGCTTTTGCAAAAGCAACTGCTGCTTCTAAACTTGGAAAATCCAATACATAGTGAACATAATCTGATGGATTGATTTCTTCTTCAGCTTCTGTTTCAGCTTGTTGAGCATGCTCTGTCAAAACTTCTTCAACAGCGCCTTCCATCATTTCTTCAATTTTACCTAATTTTTCGTGAGCTTCTGTATCTCCCTTAGACAACATGGTTTGTTCCAAAGTTTTGAAGAATTCTTCAGGCGACATATTTGAGACATCATCAAATGCAGCCAAATCTTCAAAGTTAATATCTTTATTAATTTCAGATTTTGTGACAAAGACATCAATACGGTCTTTACGTGGTGTCACACGGAAGCTAAGCATTCCGCTATCTTTGAAATTATCCGGTAAATCTAATTCATCCATTACTGAGTAGAAGAACTCTTCTGTCTTTTCTTGAGGAATCAAAAAATCTTTCAACTCCATTCCACGTTCTTCTAAATCTTCCATACTAATCGTTATTTTTAGCGTTGTCTCGCTAATCTGTTTCATTTCCATACTATATACCTCGCACGAGTAGTCATTTTATTATACAGGAAAAGTCATGTTTTTTCAATTTTTACGTCACAAAAAGCAGCCCTGACAAGGGCTGCTGGCATTTTAAAAGATAACTTTAGCAATACTATATAAAATAAGAATAGTACCTAAAACAATACGATATTTCCCAAAAATAGTAAAATCGTGTTTTTTAACATAGTCAGTCAAGAAGCGGATAACATAAAGACTGACAAGGAAAGCTGTTACGCTTGCTACCATCAAAATCAAGAATTGACTAAAATTAAGAACATTTCCATCCAAGAAGAATTTAACAGCTTTCAAACCACTGTAACCAAACATTGTTGGAATAGCAAGGAAGAAAGTGAAATCAGCTGCAACCGAACGACTTGTTCCCACAATGATTGCTCCAAGGATTGTCGCTCCTGAACGACTTGTACCTGGAACAATACTAAGGACTTGGAAACACCCAATCCAAAAGGCTGTCAAATATGGCATACGAGCAAGATCAGTCACTTGCGGTTCAACATTAGCATTACGTTTTTCAATCCAGATAAATGCAATCCCGTAGACAATTAAGGCAATTGCGATTGGAATCATGTAATTAAAATGTGCTTCGAACCAATCATCAAAAGGCACTGCAATCAAAATTGATGGAATACATGCAATGACAACTTTTAGCCATAGTTGCCATGTCAACTGAACTTCACGCGCTGTTTTTCCAGGCTGAAACGGATTCAAACGTTTAAAGTAAATCACAATAACAGCTAAGATTGCTCCCAATTGAATGACAATGTTGAACATGTCCAAAAACGCTTTATCTTGATTCAATTTAATAAACTCTTGAACCAAAATCAGGTGTCCTGTACTTGAAACAGGTAACCACTCTGTAATTCCCTCAACTACCCCTAAAAAGATAGCCTTAAGTAGTTCGAAAAATAACATAAGCTCTCCTTAATTTAATATCCCCTCAATTATAGCAGATTTGAAAGCATTTTAAAATGCTCCGCCGCCTCCGCCTCCGCCACCACCGGAGAATCCACCACTAGAGCCTGAACTACCAGATGATACAGAGAAATGCGCAGCTGAATCAGCATTCAAACTAGCCACTCCCAATTGGTGCGTTTGCATGCCAATTAAATAACCAAGTTCAGGACTCATCATATAATTAGTTTCACTAGCAAGTTTAATATCATGAATCTTAAGGTATTTTTGAACTTGTTTAGCATAACCAAATAAAGTTGCATAAACTAAAATTCGATTCCAAACAATGACTCCTTGCCAGTCAACTTTGTCAAACTTGTTAATATCTCGCATCATATTAGTAAAGCTAACCCAAGCTTGAATTCGCTCTTGACCTGCAGCAGTTATCATACCATGAACATTATAATAATGTGCTTTTGCCATAATAATAAACAAGCTTAGACCAACAATCACTAGCAAGAAAACATAAGTAAATAAAGCCAAATTCGCATAAAAGAACAGATAAATTAAACAAACCAAAATTGGTATTATTGTAAGGAATAGGAGACCCTTAGCATATTCAAATTTCTTAGAAATACTATCACTTAAATTCTTACGAATTTCTGGCAATGCTTTTCGAGAAATTTCTTGATCAACTAAATCCGTAATTTGTTCTAGTTTACCAAGATAGCGTTTATTGAAAGCTTCACCAAGATTATTTAATTTTGTTTCTAAAGTATGACCTTTATATTTCTTCTTATAACTGTCAACAAGATCGTCATCAAAGCGATAATCAGCAAATAAGTCTTCAATTTTAATAGTCTCTTTATCGCCAAATGCCATATCAATAACTTCTGATTCATAATCAGTCATTGGCATGTCAAGATGACAAGTCAATTCCTCATTGTTTGCTGTAATAATATGACGGTCAATCAAATCAAGCAAGGTTGCCTGCATGGCAGTCTCAAATTTAAATTTTTGTGAAATTGGACTTCCTTGTGTATCAGTATCTTGCAAATCAACATCATAAATGTATTGCATAATTAACAAAGGTGACCAATCATCCGGAGCTTCATAAGAACGCGTGCTACGACTAAACTTTTCATATTTTTTAGCCATACTTTTCCCAGTAAAGAAGAAAAACCAAGCTACTCCAATAAAGACAACAATAACAGCAGGAACAAGCTTAAACACTACCAATTTAAGCAATCGACTTCTTCGATCAATTTTAGCTTCTTGCTTAATGATATCTGCCTTACGGTTATTTGCTAGCCTTGTAGCATTTGTCAAAATGGCTTTATCCCAATAAGCATGTAGCTCTAACTTGCCATCGACATTTTCAGCGGTAATTTGATAACCATCGGGTAATTTTTTCACAGCCGCTGATTTTAGATAACCTCTATGAGCCCAGAGATTACGATTAGCCGTCGTCTTATCAGTGACAACAGTAAAAGTGACATGCTTCAAGGTTTCATCCCAATCACTAATTGGTACCCAATTGAGTTCAGCGACGTCTTGATAAGGGAAAAGTAAATGCGATAATTTCCAGTGTAACTTAACAGTCACTACATCTCCACTATAACCAGAATTATAAATTTTTACCTGATAACCATCACCAAGATTGCTTACCACAGACCGAACAGTTTTATCGGCTCCATTAACTTCAGCAGAAACTTCTGGCTGATTATTCACCGAAAAACCATCTGGCATGTGACCTGCTTCACCCAAAGTCACAATTTGCCCATTGTAAGATGAATCAAAATGATAAGTGATTGTCTGATAAAAATCAGCAGTGTTGTCCTCATGAAGTGTTAAGACACCATCATAATTGCTGATACTGTAGTCAACATCACTGTCAGCAAAAACTGGAACAGATAATCCTAAAAAAGTGATAATTCCAATAAAAAACAATCTTAGTTTTTTCATGATCTCCTACTCCTTTCTTCACCTCTTATTTTATCATAATCTGTTGTATAAATATTCTATTTTTAGGCGTATCGTGTTGAAATCAGCCCCCTTTTCCTGTAAAATAGTAAGGTACAAGAATAGACAGGAGTCTTAAATGAAAAAGTTACTTTTAAGTTGTTTTGCAGGCCTTCTTCTTCTCTTTGGAGGAATGACTAGTGCAAACGCTGACGAATATCTTCGTGTCGGTATGGAAGCAGCCTATGCCCCATTTAACTGGACACAAGATGATGATTCTAATGGAGCTGTTCCTATCGAAGGAACTAGCCAGTACGCTAACGGATACGATGTCCAAATAGCTAAGAAAATAGCAGATAGCTTAGGCAAGGAACTCCTCGTTGTCAAAACTACTTGGACAGGATTGATTCCAGCACTTACTTCCGGAAAGATTGACATGATTGCTGCCGGAATGAGTCCTACGGCTGAACGTAAGAAAGAAATTGCATTCTCAGATAGTTACTATACAAGCTACCCAGTTATCGTTGTTTCTAAAAAAGGTGATTTTGCACAAGCGACCTCATTAAAAGATTTTGCAGGTGCAAAATTAACTTCTCAGCAAGGTGTCTACCTTTACAACTTGATTGACCAAATCAAAGATGTTTCAAAAGAAACTGCTATGGGTGACTTCAATCAAATGCGTCAAGCACTTGAATCTGGTATCATTGATGGTTACGTTTCTGAACGTCCTGATGCTATCTCTGCTGAAAATGCTAACAGTGACTTCAAGATGATTGCCTTTGAAGAAGGCAAAGGATTTGCAACATCTAAAGCAGACACTGCTATTGCTGTCGGTCTTCGTAAAGATGATACAGAAACATTGGCAAAAGTTAATGCTGTTTTAGCTGGCATCTCTGAAAATGATCGCCTCCAACTCATGGATGACATGATTGAGAAACAACCAGCTGATAAAACTGAAAAAGATCAAAAGAGTAATTTCTTTACTGACATGTGGGGAATCTTCAAGAAAAACTGGAACCAATTCCTACGTGGTGCAGGGGTTACACTTCTCATCTCTATTATTGGTACAGTTGTTGGTCTTTTCATCGGTCTATTGATTGGTGTTTACCGCACAGCTCCAAAAGCTACAAACAAAGTTCTTGCTGGACTTCAAAAAGCTTTTGGCTGGTTGCTTAGCGTTTATATTGAAATCTTCCGTGGTACTCCGATGATCGTACAAGCAATGGTTATCTATTATGGTACTGCTCAAGCATTTGGTATCTCAATCGACCGTACACTAGCTGCTATCTTTATCGTTTCAATCAACACTGGTGCTTACATGAGTGAAATCGTTCGTGGTGGTATCTTCGCTGTTGATAAAGGTCAATTTGAAGCAGCTACAGCACTTGGATTTACTCATGGTCAAACAATGCGCAAAATCGTTCTTCCTCAAGTTGTTCGCAACATCTTGCCAGCAACAGGTAACGAATTTGTCATCAACATCAAAGATACTTCAGTATTGAATGTTATCTCAGTTGTCGAACTTTACTTCTCAGGTAATACCGTCGCAACACAAACATATCAATACTTCCAAACATTTACTATTATCGCGATTATCTACTTTGTTCTCACCTTCACAGTGACACGCATCCTACGCTTTATTGAACGACGCTTCGATGCTGACACTTACACAACTGGTGCTAACCAAAACCAAACGAAAGAGGTGAAATAATGTCACAAGCTATTATTGATATTAAACATTTGAAAAAATCTTACGGACAAAATGAAGTCCTTAAAGATATTTCACTTTCAGTTAAAAAAGGTGAGGTTATTTCAATTATTGGTTCATCAGGTTCAGGAAAATCAACATTTCTTCGTTCTATTAACCTTTTAGAAGAACCAACTGCTGGTGAAATCCTCTTTCACGGTCAAAACGTTCTCGAAAAAAACTACAACTTGACAGAATACCGTGAAAAACTTGGAATGGTTTTCCAATCATTCAATCTTTTTGAAAACTTAAATGTTTTGGAAAATGCTATAGTTGCTCAAACAACCGTTCTAAAACGTTCTCGCAGTGAAGCAGAAGCCATTGCAAAAGAAAACCTCACAAAAGTTGGAATGACAGAACAATACTGGAAAGCAAAACCAAAACAACTTTCTGGTGGTCAAAAACAACGTGTGGCTATTGCCCGTGCCTTGTCAGTTAACCCTGAAGCAATGCTCTTTGACGAACCAACTTCAGCACTTGACCCAGAAATGGTTGGTGAAGTTCTTAAAACAATGCAAGATCTTGCTAAATCAGGTTTGACAATGATTATCGTTACTCACGAAATGGAATTTGCCAAAGAAGTCTCAGACCGCGTCATCTTCATGGATAAAGGTGTTATCGCTGAAGAAGGTACACCTGAACAAATCTTTGAAAATCCTCAACAAGAGCGTACAAAAGTTTTCTTACAACGCTTCTTGAAATAATGTTAAAAACAATCTTCTATATCTATCTTAGAAGGTTGTTTTTTTTGAGCCAAAATATCAAAATATCAAAATATCAATACATTAGCTTAGAATACGCAAAATACTTTACCGGTTAAGTATTTTGTGCTATACTACTCATTGTTAACGTTAATAATCTAATTTTAAGGAGGTTGATATGGCTGAAAGAACAGATTTAGCATCTGCTTATCGCAGACTTAAAAGTCCCAATATCAAAACACGGAAACGTGCTCTGAAAATAATCCATGAATATAAACGGTATAAAAGAAACATTTAACTCCTATTTCAATACCTAACATTACCAGACAAAAAAGTCCCTATTGCAATTCCTTCCGTCTGCAATAGGGACTTTTTTATTATTTAGTTTTCAATGATGACAAAATTTGTGTGCGAATATCTTCAATACCTTCTGGGTGATTTGGCAAGAAGAGTGTTTGATTACCTTTAGCTGCAAAAGTATTCAAAGTATCAAGATATTGGTTAGTCAACAGGATAGACATAATTTGTTCTTCTGTCATACCAACATTTGCATCTTTTAATTCTTGAATAGATTCAGCGAGGCCATCAACAATGGCTTTACGTTGTTGAGCAATACCAACACCATGAAGACGATTTTTTTCTGCTTCGGCTTCCGCAGCAGTTACAATTTTAATTTTATCTGCATTAGCCAATTCTTGAGCGGCAACACGTTTACGTTGTGCCGCATTAATTTCATTCATCGATTGTTTAACTTCAGCATCAGGCTCAACTTTAGTAATCAATGTTTTCACAATGATATAACCATAAGTAGACATTTCTTCAGCTACTTGATGTTGCACTTCAAGGGCAATTTCATCTTTTTTCTCAAACAATTCATCCAAAGTCAATTTTGGAACTGATGAACGAAGAGCATCTTCGATGTATGATTTTATTTGAGCTTCAGGACGCATAAGTTTGTAGTAAGCATCCGTAACATTTTGTTCGTTAACACGATATTGGGTAGCTACATTCAAAGTGACAAAAACGTTATCTTTTGTTTTAGTTTCTACCACAATTTCAGATTGTAAAAGACGCAATTGAATACGAGCAGCAATCTTATCAATGCCGAATGGCAGGCGAACATGAATACCACTGCCAGAAGTCGTTTGATATTTCCCAAAACGTTCAATAATAACCACAGTTTGTTGACGAACAACGTAAAGTGTACTTGCAATCACACCTAAAACAAGCAAGATAAGAATTGCAATAACAATTAAAAACATAATTATTCTCCTTTGAAACTATTTCTTTTTTCTAGACATCTAGTCACAACTAATTGCTGTAAAGGCACAAAAAATAATAAAACAAGGCCTAAATACCAAACCTCCACTTTTGTACCTTTTGGTTAATACAATTATATTTTATTTTCTCAAAAAGTCAAGGAAAATCCACATAAAAACCTAGTTAAACCGGAAAGTTCAACTAGGTTTACTTGTCAATATAATAATAATTTTAAGAGAGAACAGAAGTTTATTTTTTCATCAAACTAACAAATTATAGAGGCTTTCATTTCCGTGCAAATTGATGTATGAAGGATCAAAACCTGACAGACGATCAATAAAATCATTATAATCATTCTTATCCCCTAAAGTAATCCCAATGAGAACTGGACCAGTTCCTTTATTAGCACGTTTGATATATTCAAAACGAGTAATATCATCATTTGGACCAAGAATGTTATTTACAAATTCACGAAGTGCTCCTGGACGTTGTGGGAAATTAACCACAAAATAGTGTTTCACCCCATCATAAATAAGAGCACGTTCTTCCATTTCTTGCATACGGTTGATATCGTTATTCCCACCAGAAATAATACATACAACTGTTTTACCTTTGATGTCATCCTTCATGACTTCAAGAGCTGCAATAGAAGATGCTCCTGCTGGTTCGGCAATGATACCTTGTTTTGAATACATATCAATAAGTGTTTCAGAAATCAGACCTTCATCAACACCAACTAATTTATCAACATATTTACGGGCAACTTCAAAAGTTTTCTCACCAACTTTTTGAACAGCAATACCATCAGCAAATTTATCAATCTCTTCTAGTTTCACGGGATGGCCTTTATCAAATGCAGCACGCATACTGCGAGCTCCTGACGCTTCCACACCAACGACTTCAATCTCAGGAGCAACATCTTTGATATAAGTGGCTACACCAGAAATCAAACCACCACCACCGACTGGAACAAAGATTTGATCAAAAGTAACCCCTTCTTCTTGAGCTTGTTCATAAATCTCGTAGGCTACAGTTCCTTGACCTGCTTGAACATTATCATCATCAAAAGGATCAATAAAGGTCATTCCTTCAGATT
This sequence comes from Streptococcus equinus, assembly GCF_900104225.1. Lineage (GTDB taxonomy): Bacteria > Bacillota > Bacilli > Lactobacillales > Streptococcaceae > Streptococcus > Streptococcus equinus_D. Next base: position 33,299 of record NZ_FNJK01000007.1, on the reverse strand, counting down.
TTGTAAATTCTTGAGCTGCTTGTGCTGAAGCATCAAAAGTATCTCCAACCAATTTAATTGTCACATAAGGACCGCCAAAGAACTTAACTTGCCCAATTTTTTGTTGGGGAGTTGTTACAGGCATGAAAATTGTTGCTGGAATCTTCATTTCGTGACAGGTGAAGGCAACACCTTGAGCATGATTTCCGGCAGAAGCACAAACAACACCACGTTTCTTATCTTCATCTGATAATTGGTGAATAGCATAATAAGCGCCACGAATTTTAAAAGAACGCACTTTCTGCATATTTTCACGTTTAAGATAAACAGTTGCACCATATTTTTCCGACAAATAACGGTCAAAATCTAGGGGTGTACGCTCAACAACATCTTTCAAGACGTCATAGGCGTCAACAACATCCTTAGCTAAGATCATAAACTACCTCTTCTAATATCTAAATATTTTATATGACAATTTGCTTATTAATAGATAAAAAACCGATGACTAACATCGGCCTTTTATAAATAGACTTTCTTCAAAAATTAGTTATAAATTTTGAATGCATCGTCATCGTTTTGGTTAACGAAAGGCATTGCTTTACGAAGTTCTGCACCAACTTTTTCAATTTCAAGTTCAGCTGCTTCTTTACGGTAAGCTTCAAGTTTTGGACGACCTGCTTTATAGTCGCTAACGAAGTCTTCTGCAAATTTACCTGATTGGATATCAGCAAGGACAGCTTTCATATTTTCTTTAACGTCTTTAGTGATAACACGTGGACCTGATACGTAGTCACCAAATTCAGCTGTATTTGAGATTGATTGACGCATTTTCTTGAATCCACCTTCGTAGATTAGGTCAACGATAAGTTTCATTTCGTGAAGAACTTCAAAGTAAGCCAATTCTGGAGCATATCCAGCTTCAGTAAGAACTTCAAAACCAGCTTCGATAAGGGCAGTCAAACCACCACAAAGAACTGCTTGTTCACCGAATAGATCTTCTTCAGTTTCTTCTTTAAATGTTGTTTCAAGAAGTCCAACACGTGCAGCACCGATACCTTTAGACCAGTCCATTGCGATATCTTTTGCATTACCAGTAGCATCTTGGTAAACAGCGTAAAGTGCTGGTACACCAAATCCTTCAGTGTAAGTACGACGTACAAGGTGACCTGGTCCTTTAGGAGCACACATGAATACGTCTACTGTTTCAGGAGCTTTAATGTATTCGAAACGAATGTTGAAACCATGTGCAAAACCAAGAGCGTTACCTGGTTCAAGGTTTGGAGCAATTTCTTCAGCATAAAGTTTAGCTTGGATTTCATCTGGTGCCAATACCATGATAACATCAGCAAGTTTAGTTGCTTCTGCTACTTCATAAGTGTCAAATCCATCTTCTTTTGCTTTATCGAATGATTTACCATGGCGAACCCCAATGATAACATCGTGACCTGAGTCACGCAAGTTTTGAGCATGAGCATGACCTTGTGATCCATAACCGATAACGGCAATTTTTTTACCATCAAGAGCTGCTACTTTTACGTCTTTTTCGTATTCCATTGTTACTGCCATAATAAATATCTCTTTTCTATTTTTATTTTAACTGCCCGAGTAAGGCAAATGTTAACTAAATTAAATGTTTTAACAAGATAAATCTCTTGAGAATCCTGTCGCACCTGTGCGAGCAAGATTTTGAATACCATAAGGTTTAACGACACGAAGCAAAGCTTCAATCTTATCTCCATCACCAGTCACCTGAATCGTAATTGATTTAGGCGCAACGTCAACAACACTAGCGCGGAAAGGTTGAATAACGGCTAATATCTCAGCACGTTTGCTAGTTGGTGCTGTAACCTTAACTAGAATCACTTCACGTTCCAAATGTGGAATGTCCGTAATATCACGAACTCGAAGCACATCAATCAAACGATTTAATTGTTTAATGATTTGCTCGACTTCTTCCAAATTCTCAACATCAATAATAATAGTGATGCGAGAAACATTTGGTTCCATGGTATGTCCAACCGATATAGACTCGATGTTAACCTGTCGGCGTGACAGGACTCCAGTGAATCGGTTAAGAACACCTGTTGAATTTTGAAGCTTAGCTGTCAACATTCTACGCATTAAACTTCACCCCCAACATTTCACTATTTGATTTACCTGATGGAACCATTGGATAAACATGTTCACGATTTGAAATAGCTACTTCAATTAACATTGGTTTATTCTCAGTAATCACTTTCAAATCCTCTTCCAACGTATTTGGATTAGTGAACTTGTAGTGAGCAATTCCATAAGCTTCTGCCATCATTTGGAAGTTTGGTTCATCATCAAATGTTGACTCACTGCGATGCTCATCGTAAAATGATTCTTGCCATTGGCGAACCATACCAAGTGAATGGTTATTGATAAGTACCACTTTAATCGGAACACCATAACCATTTAACAAAGCCAATTCTTGGTTGGTCATTTGGAAACCACCATCACCGACAAAGAGAATAACTTCTTTATCAGGGTTAGCTAACTTGGCACCGATTGCTGCTGGGATACCGAATCCCATTGTTCCAAGACCACCAGATGTAATCAGTTGACGCTCATTTTTATATGGATAAAATTGAGCTGCCCACATTTGGTGTTGCCCAACGTCTGTTACGACAATGGCATCACCATCAGTGACTTTACCAATCGTTGCAATAGCATGTTGTGGTTTAATCACTGATTCATCAAAATCATAACTCAATGGAGCTTTTGCTTTATTAGCTAGAACTGATTCTGTCCAATCATCGTGACGTGTTTTAACTTCATCTTCATCTAGAAGAATCTGTAATGTACGCTTGGCGTCACCAACGATTGGAATTTGTGTCTTGACGACTTTTCCGATTTCCGCAGGATCAATATCCACATGAGCAACCACTGCTTTTTTAGCAAATGTCTTAGGATTACCTGTCAAGCGATCTGCAAAACGCGATCCAAAGTTGATCATGAAGTCACATTGCGTCAACGCCATATTAGAAGCATACGAACCATGCATACCACCCATTCCTAAAGAAAGTGGATGATTAATTGGCATAACTCCCAAGCTCAACAATGTTGAAACAACTGGGATATTATAACGTTCTGCAAAAGCAATCAACTCTTCAGATGCTCCAGAATAATTGACCCCACCACCGGCAACGATTAGCGGACGTTTTGCTTTTTTCAACTGAGTCAAAATTTTCTTGACCTGCAAGACATTTGGTTCTAACGTCGGTTGATAACTTGGAAGATTAACCGTTGGATCATGATAGAATGTTGTCTTGGCAGCCGAAATATTTTTCGGAAGATCAATCACGACCGGTCCAGGTCGTCCAGTTGTTGCAATGTGAACAGCCTCAGTTACAATTCGAGGAACATCAGCAACATCACGAATCTGATAATTGTATTTTGTAATTGGCATTGTAATACCAATAATATCTGCTTCTTGGAAAGCATCTTTACCAATACCAGACATACCAACCTGACCAGTGAAAATAAGCATCGGAACGCTATCGCTCATACCATCGGCAATACCTGTAATAGCATTAGTTGCACCAGGACCGCTGGTAACAATGGCAACACCAAGTTTACCAGTTGATTTTGCGTAACCTTCTGCTTCATGGAGGGCACCTTGCTCATGACGTGCCAAAATATGGCGAATACCATCAAAATTATAAATAGCGTCATAAAGTGGCAGAACGGCTCCACCCGGGTAGCCGAAAATCGTATCAATTCCCAGACTAGCCAAGGTTTCCAATAACAATTCCGATCCATTCTTGGATTCTTTTAATCTAATCTGTTTCACAAAGTCCTCCTTTTCATGTAAATTCCGAATTATCTAAAAATTCTAACAGCTTGTTACTATAATAACATTTAAAAAAAATAAAGCAAGGGAAAGTGAACAATTATTTGAACACTTTCAAAAATAATTTACTTTATTCTTTTTCTTGGCTTTCGCGTTCCGCTTTACGTTCTTCAAACTCTTCTTGAGTCATCATTGAACCACCAAAGTTAGCTGATGACGCAAAAGCTGTGTAACGACGTAACCAACCGCTTGAAATTTTTGACTTAAATGGTTTCAAATGTTTACGACGTTCTTCTAATGTGGCATCATCCACAAGTAAATCAATTGTACGATTTGTTAAATCAATATAGATTTCATCACCGTCTTCAATAAGGGCGATGTTACCACCTTCTGCTGCTTCTGGTGAAACGTGACCAATGGCAATACCACGAGTAGCCCCTGAGAAACGACCATCAGTAATCAAGGCAACATCTTTACCAAGCCCACGTCCAACGATTTTAGAAGTTGGGGCAAGCATTTCTGGCATACCTGGACCACCTTGAGGGCCTTCGTAACGAATAACAACAACATGACCTTTCTTAACAGTACCATTATCAATCAATTCAAGTGCTTCATCTTGTGAATCGCAACAGATAGCTTTACCGCGGAAAGTCTTAACAGACGGGTCAACCCCACCAACCTTAATAACAGCACCATCTTGAGCGATATTTCCGTAAAGGACAGACAAACCACCTACTGGTGAAATAGGACTTTCAATTGGATGAATGATTTCTTCATTCTTGATTTCAGCGCCTGCAACATTTTCTTTCAATGTTTTACCAGTTACAGTGATACGATCACCCTTGATTGTACCTTTTTTAATCAATTGGTTGATGATTGCTGAAATACCACCAGCTTCTTGAACATCATGCATTGTGTAAACACTTGATGGCGCAATTTTAGAAAGATATGGTGTCTTCTTAGCGATTTCGTTAATATCTGTCAAATTGTAATCAATACCAGCTTCACGCGCAATAGCAAGTGTGTGAAGAACAGTATTTGTTGAACCACCCATTGCCATATCAAGAGCAAAGGCATCATCGATTGCTTCTTTAGTGATAATATCACGTGGACGCAAATTATTTTTAACGTTGTCCATCAAATGTTTTGCTGCTTGACGTACCAACTCACGACGTTGATCAGAAACAGCAAGTACAGTACCATTTCCTGGAAGAGCTAGACCAAGTACTTCCATAAGAGAGTTCATAGAATTGGCTGTAAACATACCTGCACATGAACCACATGTTGGGCAGGCATTTTGTTCCAAATAATTCAATTCTTTCTTAGACATATCGCCGGCTTGATAAGTTCCGACAGCTTCAAAAAGACTTGATAGCGTTGCTTGGTGACCTGTCATATCAACGCCACCTTTCATCGGACCACCTGAACAAAAGACAGCTGGAACGTTGGTACGAAGCGCTGCCAAAATCATACCTGGCGTAATTTTATCACAGTTAGGAATGTAGAAAACACCGTCAAACCAATGCGCATTGATAACTGTTTCAGCAGCATCCGCAATGATTTCACGTGATGGAAGACTATAACGCATTCCAATATGCCCCATAGCAATTCCGTCGTCAACACCAATGGTATTAAATTCAAAAGGAATACCACCCATTTCACGGATAGCTTCCTTGGCGACATCTGCCAACTCACGCAAATGAACATGTCCTGGAACAATATCAATGTATGAATTACAAATTGCAATAAATGGTTTTTGCATATCTTTAGCAGATTTTACTTGCCCGGTTGCATAAAGAAGACCACGGGCTGGTGCTTTATCCACACCTACCTTAATCATGTCACTTCTCATCAGTTTTCTCCTATCAATTAAATCTTACACACCATGTTAACACTTTAAAAAATAAAGTCAAGACAATTTTCAGAAAATTTTGTTAGTTAACAATTTTCTTTCTATTAGATATTGATATATCAACATTCCTTGGGGAAAAGATTTTTTTCTGCTAAAATATAAATAAATATGAAGTCATAAGTGTAAGGAGATAATATTGAGTCAGTTAAATAACTTTGAATTGGGAGAACTATTTCGTGATCTTAGATTAGCTAGAGGCTTAAAAATGAAAGATATTGCTAATGAACATCTCTCACAATCACAGTTATCAAAATTTGAGAATGGTCAAACCATGCTGTCAGCTGATAAATTATTAATTGCTATTTCTGCGATACACATGAGTTTAGCTGAATTTGAACAAGCTTATCACCAATATGAATCTTCTTCATTCTTTAAACTTGCTCAAAAAGTTGCAAAATATCATTCTAAAAAAGATATCAAAGGACTTGAAAATATCTTATACACATATGATAAATTTACTGAATCAAATGATACCTACAATCAGCTCAATAAATTAGTTATCCACTGTGCTATTCACAATTTAAACCAAAATTACTTCATATCAAAAAAAGACGCAGAATTAATCACAACTTATCTTTATAGTATCGAAGAATGGACAGAGTATGAACTCTTTATCTTTGGTAACACTTTACAAATCTTATCAGATGAAGATCTTATCTTCCTTGCTAAAGCATTCACTAAGAGAGAATCTATTTATTTATCCATTCCAAACAACAGACATCGAGCACAGCTCGTACATTTAAATATTATTTTTACACTACTAGAAAGACAATTATTCTGTGACGCTAATTACTTCATTATCCAGCTTGAAAAATTATTAGACTCTCAAGATATGTTTGTAAAAACTATTCTTATGTTTCTAAGAATGGTGCTTAATTACCAAGAAGGAGAAAATAATATCAAAAACATAGAAAACTATATTTTTTCCCTTAAAAATTTTGGTTACATAGAAATAGCAGATTTTCTTGAAGAAAATCTTCAATTATTACTTTATAAAAAGAAGTCTTGAAATGTTAAGACTTCTTTTTATAAATAAGCATACTAAATAAAATAAGTAAAACAGCATATGCCAATAATCCAATATAAGCTAGGTGAATATTAATAGTTGATAGAGTTGGAAATATTAAACTTGTAACTGGAGGAGTTAATACTAAAAGAGAGTTAACGCTAGTCACTATCCCTCCAATTCTTTCAACAGGATATCGATTCACAACGTCCGCTGAAAAGCGAGGCGAAACTATACCTAATAAAAAAGCAAGGAAAGCATTTCCACCCCAAATTATCCAAATACTATTCATTACAAACCCAAGTCCAACTAATAAAATCGCTAAATCAGCCAAGATATTAATAATAAAAATAGATTGCTTTTTGAATATCTTATTTGTTAAACCATTTCCTATAATCATAAAAAATGTGATGATTCCCGACAAAATTGAAATCTTTAAAGGCTTACTTAGAGTTGCAAGCTCACAATTTTCTTTGATAAATAAGGCAAATAATGGTGTTAAACCACCAAAAAAACCATTTAACATTGCTAACTGAACCAAATTAATAAAAAATACATGGTCAGTCAAAAATGATTTAAAATTCTCCTTAACAACCCGAAAAGCATTTTTTTCCTTGGAGATCGTCATATTGCTCTCGTACATCTTAAGTTGTGGATGAATCATCCAATAAAATATAGCAACTATTAAAAAAACTATAGCATTTGTCGCAGCCAAAGAAGATTCACTAAAAACTAATAACAAAGAAGCACCAATAAAAGTAGATAAAATCGTTACAAGTTGCGTTCCTAAACTAACAAGTCCTTGTGCCTCCTGCATATTTTCTGGTTTTACCAAAGTCTTGGTAAAAGGTGAGAATAACGCCGTTGAATAATTTCCGCTAACATCTGATAACAGATTAAAAAACGCTGCTAAAAAAATTAACATTACGGTCGGTGGGTATCTAAAAATAAAAGCAATACCAAGGTACATCAATACTCTAAAAAGTGAACTTGATACTAACTGACGCAATTTCTGTTCTTGCTTATCAGCAATAGGACCTAAAAATAGACTAATCAAAATTGGAAGAGTTTCTGAAGCTGACACAACCATAACAGCTAAACTAGCATCTTGCAAGGAAGCTGCTACAGTTAACATAGCTGTATAAAATAATCTATCCCCAACTTTTGAAAGCAAGTTTATGCCCACTAAACGTGAAAAAAGCTTATTATTTTTAAAAAAATATCGCATAAATTTCCTATATTTATTCTACCAATCGAATTAAAAAATTCGTCTGTTCATCTAACCCAATTTTTAGCAGTTCAGAATAAACTCTTGACTATGAATCATCAAAGAAATTATTCAACTCACTTAACTGCCTTTTAGAACTACTTTTTATCTGCTTTAATTTCAATTTTACCACCTCAACATCTTTCAATAATCATAACACAACAAAACTATATCTACAGTTTTTTTCAAATATGAATATTTCAAAACACAAAAAAGAAAGCACCAAAATGCTTTCTTTTATCATTTATTAAATACTATATTATTCAACACTCATCAAGTATGGATAAACTGGTTGTTTACCGTCGTGAATTTCAACTTCAACATCTTCGTAAGTTGATTCAAGGTAATCAGCCATTTCTTCAGCCAATTCTTGACTTCCGTCTTCACCAACATAGATAGTGATAATTTCGCTATCTTCATCGATCATTTTAGCGAATGTTTCTTTCAAAGTAGCTGTCATATCAGGGTTTGAAACCACGATTTTACCATCAACCATACCAAGGTTGTCATCTTTGTGGATTTCAAGACCATCGATAGAAGTATCACGAACAGCAAGTGTTACGCTACCACTAACAACATCTGAAAGGCTTGCAGTCATAGCTTCAACGTTTTCTTCCAATGATTGAGTTGGATTGAAGGCTAGCAAGCTTGTAAATCCTTGAGGTACAGTACGTGTTTCAACAACTGCAGCTGGGACTTCAGACACTTCTGCTGCTGATTGTGCAGCCATGAAGATATTTTTGTTATTTGGCAAGATGATAACATTTTTAGCATTAACTGCATCAATAGCTTTAACGATATCTTCTGTAGATGGGTTCATTGTTTGACCACCTGAAATAACATAATCAACACCTTGTGATTTGAAGATGTCAGCTAAGCCATCACCAGCACATACTGCCACGATAGCGAAGTCTTTTTCTTCTTGGCTAACAGGTTCAGCTTGAGTTTTCTCAAGAACAGCATCGTGTTGGTTACGCATGTTTTCAACTTTAACTTTTTTAAGAGAACCGTACTTGAGACCTTCTTGAAGGACAAGACCTGGATCTTCTGTGTGGACGTGAACTTTAGCAATTTCATCATCGTTTACTAAGATAAGAGAATCACCTAAACCACTCAAAAATCCTTGGAACTCTTCATAGTTGAATTCTTTAACGTAAGTAGGACCTTGTTTAAGAGCAACCATGATTTCAGTACAGTAACCGTACTTGATATCTTCAGTTGCAACGTGTTCAGCTACAGATTTGTGGTGTTCAGCGTTAATCATTTCTGTCATAACAGCTGGAGTTGCTTTGAAATCTTCAGAAGCGATATATTCACCAGTCAAAGCAGCAAGGAAACCTTCATAGATGAAGACCAAACCTTGACCACCTGAATCGACAACACCAACTTCTTTCAAAACAGGAAGCATTTCTGGTGTTTTAGCCAATGCGCCTTTAGCTCCATCAAGTGCTGCGCGCATAACTTCAACAGCGTCATCAGTTTCTTCAGCTTTTTTAAGTGCAGCTGTAGCAGCACCACGAGAAACAGTCAAAATAGTACCTTCAACAGGTTTCATAACAGCTTTATAAGCTACTTCAACACCTGATTGGAAAGCATGAGCAAGATCTTTACCAGTCAATTCTTCCTTATCTTTAATTGCTTGACTGAATCCACGGAATAATTGAGATGTAATAACACCAGAGTTACCACGTGCTCCCATCAAAAGACCTTTTGAAAGGATTTGTCCAACTTCTCCAACAGTAGATGCAGGTTTATCTGCAACTTCTTTGGCACCATTTTCAATTGTCATTCCCATGTTTGTTCCTGTATCACCATCTGGCACAGGGAAAACATTAAGGGAGTTTACATATTCTGCTTGATTTCCAAGACGGGTGCTAGCAGCTTGAACCATTTCTTGGAATAAACTTGTTGTAATATTTGACACTAATCTTCTCCTACAACTTTAATATTTTGTACGTAAACATTCACCATGTCTGCTGAAAGGCCAAGTTGATTTTCGAGGTTGAACTTGACACGTTCTTGAATGTTTTTTGATACCTCAGAAATTTTAACACCATATGACATTACAGTGTAAACATCGACTGAAATACCACTTTCTGTTGATTTGACAACAACACCTTTTGCGTAGTTTTCTTTACGCAGAAGCGCTTGAAAATTATCCTTAAGAGCACTTTTACTTGCCATACCAACAACACCAAAAATTTCTGTTGCTGAACCACCAACAACAGTTGCAATTACGTCGTCAGATAACTCAATTTGGCCATCTTTTGTATTAATTTTCACAGTCATATTTACTACCTCAAAAGTTTTTATCAGTTTATTTTACCATATATTAGCCGTATTGTAAAAAATTATGGAAAATTACCGGCTACAAAACAAAGAAAAAAGCCTTTCGGCTTTTATTTTATACGCGTTCAACTTTACCAGATTTAAGCGCACGAGCTGATGCCCAAACTTTTTTAGGTTTTCCATCTACAAGAATAGTAACTTTTTGAAGATTTGGTTTAACTGCACGTTTAGTTTTGTTCATTGAGTGTGAACGGTTGTTTCCTGATACAGTCTTACGACCTGTGAAATAACAAACTTTAGCCATTTTATCTGCGTCCTCCTACTTAGATTATAGGTGTTTTACACCACATACCATAAAATGATAACATATTGACCCTATTTTAGCAAGCTTTTTAGCCAATAATCATTAAAAATTTTTTAGAAAAAAGGCCCTTATTTCTAAAACAGCATAAGGTAAAAATGATTTTTTAAAACTAAAAAGCCCCATCGGGGCTTTTACCTCTTCTGCCGATTGCAGGAATTGAACCTACGACCTACGCGTTACGAGTGCGTTGCTCTACCGACTGAGCTAAATCGGCTAACAGGTTCATTATAGCACTCACTAGATAATTGTCAACAAAAGAGGTAAGTTTACTCAAAAAAGTTTTTTAACGAAACGAAGTCTGATTAAGCTTTGTTAGTTTTTATACTACCATATGGTTTTTCATTAAATCTTATCAGTTTCCCCGAACCATTCAATAAATTTCCCTACTCATCAAACCTAAAATTATATTCGATATTTCTCTTTGATATATTTAGCAATATTATCTGAATCTGGATATATGAATTTTCTATTTATTCCAATACTGTCTAATTCATTTAATATTTGATTTTTGCTTTTTATGATTATTTCATAATCAAAATCAATTTGTTGAATTACCTCTTTTGCAACATTTAAACCCGAGTCGCCATCTGATGGATTTAAAATAGAATATTTGTCAGTACTCATTTGATAAATAAACAAAGCTTGCTGATTTTTTAATCTATCAAAGGTTATTGAAGGTTTATAAATAATTTTCGGAAAAGGTGGAAACTTCTCATCTCTTATTTCATAGGCCATTATAAAAAGTAATATTAGAGGTGTATTATCCCTCAATTCAGACATTAAATCATAGCGCGGATCTTTTTCATTTTTATCAGGATATATTTTAACTTCCTTAGTAAATTTTAAGCTTTTAAATTCAGAGTAAAATTTTTCCAGCTCGTCTATTTCTGTTTTTTCACTATATTTATCCAATAACTCCATTAATTCATATATATTGTCCTTATTTTTCAATATATTCGATCGATGATGAATTATTGTTTCTAAAACTCCTTTACGATGAGCTTTTAAAATATACTTACATAATTTTAATTTCGAATTTAAATGTGAATAATTATCATTAATATCTTCAAGTATTAAAAGGCTAAAAAAATCTTCATACATCGAATTATAGAATTGCGTATTTTGGAATTTAATATAACTGCCACCACTTTGCTGAAAGGATAGACTTGCTATATCAAACTCTTCTTTTATCGAAATTATATCAACTTCTTTATCAAATAGTTTAGAAGTAAGAGGATCTGAAATATGTGTGTCATTCTTAATAACATACACAATTCCATCAGAATCCCTATTAGATTCACATGCAAAATACAATGCTACTAAAGGGTTTTCAGTAACATCTATTAGTTCAGTAGGTAAACCATGATGCTGACAATAAGCTATAAAGTTTTCTCTACTATCGGAATCTAAAGAATAACCAACTTCTCTAAAATATTCTTTTTTCGCTTCTTTTAATAACTCTGGAAATTTATTTTTTCTATAACCACTAGCCAGTAATGGTGTTTTATATTTTTCGCTTTCTCCTCTAAAGAAAAAACTTTCACTGCTTGAGGATATCTTTTTTAGTATTGTCATAAAGTCAATCAGACTTGAAATCTCATATTTTTCCATATTTTTATTATATCACAAAAAAAGTGGTCTACAATATAACAATGCCTTATAGTAAATGATATTCTTTACTCTATTTTTAGCTACTGAGTAGCTAAAAAAAACTTCCCGTTTGGGAAGTTTTTTTAACGAAACGAAGTCTGATTAAGCTTTGTTAGCTGAACCAAATACGTCGATACGTTCTTCAACAGCTTCAGTAATAGCTTCGAAACCTGGTTTCAAGAATTTACGTGGGTCGAAGAGTTTTTTCTTATCGTATTCTTCTTCGTTTGCTTCGTATTCAGCAACAAATTTACGAGTAGCTTTAGCGAATGCGATTTGGCATTCAGTGTTAACGTTAACTTTAGCTACACCAAGTTTGATAGCTGCTTTGATTTGATCGTCAGGGATACCTGAACCACCGTGCAATACGATTGGGAATCCTGGAACAGCAGCAGTCAATTTTTCAAGGTGATCAAGGTGAAGACCTTGCCAGTTAGCTGGGTATGGACCGTGGATGTTACCGATACCTGCTGCAAGGAAGTCAATTCCTGTAGCAACCATAGCTTTAGCGTCATCGATTGGTGCCAATTCACCGCCACCAACGATACCGTCTTCTTCACCACCGATAGTACCAACTTCAGCTTCAACTGAAACACCTTTAGCGTGAGCTTTAGCTACAACTTCTTTAGCTTTTTCAAGGTTTTCTTCAAGTGGAAGGTGTGAACCGTCGAACATAACTGAAGTGTAACCAACTTCGATACATTCCAATGCATCTTCAAAGTGACCGTGGTCAAGGTGAATAGCAACTGGTACAGTGATACCCATTGATTCTACAAGGTTTTCGATAAGTGTTTTACAAAGTTTGTAACCACCCATGTATTTTGCAGCACCCATAGAAGTTTGGATAAGAATTGGAGCTTTTTTAGCTTCTGCTGCACGCAAGATTGCTTGAGTCCATTCAAGGTTGTTTGTGTTAAATCCACCAACCGCATATCCGTTTTCACGGGCAGCTTTGATAAATTTTTCCGCTGAAACGATTGCCATTATATAGGCCTCCTATTTATTTTTTGGGATATACCCTTTTTATATGTACATTCTATCACAAATTAAAAAAGATTGCTAGCGTTACTTACAATTTGAGCAATTTTCTGTGAAAAAAGTAGCATAAAAAAGAAAATATTTTCAATACATTATCACAGCTTTCATTTTATTTTCAACTAGGACTTTTAGGTACAAAAAAAGACAAGCACTCTCTGACTTGTCTACTCTGCGGAAAGAGGGACTTGAACCCTCACGATCTAAAGCGATCACAGGATCCTTAGTCCTGCGCGTCTGCCAATTCCGCCATTTCCGCTGTTCCTTAACAACATATAAAATTATATCAACTATTCACATTCATGTCAACACTATTTTTCAATTTTTTTGCAAAAAAGCTGAAATTTTTTCAATGTATGTTTTTGGATCACTTTCAAAGGCTTTGGCATGTTCCGCACCTTTAGCTATATAAAGGTCTTTCTCACCTTTTGTAGCACGATAGTTTTTGTAAACCATGTTAGTTGGCACAAAGCTATCATCTTCACCATGAATAAAGAGAATTGGACGTGTGTTATTTTTTAATTGATAAACACAGCTTGCTTGTCCATAAGAGAAACCTGCTCGGATTTTTGATACTGCAGAAACTTCATAAAGAATTGGAAAAGCAGGTAAATTATACATTTCTTTTGCTTGATACTTCAATTCATCCCAAACGCTACTATAACCACAGTCTTCAATAATATTAACCACCTGTTTTGGTAAAGTTTCCTCACCAGAAGCCATCATAACAGCTGCTGCCCCCATTGAAACACCAAACAAAGTGATTTGACTATCTGAATTCTCTTCAGTCAATAATTTTGCCCATTTAATAACATTTAAGCGATCATTCCAGCCATATCCGATGACTTGACCTTCGCTATCGCCATGAGACATATTATCTGGCATAAGGACATTATATCCAAGTTCGTGAAACATCCAAGCATAAGGTTTCATATCTTTTTTAGAATTGGTAAAGCCATGAACAACAATAACAGTCTTATTTGTTTCAACTGCTGCAGGAACATACCAAGCATCTTGTTTAAGACCTTGATTAGTCATCCAACGCGTTTCTTTTGCTAATTGATTAAAACTTTGCTCATAACCGTATAAAGAATTGTCCTTAGGACGTGGTTCATTATTAATAAATGATTTATCTTCTCGAATTTGAGCAACATGGAAAAAATAAAAGCTTGCTCCGACACTTGCAACAAATACCAGAGCAATTAACCATAACAAAATACTGCGTTTTCTAATTCTCATTTTTCTCATGCTCACTATTATACTATTTTTTCTTAAAATGTGAAGACTTCCTATATAACAATAACATTAAATAAAAACACCCTCTAAACCTTAGATGGCTTAGAAAGGTGTTAATGATTTCTACTATTATTTGCTGTTTTTGTTTTCAATTGCCGCAGTCACGAAGGCTGTGTAAAGTTCTTCTGGACGGTTTGGACGGCTTTGAAGTTCTGGGTGATATTGAGCAGCCACGAAGAATTTTTTCTCTGGCAATTCAACAACTTCCATCAAACGGTTATCTGGTGATACACCTGAGAAGACAAATCCAGCAGCTTCAAATTGTTCACGGAATTTAGTATTAAATTCGTAACGGTGACGGTGACGACGTTGGACAACTTCTTGGTTGTTGTAAGCTTGTGCAGCACGTGAACCTGGTTTCAATTTACATGGGTAAAGTCCAAGACGAAGTGTTCCACCCATGTCTTCGATATCAATTTGATCACGCATGATATCGATAATTGGATATTTAGTATCTGGATCAAGTTCAGCTGAATTTGCCCCTTCCATGTTCAAGACGTGACGAGCAAATTCCACACATGTTAATTGCATACCAAGACAGATACCAAGCATTGGAACGTCTTTTTCACGCGCATAACGGATAGCTTCGATTTTACCTTCTGTACCACGTTGACCAAATCCACCAGGAACGATGATACCATCAGCATCACCAAGCATTTCTTCAACGTTATCAGCAGTCAAGTCGTTAGCGTTAACCCATTTAAGGTCAATTGCTGCATCGTTAACGTAACCTGAGTGTTTAAGTGCTTCAACAACTGAAAGGTATGCATCTGGCAATTCAACATATTTACCAACAAGAGCAATTTTAGTTGATTTTTTAAGGTTCATGATCTTGTCAACCATTGCTGACCATTCTGACATATCAGCTTTTGGTACATCAAGTTTCAAGTGATCACAAACGATTTGGTCCATGTTTTGAGCTTGCATGTTAAGTGGAATTTGGTAAATGTGATCCACGTCAAGTGACTCAATAACAGCTTCTGGAGCAACGTCACAGAATTGTGCCAATTTATTTTTAATGCTTTGACCAGCTGGTTTTTCAGTACGGATAACCAACATATTTGGTTGAATACCAAGTCCACGCAATTCTTTAACTGAGTGTTGTGTTGGTTTAGTTTTCATTTCACCAGCAGCTTTAAGATATGGAAGAAGTGTTGTGTGGATATACATAACGTTATCAGCACCAACATCTGCTTTCATTTGGCGAAGCGCTTCAAGGAATGGAAGACTTTCGATATCCCCAACAGTACCACCAACTTCTGTGATGATAACATCAGAGTCAGTTGTTGTTGCAGCACGTTTGATTTTTTCTTTCAACGCATCAGTGATGTGTGGAATAACTTGGACAGTTGCTCCAAGGTATTCACCTTTACGTTCTTTACGAAGAACTTCACTGTAGATTTTACCAGTTGTAACGTTAGAATATTTATTTAAGTTAATATCGATGAAACGTTCGTAGTGACCAAGGTCAAGGTCAGTTTCAGCACCATCGTCTGTTACATAAACTTCACCGTGTTGATAAGGACTCATTGTACCTGGGTCAATGTTAATATATGGGTCAAATTTTTGGATAGTCACTTTAAGACCACGATTTTTCAAAAGACGACCAAGACTTGCAGCAACGATTCCCTTACCGATAGAAGAAACAACACCACCAGTAACAAAAATATACTTAGTCATTAAATAAAACTCCTTTAAAATAAAAAATGATAGCAAACGATAAGTGCTTGAAAATTGAAAGCGAAAGAATATCAAATAATTAGCAAAATTATTCGATAAATGAAAAAAAGCAAATGGCCATTTACTTTTAGGAAAACAAAAATAGCTCCCTAAAAAGTTAGGGAGCTTTTCTCCGACCTCTAAAAAAGAGGTGCCCGAATAATACTATAAACTATCCTGAGACTTTTGTCAAATGATATGAATAAGTTTTTTTAATTTAAATTTCGGCGCTTAAAATGATTATTCTTCGTCTAAATCGTCATCTTCATCATCTTCTTCGTTGATATCAACGTCTTCATCCAAGTCATCATCTGGGATAATTTCATTGATTTCTGAATCGTATGATTCAACTTCAGATTTTTCGTCATCTGGATTTTCATCATCGTATTCCATATCTGAAGATTTAGCAGAGTAATCATCGTCTTCTGGATCATCATCTGAATAATCAATAGCGTCTTCATCACCATCCATAAAGGCATTAACGCGTTTACGTTTGCGTTTTGGTGCACCATTTTCGTCATCTTCAAGTGTGATGATTTCTTCGTCGATTTCATCGATAGCATACCATGAACGAAGTCCCCATTTGTTATCGCCAAGTGGAATAAAGCTTCCGTCAACGTTCAATGCAGAGTAAAAATATGGTAAAGCTTCACGAATGTCTGCGTCTGATTTTTCGAGGTAGTTTTGAATCTCATTTACAAGATCGCTGAAATACATCTCATGATCACGTCCGCGTTCTTCTAAAATAGCACGAGCTACTTCGATCATTGAGAGTTCGCTTTTTTCTTGTCCAGCAAATACTTCTAATTCCAAGGTAATTCTCCTTATTAATCTTAGGATGTGAGCAAACAGCCACAAAAACCCTATTATCTTAATTTTCGTTACTCTCTATTTTACGCTAATTTTGCCAATTCGTCAAAAGATTTATAAGAATTTATGATAAAGGGCATAAAAAGCCAAGTAATCTACTGATTACCTGACTTTATAACTATTTATCTAAGGATAAATTATTTTACTTTAGCAGTGCTTGTTACGACTTCAACAGCTTTCTTCATAGCGATGTCGTGTTTAAGCATATCTGCTGAAAGAAGGTTACGTACTTGTTCAACTTCCATGTTGTATTCTGAAGCAAGGTCGTTGATTTCTTTTTCGATTTCTTCATCAGAAGCTTCGAATCCTTCAGCTTTAGCGATAGCTTCGATAACAAGGTTAGTTTTAACACGTTTGTCAGCGTCAGCTTCGTATTGTTTGTGAAGATCTTCTTCAGTTGTACCAGTCAATTGGAAGTACATTTCTGGAGAGATACCTTGACGTTGCATGTTACCCATGAATTCGTTCATAGCGCGGTGAACTTCATCGTGAACCATTTCTTCTGGCAATTCAACGATTTCAGCGTTAGCAACAGCCAATTCAAGAGCAGCACCTTCAACAGCATCGTCAAATGCGATTTCTTTAGCTGATTCAAGTTCTTTACGGTATTTAGCTTTCAATTCGTCAAGAGTTTCAACTTCTTCATCGATATCTTTAGCCAATTCGTCGTCAAGAGCTGGAACTTCTTTAGCTTTAACTTCGTGAACAGTTGTTACGAATTTAGCAGCTTTACCAGCAAGATCTTCAGCTTGGTAGTTTTCTGGGAATGTTACGTTAACTTCTACAGTTTCACCTGCTTTAGAACCAACTAATTGGTCTTCGAAACCAGGGATAAATTGACCTGAACCAAGTTCAAGTGAGAAGTTTTCACCTTTACCACCGTCGAATTCAACACCGTCAACTGAACCAACGAAGTCGATAACAACAGTATCACCAAGTTCTGCAGCACCTTCTTTAACGATAAGTTCTGCAAGGTTGTTGCGTTCGCGTTCAACTTTTTCGTCAACTTCAGCATCAGTTACTTCTTTAGAAGCTTCTACTGAAACTTCAAGGTTTTTGTAGTCACCAAGTTTAACTTCTGGTTTTGTAACAACTTCTGCAGTCAATGTCCATTCTTGACCTTTTTCCATTGATTGGATGTCAATTTTTGGTTGAGCAACAACATCAAGGCTAAGTTCTGCAACTGCTGCTTGGTATGCTTCTGGAAGAAGTGCGTTCAATGCATCTTCATAAAGTGCTTCTTCACCAAATTGTTGGTTAAATACGGCACGTGGCATGTGACCTTTACGGAATCCAGGTGCATTCAAATTTTTCTTAACTTTGTTGAATGCTTGATCAAGAGCTGGTTTGATTTTATCTTGACCGATTGTGAATGTAATCACGCCACGGTTAGTAGCTTTGTTTTCAAATGATACAGACATGAAGTCATTTCTCCTTAAAATTTTATATACAGTTTAGTTTACCATATTTCACGGGCTTTTTAAAGTTTTTTGTGCAAAAATCAACGGCATTTTAGTCGCTGCTTCTTTCCTGATTTCCAATCGAATCACATCAAAAGCTTGCCTGAGATTCATTTTTTTAATAAACTAAGGATATGAACATTATCTCAAAATATATCGAACAACTTCAGGTGGAAGAGATTGCTGTAGAAATATTTTCTAAACTTGTTTCATTACTTCTACTCTTTGTTTTCTTCTTGATTGCTAAACGTGTTGCGAACTTTATTTTTAAACACGCAATCGAAAAATCAATTATCCTTTCTCGTCAAACAGAAGCTCGTCAAAAAACAATTATCAAGCTCTTGCATAATATCATGAGCTACACGATTTACTTTTTCTTACTCTATTGGGTACTAAGTATTATTGGCGTTCCCGTTTCTAGTCTACTTGCCGGGGCTGGACTTGCTGGGGTAGCTCTTGGACTTGGTGCACAAGGATTTTTAACTGACCTTGTCAATGGATTTTTCATTCTTTTGGAAAATCAATTTGAAGTTGGAGATTCAGTGGTCATCGGTTCTGTCGAAGGAAATATCTCAAGCGTCGGTATCCGTACCACACAGGTTCGTGGTTTTGATGGGACTTTACACTTCATTCCAAACCGTAATATTACAGTCGTTTCAAATAAATCACGTGGCAACATGCGTGTACAAATTGATATTCCAATCTACGCTCATACCGACTTAGAAAAAATGTCAGATATTATTAAAACAATTAATCAAGAACAATTGGAAAATTACCCTGAAGTCGTTGGTAGTCCAACAATTCTTGGGCCACGTACTAACAGTACCGGCCAGTTGGTGTTCCGCATTGATATTTTCGTTCAAAATGGCAAACAAAGTTACATCTACTCAAACTTTTACCGTCTTTATCAAGAAGCTCTCTTGGCAAATGACATTCATTTGCCAACAATGTACGCTAACCCAACTCTTACAAAATAATCTAAGTATCAAATAAGGTTGAAGTCAATTGACTTCAACCTTTTCTTTTTTAAAATTTTCGAATAGGATCTGCCGTATAAGTTGCACGTGCTCCACCGATTAATTTTGGTCGACTAGCAAGCGCCGTAACATGAGCACCGCCTAATTCACGTTGGACAGGAATTAGAGGAACTTGCACGCGCTTCACATGCATACCAATAAAAGTATCTCCAATATCTAAACCAGCATGTGCCACAATTTCTTCAACTTCAACTGGGTCTTGCATAAATTTAAAAGCAGCTACTTGGCCACTACCACCAGCATGTAAATTAGGGATAACATTAACAATCTCTAAATCTTTATTTTCAGCCAGCTCACGTTCAACCGTTAAAGCACGATTTAAATGTTCACACCCCTGAACAGCTAGGTAAATTCCTCGCGCATTCAATTCTTCAAGAATTGTTTTAACAATCACTTCACCAATTTCAGCGCTGCTATTTTTACCAATTAAACCACCTGCTACCTCGCTAGAAGATAAACCAAGCACAAAAATTTGTCCTTTTTTAATCGCAGATCGTTCAATAATATCAACAACAATTGCTCGTGTTTGTTTTGCTAATGCTTCTAAGTTCATTTCAAGCCTCCAATTTAATTACTTTTCAAAACGTCGATAAGCCAAGTAATAAACCAAATAACCGACTAACATACCAAAGAAGTTTTGTAAAAGATTCCCTGGAATGCTAGCCCAAGCTGCACCCCAACCATAACCTAAAAGTAGAGCTGCCAAGAAATACCAACCCACCATAGTGATACTAGCTAAGACAAGTCCCAAAAAACGTTTTTTGCCAGTCCACCCCGCAAAATAACCTTGAGTGCCATGAGCAATCAAGCTATGAAGCATATATTGAGGATAACCTAGCAATAGATCAATCAAAAATCCTGATAAACCGCCAACAACAGCACCAGACTTTGCCCCTAAGTAGTAAGCCGTGAAATAAATCCCAACGTCAAGAAGTGTTAAATAACCTGTCGGTGTTGGAATATGAATATAAGCTAGAACCACACTTAAAGCAGTCAAAACAGCCAAGAGAGTTAATGTTTGTGTCTTAGTCTTCTTCATAATTTTGTTTCACCCCATATTGATCTGAATGACGAATTGCTTGGAAAACAAAGTCCTTAGACAATGCCACAGCTTCTTTCGGAGATTTTCCTAGAACAATTTGACTTGCAATACTTGATGCGAAAGTACAACCAGCACCAATATTATTCGTATCAAGAACAGGCGTTTCAAAAACAGAAATTTCTTTACCATCATAAAAGACATCAATCGCCCTTTCCTCACTCAAACGATTGCCACCTTTGATGACAACATTCTTGGCGCCTAACTCATGTAAGTGTTTAGCAGCAGCTTTCATATCATCTAACGATTTGATTGACATTCGGGTCAATAGCTCAGCTTCCACCAAATTTGGTGTAACAATTGTGATATAAGGAAAAAACTTCAAAAGTTCATCACGCAAAGCTGAAACCTCAACATCATGTTTTTCTTTACAAACCAAAACAGGGTCTAAAACCACTGGAATTTCTGCGTGCTTTTTAACAAAATCAAGCGCTAAATCAGCAACTTTAACGTTTGGTAGCAAACCTAGTTTAATCCCTGAAAAAGGAACATCTTTGAGACTATTTAATTGATGAGAAAAGATTGCCTCATCTGTCGCAAAGACCTCAAACCCTTTATCAGTTAAAGCTGTTAAACAAGTGACAGCTAAAAAACCATGTAAATGATTAGTAGTGTAAGTTGCCAAATCAGCATAAAGTCCACCACCACTAAAAATATCATTCCCAGAAATCGCTAAAACGTACTTATTCGTCATAAATAATCTCCTTCAAATAAAGACCATTTCCTGCTGCCGTAGGACCAGCTAAATCACGATTTTTAGACTCTAGAACAGTTCTAATCTGACTAACTGGCATACGGCCATTCCCAATTTTCAGCAAAGTTCCAACCATATTACGAACCTGCTTATAAAGGAAGCCATTTCCACTGAAAGTAAAGACAAAGAAGCCAGTTTTTTCATCAATCGTAACCGTTGCGCGCGTAATCGTACGAACTTTATTTTCTACAGAAGTCCCTGAAGCTGTAAACCCCGTAAAGTCATGAGTCCCAACTAAATCCTTTATCGCTTCCTGCATCAAAGACAAATCCAAAGGATATGGATAGTGCGTCGCATAGTGACGCATCATGGGATTTTTGGGACGACCAGCATCGACTAAAAATTCATAAGTTTTACTGTGCTTGTTATAGCGAGAATGAAACTCATCACTGACTTGTTCAATTTTTACAACATCAATATCTTCTGGAGATTGTGTGTCTAAACCAAAACGTAATTTTTCCACATCTCGCAATTGTGGTAAATCAAAATGAACCACTTGCCCATAAGCATGAACACCAGAATCCGTACGGCCGGCACCATGTACTTTAACAGGATTGCCGCTATTTAATCTTTGTAACGTTTTTTCAAGTTCTTCTTGAACTGAACGTTCACTCGGCTGACGCTGAAAACCAGCAAAAAGTCTACCGTCATAAGAAATTGTTGCTTTATATCTTACCATGTGTGTATTTTATCATCTTCCTAGGAGACTTTCCAGAAAATTTAGAACAGACTGTCCCCGTACAGATTTTAACATAAAAAAAGAGGTTGGAAAACAGAGTCCAGTCTCAATTTTTTAAGCCTGTAAACAAGCAGCAATGCTTCTAGCAAGTCCTGAAGGATTTTCCCAAGCCATTGAATGCCCTGCTTCTTCAACAATTTCCAAGGGAATATTAGCCTCAGATAAGCTAGCATAATCAGCATCTGGTAAAGAATTTCTTCCAAAAATAACTGTCTTTGGTAATTTCATCCCATACAATAACTGACGCCAAGATTGCTCTCCACCTTGCACAGCATTAACTGATAGTCGATGAACAGCATAAGGTGCCCACTGTGCTAAGGTTGCTGCCCACATATTATTTCCAGATATTTGACTATCTTCTAACACCTTAGAAAATCCAAAATCAATAAAATCTTTCTCAGAATATGTCGCAATTTCAAAACTTGAACTTCCAGAAACGCTCGCATCTAGATTAGGTTCACTTAGAATTAACTTCTCGACTCTATCTAAACAAAGATTAGCTAACTCAATAGCAATTGGCCCACCTAAGCTATGTCCAAAAATCGTAAGATTCATTAAATCCAATGACTCAATAAAAGTTTTCAAATAAGCAGCATGAGAACTGACACGATAGTCAAAGCTTTCTTGCTTATCGCTGTAACCTGCTCCCAATAAATCAATAAGCAAACAACGATGATTTTTTAAATATTCCTGAGAAACAACTTCCCCATAATCAAAAGAACCAGCACAGCCTAAACCATGTATAAATAAAATCGGGTCACCTTCACCTGGAAAATCTTGATAACGCATATAAGCATTCTGATCCTCAATAAAGTATTCTTTCATAACCTCCCCTTTTATCAAAAAAGAGATTGGAACATTTCCAACCTCTATTCTAATTTCAATTATTCACCATCAAAAGCATCTTTTACTTTATTAAAGAAGCCTTTTTTCTTCGGATTACCAACTTTGTCTCCACCAGCTGCAGCAAATTTCCTAAGAGCTTCAACTTGATCATCGTTAAGCTTAGTTGGTGTTACGATATTAACAGTAACGTGTTGGTCACCTTGACCACCACCACGTAATTTTGGTGCACCTTTACCGCGAAGTCGGAATGTTTTACCAGTTTGTGTACCAGCTGGAATAGTCATTTCAACATCACCATGCACGGTTGGTACTTCTACTGTATCACCAAGTGCCGCTTGAACAAAACTGATGTTCATGTTGTAGTAAATAGTTGAACCATTTCGTTCAAATTGCTTACTTGGTAAGACATTGATGATAACAAAGAGGTCACCATAAGGACCGCCGTTAAAGCCAGCTTCACCTTGTCCTTGCAAGCGAATTTGTTGACCAGTTTCAACACCTGCTGGGATTTTAACAGACACTTTGTGTGTTTTCTTTTCATGACCAGTACCATGACATGTTGGACATGGTTCTTTAATCTCTTTACCAGTACCATGACAGACATCACAGGTTACTTGACGACGCATCATACCAAGCGGTGTTTGTGTATCAACGTTAATAACACCTGAACCATGACAGCGACTACATGTCACAGGGCTAGTTCCTGGTTTTGCACCTGAACCGTGACATGTTGAACATGTTGATTCACGGTTGTAAGTTACTTCTTTTTCAACACCAAAAACAGCTTCTTCAAATGTCAAATTAACACGGTATTGAAGGTCATCACCTTGGCGAGGCGCATTTGGGTTTCGCATACCGCCGCCTCCGCCAAAGAAACTTGAGAAGATGTCTTCAAAGCCACCGAAACCACCGCCATCAAAGCCACCAAAGCCACCGCCTGCTCCACCACCGAAGCCACCATTAGCTCCAGCAGGACCATATTGGTCATAAGCAGCACGTTTTTGTTCATCACCTAGAGTCTCGTAAGCTTCTTGAACTTCTTTATATTTTTCTTCTGCGCCAGGTTCTCTATTAATATCTGGGTGATATTTTTTAGACATTTTTCGATAAGCTTTTTTAATTTCAGCTTGCGAAGCATCCTTAGATACACCCAAACGATCGTAAAATTCTGTATTGTTCATAATTATGATATTAAGCTGTTAAGCGACTCAAAGAAAAATAGGAAACTGTCCGACGATGCTTGCATCTAGGTAAAGTTTATCTTTTTTCATAGAGTCGTAGGCGTATTCAAATATATAAAATAACTTTTACGCCTTTTCAGCCCGTGTTCATTTCTGAACACTTTTCCTTTCTTCATCATTAAAAAGGTTATTCAAAATAATTCAATAGCTTCTCTATTTATCCAAAAACAGAGGTTGATGTTTTGCAACCTCTGAATTTTTATAACCTACCGAGAAATGAGGCATACCAGCCTCATCCAGCCAGTAAGTCACTAAAGATTGTTAGAGTAAGTTTGGAAACTCACTCGTAACATCTCTTAAATGAATTATTTTTCAGTGAATTCGCCGTCTACAACGTCATCGCCATTGTTTGATGAATCAGTTGATTGTGCACCTTCAGCACCTTGTGCTGCTTGTTGTGCTGCAGCAGCTTGTTCGTACATTTTAACTGCAAGAGCTTGAGCTTTTTCGTTAAGAGCTTCAAGTTTAGCTTTCATATCTTCAAGATTGTTAGCTTCTTGAGCAGCTTTCAATTCATCAAGAGCTGATTGTGCAGCATCGCGTTCTGTATCGAAGCCTTTACCTTCAGTTTCTTTGATTGTTTTTTCTGTTGCAAAGATAGCTTGGTCAACTTCGTTACGAAGATCAACTTCTTCTTTACGTTTAGCATCAGCTTCTGCGTTAGCTTCTGCATCTTTCATCATTTTTTCAATTTCTTCATCAGTCAAACCTGAGTTAGATTGGATAACGATGTGTTGTTCTTTTTGGGTACCAAGGTCTTTAGCTTTAACAGACACGATACCGTTTTTATCAATATCAAATGTTACTTCGATTTGAGGGATACCACGAGGTGCAGCTGGGATATCAGTCAATTGGAAACGACCAAGAGTTTTGTTATCAGCAGCCATTGGACGTTCACCTTGAAGAACGTGGATATCTACAGCTGGTTGGTTATCAGCAGCAGTTGAGAAGACTTGTGATTTTGAAGTTGGGATTGTAGTGTTACGGTCAATAAGTTTTGTGAAGACACCACCCATAGTTTCGATACCAAGTGACAATGGAGTTACATCAAGAAGAACGACGTCTTTAACATCACCAGTGATAACACCACCTTGGATAGCAGCACCCATAGCAACTACTTCATCAGGGTTAACTGATTTATTTGGTTCTTTACCAGTTTCAGCTTTAACTGCTTCAACAACGGCAGGGATACGTGTTGAACCACCAACAAGGATAACTTCATCGATTTCAGAGATTGAAAGGCCTGCATCTGAAAGTGCTTGACGAACTGGAGTTTTAGTACGTTCTACAAGGTCACGAGTCAAATCATCAAATTTAGCACGTGAAAGGCTTGTTTCCAAGTGAAGAGGTCCAGCAGCACCAGCAGTAATGAATGGAAGTGAGATTTGTGTTTGAGTAACACCTGAAAGATCTTTTTTAGCTTTTTCAGCAGCATCTTTCAAACGTTGAAGAGCCATTTTATCTTGGCTAAGGTCAATTCCGTTTTCGTTCTTGAAGTCAGCAACTAACCAATCAATAATTTTTTGGTCGAAGTCGTCACCACCAAGTTTGTTATCACCTGCTGTAGCAAGTACGTCAAAGACACCATCACCAAGTTCAAGAATAGATACGTCGAATGTAC
The DNA here is from genome assembly GCF_900104225.1 of Streptococcus equinus. Taxonomy (GTDB): domain Bacteria; phylum Bacillota; class Bacilli; order Lactobacillales; family Streptococcaceae; genus Streptococcus; species Streptococcus equinus_D. The sequence goes on along the minus strand of NZ_FNJK01000007.1, from coordinate 7,298 downwards.
CACCACCAAGGTCAAATACCAAGATTTTTTCATCTTTATCAGTTTTATCAAGACCATATGCAAGTGCAGCTGCAGTTGGTTCGTTAACGATACGTTCTACTTCAAGACCAGCGATTTTACCAGCGTCTTTAGTTGCTTGACGTTGAGCATCGTTGAAGTATGCAGGAACTGTGATAACAGCTTTTGTTACTTTTTCACCAAGGTAATCTTCAGCGTAACCTTTAAGGTATTGAAGAATCATTGCTGAGATTTCTTGTGGAGTGTATTCTTTACCATTTGCAGATACTTTTTCAGAAGTACCCATTTTAGATTTGATAGAGATTACTGTATCTGGGTTAGTTACTGCTTGACGTTTTGCAGCATCACCAACAATGATTTCACCATTTTTGAATGAAACAACTGATGGAGTTGTACGGTTACCTTCTGGGTTTGCGATAATTTTTGATTCAGTTCCTTCAAGAACTGCAACAGCTGAGTTTGTTGTACCTAAGTCAATACCAATAATTTTAGACATGTTCTATCCCTCTTTTTATTATGAATTTATCGTTTTATGCTTTCAGTTATAGTTTAACGACATTGCGGTCAAGTCGTTGTTACTAATAATTAGTTGTAAACAACAACCATAGCCGGACGCAATAGGCGTTCGTGAAGTTTATAACCTTTTTGAAGAACTTGAGCAATACTGTCCACCGGATGTTCATCATCCGCTGGGAGTGTTTGAACTGCCATGTGTAAGTTGTGATCAAAGTTTTCAACAACCACTTCTTCGACACCTTCTTCGTTAAGTGCACGAACCAAGCTGTCACGCGTCATCTCAAGACCTTTTTTAACATCGTCAGTCAAACCTTCAACAGCAAGTGCTCGTTCCAAATTATCCAAACTTGGCAAGATTGCTTTAGCTAAATCTTGTGAACGGTATTTTTGCAATTGTTGACGTTCTTCATTAGCGCGGCGTTGAATATTTTGCATTTCAGCATGAGCACGAAGATATTTGTTTTCAAAATCTTCAGCACGCTCAAGTGCTTTTTGCAATTCTTCGTTTTGAGCATCTTCTTGAGGCTGCTCTTCTGTTTTCTCTTCAGTCACAACATCAGTGGCTTCAACTTCATCTTGAAGTTCTTCATTTTTGATTTCTTCTGACACTGTGTCCCTCCCTATCTTTTTATCAATTTAATTACTAAACTTAGTTGACCTCATAGTGATTACTATTCAAATACCTGTAGTAATCACCAAGTTTCATCGCTAAAACACGCCCGATAACGTTGACCAAGCTAACGCTTCGGCGATAATCCATATCAATAGGACCAATTAAGCTAAGAAGCCCAAATCCACGATAAGGAATCAGAAACTTATGTGTTAAAACAGTCACATTAGCTAGAGCTGGTTCTTGACTATCCGCAACCTGAACGTTAGCAATTTCATCTTCTTTCATTGAAGAACGAAGAGCAACTGCAACTCTTTGATCATCATCCAAGAAACGATAAGTTTCTAAATCGGCATAATCAAGCGAATTAACCTTACCAGCTACAAAAACTAATTCCCTGAACAATTCTGCAAAAATATAGTCAAACAAATCTAAAACATTATCCGTGACTGTAAAGTATTTTTGCAAAACCTGTGGAATTTCTGTTCGTAACTTATAATGAATATCCATAACCGTGCGACCTAGCAAACGTTCATCAACGATTTCTTTCAAGGTTACCAAATCCTTTAACATAAAGTTCTTTGGAATGGCAAATTGAATGGTTGCTGGTTTAGATTCATCTAAGGTCAAAACAGCTAAAGCGTCATGACTTGATAGTTGAACAATATCAAAAGCCGTTAGTTTTTGACGAGCCGGTTCAACATCCAAAATTACTGATGTATAACCAGTCATATCAGCCAAAACCTGACTAGCTTTTTGTAAAATATCATCAAGTTTGAAAGCTTCAAAATCAAAAGCTTTAACCACTTGATAAATATCACGTTCATCAATACTATCAAGACTCAATGAATGCTCAACAAAGTACTTAAATCCAGCAGCACTCGGCATTCGTCCACTAGACGTATGAGCTTTCTCAAGCAAACCCAGCTTCTCAAGTTTAGCCATATCATTACGAATCGTAGCACTACTTGAATCAATGGTTGCTTGTAAAGTTTTAGAGCCGATAGGTTCATGCGTCTGTGTAAATAATTCGACGATTAAATTCAAAATATCACTTTGACGTTGTGTAATCATAACCTCGCCCCTTTCCACTTTTAGCACTCATTTACCTCGACTGCTAATTTATAATTTTATTATACTCCTTTAAATAAGAGTGTCAAGGAAAAAGCATAAAAAATTAGCACTCTTTTTGATAGAGTGCTAATCTGTTATTTATCATATGTCGTTAAGTCGTTTTCTTCAATAATATTAATCAATTTACTAGCATAGTTAGGGTCTGTACTAAAGTTCATATCCTGTAATGCTTGTGCAGGTTTCTTATATCCTTTATTAGAAACCATGATATCATAAGCGCCCTCGCTATTGCGAATTTTACCAGATTTTAATAATGCAAAATAGTTATAAATGGCATCATTCCAAGATTTATAAACCGCAAAATTACCAATTTCAGTTTGCCACTCATTGACAAAGTAACGCTTATACTTAAGCGTGATTAGCTTATCACCTGGTTGTGCAGCAACAGCAAACAAATTATGATATTTTACAGCTAATAAATCTTGACCATAGTCAGATTCCAAAGCAGCTTGAGCCATCACCAAAGAAGGACGAACACCATAAGCTTCTGCCACTTCTTGAACTGTCGGAGCAATACTAGCAAAAAATTCTGCTTTATTATAGGAAACTTTTTCCTTCTGATCTGCATTAGGTGTTGCTCGGTGAGCATAAAGTGGAGAAAAAATTACCAAAACCAAAACAGCTAAAAACACTAAAAATTGGACAAAGGAAAATCGAGATTTCATCGGTTATTCTCCTTCAACAAAGCAACATATTCTTCAAGACTAAGATTATTTTCTGTCATGTATTTTGCTGACTCTTTGCCGACATAACGAAAATGCCAATCTTCGTAATCAACACCAGTTGACTCACTTTTTCCCTTTGGAAAACGAAGGACAAATCCATAATCAGGTGCAATAGCTTTGACTTTTTCAACAACATCAGCATTACTTTCATTTAAAGAATTTACTGTGCTCATGTCAACAGCAAGACCTGTCTGATGTTCGCTAGCACCTGCAGGTTGAGAATAAGTTTTAACCAAATCTTCCGCAGCAGATTGTGTCAAGCTTGGATTAGCGGACATTTCTTGTGAAACATATGAATTAAACAACTCTTCTTGATAAGCAACACTGCGATAACCAGAAATTAAGTGCTCATTTGCATCAATTGCTTGCGCTGCAGCTAAGAAACTACGAACATTGTCAGCAATACGTGAATCAACAGTAATGTTGTCAATTTGTGTTAAATCTGGATTCATCTCTGGGGTAATGTGATTACGATTAACCAAAACTAACTCCCAGTCATCACTTGAAACATCAGGTAAGTTTGATGTTTTGGTTTTAGTAGCTACCGAAGAAGACTTCGTAGAAGTTGTTGAACTTACAGAAGATTCCTTGGCATTACCATCCAATGTCACTTGATGACCTTGAACAAAAACAAAAATTCCAACAATAAAAATGATAATAATTAATAACCCTAAAATTAAGGTTGGTAAACTACGCTTTTTTCTCATCTTTTCTTTCTTCTAATAATTGTCGACCTCTGAGACGATAACTGACATCTCCAATCGATTCGATAATAAATTTTCCATTCTCAAAACTAACAACTGTTATGCTACCATTGTCTATTCCTAAACTTCGTGGGATTGTAGGATCTATTAGCCACAAAAAAGTACCAATAGTCATACCATGACTAACTACAATAGCATTACCACCACCTGATGCTTCAATCTTTTTAGCAATAGCAGTAAAACCATCTAAAATCCGATTGCTCAATACTTCCCAAGTTTCAGCCCAACCAGCAGTATCAACTTTATAAATACCTTCTGCTAATTCTTCATAAGTGAGCTTAGTCATATCCTTATCAAAGACACGAGGGAGAACACCATTAAACAATTCACCATCGTAACCACCATCAAGGCTTCCAAAACACCACTCACGAATTCGTTTGTCGCGCGTATAAGGAATGTCTTCTTGATGACACTCTCGTAAAATAATTTCCATGGTCTGCAAAGTTCGTCCACTATCACTCGAAAATGCTTCTTTGAACGTTAAACCGGCAGCATTTAATCCAACCCCAAGTTCCTGAATTCCACGTTCACCTTCCGCAGTTAATGGAGTATCACTCCACCCTTGTGCACGACCGATTGTGTTAAACATTGTCTTACCATGACGAGCAATATACAATCTTGTTTTTACCATTGGCTTCCTCCTAAAAACTAGAAACAAACAGAGACAGCTATAACAAAATAAGCATTAATTTTAAGACTTCAATGCCATTTTATTATATCATATTTTTGCATTGCCTCTTTCTTCAAAACACAATCTTGATTAGGAAAATAGGAGGAATTTTTGAGACAAAAAACTAGGGTAGCAAATCCTTCTACCCTAGATATTATATGACTGAAAATAATTAACAAGTTAGTTTTTAAAGCTATGAACCGGCGCAGGAATTTGTCCACCACGGTGAATGAAATCAGCAGAAGAATTGTGATTAACACGCATAACAGGCGCCACACCAAGAAGGCCTCCAAATTCAATCATATCGCCTTCTTTACCTTTTGGAATAATACGCACAGCTGTTGTTTTTTGGTTAATCACACCAATTGCCGCTTCATCAGCAATCATAGCCGCAATCGTTTCATGTGGTGTGTCCTCAGGAATAGCAATCATATCCAAACCTACAGAACAAATGGCAGTCATCGCTTCAAGTTTTTCTAAATTAAGTGAACCGTTTTGAACAGCAGCAATCATTCCTTCATCTTCAGAAACAGGAATGAAGGCACCAGATAGACCACCGACTTGGTTACAAGCCATGATACCACCTTTTTTAACTTGGTCATTCAAAAGAGCAAGTGCTGCTGTTGTACCATGAGTACCAACAGCCTCAAGGCCCATTTCTTCAAGAACTCGAGCTACTGAATCACCGACAGCTGGTGTAGGAGCAAGTGAAAGGTCAACAATACCAAATTTAACACCTAAACGTTCACTAGCCATTTGACCAACCAATTGACCGATACGAGTAATCTTAAAGGCTGTTTTCTTAACAGTTTCAGCAACAACATCAAAGCTCTCACCACGAACTTTTTCAAGAGCACGTTTAACAACACCAGGTCCTGAAACTCCAACATTGATAACAACATCTGCTTCACCAACACCGTGGAAAGCTCCAGCCATGAATGGATTATCTTCAACCGCATTAGCAAAAACAACCAATTTTGCAGCACCCAAATCAGAAAGCTCAGCTGTTTCTTTAATGATACGTCCCATATCAGCAACTGCTGTCATATTAATACCTGATTTTGTTGAACCAATATTGACTGATGAACATACTTTTTCTGTCTCAGCAAGTGCACGAGGAATAGAATTAATTAAAATTTCATCACCTTTTTGGTAACCTTTTTGAACCAAAGCAGAAAATCCACCAATGAAATCAATACCAATTTCATGTGCAGCTTTATCCAAAGCATGGGCAAGAGGAAGATAATCTGTCGCATCAGTTGCAGCACCAATAATTGAGATTGGTGTTACAGAAACACGTTTATTTACAATCGGAATACCAAGTTCGGCGGCGATTTCATCACCAACTTTTACAAGTGAACCAGCTTTTTCGACAACTTTTTTATAAATTTTATCAGCAGCTTTGTTAATATCAGGGTCAATACAATCAAGAAGAGAAATTCCCATAGTAATCGTACGAACATCAAAATTTTGCTCTTCAATCATTGCAATTGTTTCAGTAACTTGTCTAATATCCACAATTAGCCTCCTTAAATATTGTACATGGCGTCAAAAATCGCTGCACTTTGAATGTTAATTTTGACGTTCAAAGTTTCTCCATAAGCTTCAAATTCAGAACGTAATTTTGTAAAATCTTGTTTTTCATCAGATGAAACAACAGCCATCATTGTAAAGAAATCATCTAAAACAGTCTGAGAAATATCATCAATATTCAAACCAAATTCAGCAATTTTAGCTGAAACACCTGCTACAATACCTGCTTTATCTTTTCCGACAACAGTAATAATTGCTTTCATGAGAAGCCTCCAAAACTAATATTTGTTCAATTTTACCACAATTTTCTGAAAAATTCCATTTAATTAGCAAAATAATTCGCTAAAAGCGAATTATTTTTGATATTTTTAGACAAATATTCTGTTTTTGTTGATAAATCTATCTAAAAGGAGCCGTACGCGCACTCTATCAAGCATTTTTCCGAGCAGAATAAATAAAGAAAAGGATCAGAAATCTCTGATCCCTTTTTATGCTCTAAAATCCTCAAAATAAGGGGCAATTTCTTTTAAGAAAGCTTTCTTTCCTTCAAAGCGTTCTCCTCGAATAACCTTAGCTAATTTTTCTTTCGCTTCTTCTCCTAAGCTTGCGCGCAAACGGGTTAAACTATCTTGATAAGCCACATAATCTACGACTTCAAAGAAAGACACTTGTGGCACCGCATGACTAACCTCACCAATTTCCTCATAGGGCATGCGATTAAACTTACGCTTAAAGGATTCCTGATGTCTAATAGTATCCTTAACATGATTTGAAAATTTTGTTTTAAAGTAAGTGTATCGTTTTCCTTCATTGATTAGAAGATCGGGATGGGCCTCTAAGAGTTGAAAGAAGACAATTCGTCCCTCTTGAACCCAGTCCTCATAATCCCACAGTTTCACAAAATAATGACGTCTTAGTTTTAAGATGATTGGAACAACCGTTTGAAAGTATGCTTCAAAATCCATTGATTCATTTCTCCTTTTATTATTCCCTTAAAGGTACTTTTATTATAAAAGTGGAAATCAAAAAGGAACATGACAAAAATGTCCAAATCATACTTTAAGACAGAAAAAAAGCAACCCGAAGGTTGCTCTCTACGTCTACCGCTTTAAAACTCCGCCAGTAGGACTCGAACCTACGACATCATGATTAACAGTCATGCGCTACTACCAACTGAGCTATGGCGGATAAATGCTAAGCGACTACCATATCTAACAGGGGGCAACCCCCAACTACATCAGGCGTGCTAGGGCTTAACTTCTGTGTTCGGCATGGGAACAGGTGTATCTCCTAGGCTATCGTCACTTAACTATGATTGATTATCCAAT
>NZ_FNJK01000012.1 GCF_900104225.1 Streptococcus equinus | reverse complement strand
ATTTCGCATTGCCACAACAAGCCACAAACGATGTAGCGACCCTAAAAGAAAAAGTCACTTTCGAACAAGGCCAATACCTGAGAGATGGTGGGGGAAAAACGAGAGGTCCAGAGTGGTCGGATATAAAGACTTCTTTTTCTAATGCTACGGATACAACAGTAAAAACTGCAAAAAGTACAGGTGACTTTGTTTGGAATCATTTTGGTGAAATTGCAGTTGGAATACTTGTTGGTGCTGTGATTGGTGCAGGTATTATTTTAGCTTCACCTGAATTACTTGTAGGTGGAGCAATAAGTTTGGTTATAGAGAATAATGAGGTTTCAAATAATGAAAGATAAGTATGTACAGAAGTTAAGCAAAAAGAGTGGAAAAGAAATTGTTGTTGGTATCAAAAAAATGCAGTATTTTTTGTTTGCATTATTAATAATACTAGCACTTGTAGGAATTTATTGGTATAGCATAACACTAAATAGTGATAATAAAAATTTTACAAATATTATTTTTATATTTATGATTATGATTGCTTTCCTTATTTTTGCCTTTTTTCTTTGCTTTAGTAGGATTTTATCATCTATTATTGACTTTGTTTTTTATGAACAGATTGATTTTGAAAAATATTTAGAAATATTGGATATTTTATATAAAATAGAGAAAAATAAAAAGATAAAAAAAGAATATTTTCAAATTAATCGATTTGGTATGGGACAAGTAGAATATTTTTCTGGGAACTTTGAAAAAAGTTTACATATTCTCGAGAGAATCGATCTTTCTAAGGTGACATTAAGGCATCGCGATTTTTATCAGAATAGTATTCTTTATTTTAAATGTCTCAACTATATAATGTTAAAAGATGTTAAAAAAGTTGAAGAGATGCATCAATCATTTAGAACTAATTCTAGAGAAAACTCTGTACAAAATATTTTGGAAATTATAAAAGGCAACGTAAGCGACTATGTTTTTGAGTCTGAACCACGTACAAAGTTAGTGAAGATTGGGAGATGTTATTACCAAGCACTTAATTATTTAAATGCTAATGATAAATCCTCTGCCAAAGAAAACTTCCAAAAAATCGCAAATGAAAATCCAGAACTTTTCTATGTTCGTGAGGCTAAGAAGTATTTGGAGGAATTAGATAATAAATAGAGAACATTTACCGATTGGGACTGTCGTTCGTGTAATGTTCAATAATATTTCAAAAAAAATATCAAAAATGTCGACTGAGAATATTCAAAACTATCAGTTTCGTATAAAACTGTTAATGTTTTTACTTACAATTATTTATATTATCGGTACGTTTTTTCTGCTTAGTAAGGACATGATGTTTGTTTTTTGGCTATTAACTATCGCAATGGTAACATTTATATTTTTTTATCCATTTATAGCTGCTGCTATAACAAAAGAAGTTTACATGATTTTAACTGATGCCTTATTTCCAGAGCCTTATCTTAAAGCATTAGATGAAATTTCATCATACAAATATCAAGGAAGATAAAGAAATTCTCTTATATGATAACCTGTATGGTTGCCAAATGTACTTTTGAAAGCTCAGTATCAAGCAAGGAAAAAGGTTGATTTTACTTTTAATCGTTCAGGTTTGAACAATATTAAGTCAGGAGATACTAAGCTGAAAAAGGAGGATTAACCTTACCAGTTTCTGGGTCAGCTATAGAGAATTATCCATCATATGATGTTACTGCAACTTCTAAGGGGATCGCTGGTGTATCAGGCAGTATCGGAAATGAAAAGTCTAAGACAACATATGGTGTTAAGTATATCAATGGCGCTCTGGCAGCCTATACCAGCAATGAATCAAACTTCACCTTACCTCAAGAAAATAGAAACGGAGTCCCTAACCTAAAAGAAAAAGCCACTTTTGAACAAGGACAATACCTAAGAGATGGTGGGGGAAAAACGAGGGGACCAGAATGGTCGGATATAGGTGAAGGTTTACTCAATGTTGGAAAAGCAACTTTTGAAGTTGGAAAGTATGTTGCTGCAGGTACGGTTATTGTTGGAGGTGTCGCTTTGGGAGGTTATGTAGCATTTCAAAGTTTTGGAACTGCTGGTGCTTGTTGGTTATGGAATAGCAGTATCATCTATAGTCCTTGCAGAACAAATTATAGATGACAAAGAAGATAAAGGAGGAATTTAATGTCATTACCTAATATAGATAATATCTCAAATGAAGAACTTTACTTTAAGCCTAAAAAGAGATTTTTATTTTTTTCCCCTTTTTTGATTTTGCTTCTTGGTTTCGTTATAATCAGTATTTTAAAAAATCATTTTCAATTAACAGTGTTGTCTACGCTTGTTGCAATTATTTATTTTGGTTTACTATTTTATCTTTTTAAGGAAAATCAAAAGGATAAACAATTAATCGAGGATATTTTATATCAAAATCTTGATATAAAAAGATATCTTTCATACTTAGATTATGTTTTACAAAGACAAAAAAATAAAGAGAAGAATGTTTATTTGAATAATCGAATAATTGTTGATTTTTATAAAGGAAATTTTGAAGCTGCTTGCTTGGCGTTTGGTAATGAATCGATATCTTCAAAAAATAAGAACTCGCCTGAAAATAGTTTATTAGTTCAAAAATACTATCATATTTTGAGTGCAATTCATTCCTTTAAGGATGACAACTATATTAATCAGCTATTTTTAGAGTTTGAAAATATTAGTTTAAAAAATAATAAGAATAAAAAGCTTAAGGAAGTTCTTTTACAAAATTGTTCTGAAATACGTCAGTTAATCATTTTAAATAAAAATCTATCAGAAATCTCAAAAATGAAATCTAGTAAAAAATTGATTCAATTGATGTTTGATTACTATGAAGGAAGAAATCAGCTTATTAAAGAAAATAAATTTGCTGCCAAAGAAAACTTCCAAAAAATCGCAAATGAGAATCCAGAACTTTTCTACGTTCGTGAGGCTAAGAAATATTTGGAGGAATTAGATAATGAATAGAGAGCATTTGCCAATTGGGACTGTCGTTCGTGTGAATGGTGGTTCGCAGAGTTTAATGATTACGACACTTTTTCCTGTCACTGAAAAACATGGACAGAAGGGGTATTTTGATTTTGGAGCAGTGCCTCTTCCTTTAGGAGTGGTTAATCAGGATTTAGCTTTTTTCAACAAAGAAGATATTGATGAAGTTCTCTTTTTGGGCTATGTTGATGTGTCATTTCAGCAATTGATCGCTAATTACGATGAACTCATTTCAAATATTCAATATCCTAAATTTACAGTTGAAGGTTATAAAAAATAAAGAAGTGGACCGCTTATATCAAAGTAGAATACAATTGTAGGCTATTCTTATAAGATGTATCCTTTTTTATAGTTAGTATCAAGAAGTATTTGGAATAGAAAAATGAAAAAATCTATATTTAACGCAAGTTTTGAAGAAAGTTTGAATTTATACGATGATCGAATGGTTTTGTATGCTATAAATCATTTTTTAAAAGAGGTTGAAACAGAAGAAAAAATGGCACTAAGAGGAACACTAAAATCAACTGTATGGCTCTGTGTTTTAACTGTTATTTTTGTTTTTGGTTTAAATTTACTACCTGCTTTTTTATCCGATTTATTGTTTAGAGGTGGTGGTTTTAACAACTTTTTAGTACCACCGACTACTAACTTTATGACATACAAGCTCTATTATATTTTGGGAATTATATGGTTGGGAGTTGTTCTTTTGGGGAAATTTTTTAATCAATACTTTATTTTGGGATATCGAGGACATTTTCATATTTTTGTGACATATATATTATGGCTTTTGATTGAGTTTAACCTATTTTTTATTACATTTATTTTTCCAACATTAGGAAAATGGAATTCAATAATATTTTTTTTACTGAATGTTATTATTATTGTTATGGTGATTTATTTTAGAAATCAGTCACTAAAAAGAAATTTGTATGGAGATATTGATAGAATTTCTAAAAGTGATAAGTGCTTTCAATTTTTGAAAAATTATGGTGGTTTAATTCTATTTACACTTGTTCTTGTCAAATTTTTTATAAAAAGTAGAGATTTGAATTTTACTGATAATGTAACTTTCTTAGGCTTTTTATTACTTCTTTTTACTGCAAATATTATAATTTCAATATTTGAGGTATATTTAATATTTCCTTACATGCTTACAGCCTACTACAAACTCAAATACTCAGAAGAATATCGTAATTGGGAAGGTAAATCTCTTGAAGAATGGTATGGGAAAAAATATTTGAAAAAACACAAGGAGTTAACAAAGAATGAATAAGTCAAAAGAATTATTACCGTTATGAAGTATTGTTTATCTTGAAGAAGGGACACAAAAGTTAGTGATTGTTGGTCGTGGGGCTATTTTTGAAGATCCAGAAACTGGTGAACAGGTCTTTGCGGACTATATTGGTGTTCTCTATCCCGCAGGACTGCAAACAAATTCAACTTTGTTCTTCCAACATGAGAATATCGATGAAGTGGTTTTTGAGGGTTATCATGATGATGAAGAAGACAGATTTTTAAAAGTTTATCATGAGTGGGAAGAAAAATTGAAAATTCCCCGAAAGCAGATTGATTGATTTTAAGACGTTTTTGCGCTTTTTCTGTATCTGTTAACGCTAGAAGCGACTGTTAGAATCGGAGTCTGTTTTGAGTGAAAAACAAGAAGAAATTATTTTAGAACTTAAATACAGCAAAAGCCACCTGTAGAGCTCATTCAGGTGTTTTTGGCTGTATTTCTGAAAACTGTTTCAATTTATGATATAATGATTAGAAAATATCGGTTAAATTTTGGGAGAGATTTATGAAGATTAAGATGAGTGAGGTAATAGCGCAGCGCGATAGCCTCAAAAGCTCTATCAGCCAAACAAAGAGTCAACTATCAAGTGCCAAGAAAAAGCTTAAAAGCGCAGCCAATTCAGAGGCTCTAAAAGGTGATGTCAAAGATGCGATTGATAACAAAATTAATAACTACCAAGTACCTTTGTTGACCAATTACGTGAACAGCTTGGATGTCATATCACAAGGTTATGACAATCTCATCAGCACTTTTAAGAGTATTGTGAGTGAAAATAGCGACTCTGCCATTATCGACACGGATGTCTTACAACAAATGGTGGATAAGTTCGGCTCACCACTAGAACAGTTAAAGACAAGCTCAGACGCGATTAATAAGGCAATTGACGATGTCGCAGACATTATTACTTTGAATAAGGTCACAACGGATGATGCCATTTCAGAATTTAGAGGCGCGAAGAAAGTCCTGACCAACACCATCAAGGACATGGGGACGTTTAACAACACAGTCTTTACCAGCGAAGCAGGCGACATCCTAGACGAACAAAACACGCAAATTACAAGCTTATCTGACCTAGGAAGTGGTTCGTATACTAGCAAAAAAGCTAAGGATTTCTACAAGAAAACAGCTTTTAAAACAGAAGTTAAAGAAACTAAGCTTGTTGTTAGCGGTAAGGCTAGACGTGATCAGCTTAAAAGTGACCTAGCTAAGGAACTTCAAACATCAAAATATAGTGGGTACATGAATTTATCAGGTGCAATGGCACTTGCGACAGCTATGCCAATTGCCCTAACTTGGAAAAAAGGTGCTAAGATTAATAAAACCTTATCTAAACCAGGTGGTCCGAGTGAAAAAGACTTAGAAAGTATTGGCGTAGGGACTAAGGAAAGTAAAGAAATTCTCTTATATGATAATCTGTATGGTTACGCAAAATATACTTTTGAAACGTCAGTTTCCAACAAAGGAAAAGTTGCCTTTACTTTTA
>NZ_FNJK01000005.1 GCF_900104225.1 Streptococcus equinus | reverse complement strand
TCCAACTTTAGCAAGCTAAAGTCTTCAGCGTTCTACTTGCATGTATTAGGCACGCCGCCAGCGTTCGTCCTGAGCCAGGATCAAACTCTCATTTAATCTTGTTCTCATTCTGTCACTGACAGATTTATCGTTTCTTTGACAGGTTACTTCCGTAACCCGCACGTTTGGTTCGTATTGTTCAGTTTTCAAAGGTCTTTGTCTCATCAGAGACAACTTCTATATTCTATCAAATTTAAAACTTGTTGTCAACACCTTTTTTCAAGAAATTTTCAAACTCGTTTCAAACTTGTTACCGCTGTCCTCTCGAACAACAGCTATATCAGTTTATCATTGCCGTTTGATTTTGTCAACATCTTTTTCAAGATTTTTTACTCTTGACTTCTTCCTCATCTGAGGTGTTTCCCAAGCAGCAACTCTAATAATTTATCATCTATTCTTTCTGTTGTCAAGAGGAAATTTAAAAAATCCGCTAAAAATTTAGCGGATTTGCAATCAGTTATTTGGCTTCAATTAAACCAAGTTCACCATCTTCACGACGATAAAGAATGTTTGTTACTCCATCTTCAGCATCTGTGTAGATAAAGAAATCATGTCCCAAAAGGTCCATTTGAAGAAGCGCTTCGTCAAGGTCCATCGGTTTTAGGCTAACATGTTTTGTACGAACGACGTTTACAACTGGACCTTCTTCTACTGGTTCAGCTTCAAACTCGCTTGTGAAAATTTGGCTAGCTGGAACTTTTTCACGATGTTTTTTAGCAATTTTTGTCTTATTTTTACGAATTTGACGTTCGATTTTATCAGTTACCAAATCGATTGATCCATACATGTCTTGTGAAACGTCTTCAGCTCTAAGAGTGATTGAATCAACCAAAATTGTTACTTCAACTTTTGCAGTTTTTTCACGGTAAACTTTTAAATTAACACGAGCATCTAATTCTTGTTCAGCATTGAAGTATTTTTCAATTTTACCGAGTTTAGATTCGACATAGTTACGGATTGCATCTGTTACTTCGATGTTTTCTCCACGAACACTATATTTAATCATAAAAACACCTCTTTCTCGCTATAAAGCGCTTTCTTTACTCTTTTATTATACTGCTTTCATGAAAATTTGCAAGTATTTACCGTGCAATTGTTAAACTTTTTACAATCTTTGTTCCTCTTTCATAAAATAATTGGTAAATTCCTCTTAAAGTTGCTCCTGTCGTGTAGATATCATCTATTATCAACACTTTATCTGGAATATAATTATCTGATTTCAGACTAAAGGGACAATCACATTCTAGTCTTTCTTTTCTGTTCTTATCAGACTGCTTTCTTATCTCTTTCTTGCTTAAAATATCTTGATAAGAAATATGCGCGGAATCAAGTAACACTGTAACCTGATTAAATTGCCTTGCGGCCATTCGCTCCGTGCTTAAGGGGACAGGAACAATCGTATAATCTTTATATTCTTTTAAAACTTGTTTTAATTCTTTAACAAAGACTTGACTTAATAGCATGTCTCCTTGAAATTTATACTTAGAGAAATACTCTTTCATTGCCTCGTTATAGGTATAAATTGCTCGATGTTGAACATTATGATCTTCTTTAGCCCATTTTTTGCAGTCTGTGCATTGTTCACTACTTCCATTTCGATAACATGTTGGGCAATGCTCATTACCGATTTTCTCAAAAGTATTCTGACATTCTGGACAAATTAACTTGGCTGTTTTTCTCATAGAAATTATTCCTAAAAATGTTTCTCTTTCGGAGAATTCTTTACCGCAAAGTAAACATTTCATCCAAATCCTCCTTTTTTATTCATCTCTTTGATTTCTGTGATGGCTTTTTGCATAGCTTTTGTGGTCCCATCATGTAAAAATAATAACTCTCCCGTCGGTCTCTCTACCGAACGACCAACACGACCTGCAATCTGGACTAAGGCACTTTTACTGTATAATCTATGATTAGCAAGTAAAACAAAGACATCTACACACGGAAATGTTACACCTCGCTCTAAAATAGTTGTTGTCACAAGAACAGTGAGCTCTTTTTTTCTAAATTGTTCAACCAATTCAAGACGATTTTCGGTCTGACTTGATACGAATGCTATGGCTTCATCCGGAAATGTTTCCTGTAAAACAATTGAAAATTGTTTGCCTTGTTCGATATTTGGAAAAAAGATAAGAAGAGGAAAATGGCTCTGCCGCTGTTTTTTTAGAAGAGATATTAACTTATTAGGAATTTTTCCTTTTTCCATTGACGACAGCAAACCACCCAACCAAACCATTTTAGGAACAACCAATGGATTAGCGTGAAAACGTCTAGCTAAGTGTAATTTTGTCAGTTCTCCTTTTTTTACTTTTTTATCCAATTCATCTGTGGAGGTTGCTGTAAGAAAAATTTTGACCCCATCATCTTTGATGGATTGATTAACAGCGTGATAAAGCATTTTATTATCAACAAAAGGAAAGGCATCAACTTCATCGATAATCAATAAGTCAAATGCTCGGTAAAATTTTAACAATTGGTGAGTCGTCGCAATAATCAGTGGTGAACGTTTGTAAGCTTCTGAATCTCCATGTAACAAAGTTATCGGACAAGAAAAATCTCGTGACAACCTATTATAAAGCTCTAAACAAACATCAATTCGGGGACTTGCCAGACAAACACAGCCACCTTGATCAATCACGCTTGCAACACTTTGATAAATCATCTCTGTTTTTCCAGCACCTGTTACTGCATGAGCTAATAAATCACTTTTTTGAGCAATGCCTGCCAACATTCCTTGAGAAACTTCTTTTTGATAAGGCGTTAATTCTCCCTGCCAAATGAGAGACTTAGTCTCTGGAAAGCCAATTTGAGGAAAATAATATAGGTTACTATCACTGGTATTTCGACCAAAAGTCAAGCATTCTCTACAATAGATACGACCAGTTTGCAACATTTGATTTGCTGCCATTACTCTTCCACAGCGATTGCAAATCATTTGACCTTTTTCCTTTTTAACCGAAGGAAGGACTTTTGCTTCCTTTTTCAAGTCATCTGTTAATTGACTTTCTGTAAAAATTCTTCCATAGTAATCATTCAACTCTGTCATACCTATTTATTCGAAAACTTTGCTAAATCCCAAAAAATCTTGTAAAATTTGGGTATGAACTATAAAACAATCAAAAACGATGGCATTTGCGAGGAAGAGATTAAAAAATCACGCTTTATTTGCCAATTAAAACGCGTTGAAACTGAAGAAGAAGGACGAGAATTTATTGCTCAAATCAAAAAAGAACATTATAAAGCAACTCATTCTTGTTCAGCTATGATTATTGGAGAGAATGCCGAAATCAAGCGTTCTAGTGATGATGGTGAGCCAAGTGGAACAGCTGGTGTACCGATGCTAACTGTTTTGGAAAAACAAGGTTTAACCAATGTTGTCGCCGTTGTCACACGTTATTTTGGTGGTATTAAACTTGGTGCAGGTGGGCTAATCCGTGCTTACGCTGGCAGCGTTGCTAATGCTCTTAAAGAGATTGGTATCGTAGAAGTTAAGGAACAAGAAGGGCTAAAACTCACCCTTTCTTACCCACAATACCAAACATTCTCCAACTTCTTGCAAGCTGAAAATCTTCAAGAATTTGACACCGAATTTCTAGAAAATATAACGACTCACATCTACCTTGACCCAGAAAATGTAACAGAGGTTAGTGACCGTCTTGTTGAATTTTATCAAGGTAAGGTTTCCTTTGAAAAATCTGGTTCAAAAATTGTCGAAGTTGCCTTGTGATAAGATTTCCCTATCACCATGATAAGAATTATATATTTTACAAACAGTCAATTTGAGCATATACTTGACCTATAAATTTTAATTCAAGGAGAATCATTTATGGCAAAAATTTATAACTCAATTACTGAATTAATTGGAAACACTCCTATTATCAAACTTAACAACATTGTTCCTGAAGATGCTGCTGATGTTTACGTCAAAATTGAATCATTTAACCCAGGCTCATCTGTTAAAGACCGCATTGCTCTTCGTATGATTGAAGACGCTGAAAAAGCAGGTACAATCAAACCTGGTGATACAATTGTTGAACCTACATCAGGTAATACTGGTATTGGTCTCGCTTGGGTCGGTGCAGCTAAAGGATACAAAGTCATTATTGTAATGCCTGAAACAATGAGCCTTGAACGTCGTAAAATTATCCAAGCTTATGGTGCTGAACTTGTTTTGACACCAGGAAGCGAAGGAATGAAAGGTGCTATCGCTAAAGCCAAAGAAGTCGCTGCAGAGAAAAATGGATGGGTACCACTTCAATTTGCTAATCCATCTAACCCAGCTGTTCATGAAGCAACAACAGGAGCTGAAATCATTGAAACTTTTGGTCCAAAAGGTCTTGATGCTTTCGTAGCTGGTGTTGGTACTGGAGGAACTGTTTCTGGTGTTTCTCACGCTCTTAAAAAAGCAAACCCAGACATCAAAGTCTATGCAGTTGAAGCTGATGAATCTGCTGTTCTTTCTGGTGAAAAACCTGGTCCACACAAAATTCAAGGAATTTCAGCTGGCTTTATCCCAGACACCCTTGATACTAAATCTTATGATGCTGTCATTCGCGTCGCATCAGACGATGCTATTGTAACAAGCCGTAACCTTGGTGGAAAGGAAGGATTCCTTGCTGGTATCTCTTCTGGCGCAGCCATTTTTGCAGCTATTGAAAAAGCCAAAGAACTTGGTAAAGGTAAAAAAGTCTTAGCCCTTCTTCCTGACAACGGCGAACGTTACCTTTCAACTTCTCTTTACGACTTTGGTGAATAAATCTATCTAAAATCAAACAAGGCTAGAGTTCTGCTCTAACCTTGTTTTCTTATGATTATGATATAAAAAATGCTGAGCACTTCGTCTCAGCATTTTTTATTTAATCTTTTGTTAGTAATTCAAGGCTTTCTTTTGTCCATTTTGGCAGATTGTCTGCCAATGGTTGAAAACCAATATTTAAATGACTATTTGAAAAACGATGGCGTCTGTGGAGGTGATGTTTTTCCTCTTCAAGGGTACGCAAAGAAAGGCTAGCTTTTTGCGTAAATTCATCAAAATCAACAACTTGTACCAAGACTTTCTCACCAACTTTAAGCAGTTGGTAAATATTTTCAATATAGCCTGTTTTAATTTCTGAGATATGAATAAGGCCTGTAGTCCCATTATCCAATGCGACAAAGGCACCATAAGGTTTTATACCTGTTATTGTTCCAGTGATTTTGTCGCCAATTCTCATTAATCTACTACCTCAATTGTTTCAATAACTACATCTTCAACTGGTCGGTCCTGTGCGCCAGTTTCAACGTTTGCAATTTCATCAAGAACTTTGTATGATTCTTCGTCCATGATTTGTCCAAAGACTGTGTGACGACGGTCAAGGTGAGGTGTTCCACCTTTAGCAGCATAAAGTTCTGCGATTGATTTTGGCCAACCACCACGTTCTAGTTCTTTTTGAGCGTATGGAATTTTGCTATTTTGAACGATAAAGAACTGGCTTCCGTTTGTATTTGGACCAGCATTTGCCATTGAAAGAGCTCCACGAACATTGTAAAGTTCTTCTGAGAATTCATCTTCAAAGCTATCACCATAGATAGATTGTCCACCCATACCAGTACCAGTTGGGTCACCACCTTGAATCATGAATTCAGGAATGATACGGTGGAAAATGATACCGTCATAGTAACCATCTTTTGACAAAGCAACAAAGTTTGCTACTGTTTTTGGTGCATGATCAGGGAAAAGTTTGATTTTCATGTCACCATGATTTGTTTTGATTGTCGCAACTGGACCTTCAACTGTTGATAAATCAACTTGTGGGAAATTTAATTGTTTTTCTACCAAACCGAGTTCCTCCAAAGCATATAAAATGCCATCTTCTTCTACTGTTTTTGTTACAAAGTCTGCTTTTTCTTTGAGTTCAGGTACTGCATTCCCCATGGCAATTTTTAAGCCAACATAATCAAAGATTTCCATATCATTTGGTCCATCGCCAAACATCATGGCATTGAGTGGTTTTAAGTTTTGACTTTCTAAAACATGAGCAACACCTGAGGCTTTAGACACACCAACTTTAACAACATCAGATGAATGTTCGTGCCAAGGAACCAAGCGAATTTCACTAGCTAATTCTTCAGGCAATTGCAAGTCAGCATTATTTTCAGCAAATGTCCACATTTGATAAACATCATTTGTCAAATAGAAATCTGGTTCGACATCACAAATGCCATAAATTGGGGCCATAGCATCATCAATTAGCTGACTTCTTGTTGAAACAACAGGTTTATCCTTACCGGTAAATCCATATTCAATACCTTCTGATTTAGCCCAATTTACATATTTTTCAACTAAATCACGTGGTAGTGGATCACTCAAAATTTCAGATTCTTTATGATCAATAACATACGTTCCGTTGATTGTTACAAAGTAATCAGGGTTTAAATCACGGATTTCAGGAACAACACCATAAAGAGCGCGTCCTGTGGCAATCCCTGTCATGATTCCTTTTTCTTTCAAGCTTTTAAAAACGTATTTGATTGATTCAGGCATATATCCTGTTACTTTGACACGCAAGGTATCATCAATATCAAAGAAAACAATCTTTGTTTTTTTAGCCTTGTATTTTGTTTTTACATCCATCTGTATCATTATGGGAAAGGAAATGGTCATTAAATCTCATTTTCCATAAAAAGTCCAAAGACTTTTTGTCCCATTTTCCTTTCTAACTTTGAAATCAAAGAAAAGCTATGTTCTTATTATATCATTAATCCTCATCTTGCGGTACTAAATGATGCTTAAAGGCATAGACAACTGCTTGCGTACGGTCATCTACTTCTAACTTAGCTAAAATGTTTGAAACGTGTGTTTTGACCGTTTTCAATGAAATAAACAATTCATCAGCAATGGTTTGATTATCATAACCTTTAGCTAAAAGTCTCAAAATATCACGCTCACGAGCGGTCAAATCTTCATGCAATTCAGGTTGCTTGTCATGAGCTTTGATTTTTTTATCGACTTCTGTTTCGATAGCTAGCTCTCCTCGCGCAACTTTTTGAATCGCATTTAAAATTTCTGCTGCACTAGATGTTTTTAACATGTAGCCTTTAGCGCCCGCTTCGATTACAGGATAGATTTTTTCGTTATCAAGATATGATGTCAAAACAAGGATTTTAGCCTCTTTCCACTCCTCTAAAAGTTTCAAGGTTGCCTCAACACCACTCATTTCGGGCATTACTAAATCCATGACGACTACATCTGGCTTTAAATCTAAAGCAAGCTTAATCCCTTCAACACCATTTCCCGCTTCACCAACAACTTCAATATCTGGTTGCAAGTTAAAAAAACTTTTCAACCCCAGACGTACCATTTCGTGATCATCAACTAGAATAACTCTAATTTTCTGGGTCATCTTCTTTCTCCTCATTTTCTCCCTTAACCAAAGGTAATCGGATATCCATGGATACCCCTTTTCCTTTTTGGCTCAATAATGTCATCGTTCCAGCCATATCATCAACACGTTCTTCAATGTTATTAAGACCATAACTTAAATCATGTCTTTCATCCATATCAAAACCAACCCCATTATCAACCATTTTTAATTGTAATTCAGTCTTTGTTTGATTAAGATAAACTTCCAAACGTGTCGCTTTAGCATGTTTGAGTGTGTTACTAATAAACTCTTGAGCAATACGAAAAACATTATCCTCAATCTTTTTAGGTAGTTTTCCAATATTTTTCTTATAAACAACTTCTATACTACTCTTATCTGTTAATTCTTTCAAGAGGATATCAAAACCTTCTGAAAGGGTTTTATTTTCTAATTCAGTAGGTCGTAAATGTAGGAGTAAAATACGCAAGTCTTTTTGAGCATTTTGCAGCATGCTTTCAACAGCAGTCAACTGGAATTCTAGTTGCTCTCTTTCAATCTGATCAAGATTAGCAGATACCCCTGAAAGAATCATTGATGAAGCAAAAAGTTCTTGGCTAACCGTATCATGTAAATCACGTGCGATGCGTTTACGCTCTTGTTCTACGATTTCTTGACCATTTTGAATACGGCTATTTTCTGTATTTTGTAAGCTATTTGTCAAATGCGTCATCTTTTTAGATAAACGTGATAAATTCGTATTAATTTCAGTATCTTCATCTAAAAATACTTCTTGATTATTCAAAATCCGACGTAGATTTTGGTTAATACTGCGTTTGCTATTATCATCTAAAATAACCCAAAGAAGTAATAACAGAATCGTAACAGCTAAGATTAGGAAAACAATTGAGAAAACAAAACGCTCTCCCATCCAAAAATCTGAAATAAGATTTCCTAAATGTAATTCTAAACTATCTAAAACAACGACAACAATAGAAATGATAATAATACTTGCATAGAGAATCAAAAGTAAAAAATGATGTTTTTTCATTTACGTACCACCTCGACATCCCCTGCTAAAGTATTAACAATGATTTTAACCCCCTTCAAATATTCATCATCTTGCCCATGCCACAATTTCAAAGATTCGTTTCGCAAATCGTATTCAGCAAAATCAAAGTAACGAACACTGCCGTAAATGGCACTAACATCCAATTTAACACCGACATCAATTGGAACTAAAATTTTAGTTGGCCCAAATACTTTACGAATAACAACAACATTATCTTTACCCGTCACAATAACGTTACTTAAATCGATTGTGTCACTTCCAGTTAATCGAATCACATTAATATCATCAAAGGCATAAAAATCACTGTCATGAAAATCGCTACCTATCCACTGGTTACGAATCGGCTTAGCTTTTAAATCTTCTTCACGGAATCGTACGAGTGCAAAACGATTTTTCTTTTTAACTTGTGAAAAATGGTTAATAACCACATAAACAACTCCAAGAACAACTGCCATGATGATGTAAGGATTTAGCATTAAAATCAAAAATAATAGGACTAGGCCTACCGTTAACAAAAAATTATTGCGTTTATCTTGATCATAAAAGCGCAATGCCAAAAGAATTAGCACTAAAATCAAAATAAAACTTGATAAATTATTTGCCATGATTGTCATCAAGCCCATGACTAATAGAATTGTTTCTACAATGACAAAGAATTGAACTTTCCTCATATCATACCCTTTCTTTTTCTGTATTTTACCAAAAAGAAGGGAAAAATGCTCGATTTTGCCTAAAAAAGGACACCCTTTTGGGTGTCCTTGTAAGAGATTATTACTCAACTGATGCATCTGTTTGAGAGCTTTCTTCAGTACTGCTACTACTACTGCTGCTACTTGATGAGCTTGACTCAGTCGTTTCACTTGACTCAGATGACTCAGAAACAGATTGAGATGGTGCTACTTCAGAAGATTGAACGTCACTTCCAGATGAGAAGTAAAGTTTCACATTTCCTTCAATAGCTGCACCGAAATAAGGATCTTGGGCCACAACAACTGACGATGCAGATGGTGTTTTCACTTGAGAATATCCTGATGAAGAATTTACATCCGCTTGATATACCGTAATATGTGAACTTGATAAACCAAGTGCTGTCAATTCAGCAATGGCATCTTGATAAGTATAACCAATTAGGTTCGGCATCACATAAGCTGCAACCTTGAAAGTAATCTTATCTTCACTAACTACTTTTGTACCTTTTTCAGGTGTTTGACTAATGATAGTACCACCGTCATAGTTAGTACCTGTTATCCATTCAACATCAATCTTATCACTTGAAATACCGTGCTTATCTTTAAGTTCTTTGATAACTTCCTGATAGTTTTGACCAGTATAATCTTTCATCTTGAAGCCTGAAGTTCCTTTTGATACATAAATATCAACTTTGGCACCTTCTTTCTTAGATGTGCCAGCTTTCGGATTAGTCTCAATAACCTGACCACTTGGAACAGTATCACTATAAATTTTCCTAGTCTTTCCAACTTTAAGCCCTGCTGATGTAAGACTTGTCTTAGCAGCTTGTAAACTTGTTCCAGCTACATCTGGAACGTTGACTGAAGCTGGTGTGCTTAGCGTCAAGTAAGTAAAGATAGCAATTGCAACTACTACGACCGCAAAGAAAATTTTCACTAAAGTACCAAACATACGATGTGATTTTTTCTTCTTCGTTTTCGCTTTTGCAATTTTATTATCCGCAGCTTCACGATTAACTTTAGCCGCTTTTTGTTTTTTCAACAATTGTTCTGTAGTTGAGGGAACAGGTGTTGAAGTTGTTACTTTTGGAAGTGTCTTCGTATTTTCTGTATCTTCAAAGACAAGTTTGCGTTCACGACTGCGGTTATATGAAAGAGCAGTCATTAAATCACGGCTCATCTCAAAAGTTGAGGCGTAGCGATCACTCAAACGTTTTGCAGTTGCTTTAATGACAACATTTTCCAAGGCTTGTGGAACATTTTTATTTTCATCAATGATTGATGGAAGTGGTTTTTGGAAATGTTGAAGAGCAATTGTAACAGCTGAATCACCATCATATGGGATGTGACCAGTCAACATTTCAAACAACATAATCCCCATAGCATAAATATCACTTTGAACAGTGGCTTTTGATCCACGCGCTTGTTCAGGTGATAAATAGTGTACACTACCAAGCATTGAGTTTGTCTGTGTTAAACTTGTCTCTGCAAAAGCTACAGCGATACCAAAGTCGGTAACTTTAACCGTTCCGTCTTTGGTTAACAAGATATTTTGTGGTTTCAAATCACGGTGAACAATTCCTTGTTGATGAGCCAAAGTCATCGCAGACAAGACTTCTTCCATGATTCTAACAACTTCATTATTAGAAAGCGGGGCATGGTCTTGAATATATTTTTTCAAGTCCGAACCATCAACATATTCCATTACTAAGAATTGCTGTCCGTCTTCTTCTCCAATATCACGAATCGAAACGATATTTGGATGGTTTAGCTCTGCCATGGCACGCGCTTCACGTTGGAAACGAGCAACGGCAATTTGATCTGTTTGATAATTAGTTCGAAGGACTTTGATAGCCACTTCTTCATTATCAAGAATTAGATCTTTGGCAAGATAAACATCTGCCATTCCACCCCGTCCGATAGATTTGAGGATCCGATAACGACCAGCAAATAATTTGCCAATCTGAATCATTAAGCTTCCTCACTTTCGGCGTGGATAAGAGCAATGGTGATATTATCAAGACCTCCACGTTCGTTAGCAAGAGTGACTAGCTCATTGTTTTTGTCGTCAAGATTTTTATCTTGGCTCAAAATGCTAACAATTTCGTCATTGGTAATCATGTTTGTTAAACCATCGCTGTTAATGATAAGATAATCGTCTTCTTCAAGAACTTGAACCCCTAAATCAGGTTCAACTGGATTAGCTTGTCCAATAGATTGCGTGATAATATTTTTTTGTGGGTGATTAGCAGCTTCTTCTTCTGTCAATTGACCAGCTTTAACCAATTCATTAACAAGAGAGTGATCGCTTGTTAACAATTCGTATTCACCATTATGAAGCAAGCCAATGCGTGAATCACCAACGTGAGCAAAGATAACATTGTTATCAACAATCGCTAAAGCTTCAACGGTTGTTCCCATACCTTTATACTCATCGGTTTGACCCAGTTCATAAATTCTTTGATTTTCTGCTTCAAGCGCAGTAATCAGCCAATCACGAATTTGGCTTAATTCAGTAAAATCGGTAGTAATCCATTCACGTCCAAGGTCAGTAACGGTCATTTCACTAGCAATATTACCAGCACGATGACCTCCCATACCATCTGCTAGGATGACTAAAGTGATACCTTTTTCGTTATCAAATTTATTAATAAAATCCTGATTATTTGAACGTCTTTGTCCGATATCAGTTACAAGTGAAATTTTCATAGTTTTCCTTCTGACTGTGTCAGTTTCCTCCTTGAGATTACAAGATACGTTTAACTTGTCCAATAAAGAACCCGTCTGTCTGATATTGTTCAGGGGTAATCGCAATACAACCATCTCTTACAATATCTTCTTGCGTATGACTCAGTTTTACCTGTTCAAAATTTGGATGAGTTTCTAAAAATTTGTTAATGACTTGGAAGTTTTCCTCATCAAAAATCGTACAAGTGCTATAAGTTATTATACCACCTTTACGCAATGTTTGACAAACGCTATCAAGAATTTGCAATTGAATTTCCTGTAAAGCCGTGAAATCTTGATTTTCTTTATTGTACTTAATGTCAGGTTTACGGCGGATAAGACCAATTCCCGAACATGGTGCATCAACTAATATTTTATCAAAAGTGTCTGGTGCAAAATGTTCGTGAACTGTTGTGGCATCCATTTTTTGTGTAGAGATTTTATCAGCCACATGTAAGCGTTTGGCATTATCCATTACCAAATCAAGCTTGTGGTCGTATAAATCTAATGCTGTGACGTGCCCTCTTGTCAGGTAAGAAGCCATGTGAGTGGTCTTTCCACCTGGAGCTGCGCAAGCATCTAAGATATTTTCATCGCCCTGAATATTAAGCGTTGGGGCCACCAATTGACTAGATTCATCTTGAATCGTGATGTCACCTTTGGCAAAATAGTCTGTTCCAGCAAAGTGACCTGATGTTTTAACCAAACCTACTGGCGATAAAGTAGATGGTTCTGCGCCTGTCGCAGCTTTAATCTCAGCCAATTTTTCAGGATTTGTCACTCGAATGCTTGCTTTATTTCGAACAAATAAGCTTTGCATAATGGCTTTTGCACGGTCTTCACCAAATTGGTCAATCAGTTTTTTAACCAACCAAACTGGTAAAGAATAAAGAACTGAATAACGCTTATTTTTACGCTTAATCTCTTCAGGATTTGGGAGCTTTTCTTTGGCCAAGCGTCGTAAAATAGCATTAACAAATTTTTCAGCACCCTTTTTGTTACCGCGATTTTTAGCAATATTAACCGCATCATTAACCACAGCATGAGCAGGCATTTTATCAAGGTATAACAATTGATAAAGGCTCAACATCAAGAGGTAATAAACCCAAGGATTTAGCTTATCGCGATCTTCGATATAGTGAGCAAGATACCATTCTAAAGTAATCTTTCGTGCCACCGTACCATATACAATTTCAGTCACTAAAGACTTATCTTTTTGCGATAGTTTCGTGTGTTTTAGTTCTTGATTAAGAGCGATATTAGAATAAGCTCCTTCTTCAAAGACATTTTCAAGAACAAGTAGCGCTAAGCCACGAGCTTGATTTTTCCAATCATTCGCCAATAAGGTCACCTACTTCAAGCTTACGTCCAACACCATTAAGAAAATCAACAATACTCATGCGTGGTTTACCAGCTGGTTGCACTGTTTTAAGAGAAATAGCGCCATCTCCAGTTGCCACAACTAATGATTTCTTACCTTTTTCAATGATTCGACCTGGTTTTCCTTGTCCTTCTGCCAAACTTGCTTCATAAATTTTGAAACGTTTGCCATCAAGAAGAGTATGTGCAACTGGCCATGGGTACAATCCGCGGATATGGTTGAAGACATCACGCGCTGATTTATTCCAATCAATACGTTCTTCTTCTGGTGTGATATTTGGTGAGAAAGTCGCTTGGCTTTCATCTTGTGGTTCTGGTTTGATGTTGCCAGCGATGTAATCCGGCAATGTTTTCAAAAGCAAATCACGTCCAATGACAGCTAATTTTTCAAACATTGTTCCAACATTATCATCATCAGTAATTGGTGTAGAGGCTTTAGCAATCATATCACCAGCATCCATTTTCTTAACCATTTCCATGATTGTCACACCAGCTTCTTTATCACCATTGATGATAGCATAGTGAATTGGTGCACCACCACGATATTTGGGAAGAAGTGATGCATGCACGTTAACCGCAAAATCAACAGAATCAAGCAATTTTGTTGGCAAAAATTGACCAAATGCAGCTGTTACAATCCCGTCAGCTCCCAAAGTCATAAGCTCAGCCATCTCGTCTGAACCAGACATCTTCTCAGGTTGGTAAACAGGGAGATTATGTTCCAAAGCAACTTCCTTAACAGGAGTCATTTTGATTTCTTTTTTACGACCAACAGCACGGTCTGGCTGTGTTACAACTGCCAAAACGTCATAGTTGGCATCATCTAGCAAACCTTTTAGAACAGTCGCTGAAAAATCAGGTGTTCCCATAAAAATTAATTTTGTCATCTTAGTTCCTCTCAAAGGATTTTATTACTTAAATTTTTCTTTATTATAGCATAGCAGAGCACTACATAAAATTTTGTGGCTCATAATCTATTACTAAACGTAAATCTTTATTTTCTGGTAATTGAGTCATGTCTAAAATCTGATTTAAGACACTTTCCAAATGGTCTTCAAAGCGATATTTGACAATGATTTGGTAGTGGTAAAGATTATGCGTTCTAGCAATTGGTTTAGGAGTTGGTCCAAGGATTTTAATTTTATCAGACAAATGCTGGCGCAAGATTTGTAACAACTCAAAAGACTTACGCACAACTGTCTGCTCATCCTTGTGTGACAAGGTCAAACCAACGGTAAAATAATACGGTGGATATGATAATTGCTTTCGAATTCCCATTTCATAAGCATAGAAGGCTTCATAATCTTGCTTCTGAGCTAACTTAATAGCATAATGTTGCGGATTATAAGTCTGAATGAGGACTTCACCTTCTTTTTCAGCGCGTCCCGCACGCCCAGCAACCTGGGTTAACAATTGAAATGTTCGTTCTGACGATCTAAAATCTGGCAGATTTAGAGACGTATCCGCATTTAAGACACCAACCAAGGTAACATTTGGAAAATCAAGCCCCTTAGCAATCATCTGAGTTCCAAGTAGAATATCAGCCTCATGATTGCCAAATTTATCAAGAATACGCTGATGGGCTCCTTTTTGTCGTGTAGTATCAACATCCATACGTAGAATACGTGCTTGCGGGAAGACTTCTGCCAATTCATCGTAAGCCTTCTGTGTCCCCGTTCCATAATAACGAATGCTGCGACTATGACAATTTGGACAAGTGTGTGGAATAGGTTTCTCAAAACCACAATAGTGACAATTCATAGTCTTCGTATCCATATGAAGCGTCAAGGAAATATCACAATTTGGGCATTCATCCACATAACCACAATCACGACACATAACGAAACTTGAGTAGCCGCGGCGGTTAAGCATGAGCACAACTTGCTCATGTTTTTCCAAACGATCCGCAATTTTTTCCAACAAGTAAGGTGTATAATTGCTGACCTCCTGCTGGCCAACATAATCGCGAAAATCCACAATGTCAACTTTAGGAATCTTGGCTAAAGGATTGGCTCGATGAGTCAGCTGTAAGAAATGATAAACATTCCGGCTTGCTCTGGCACGACTTTCGATACTTGGAGTCGCAGAACCCATTAACAAAACAGCTTTATGATATTTAGCTCGAAGCAAAGCCACATCACGCGCATGATAACGCGGGTTTGATTCTTGCTTGTAAGTTGCCTCATGTTCTTCGTCAATGATGATAGCTCCGATATTTTCCATTGGAACAAAAATGGCAGAGCGCGCACCAACAACAACACGAGCTTGACCAGATTTAATTTTGCGCCACTCATCAAATTTTTCACCATCAGATAAAGCTGAATGCATAATAGCCACTTGCTTACCAAAACGTGAAATGAAGCGATTTGTCATCTGAGGTGTCAAAGAAATTTCAGGCACCAAAACAATTGCTGTTTTACCAAGTTTTAAGACCTTATCAATAATGTGCAAATACACTTCAGTCTTTCCTGAACCTGTCACACCTTCTAGTAAAAATGGTTTAGAGTCTTTGCCAATTTGGCTAATCACCTCTTCAACAACTGCTGCTTGTTCTTCGTTCAAATCAAGAAAATCTGTCGTTGCAACATCAAAGTAAGCGTCCGAACGCTTTTTCTCTTTTTCTAAAATGGTTAACAGATGATTCTCCACAAAGAATTTAACAACTTCACGGGAAAAGAGCTGATGCAAATCAGAAAGTTTGCCTTCTTCAGGATGCTCAAGCAAGTAATCACGTAACATCAAACGCTTCTTAGCCCTTGCTGAAATTTCTGCTTGAGCTAACTGGTCAGAATTAACTTGATAGAATTTTTCCGTTTTGATATTTTTCTTATCTTTAGCAAGATAATCAACTGTGATTTTTCCAGCTTGAACTAGACGAGCTACTTTTTTAGCTTCCGCTTCAGAAAGCGTTGAATGAAGCCTACTTTCTTTATCTCCAAACAAAGCCAAACGGTCTTCGCTAGATAGTGTCTTTGTTGGCATCAAACGCTTATCGTATTGAGAATTGAGCAAATTAGGAATCATCGATTTCAAAATCGAAATTTTATAAGAAAAGACGGTATGACGCATCTGATCTGCTAGAGCGAGTTGTTCTTCATTTAAAACTGGCTCAAAATCCAAAACCTCGCTAATAGCCTTTAAGTGGCTGACATCACTTTCTAACGTTTCCGAAAATCCTACAACAAATCCTTGTAAAAGACGGTTACCACGACCAAAAGGAACATGAACACGCGACCCCAAGGTGACTTGATTTTGCATATCTTCTGGCACAAGATATGAGAAAGGCTTATCAGTCTGCATTAATGGGACATCAACAATGACCTGAGCAATTTTTGTCATAACTCTCCTTTCTAATCCTCAATGAACTCAAAAATTTTATCCTGATGAAAAAAGAATAATCATCGTGATAAGTAATCATTTTTAATACTTGTTTACTTTATCACAATGATTTATTACAAGAAAAATCTAAGATAAAATACCTTAGATTTTTTCTCCTTCTTCTTTTTCTTTAGCAATTTGTTCTTTGATTTTACGTTCTTCTTCTTCTTTAGCCAAACGTTCTGCTTCGATACGAGCGTGAACAGCAGCTCGTTTTGCTTCTGGATCTGGGTGGATAACAACGTTACCAGATTCAATTTCTTCAAGAGCTTGCAAAGTAGCTTTTACTGATTTGAATTCTTGAGTTGGTTTTGCACCAGCTTCAAGTTCGTGAGCGCGTTTAGCTTGAAGAATGCAAAGTGAGTATTTTGATGGCACTTTATCAAGCAAAGTGTCAATAGAAGGTTTTAACATCATAGCTTTTTTCTCTCTTCTCTCTTTTAGTCAATGTCTTTAATCATGTCGTTGTAACGTCCAATAACACGATCAACACGGAAATGTTCTGCTTCAATGATACGTTTAACGCGTTCAGCTGCCAAAGGCACTTCGTCATTAACAACAGCATAATCGTATTCGCGCATCAAAGCAATCTCTTCTTTAGCACGTTCGATACGTTGGCGGATAACTTCTTCGCTATCAGTACCACGACCGACCAAACGATCTTTTAATTCGTCCAAATCTGGTGGAGTCAAGAAAATGAAGACACCATCTGGAACTTTTTTCTTAACTTGAAGAGCCCCTTGAACTTCGATTTCAAGGAATACGTCGATTCCTTTATCGAGCGTTTCATTAACGTAAGTCAGTGGTGTGCCGTAGTAGTTGCCTACATATTCAGCATATTCCAACATTTGACCATTTTTAATAAGCTCTTCAAATTCTTCACGAGTTCGGAAGAAATAATCAACGCCATCAACTTCTCCTGGACGCTTTTGGCGCGTTGTCATAGAAACAGAATACTCAAATTTATGATCAGGTGTTGAAAAAATTTCTTGGCGAACTGTTCCCTTACCAACCCCAGAAGGTCCTGAGAAAACAATTAACAAACCACGTTCGGTCATGCCACTCTCCTTATTATAGACTACAAGTTAAGACTTGCTTTTTATTCAATTAGACTACATTCTAGTATATCAAAGATAAGGCTATATTTCAAGGAAATTTACAAGCTCCTTCACATTAAAAAGAAGTACGTCTGAAACGCACTTCTTTTTGTCTATTTTATTATTTTGCGTAATCGACAGCACGCATTTCTCGAATAACGGTAACTTTAATGTTACCTGGATAATCAAGGTTGCTTTCGATTTTTTCACGAACTTTGTGAGCAAGGATTGTTACCTCGTCATCAGAAACTTTAGTTGGTTGCACCATGATACGAATTTCACGTC
Organism: Streptococcus equinus; assembly: GCF_900104225.1. Taxonomy (GTDB): domain Bacteria; phylum Bacillota; class Bacilli; order Lactobacillales; family Streptococcaceae; genus Streptococcus; species Streptococcus equinus_D. The sequence goes on along the minus strand of NZ_FNJK01000005.1, from coordinate 87,620 downwards.
CAGCTTGCAAAGCATAACTGTTTTGAACACCATCAAAGCTTGTTGCAATTTCTTCCAAATCACGAAGACGTTTGATGTAATTTTCCATTGACTCGTTACGAGCACCTGGACGAGCTGAACTTAAAGCATCAGCTGCTGCAACAATCACAGCGATCACACTTTCAGGTTCGACATCACCGTGGTGACTGGCAATCGCATTAACCACGATTGGGTTTTCTTTGTACTTACGAGCAAATTCGGCACCAATTTCAACGTGGCTACCTTCAACTTCACGGTCGATAGCTTTCCCCATATCATGCAAGAAACCTGCACGACGAGCAAGCATTACGTTTTCACCAAGTTCGCTAGCAAGAATACCAGCCATCTTACCAACTTCAACTGAGTGACGTAAAACATTTTGACCATATGACGTTCTAAATTGCAAACGACCCATTATTTTAATTAAATCAGGATGCAAGTTTACAGCGCCGATTTCAAAAGCAGCAGCTTCACCATATTCACGAATACGGTTGTCCATTTCCAAACGGTTCTTTTCAACCAATTCTTCAATGCGAGCTGGGTGAATACGACCATCTTGAATCAAGGCTTCCAATGTCATACGAGCAATTTCACGACGAATTGGATCAAATCCTGAGAGGACTACCACTTCAGGTGTATCATCGATAATGACATCAATTCCTGTCAAACTTTCAAGAGTACGAATATTACGTCCTTCACGACCAATGATACGACCTTTCATGCTATCATCTGGTAGATGAACGGTTGTAATGGTTTGTTCAGTAACATATTCACCAGCCATTCGTTGCATGGCTTGAGCGAGAATGTTTTTGGCGAGCTTGTTAGACTTATCGCGGACCTCACGTTCAGCATCTTTAATGCGAGTTGCAATTTCATGCGTCAAATTAGTTTCAGTTTCTGTCAAAATAATTTCACGCGCTTCAGCAATCGTCATCAAGGCGACACGTTCAAGTTCTGCTTTTTTCTGTTCTTCTAGTTCTCCGATTTGTTTTTCACGCTCATTAATGTGTCTAGATTTATCGGTTAGACTTTGTTCTTTACTATCCAACACTTTTTCTTTGCTGGTTAGATTTTCATCCTTGCGATCAAGAGAAGACGCTCGTTCAGTCAAACGAGTCTCCATTTGTTTTAACTCTTGTCTTTCAGATTTAAATTCTTTTTCAATCTCTTCTCGATATTTTCTAGCCTCTTCTTTTGCTTCGATCAGTAATTCTTTGCGATGAGCTTTCGTTTCTCGCTCAGCTGATTTTCTAATGTGTTCAGCTTCAAGTTCAGCCTTACCACGTAGATTAACAGCATCCTGTTCTGCATTTAAAAGAGTGAGTTCTGCAGCTTCTTTCGCAGACTTAAGTCTGATGGAAATCAGTGCATAACCAACTATCAAACCAATGAGGGCAAAAACAATCAAGATAATAATATTTGGCATGTTTTTACCTCAATAAAAATTTTAGATTTCATCTATAGAAAGCTACTTTCAAGTTTACCATAAATCGAGTTTTTTCACAATTTAAAATTGTAAAGCGTTTTACTAAAATTTATGATATGATTATTAGAGGAATAAAAAAGGAGTCTATTATGTCAAAAAAAGAAGTAACTGTAGAAAGTTTTGAACTAGATCATACAATCGTTAAAGCACCTTATGTTCGTTTGATTTCTGAGGAAGTTGGACCTCTTGGAGATGTCATCACAAACTTTGATATCCGTTTGGTTCAACCAAATGAAAATGCTATTCCAACTGCTGGCTTGCACACTATCGAACACTTACTTGCTAAACTTATCCGTGAACGTATCGACGGAATGATTGACTGCTCACCATTTGGTTGCCGTACTGGTTTCCACTTGATCATGTGGGGTAAACACAACACAACTGAAATTGCCAAAGTCATCAAATCAAGTTTAGAAGAAATTGCTACTGTAACATCATGGGATGATGTGCCAGGAACAACAATTGAATCATGTGGAAACTACAAAGACCACAGCCTATTTACTGCTAAAGAATGGGCAAAACTTATTCTTAAAGACGGTATCTCAGACGATCCATTTGAACGTCACGTCATCTAAAAAATCAAAAGTCAGCCTTGCTGGCTTTTTTGTTTCTAAAAAGGCAGGGAGTTTTCCTCCCTGCCTTTGTGTTTGTCATGAAAATTTTAATGGAATTGCATACCACCATCAACAATAATGGTTTGTCCAGTAATGTAATCAGAATCAGGTCCTGCCAAAAATCCAACTGCTTTAGCTACATCTTCTGGTTCAGACAATCGTTTAAGAGTAATGTCTTTAGCAAAAGTTTGCATGCCCCATTCATCATCTTTACCAGCATTTTTACCGACTTCATGAGCAATATCGAACATCATCGGTGTCTTAACAATCCCTGGTGCATAAGCATTTACAGTAATACCATAATCTGCCAAATCACGTGCTAGGGTTTGTGTAATACCACGAATAGCAAATTTACTACCACCGTAAACAGTCAAATTAGGGTTACCAACTACACCAGCTTGAGATGAAGCATTAATAATCTTACCACCATGACCTAATTTTTTGAATTCAGCCAAGGCTGCCTGAGCTCCCCAGATAACACCTCCGACATTAATGGCAAAAGTGCGTTCAAAAACGTCTTCTGTGATTGTATCTAAAGGCGTTGTTGGGGCAACCCCTGCATTATTTACAACAACCGATAAATCTCCAAAATGTTCAACAACCTGCGCAAATGCCTTAGCAACCTCTTCACGCTTAGAAACATCAGCTACAACTGCATAAGTATCCTGTGGGGAAAGTTCCTGAACAGCTTTTTCTGCTGTTTCTTGATTGTAATCTAAGATTCCAATCTTAAATCCATCTTCATGAAGACGTTTTGCAATAGCAAAGCCAATCCCTTGGCCTGCACCAGTAACAATGGCTACTTTTACCATAATATCACCCCTTAATCTTTAAATTACGCCAATTATAGCGCTTCCATTTTTTCTTGTCAATTTTTTGAAACTTTTTTCAAGATTTTTTCATTATTTCACTTCTGAAATCAAAAGAAGCCCTCCAAAAGGAGAGCTTTTTAAACTTTTCATTAATAATCCAATGCGTCAGAGTGACCAGAACCATTACCTACAAAGTAACCTGTTTTACAGTTAATTGAGAATAGATATGTTCCATCTTTTCTAAACATATTGTAATAGCCATTACCATTGATAATATTAACTTTTTCAAGAATATAATCATTTCCTGAGAAATAGCCACGCGCTTGTGATGTTGAAACAATTTTTTCAAGCACACCATCACCAAATGTCCAAGCTGGATTTCCTGAATCAGCAATTGCCGATTCATTATAAGGAACACGACTCTTATCGCGTTGAAGATTTGAATTATCAGAAGCTGGAGCTTGTGGTTTGGCATCCGCTGTTTCTTCACTACTTTCTGTCTGGTTAGCAGTGTTTGCAGCTGCTTGTGCTTGACTACTTGATTGAGCTTTAGCAGCTAATTGATTTTTACCATCAGTAATCACTGATTGCAACAAATTATCTAATTTAGCATCACCAGTATTCAAAACATCACTAGACAAACTATCAAAGTTAGCATCAGCCTTGACAGTTCCTGAAACCTTTTTACCATCCACAATAACATCTTTGTCAAACAAAGCATTGATAGCCTTGATAGCAGTAATGTGAGCTGCTACTGTATCATATTGTTTTTTGGCATCATCATAAAAATCAGTTCCTTTTAGAGCATCTAATTTTTCTTTTAGAACAGAAATTTTATCAAATTCACTGTTTTTTAATTTAGTCTTAGTATCATCAGTGAACATTGCCGCATAAGCTTCATCAAAAGCTTTTTTGGCTTGTTTTGCTTTCGCTGCTGCACTTGAACTTGATGATGTTTTTTTCTGACTTGATGATGTTGATGAGCTAGCAACTGTAGTATTTGACCCTTTAACATAGTGTAAACCATAACCAGCGCCAAAAATAGCAACTACAAGAGCAGCTAAGCCCCCAATAATAACACGTTTTTTCTTAGAACTTGGTTTACTTTCATCAGTTGTAAGAGCAATAGTTGGTTCAGCTTTTTTTTCTGAATCTTCAATTTGAGCTACTACCGGCTCCTCTTTTTCTTCTTCAGTAGCTTCAACGGTTTCTTCAACCTTTGGTGCTTCTTCTGAAGTTGCTTCTTTTGACTCAGAACTTACTGGCTCTACTTGTTCAGGCTCAGTTTCGGTAGCTTCAACAGCTGGTTCAACCACTTCTTCTGCTTCAGGCACTTGATTAGCTTCAGTAGCTTCCTCAAAAACTTCTTTGCCAACAATACCACTATTAACAAGTTCTTCGCGTTGTTTTTTAATAAAATTATCTAAAGCTTTTGTATCTAAATCATCAAAATCAGATAGCTTTGTTTCAAATTTTTGTGATGTTACTTCATCTCGGTGCTGTTTAATATACTTATCTAAAACGCCATCAGACTCAGTAATTCCAGCTTTCATTTCAGAATCTTTTCGAACAGCTTCTTCAATGGTTAGATTTTTAACATCTTGCAAATTAAGCCCATCTTGTTCTTCAGAAGACGGCATGTCTTTTTTTTCTGACACGTTTTGGTCACCTCTCTAATTAAAATTTCAACTGCCTAACTAAGCTTGTTAAGCGCACTTTCCCTTACTTTTCTTTTGCTTGCGTGATAGCAGAGCGTTTAACACGTTCACCGTAAAATTGGTACAAATCAACTCTAAGCGTACCATTGTATAATTTACGTTTTTTATCAGCTTGTGACCCGTATTTTCGTTCGAACTGTTCATCGCTGGTCAGAATAAATTTACTCCATGTTTTCAATGGTGCAAAAGTCTGTCCCATCTCATTATACAAGATGTCAACAGCTTTGTCATCAAGCAATCGTTCACCATAGGGTGGGTTAGAAATGATAACACCATTGATTTTATCAGTTTTTAAATCTTGAAGACGCATTTGTTTCAATTTAATGATATCTCCAAGTCCTGCTTCTTCAGCATTTTTCTTGGCAATTTCAATCATGCGACCATCAATATCAAATCCTGAAATGTCAAGTTCAATATCATAATTAGCTTTTTCTTCAGCTTCATCGCGAACTTGTTGAACCAAATCAGCGTCAACCCAATTCCATTCTTCAAAAGCAAAGTCTCGATTAAAACCAGGAGCAATGTTCATCCCAATCATAGCTGCTTCAATACAGAACGTTCCTGAACCACATGTTGGATCGATAAATGGTTTATCTGGATACCAGTTTGACAATTCAATAATGGCAGCTGCCATATTTTCTTTAATCGGAGCGCCACCTTTTTCAACACGGTAACCGCGTTTAAAGAGACTAGCTCCTGTTGTATCAATCATGACCGTTGCTTTATCTTTCAAAATTGAAACTTCAATTCTGAATTCAGCACCATTTTCTTGTAATGGCACACCGTCTGGACGATGGTAAACCTTTTGAAGTTTTTTGACAACAGCTTTTTTACTAATTGCTTGAACACTTGGCTCATTGTGCAATTTAGATTTCACACATTTAGCTTTTGAAATTGGAAATTTGGCACCTAATGGCAAATAATTTTCCCAATCCAATTTATAAATTCCTTGGAATAATTCCTCAAAGGTACGCGCTGGAAATTCACCAACAATAATTTTGACACGGTCTGCTGCACGTAACCAAAGATTTGTTGTAATAATCGTTCTAACATCTCCTTGAAAACGTACTTTACCATTTTCAACTTGGCAATCAATCCCTAAATCACGGATTTCACGCCCAACAACAGCCTCAAGTCCTGCAGCTGCAGTTGCTACTAAATTAAATGTTTTTTTCATTCACACATTCCTATTTTCATCAAAATACTTATCTATAAGTTTAACACGTTTTACCAGCATATAGCTAGTAAAAATCGATTAATTTTCAAATACCAAATAAAGCAATCATTTAGTATTAAAATACAGCAAAAATAAAAGCTAGCCTAAGCTAGCTAGATACCTATATGCAATTTTCTATAAGCCATGTTTTGTTCCAGAGATAACTAGGTCTTATCTCCTTCGATAATCATCTGTCTACTGTTTCCAGTCAGGATAGATCGTTCGGATTCCTACTATCCCGTGCCCCTACCAAAGTTTGGGTTGCTAGCTTGAGGGGTTTACCGCGTTCCACTTCCCGGGTTTCCTCAGGAACTACGTCACTGTGGCACTTTTCAGAGCTATTTAGGCATATCAAGGACTTAGCCCTTTCACTCGCCGTAACATCAAAAGATGTCCCTAGGCTTATTAATTCACCTAGCACAAACACTACCGGCATCACAGCCAGTGCTAGCATGGACTTTCCTCATGGTATTAGAATACCACGCGATTATCCAAAAATTGCAATTATCTTTCTTATCTCCGTAAATAGAGATAAGTCTTATACAAATTATTTAATAACTTCGTCAGCAAATAACTAAAAAGTTATTATTCAGTGATTTGTTTACCAAACACTTCTTTTTCCAAACGACTGATACGTTTCAAAATATCGAAGTTTGTCGCAGATTGCGCAACACGTGCATGTTCTGCCTGTGGAGCAACATAAGAAGTTGTTGGAGCTGCTTTTGGTTTAGCAGCCAATTCTTGTTTTAATTTTTCATTTTCAGCACGTAGTTCTTGAACTTGAGAAATATAAGTCTCGTAATCTTTGATAACGTCATCAAGGAACTCGTCAACTTCTTTTTTATCGTAACCACGCATGCTGGTTTTAAATTCTTGTTCAAAAATGTCCTTAGGACTATAAATAATACTTGCCATTCTATCTCTCTCCAAACAAAACTATTCTAGTTAACCTTAGAATATGAAAACGTCATATCAAGATATATGTTACAGAAAATTTAATGAAAAATCAAGCATTTACTTTTAAAACATCATTAAAAATTGATTACCAATCTTCAAGAAATTCATTAAGACGATCAAAGGTCAAAAACTGAATTGGATAGTTGTCTTTTTCACGCATAACCTGCACTAAATATTTCAAATTTGTCTCATTTTCAGGATCATAAAATAGATAAGCACCATCCGTATTATCTACTAAAAATTGATTGTAGGTTCTAAACTGACTTGGATTTTCATACTCTTGATAAGAGTATTTAACAAAATCCACCTGTTTAAACTCGCTTAGTTTGACCTGATTAGCTTCATTCCAATTATGACCATGATTTGCAAAGGTAAAAATCGTTGCAATATTAAAATCATACTCCTCTTGCAGCTCTTTTGCAACCTGTAATGCCCAATATTCAAATCCAAGGTTTCCCATAAAAATTAACCAGTCAACACCTTCATCAAAATAGCGAATGAAATCATGCCTAATTGCTTTTTTAATCACCTCGATTCGCTCGTCCTTTTCTTGAAAAATACCAAGTTCAAAACTCTTATAACCCGTGACGAGAATTGAAGTCATATCCTGCTTCCTTTCTAAAAATATGTTATAATAGTAGTGCTTATATTGACTTAAGCATGAATGTTAGGAGTTTTATGGTTAATTACCCTCATCATCTTATTCGAAAACAAGCAGTCCCAGCTTCTAGAAAGACAACAAAATCAACGATTAATTTTGCTAATCGTGGGATGAGTTTTGAAGCAGCAATCAATGAAACCAATAATTACTACTTATCTCGTGATATTGCTGTTGTTCACAAAAAACCAACCCCAATTCAAATTGTAAAAGTTGATTATCCTAAAAGAAGCCGTGCCAAAATTGTAGAAGCTTACTTTCGCCAAGCATCAACGACCGATTATTCTGGCGTCTACAAAGGGCGCTATATTGACTTTGAAGCGAAAGAAACGCGGCAAAAGACATCTATGCCATTAAAGAACTTTCACGCTCACCAAATTGAGCATATGGAACATGTCTTAAAACAAGACGGCATCTGCTTTGTATTACTTCACTTTTCGACACTTAAGGAAACTTATTTTTTACCTGCTAGCGCGCTAGTAGACTTTTACCAAATCAACCTCGGCACCAAATCCATGCCACTTGATTATATCAGAAAAAATGGGTATATGGTGACAACAAGTTCACTCCCTCAAGTTCCTTATTTGGATATTATCGATCAAAAAATTTTAGGCGGTGATCACAATTAAAAAGAAAACAACAAAACACAGACGAACAAGTAATCCTGCATCTAAAGAAACAGCTCTTAAGGTGTTAAAATATGGTCTCATCACTTTGATGACTTTAGTTGTTGCTGGTTTCTTAATTGGTGGCTCAATCTTTGCATTTTATGTCAGCAGCACACCAAAACTAACAGCTAGCAAACTCTCATCTACTAATTCAAGTCTTATCTATGATGCTAATGGCTCATTGATTGCTGACTTGGGTTCTGAAAAACGCGAAAGCGTATCAGCTAATAGCATTCCTTTAAACTTGGTTAATGCTGTTACATCTATCGAAGATAAGCGCTTCTTTAAACACCGTGGTATCGATGTCTATCGTATCCTTGGAGCAGCCTTGAATAACTTCACAAGTTCTAGCACACAAGGTGGTTCAACACTTGACCAACAATTAATCAAGTTAGCTTACTTCTCAACAAAAGAATCTGACCAAACCTTGAAACGTAAAGCTCAAGAAGCTTGGCTTGCCCTTCAAATGGAACGTAAGTACACCAAAGAAGAAATTCTAACTTTCTACATTAACAAAGTGTACATGGGAAATGGTAACTATGGTATGCTAACAGCTGCTAAATCTTACTACGGTAAAGATTTGAAAGATTTGTCTATTGCTCAATTGGCTTTGCTTGCTGGTATTCCTCAAGCTCCTAGTCAATACGACCCATACACAAATCCTGACGCTGCCCAAAACCGTCGTAATACTGTTCTAGCTGAAATGTACGAAGATGGTAACATCACTAAATCTGAGTATAAGACAGCACTTGCTACTCCTGTTACAGATGGTCTACAAACACTGACAGAATCAACAAGCTACGAACCATATCTTGATAACTACATTAAAGAAGTTATCCAAGAAGTTAGCAATAAAACTGGCCAAGATATCTACTCAGCTGGGCTAAAAGTTTACACAAACGTTGATACTGAAGCTCAAAAATATCTATGGGATATTTACAATACTGACTCATACGTATACTACCCAGATACTGACCTCCAAGTTGCCTCAACAGTTGTTGACGTCAACACTGGTAAAGTCATTGCCCAACTTGGATCACGTAACCAAGACACAACTGTTTCACTTGGAACTAACCAAGCCGTCCTAACTGACCGTGACTGGGGTTCTACAATGAAACCAATCACTGACTATGCTCCAGCGATTGAAAATGGTATCTACACAAGTACCGCTGCTGTTACTAGCGATAATAAATACTACTGGCCTGGTACATCAACTCAAGTTTATAACTGGGACCGTCAATACTACGGTAGCATGACAATCCAAACCGCTATTCAACAATCTCGTAACGTTCCTGCGGTTAAAGCACTTGAAGCAGTTGGTTTAAATAAATCTAAGTCATTCTTAGAAGGTCTTGGTATTTACTATCCACAACTCTACTACTCAAATGCTATCTCAAGTTCAACAAGTGATTCTAGCCAAAAATATGGAGCAAGTAGTGAAAAAATGGCTGCTGCTTACGCCGCATTTGCTAATGGTGGAATCTACTACGAACCACAGTACGTTAATAAAATTGAATTTAATGATGGCACAAGCAAGTCATTCGATGCATCTGGTAGCCGTGCGATGAAAGAATCAACAGCTTACTTAATGACTTCAATGATGAAAACTGTTTTGACTTACGGTACTGGTACTAGAGCTGCTCTTCCTGGTATCTACCAAGCAGGTAAAACAGGGACATCTAACTATTCAGATGATGAACTTGCTGAAATTGAAGAATCAACAGGTATTTACAACAGTGCCGTTGGAACAATGGCTCCTGATGAAATGTTTGTTGGTTACACACCACAATATTCAATGGCCGTTTGGACAGGTTACAAAAACCGTATGACACCTATTTACGGTAATGGTCTAAACGTTGCTGCTGACGTTTACAAAGCTATGCAAAGTTACCTAAATGAAAAATACGGTAGTGGTAACGAAGACTTTGATGTTCCTAAAGGTGTTTACACAAGTGGTGGCTACGCTTATCTAAGCGGTTCAAGCAACTACACTTACTCAGCTTCATCAAGTTCTGTCTACAGTAACATCTATGGTTCAAGCTCAAGTTCTTCAGAAGACTCTTCATCTAGCCAATCATCTAGTGAGGACAGTTCTTCAACAGAAGATAGCCAAACATCTGAAGCAACTGCTGATAATAACAATAGCAGTACAGAAACCAATGATTAGATTTTAAAAACCTCCTCTAGACAGAGGAGGTTTTCTAATACCCAAAATACCAGAAGTATTAATGCTTCTGGTATTTATATATCTTATTATTTGCTAGCAAGAGCTCCCATTGGATCCCAAGGTGCAAGAACAATTGGTTCAGCTTCATAAGCAGCACGTTCTTCTGCTGTTAAGAATTCTTTACGTACCACGATTTGGTATGTAAATTCATCCATCCAAGCATCTGAAGCGACAAAGTAACCTTTGTTACCGACTTTATCTCCCCATGAATTTTCAACTTTCCATTTAAGAGATTTTCCGTTTTCGTCCAAATCAACACCTGTAAGGACCATAGCGTGTGTCATCAAACTTTCGCTGTAATCAAGACGACCAGCTTTGTCTTGGGTGAAACTGATATCCATAGCTGTTTCAAAGTCGTAAACATTTGTCGCCATGATACCTTTTTGACGATCTGAGATTTGACCAACATCAGAACCAAACCAAACTGTTTCACCAGCTTGCATTTGAGCGATAGCCAATTCTTTAAAGCGTTCCATATCAAGGTTAATGTAACGAACGTCACGGCTACCAACCACGTTACCAAGCATTTCAACAGTGTATGATTTACCATAAGGTTTGTCAGCTGTTGGGGCATTGATAACTGATACATATTCAGAAAGATCTAAACCAACATATTTTTTGAAGAATTCTTGTGGTGTGATATTTTTATCTGAATGATAGTTATTGTCTTTATCACGGTAAGCAAAGTCAAATGTACGTGGTGGTAAACCAAGATTGATTGCCAAGAAATTGAAGACTTCTTGAAGAAGAGCTTCTTTTTTAGTTTGAACAGCTTTGTCATCAGCACCAGCTGCAATAGCTTCACGCAAGATTTGAGCATCTTGACGCAACAATTTATTAAGGTATTGGTTCAATTCACGGCTATTGCTTGATGAGATTGATTCAGAGTAAGCTGCTTTTGGTACGACACCATATTTTTCAAATAGGGCAACAACCATATCCCATTGACCACCATCTTGTTGAGGAACATCAAGCAAGAATTTCACTTTACGGCTACCAAGTTCTTGGTCTGCAGTTGCAATAACTTGTTCTAAGAACCAGTTTGATTTTTCATATTTGTCCCAGAAGAATGTGTGTGCCTGAGAAAGTTCAAAGTTTTCCAAGTTAAGATCTGAGATCATTTTATGACGGAATGTGTTAAGAGCTGCAAACATCCAGCAGCGACCAGATGCTTTTTGGTTAGCAACTTTATCTTTTGTTAAATCAATTGAAAAAGCATGGTCGTTTTCCATTTCACTTTGACGAGTTTCAAGTGATTTTAACAAACCATTGTGAGTTACAGCATTTTCAACAGCACGCAATTTGCTATCTGCTTGAAAATCAGCAAATAGTTTATCAGTAAATGTTGATGATAATTCTGACATATTTCCTCCTAATATTTTGGATTAAGCAATTATGTTATATTTTCTGACTTAACCCAACTTGACTAATAACCATTATAACGCTTATTAAGAAGAATGCAAGGGAATTTGTAGCACTTTTTGAAATTTTCAAAAAAATGCGTAAACTTTTATAACAACTTATGTCGGGAATTCAAACATCAAACGCTCCACCTACTAGAGATTCTACCTTTTAATGTTAGATGCATAAGAAAAAAAGACCCCAAGGGTCTCTTTAAAATGAAATATTATTTCCAGAAATCGTCAAATACTGTAATTGGTAGGTGACGTTTGTGTTCTGTTTTATTCCACCAGTTTTCGATTTTGGCTTGTGCTTCTGGTGAAACTGTTTTACCTTCAAGGTAATCATCAATATCATTGTAAGTAACTCCTAGTGCTACTTCATCAGCGATACCAGGACGATTTTCTTCCAAATCAGCTGTTGGAATTTTTTCGTAGATAGCTGGATCTGCACCAAGTTCAGCTAACAATTGTTTCCCTTGACGTTTGTTCAAACGGTAAAGTGGAATCACATCAGCACCACCATCACCAAATTTTGTAAAGAATCCAGTAATGTTTTCTGCAGCGTGGTCAGTACCGATAACAGCACCGCTGTTGGCACCTGCTACTGCGTATTGTGTAATCATACGTTGACGTGCTTTAATATTACCTTTATTAAAGTCAGAAACCTCAATACCAGCTTTTTCAAGTTCGTGAACTTGTCCATCAACAGCTTCTTTGATGTTTACAGCAATGCTAACATCTGGTTTGATGAATTTAAGCGCACGTTGTGCATCTTCTTCGTCAGCTTGAACACCGTATGGCAAACGAACTGCGATGAATTTGTAGCTGTCATCACCAGTTTCAGCACGCAATTCTTCCATAGCGATTTGTGCCAAACGTCCTGCCAAGCTAGAATCTTGACCACCAGAAATACCAAGCACATAACTTTTAAGAAAAGTATGTTTTTTCATGTAGTCTTTTAAGAAATCAACAGAGACACGGATTTCTTCTTTAGCATCAATACTTGGTTTAACACCTAATTCAGCAATAATTTTTTCTTGTAAAGTCATTACTTAACTTCTCCTTTTTGTTGTGCTTCTTTGCGAATACGGTCGATAAGATCCATTTTATTTTGCCAAACTTCTTGTGACAAATCAACTGGATAATCTTGCGGGTTAAGCAGACGTTTATACTCGTCCCAAAGTTTATCATATTCTTTGCGAGCATAATCTTGAATTTCAGCAAGTGTTGGTAAATCATAAACCAAGTCACCTTTATCAAAAATATCAACAAGAAGAGGTACAGCTTCGAAATCTTTAACTGTTTTATTGATGTAAGTATATGTTGGGTGGAACATGTAAACTTCATCAAGTTCATTCACATTAGTATCTGTGAAAGTGATGTAGTCACCTTCTGTTTTATTTCTTTCGCGACTAGTAATGCGCCAAACTTGTTTTTTACCTGGGGTAGATACTTTTTCAGCGTTATTAGACAACTTAATGGTATCTTGCATAACCCCATTTTCGTCTTCAATAGAAACGATTTTATAAACTGCACCAAGAGCAGGTTGGTCATAAGCAGTAATTAGTTTTGTCCCTACACCCCAAACATCAATTTTGGCTTTTTGCATTTTAAGATTAAGGATAGTATTTTCATCCAAATCATTTGATGCATAAATTTTAGCATCTGGATAACCGGCAGCGTCTAATTGTTCACGAATTTTCTTAGACAAGTAAGCCATATCACCTGAGTCAATACGAACGCCAAGGAAATTAATCTTGTCACCAAGTTCATTTGCCACACGAATAGCTGCTGGAACACCTAAACGAAGGGTGTCATAAGTATCAACTAAGAAAACACAATCTTTGTGAGTGCCAGCGTAAGCCATAAAGGCTTCATAGTCATCACCATAAGCTTGAACTAAAGCGTGAGCGTGTGTTCCTGATACTGGAATATCGAACATTTTACCAGCGCGAACATTTGAAGTGGCATTAGCACCACCGATTACGGCAGCACGTGTTCCCCAAATAGCAGCATCCATTTCTTGAGCACGACGGCTACCAAATTCGAGCAATGGTTCATCGTTAATCACTGAACGAATACGTGCGGCTTTTGTTGCAATCAAAGTTTGGAAGTTAACGATATTAAGCAAAGCTGTTTCAACCAATTGACATTGAGCAAGTGGTCCTTCAACTTGAACAATTGGTTCATTGGCAAAAACTACATCTCCTTCTTGAGCAGAACGGATGCTTAATTCTAATTTAAAATCTTTTAAGTAAGCAATAAAATCAGCTGGATAACCTAATTCTTCTAAATAGGCAATATCTGTTTCTGTAAAGCGAAGGTTTTTAAGGTATTCAACCATACGTTGCAAACCAGCAAAAACAGCATAACCATTTTCAAATGGTTCTTTACGGAAAAAGACTTCAAAAACAGCATTTTTATTATGAATGCCTTTATCGAAATAAACTTGCATCATATTAATTTGATACAAATCTGTGTGGAGAGTTAAACTATCATCTTGATACATGTGGTATCCCCTTTTTAAGATTATTGACCTAATACTAGTCTTATCATATCTGGTTTCAAACAACCTTTGCTAGTATTGTCAAAAGATTAATTATCCCCCATATTATAGCACAATTACGGGAGACTGGCTAAAACTTTGTGAGGTTTTGCGCAAAGATTTGAAAAAATAATGATTTTCAGAAAATATTTTCATCTTTCTATCTTAGTTAATAGATATAAAAAAGCCCGAGATTCTCATCTCGGACTCTGTACCATTATTTCATGTTTTCAATATATTGGTATACACCTTGACCAGCAATAGCACCATCACCAACGGCAGTTGTAATTTGGCGAAGCTCTTTTTTACGAACGTCACCGATGGCAAAAATTCCAGGAATAGAAGTTCTCATGTGATCATCTGTGATAACCCATCCAGCTTCATCTGTAATGCCAAGATTTTCCACCATTTTTGAAACTGGGTCAACCCCAACATAGATGAAGATTCCACCAAAGTCGTGTTCACTGATTTCACCAGTTTTAACGTTTTCTACAACAACACCTGAAACCTTAATGTCATTTCCTTTGATTTCTTTAACTACAGAATCCCAGATAAAGTTGATTTTTTCATTGGCAAAAGCACGTTCTTGCAAGATTTTTTGGGCACGTAATTCATCACGACGGTGAATAATAGTCACTGATTTTGCAAATTGTGTCAAATACCCAGCTTCTTCTACTGCTGAGTCACCACCGCCGACAACCAATAAATCTTGGTTACGGAAGAATGCTCCGTCACAAACAGCACAATATGAAACTCCGCGGCTAGTGTACTCTTCTTCACCTGCTACCCCAAGAGCACGATTTTTAGCACCTGTTGCCAAAATAATAGTCTTAGCTTCGTAAGTAGCGTCTTCTGTGATAACTCGTTTAACATCGCCAGCATCTTCAATGCTTTTGACGATACCATAAATATTTTCCACACCAAATTTTTCAAGCGGTGCGTGCATTTTCATTGACAACTCTGGTCCAGAAATATGATCATATCCTGGGTAGTTCTCAATTTCTGAGGTATTATTCATTTGCCCACCAGGAGCTCCTTGTTCAATAATACCAACTTTTAAGTTAGCACGGGCGGCATAAAGCCCTGCAGTCATACCAGCAGGACCTGAACCTATAATTAGTGTATCGTACATTATTTTTTTACCTCGTCTTATTGATTATTTTTCTATTCTATCAATCTCGTTACTAAAAGGCAATTATTATGCTTTAAACATCAATAAGATAGCCATAAAAGCAAATGAAAAAATTGGAATCACCATAATAGATATCATCAAAATATCATACAAAAAAGCCTGGCGTTCTTTGGCTGTTTTATCATATTTACGACTAGCTCGCCAAAAATTCCAAATCACTCCAACTAACAAAACACTGACTATTGATAAAAGTAAGCCTTGAATATAAAGACTAAAAATTTCTAAAAACATAATTCACCTTGCACTAGTATTCTATTGCTCTAAAAAAGCTGAAAAAAACTTTCAGCTTTTATTATATCAAATCTGCTTACTTAAATATACGTTTTTGTATAATTTGCAAAGAATTCTTTGGTTCTTGCTTCTTTAGGATGTTTGAAAACCTCTTCAGGTGTCCCTGCTTCAAGAATATGTCCCTTATCCAAAAAGAGAACTTTATCCGCTACTTGATAAACAAAGTTCATATCATGACTAACCAAAATCATAGTTTGACCAGCCTTAGCAGCGTTAGCAATTGATTTTTCCACTTCTCCAACTAATTCTGGATCAAGCGCGGATGTTGGTTCATCAAGCAAAAGAACATCTGGTTTCATAGCCAAGGCACGCGCCAAAGCCACACGTTGTTTCTGCCCACCTGACAAATGTCGCGGGTAGTGATTCTCACGATCAGAAAGGCCAACTTTTGCTAGTTCTTCTTTAGCAATCTTAGTCGCTTCAACATCTGATAGTTTTTTAACGACTTTTAATCCCTCTTTGACATTTTCAAGCGCTGTGCGACGTTCAAAAAGATTAAATTGCTGAAAAACCATAGCTAATTTTCGGCGAAGTTCAAGTACTTCTTCTCTTGATATTTTTTGAAAATCAACCTTAAAATCATCAATGGCAATACTACCATAATCAGCTTGCTCTAAATAATTCAAGCTACGCAAAAATGTTGATTTCCCAGCTCCAGATGCGCCAACAAGAGCAAGTACTTCACCCTTTTCAATTGCAACATCTAGCCCATCTAAAACTTTCTGATTAGAGAATGCTTTTGTTAAATTTGTAATCTTAATCATTAGCGAATCTCTCCTGTTACGGTATCTTGATTAACTTGCGGTGTATCAATAGCCATTTTCTTTTCAATTAAACGGCCAATTTGCTCAATAATAATACTAATAACCCAATAAACAAGGGCGACAGAAATGTAACGTTCAAAATAACGGTAATCTGATCCACCCAAAATTTGTGCTTGGGCAAACATTTCAACAATCCCCGCATTGAAAGCTAGCGACGTTCCTTTCGTCAAACCAATCAAACTATTAATCAAAGTTGGGGTTGCAATGACTGCCGCATTTGGAATAATGACTCGACGGTAAACTTGAAAAGTGGTCATTCCAAGACTACGCGCTGCTTCAATTTCTCCAACATTGACAGCTTGGATAGCTGCACGAATGGTTTCACTTGTATAAGCTGCTTCATTAAAGGCAAAAGCAGTAATTGCAAATACAGAAGCTGGAATGGCATTAATATTCCAATCAAAGCCATATTTCAATTTGAGAAATTTTAGAAAGAGTGGAATCCCATAATAAGTTAACATGAGTTGAACTAAAATTGGTGTTCCACGTAAAAAGCTGACAAAGACAGCTTGAATAGGATATAGAACCTTAGTGCGATTAATCTTCACAATCGCAAATACCAAAGCTAAAATCAAACCAAATAAAGCACCTGCTACAGTCAAGCCCAAAGTTGTTGGTAAGCGACCAATCAAATCAGGAATGGCATCAAAAACTGCTCGCCAACTAAATAACTGACCTTCAGGTATTTTTTCAACCAACTTGTCATACCAAGACAAGCCAGTTGCAATTGTTGTTAAAGACATGTAAACTCCTTCTATTACTTAACAGATGAAACAAAATCACCGCCAAAATAAGTTTGACTCAATTCAGCTAATGTTCCATCTTCTTTGAGGTCTTTGATGCGTTTGTTGACAAATTTTTGTAACTCTTTTCCTTCACTTGTATCAGCAAATAAAAGGTATTCCAAACCATCATTTTCACCACCAATTTGATCTTTCACATTTGTCACGGTCAAATTGAAGCCTTGATCTTCAATCAGATAATTTGATGAAATCGCATCATAAAGAATAAAATCAATGGTTCCATTTTCAATGTGTTGGACACGTGTTGTTAGCCCAGTTGAACTTGCAGCATATTTGATTTTAATAGGATCTTTGTCAGGATTCTCTTTATTCCATTTTTCCAAAACTTGGGCATAATTAGAACCTGAAATCACTTCAGTTTTTTTACCTGATAAATCATCTAAGCTATCATAGCTTGTTCCTTCAGCACTCGTAATAGCATAATTTGAGTGTGAAATTGGGTCTGAGAAAAGGTATTTTTGAGCTCGTTCGTCATTATAATTAAAATCATTTGCGGCAATTTGATAACGGTCAGCATCAACCCCTGTCAAAATAGAGTCAAAGGCTGTTGTCACAAATTCTACTTTATATTTCTTAGAGTCCTTGAAAATGGCTTTAACCACGTCAATATCATAACCTTTAAAGGTATTATTTTCTTTATAAGTAAATGGTGCTGTATCTGAGTCAGTTGCCACTTTTACAACTGTTTTTCCACCAGATTGTGTTTGATTTGAGCAAGCTGCTAAAGTAATAGCTGTAGCTGCTAAGAAAGTCACAGTCAATAATCTCTTCAATTTCATCTAAATGTCCTCTCTTCTAATCATCTTTGTTACAGTCTACCAAACTTAACATGACATTCCCAATATATATTTTCTATAGACTCGATAAAGAAAAACTATCAAGGCATAAATCCTATTTCTTGACAGAACTGCAACAAGCCAAATTTCTGGGGGATTCTATTTTTGACAATTATACCCTAATCATTAAAAAAAGCATAAAAAATAGTCCGAAACTTTTGTTTCAGACTACTTCTCATCTTAGAAAGTTTGTTTTCTAGCTTTACGTTCTGCACGACCCTTAGCACGGTTAGCTGCACGGCGTTCGCGTTTACGTTTTTCATCAACTTTCCATTGAATTTTTTTCTTGTAACCAGGTTTGATTTTTTTCTTTTTCTTCTTAACCAAACCAATCATTTCTGTATCTAGTTTTTGGTATGATTTTTCACGGTTAGCACGGCGATCACGATCATAGGTATCTTGGAATTCACCGTTTTTAAGCATTTTCGGTACAAATTTGATTCCTAGTTTTTCAAGTTCACGAATATCTGAATCATCACTTGGTTGATACAAAGTAATCGCAATACCATTCAAACCATTACGTCCTGTACGTCCAACACGGTGAACAAAGAATGACAAATCTTGTGGAATAGCGTCATTAATAACGTGACTAACACCTTCGATATCAATACCACGCGCAGCCAAATCAGTTGCTACGATGTACTCGTAAGACAATTTTTTGATTTGGTTCATTGTACGTTTACGTTCACGTGGCGGAATACCACCGTGGATTTTGGCCACTTTCAAACCATTTGACGCAAGGTAACTGTGCAATTCATCAGCACGTTCTTTAGTGTTAACAAAAATCATGGCAAGGTATGGGTTAAGGGCTTTTGTGATTTCCAAAATTTGTGCATTTTTATCACGTCCCTTAGTTGATACCAACCAGTTATCGATTGTATCAGCGATAACAGTATTTGTTTTGATTTTTTCCATGACTGGATTTGTCAAATATTTCTTCAAGAATGGTTGAAGTTTTTGTGGGATAGTTGCTGAAAAGACCAAAATTTGAACATCTTTTGGCAATGTCCCAGCGATTTTATCAACCGTATCAAGAAATCCCATATCAAGCGTCATATCAGCTTCATCAACAACAAAGGTATGAGCTTTATAAATTTCTAAATCGCCTGATTTCACCAAATCATAGATACGACCTGGTGTCCCAATAACGATGTGCGGTTGAGATGATTTTAGTTTCTCAATTTGACGAAGTTTATCTGTCCCACCAACATAATTTGCTACACGGATTTCTGTTTCAGATTTTTCAGCAATTTGTTTTGTGGCTTGATAGATTTGTGTTGCCAATTCACGGCTTGGTGCTGTGATAACAACTTGAACGTTGTCGCTTGTTTCATCTAATTTTTCAAAGATAGGTAGCAAGAAAGTATGTGTTTTCCCTGAACCAGTTTTTGATTCACCTACCAAATCACGACCTGAACGTACAACAGGAATTAATTTTTGTTGCACTTCTGTCGGATTTTTGAATTTAAGCTCTGCGAGTGCCTCACGGATGTAGGGCTTAAAATTAAAATCGTTAAAAGACATGTTTTACCTCAATTTCTTATCTCATCAAGTTCTACTTGAAATTTCTCTATATCTGTTTATCGTTTCATCCCTAGCCAGTATTGCTAGGTGAATTTTTTCATTCCTTTCTATTATATCATTAAAAGGGGGATTAAAGCAAAGCACTATGCGCTTTAAGAAGTAAAAAAACGAGCTGAGAATGTCTCAACTCGCTTTCACTATTATAAGGCATAAAGGAAAATCAATGTGATGATACTTGCAATAGCTCCAACGCTCCACAAGAAAGCATCAACTTTCCATTCAGACCATTTTTCTGATTTTCCAGACAAACCACCAAGCTCCAAATGATGGTGGAATGGTGTCATACGGAAGATACGACGACCTTCACCATATTTTTTCTTAGTGTATTTGAAGTAAGATACTTGAAGCATTACTGAAGCTGTTTCAAAAACGTAAACAAAACCAATGATTAGCAATGTCCATTCTTGACGAAGGGCAATTGAAATTGCGGCAAGCATAGCACCCAATGCCAAGCTTCCCACATCACCCATAAAGACTTTAGCTGGTTTATGGTTAAAGACAAAGAAACCAAACAAAGCACCAATCATAGTAACAATAATCAAGAGAACATCGAATTGTTTTTGAACAACTGCGATAACACCGTAAGCTGCCAAACTAATAGCTACTGAAATTGAAGCCAAACCGTCAATCCCATCAGTCAAGTTAACCGCATTTGAAAATCCAACAATCCAGAAAAGAACAAAGGCAACATAAAGAACGCCAAGGTGTAAATCAAATCCAAAGACATTCAAGTCATCTGTTCCACTTGGACGCACGTGAACAAAATAGAAAATCAAACCACCAATAATTTGCAAACTCATTTTTTGCCAAGGTGTCAAACCTTCATTGATTTGTTTAAAGATTTTCAAGAAATCATCAAGGAATCCAACAATTCCATAAATCAAAAGAACCATTAAAATTCCTACGGTTGCTCCCATTGAAGCACCAGCTTGTCTTTCAATAAAGAAACTAAAGACAAGACTAACAAGAATGGCAACTGTTAGAAAGACTGTCCCACCCATTGTTGGTGTTCCAGCTTTAGCCAAATGTTGTTTGACATCCTCGTGCATTTGTTGCCCACCAATTTTTTTCAATTGATAAATACGAATAAAATGCGGCATAGCAAATACTGTCAAGGCAAACGCGACAATACCTGCAATTAAACTTAAAAACATTTTAGTTTAGTCTCCTAGAGTAATTTTAATTTTTTTGACTTTGTCAATATCTTTTCCGGTATCGACACTTTGCTTAGTGACTTTTGAACCAGAGCCTTTAATGGTTACTTTGATTCCAGTCCACTTCGCAAATTTTTCAACATTTTCTTTCGTCCAGCCATACATGTCTGGCATTGTTTTTAATTTTCCTGTCCAAAGTAGCACTTGTTCATTTTGTGAAAGATTGCTTCCGACTTTTTTAGACATTTTCTTGATTTTGTTACCTGACCCAACGACAACTGGTTGAACAAGATTATTACGAAGTTCCTGAGCGGTATCACCAGGTGCTTTTCCGATATAATCTTTCAATTGGTATTTGGTTTCTGTATCTGTACCAGTCACGGCTGTACTTGTCAAAGTGTCCTTAATCATCATGGCACGTTCAAGCACTGGATTAACTACATCTTTCCAGAAACTACGTTTAAAAGTCGTTGTTGGTTGTTGAAGGGTAACATACATGATAAAGTCAGGATCATCTGATGGCACCATAGCAACAACAGAGTTGATGTAGTCATTATCACCAGTCAAGTATCCTCCACCTTCTTCAGCAGATGCGGCAATTTGGGCTGTACCAGATTTGACGGCAACTGAGTAATCACCGACTTGAATAACCGGTGCCCCTTCCGTGCTATCATACAAGGTACCAAATTGTGAATCTGTACCAACCGTTACCATATAATCAAGTGTTTGATTAGCAGCATTTTCTGAGACAGGTTTACCAGAGATTTCAGCTGACGCTTTACGGGCTGTATTATTATTTGGGTCGTAGATTTGACTAATAAATTGTGGTTCAAGCATAACCCCTTTATTAGAAATCGCAGAAAAGGCACGAAGCATTTGAACTTGTGTCACACCAATACCTTGACCGAAAGCACTCATGGCAATGGTTACTTCATTGTCTGATGGTAACAAGCCACTACCTTCATTGACCATACCAAAACGTGTTGGGTAACCGAATTTAAACTTAGACAAGTAGTTTAGCCATTTGTCATTACCCATTTTTTGTTCAAGACTTGTCATAGCAACGTTACTTGACCAAGCAAACCCTTGAGCATACGTCATATATTGAACAGAAGTGTTACCTTCGTTGACGTTCCAGTCATTGATTTTTGTATCAGCAACTGTAATACCGTTGATTGTTGAAATCACTTCGTTTGGCGTGAAGATACCATCATCAATAGCTGAAGCAAGTGTCATCACTTTCATGGTTGACCCTGGTTCATAATAACTTTGATAGAGAATGGTATTCCATGTCTTAAGGTTATCTTCATTATAACCTTCCATTGTCTGTGCATTATAGGTTGGACGTTGTGTGGTTGCTAAGATTTCTCCTGTTTTAGCATTAACCACTGTCGCACTAGCATATTTACCTTGAGCATCATTTTGGAAAATGTCCATTTGTGATTCAAGATAAGATTGCAGTGGTTCAGAAAGTGTTGTGTAGACATCTTTTCCGTCAACTGCTCGTTTAACTGTCGTTTCTGTACCGAGTAACAAGTTACCATTTTTATCTTTTTGGTAAGTTACTTTTCCGTCTGTCCCTGATAGCACATCGTTCAATGAGGCTTCTAAACCTGATGTTCCGACAAGGCTCGATGTTTTACCATCTTTATTTTCTTTTAATTGGGCAAGTCCTAGGAATTGTGAAGCAAAGACACCATTTGGATACATACGTCCAGGTGTTGATTCAAATCCAATTCCTTTAATTCCAGCGTCCTTCATAGCTGTTTCAATTTCTGATTTCTTGCTGTATGATAAACCAGACCCTGAACTTCCGAATGATACTTGGAAAAGCCCACTTTGATTCAATTGTTTTAAGACTTCGTCTTTATCAATACCGATTTGGGCATTCAAAATCTCAGCAACTTTATCGTATTGAGATTTTTTAACGTAGAGTTTTTCACCAGTTGTTGACACATAAGATTTCGAGATAATAGCATAAACACTATAAGTTGTCGAATCCTCAGCTAGTGCAACACCATTACGGTCATAAATCGTACCACGTTTAGCTTGGACCGTCACTGTTTGTTGGTAAACATCTGAGGCTTCTTTAGATAGATTATGACCAAACTTGGTATCTGTTCCCACAATAATCGCGAAATTGATAATAAACACAAAGAAAAGGAAGACTGCCAAAATCATTAGATTTTGACCAACACGCTCGCGATTTTTATCGGGTGTGCGTCTGTCCTTTACCACATAGTCTAAAAAACGATTCATTAATTTTTTCATAGACTACTCCACCTGTTTAATATTATCCTGTTGGCTTGTTAAACCAGCATTTTGGGCAATTTGCTCAACACGGTCACGACTTGACAGTTCATTGACCTCTTGTTTAGCATTGTCGTAATTTGTCTGTACTTCAGTAATCTGACTATTTAAGTCAGTGATTTGCTGTTGCACTTGAAGATTACGGCTTTGAAGGTAAATAATACTAATCGCCATGGTAATAGCCGTTAAAATGATAGAACCATAAAAAGCTTTTTCGATGCGTGAAAATTTTCGAATACGACGTCTAAGAGCCTTAGCAATGGCTTCGTTACGGTGTTTATCAGTCATTACTTACGAACCTTTCTAGCCACGCGCAATTTTGCTGAGTGAGAACGATTGTTGGCTTCCAACTCTTCTTGACTTGGTAAAATCGGTTTACGATTGACAAGAGCAAGTTTTGGCTGCATATCATCTGGAATAAAAGGCAACCCTTTTGGAACTTCCACTGTAGACGCTTCTTTAAACAATTGTTTTGTCAAACGGTCTTCAAGCGAGTGGAAAGTAATCACAGAAATACGACCATCAACCGCTAATAAGTCAATCGCTTGTTGGATAGACTCATCTGCTGCTCCTAATTCATCGTTAACTTCGATACGAATGGCTTGGAAAATTTGCTTAGCAGGGTGCCCTTTTTTCTTAAGCTCTTTAGCAGGCTTAGCTGATTTGATGATTTCTGCCAATTCAGTCGTTGTTTCAATCGGCTTTTCTTGTCTAGCTTGTTCAATTTTGCGCGCAATTTGTTTTGAAAACTTATCTTCACCGTATTTGTAGAAAATACGAACCAAATCATGGTAATCGTAAGTATTCACCACATCATAAGCCGTTAAATCTTGCTCACGGTTCATACGCATATCAAGCGGAGCATCCTTTTTATAAGAAAATCCACGCTCACGCTCATCTAGTTGCGGACTTGACACCCCAAGGTCATATAAAATACCATCAATCTCAGTTACTCCATGCATTGCTAAATTTGAAGCAAGATTGCGGAAATTGTCCTTGATAAAAGTGACTTGTCCTTTTTCAATATAATCTTTTAATCGAATTTGTGCATTGTCAATAGCCGTCTGGTCTTGGTCAAAAGCATAGAGGTGACCATTCGGGCCAAGCTTAGAGAGGAGATATTCACTGTGTCCTGCTCCTCCAAGCGTTGCATCTACATAGATTCCATCTGGCTTGATATCAAGCATATCAACGGTTTCATGTAGAAGTACTGTAATATGATGAAAGTCTTTTGTCATACCTTTCATTATAACACAAATAGAAAGATTCTTCCTTAAAAGATGAGGAGAAATAGAAAAACCAAGCGTCCCATATTTGAGACACTTGGCTCTTTTTTATTTGAAAAATGAACTCATTTCCGAAAGAAAATAAATTATTCTCTGATTTGTCCTTTACCGTTAATGTAAAATTTTGTGCTTGTTAATGCTTCTAGGCCCATTGGACCACGCGCATGCATTTTTTGGGTAGAAATTCCAATTTCTGCTCCCAAGCCAAAGACAAATCCATCTGTAAATCGTGTTGAGGCATTCACATAAACTGCTGCTGCATCCACTTCATCTTGGAAGCGTTCGGCGTTCTCAAGATCTTTTGTCACAATCGCTTCAGAGTGATGGGTTGTGTAGTGATTTACCCAATCAATAGCTTCATCGAGTGAAGACACCACATTAACAGACATGATGTAATCATTGTATTCTGTTGCAAAGTCTTCCTCACTTGCTGCCTTTGCATCTTTAAAAATAGCTAGCGCTTTTTGGTCTGCACGGAATTCCACTGGATGAACCTTGTTAATAGCTTTTTCTAATTGAGGCAAGAACTGCTCTGCAATTTTTTCATGAACTACAAGACTCTCAGCAGCATTACAAACACTTGGACGTTGTGTTTTAGCATTAATCACAATCTTAGTTGCCATATCAAAATCTGCTGAATCATCAACATAAATGTGAACATTTCCGACACCTGTTTCAATAACAGGAACTTTAGATTTTTCCTTGACCGTTTGAATCAAGCGGGCTCCACCACGTGGAATCAAAACATCAACATAATCGACAGCTTGCATCAACTCTTCAGCAACAGCGTGACTAGTATCTTCAACAAGTTGTACAACGTTTTCGTCAATACCAGCTTTAGCAAGTGCCTTACGGATAACTGTCACAAGAGCTGTATTTGAATGAATAGCATCGCGACCACCACGTAAAATAATGGCATTACTTGTTTTGAAAGCAAGACTGAAAGCATCAACAGATACGTTTGGACGACTTTCAAAAATCATAGCAATGACACCTAATGGCACACGTTTTTGAACAATTTTTAAACCATCTAGATTCGTATAGCCACGAACAACTTGTCCAATTGGGTCTTGAAGATCAGCTACTTGACGAACACCTTCGACAATACCTTCAATGCGGCCAGCATCTAGGCGCAAGCGATCCACCATAACTGGTGAAATACCATTTTCTTGCGCTTTTGCCACATCACGTGCATTTTCTTGCAAGATAAAATCTGTTTCAGCAAGCAAAGCGTCCGCTACTTGAGCCAAGATTTTATTTTTCTCTGCTGTCCCAAGCTTTACCAAACTTTGAGAAGCTGTCTTTGCATTTTTACCTAGTTCATCAATATAGCCCATCTCAAGACCTCCCTTATTACTTAGATTGTGAAAACCATGTTCCGATATTAGCACCTTCTAGAGCACGTAAAATATCACGTGGATTAGCACCATTCATTAAAATCATCTGACTGTTATTATCAAAAATCATTTGAGCACTCTTAATCTTGCTAAGCATGCCACCCGTACCAAATTTACTACCGGCACCGCCAGCTGACTTAATAATCTCATCAGTAATTTCAGTAACATGTTCACGAAGTTTAGCATCTTCATAAACATTTGGATTCTTATCATAAAGACCATCAATATCTGATAACATGATTAACAAGTCTGCTTTGGTTACTTTAGCTACAATAGCAGAAAGTCGGTCATTATCACCGAATTTTGTTGCATGATCCATTTCATCAACGCTGATAGCATCATTTTCGTTGACAATTGGCACAATTCCCATTGACAACAAAGTCTCAAAGGCATTCGTAAAGTTTGCCAAACTTTCAGGATATTCGATAACATCACGTGTAATCAAAAGCTGACTGACTTCTGTTTGATAATGTGAAAAGATTTGTGAGTAGAGGCTCATCATAGCCACCTGCCCAACACTTGACACCGCCTGTTGACGTGCAATCTCAGTTGGACGTTTGTCCATATTCAAGACATTAAGACCAAATCCCATGGCACCAGATGATACCAAAACAACTTCTTTTCCTTTATTCATTAAGCTAGAAATAACAAAGGCTAGCTGATCAATTTTTTCAAGGTTAATTTTGCCATTTGGCATGACAAGAGAACTTGTCCCAATTTTTATAACAATTCGTTGTACTGATTCAAAATTTCGTTTCATACGCTTATTATACACTAAAAAAACAGTCCTAGGAACTGTTTTTATAAGGTTTTATCTAACTATTTAGTCAGTTTTAATTCTCATCTTAATTTCAGGAGATTTTAGAAATTAATGTGAGATTTTCTTCCAAAATTTTTGACTAATCAAGGCTTGACTGATAATTGCTAGAATGATTAAAACAATTGCCAAGGTCATATTAATAAGTTGAACCTGCTGAATAGCATTACCAAGAATAACCAACCCTAGCGCAAGACCTCCACCAAGAAGGTAAGCTGACATCATAATACCAAAGGCAAGACACTGACCAGAATTGCGATTAAAGAGCTGTGTCACATCTTGCCAAAGCAAATTGAGATGCTTATAATCACGCCAATACATGAGTTGACCTTGAATAACAATCATAGCGCACAGTCCCACCAAAAAGGCTAGCATCAATGGCAAACTGATATGCAAAAGCCCTAATCCAACAACTAAATAAACACAAGCAGGAACTAAGGCTTGAAGAAAAGCCAAAACGATGAATTTCTGAACAAGGAAACCTTTAAAATTAAGCGGCAAACTTCTCAAAAAATTATAGTTGTCTTTTTCAAGTGAAATCCCAACACCTAATAAAGTCGTTGGCATAGCACAAGTTGTTCCCAAAATAGCTCCAACCAACAAAGCTATTCCAAAATACTGGTTAGATACCTTAGCTAAAGAAAATCCATTGACCAGCATTGGGGTTAGGAAAATAACCACATAAATCAAAGGCATTAAATAAGTTTGACTCAGTAAGGTTGCATTTTGAAGTGTTGACGTATGATGACGAATCATCATATTTGTCAACGAAGGAATTTTACCTGAATGAGATTTTGGCTGCTTGTTAGCCTTAACTTCTTTAGGTCTAGCATACAAAGTACTTTGGTAATAATTTGGCATCGCCCATTTAACCAGACCAATCACTAGGCCGCAAAGAACAAGTACAGGTAAATAAAAATTCAAAACTGTCGCCAAGCTAAAGGGGGCTTTAACAAGATCATAAAAACCTCTAAAATAAGGAATAACTGGGCAATCAGTAATTGCTGTAACATCACCCATATTTCTACTGTTGATGACATTCATATAAAGAATGGCCCCTACTGCACCAATCGTAGAAAGTGACATCAAAACTGTTGAAATCAATTTTCGATGGTGACTACGAGCAATTAAGCCACCAACAAAACTATTGACATAAAGTGCCAGCACTGTTGACGTTAGAAAAAGAATGCCAAATCCAATCAAAGTTGCAATAATGGCAACTAGAAGGCCTGCCATTTGCCAATAAGCTATGAAAAAGAGTGATAATATAGGCATCAAAAAAGTTAGTCCCATTCCAAAACTTGAGATTACTTTTGCTAAATAAAGCTCACTTGATTTTATTGGTAAATGTGCATAAAGCTTAACATCATCACTTTCATAAAAAATGCTATACATGGCGGTAAATGCATTTAAAGTTGCCATGATAAAAAAGATAGCAGTATAAAAAGTGAAATAACCTGGATAGTAGTTAAAATCTAGGTTGACATACATAAAAATGTAAATCACCGCAAAGAAAAGACTCAAGAAAATTTGCTGACGAATCACACTTTTATACATTGAAAATTTTTTCTTTGGGTTCTTTTCTTGCTTACGTTTAACTGCAGTTACAGTTTGTGAATTTGAATATAGAATATTAATCTTAACGAGTTCCCAAACAGTTGACCAGTTCATACGCTCACCCCTCTTCTACCTTGCGCCCCGCAAGTTCTAGGTAAATAGTTTCCAAATCTTTGTTAGGGTGATTAGCTTTTAGTTCTTCTAAAGAACCAACAAAAATTAATTTACCTTCTTTTAAGATACCAATACGATCACACAATTGTTCCGCAACTGCTAAAACGTGTGTTGAGAACAAAACTGTATTGCCACCACGAGCATGTTCTTTCATCATTTCTTTCAAATCAAAAGAAGCTTGAGGATCAAGACCAGTCAATGGTTCATCCAAAATCCAGATATCAGGATTCGAAATCAAAGCTCCAATTAAAATCACTTTTTGACGCATCCCATGTGAGAAGCTTTCTATCAAGTCATCGACATGTTCTGCAATATCAAATAAGTGCGACAAACGATCAATTCGTTCAGAAGCTTCCGCATCAGCAACACCATAGATTTTAGCCAAAAAATGCCAGTATTCGCTAGCTGTCAAATTCAAGAACAAATCAGGTGAGTCTGGGACGTAACCAATACGTTTTTTGATTTCATCACGATGTTTAGAAAGTGCCAAATCATCCACGTAAACTTCACCGTATGTCGCATCAATAATTGACGTCAAGATACTAATAGTTGTTGTTTTCCCAGCACCATTATGACCAATTAAACCAAAAATTTCCCCATTTTCAATACTCACGTTTAGGTCACTAAGTGCTTCCTTATCCCCATATAATTTTGAAACATGTTCAAAACGAATCATTTTTTCTTTCCCCCTAATCTCCTCAAAGTGACTTTATCCACTTAGAGACTTCTTTTTTTTCGTAATAATCTCTTGCCCACTGTTGAGTTAATTTTTTTAATTCCTTAACACCACGCGGCAAAATTAAATCGTTATGAGCGCTGTAGAGATTTAGTTTGCGATTTAAATGCAAAGCACATAAACCAGCATCTCTACTCTTGATAACTTCATTAGACGCTGATAGTAAAATCTTTGATAGTTCTATATCTTGTCTGACAATCATATCTTCATAAGCGACTTTAATAGCTGAATATAACTTACTACATTTTTCTTCCATTAAATCTCACCTTCCCCCAAGATTATTTGTACTATCATAATAACACAAATAAGGTTTTACAATATATTACCTTTTCTTACTTTATTTGTCAACTAATTATAAAAAGCCCTTGCTAAAGCAAGGACTTCTATCTATAAATAATCAAAGATTACAATGATCCGTAAAGGTTAACAGCGTTATCAACTGTGAAGCCATATTCTTCAAAGATTTTAGCACCTGGTGCTGAAGCTCCCCAAGTATCGATAGTAAGAGTTTTACCTTGAAGACCAACGTATTTGCCCCAACCGAAGCTTGAACCAGCTTCAATTGCCAAACGTTTTGTAACGTTAGATGGAAGGATGCTTTCTTTGTAAGCAGCATCTTGTTCGTCAAAGATGTTTTGAGCTGGCATTGAAACAACGCGAACATGAATACCTTTAGCTTCCAAAGCAGCTTGCGTATCAAGTGCTAATTTCACTTCAGAACCTGTTGCAATAAGGATACCATCAAGATCACCTTTAGCTTCTGAAATAATGTAAGCACCTTTGTTCAATCCTTCTTCTGCCAATTCTTTTGTTCCTTCAAGAACAGGAAGATTTTGACGAGTTAGGATAAGCATTGTTGGACGATCAGTTTCAGCAAGAGCGCGTTTCCATGCAGCATTTGTTTCGTTACCGTCTGCTGGACGAATAACGTTAAGGTTAGGCATAGAACGAACGCTAGCTAATTGTTCAACTGGTTCGTGAGTTGGACCATCTTCACCAACAGCGATTGAATCGTGTGTCATAACATAAACTGTTGGTAATTGTTGAAGAGCAGCCATACGAACAGCAGGAAGAAGGTAGTTTGAGAATACGAAGAATGTACCACCGTAAACACGAGTACCACCATGAAGAGCAATACCATTCATTGCTGCTGCCATAGCAAATTCACGTACACCAAACCAAATGTTACGACCAAGATAGTTATCTGGTTGGAAGTCAGATTCTACTTTGACCATTGTGTTATTTGATGCAGAAAGGTCAGCTGAACCACCCCAGAATGATGGAACTTGTGCTGAAATTTGTTGGATAGCTTGTTGACTTGATGAACGGCTAGCAAGACTTGTTCCAAGTTCGAAGTCTTCAAGTTTTACATCAACTGGTTTGTTAGCAAATGCTGCTTTGTATTCAGCAGCCAATTCTGGATAAGCAGCTTCATATTCACGGAATTTAGTTTCCCATGCATTTTGAGCAGCTTCACCACGGAATTTGATACCAACTTCGAAGCGTTTAGCCACTTCTTCAGGTACTGTAAATTCTGGATATTCCCAACCGTAAGATTTTTTAGCGTAGGCAATACCATCAACACCAAGAGGAGCACCGTGGACTGCAGATGTTCCTTGTTTTTCAGCACCGAAACCGATGATTGTTTTAACTTCGATGATAGATGGTTTTTCAGTTTCAGCTTTTGCTTCTTCAATTGCTTTTGCAATAGCTTCAAGGTCGTTACCATCTTTAACTAAAATATGTTGCCAACCGTAAGCTTCAAATTTACCTTTAATATCTTCTGTGAAGGCTTTTGATGTTGGACCATCAAGTGAGATGTCATTTGAATCGTAAAGAAGGACCAATTTACCAAGTTTAAGATGTCCAGCAAGACTTGCTGCTTCTTGGCTGACACCTTCCATCAAACAACCATCACCATGCAAAGCATATGTGTAGTGGTCAACAATATCAAAACCTGGTTTGTTAAATTTAGCTGCCAAGTGAGCTTCTGCCATTGCCATACCAACAGCGTTAGCAATCCCTTGTCCAAGAGGTCCAGTAGTTGCTTCAACACCATCAGTGTGGTTTACTTCTGGGTGACCTGGTGTTTTTGAACCCCATTGACGGAAATTCTTCAAATCATCAATGCTTACATCGTAGCCTGATAAGTGAAGAAGACTGTATAAAAGAGCAGAACCGTGACCCGCAGATAATACAAAACGATCTCGGTTAGACCAAGAACGGCTTGTCTTCGGATTAACATTCATTACATGATTCCAAAGAACATAAGCCATAGGTGCAGCTCCCATTGGAAGGCCTGGGTGACCTGAATTAGCTGCCTGAATGGCATCAATTGAGAGCGTACGGACAGTATTGACTGCCAACTGATCAATAGCATCAAATGTCATGAGTGAAACCTTTCTGTTTTTAAGGACTTAAAGTATTATTGTTCGGATTCTATTATAACATAAAATACTTGACTTTTTAAATTAAATTATTATTTGGATTTTTGTAAACATTTTCTAAAAAAGCTCAACCATAATGGCTGAGCTGTAAATATTCTTATGAATTTGGATCATCAAGGCTACGGCCGTGCAAACCACGTTCACGTTGCAATTGACGAAGTTTTTCTGGTGTCACATCATTTCCATCTTCATCAACCACCTTAATACCTGCGATGTGGTGAATTAATGAGCGACGATAACCTTCAATATACTCTTTGCGAAGTTTAGCTTGTTCAACTTTTTCAGGACCAGTCAAACCAACTGTTTTTTTCTTACGCGCAAGTTCATTAATACGTTGAATCTTTTTTTCATTCATGAGTAAGACTCACCTAACATACAAAACAAAAGTTTCGTACGCTATTCCTTTCTATAATTTACCCAAACCTCTAAAATTCAGAAGTCCGATATAAGTCAGAAATCTACTCAAAGAGTAGATTTCTTAAGCTTATTTAGTATTCAATTTGTTAAATGCTGCTACGCTGCTAGCTTTTGCTGTCAATTCAGCAAGGATAGCTAAACGATTATTTTTAACAGCT
Organism: Streptococcus equinus; assembly: GCF_900104225.1. Lineage (GTDB taxonomy): Bacteria > Bacillota > Bacilli > Lactobacillales > Streptococcaceae > Streptococcus > Streptococcus equinus_D. The sequence continues at coordinate 55,315 of NZ_FNJK01000005.1, read as the reverse complement.
TCATTATCTACCATTACCATAGTATTGTCAAAGAATTTGTCGATAACTGAGCTCAATGCGAACAATTGAGCCAATTTATCGCTAGCATTACCTGACAAGTTCAATTCTGATGCAGCTTGTGCCAATGCTTTTTCTTCATCATTTTCAAACAAGCTTGCATCTACAGCCACATCAGCTGCTGCTTTTTCAGCAAGATTGAAGACACGTGAAAGACTTTCAACTGCTGCTTTATAACCTTCTGCTTTGCTTGCTTCAACAAGAGCATCAGCTGCTTCAAGCATTTCAGCAACAACAAAGTTTGAACCAGCAAGGACAGCTTCTTTGATGTCTTTAGAAACTGATTTGTTCATCATTTTTTCAACACGCGCACGGATGAAGTCCATAACTTCTGCTTTGTGTTCGTAAGTCAAGCTATCAAATGACAATGCATAAAGATTGTCAATCAATTCATCCATTGGAATTTTCAAACCAAAGGCATCCATGATACGAACAACACCAGCTGTTGCACGACGAAGAGCATATGGGTCGTTTGAACCAGATGGAATCAAACCAACTGAGAAGAATGACAAGATAGTATCCAATTTATCAGCAAGTGCCAAGAGAGCACCAACTTTAGTTTCTGGAAGTTCACCTTCAGCAGAATTTGGAAGGTAGTGTTCACGAATAGCTGTCGCTACTGCTGCATCTTCACCAGCAAGAAGGGCATATTTTTCACCCATGATACCTTGCAATTCGTCAAATTCACCAACCATACCTGTTAATAGGTCGAATTTGTAGATTTCAGCAGCGCGTGCAAGTGCTTTGCTTTCTTCTGCAGAAGCACCAGCTTTTTCAGCAAGGTAAGCAGCAATGACTTTGCTACGGTTCATGTGTTCAGAAAGTGAACCGATTTTTTCGTGGAATGTAACGTTATCAAGTTTTGCAACAAGGTCAGCGATTTTAAGTTTTTGGTCTTCACGCCAGAAGAATTCACCATCTTCCAAACGAGCCACAAGCACTTTTTCGTTACCTTTGATAACATTTTCGATATGTTCAGCGTTACCGTTACGAACTGAAATGAAGTTTGGCATCAATTTACCATCTTGATCACGGACAACAAAGTAACGTTGGTGGTTTTTCATTGATGTCACAAGAACTTCTTCTGGAACTTCAAGATATTTAGTATCGAAGCTTCCCATAAAGGCAGTTGGGTATTCAACCAAGTTAAGAACTTCGTTAAGTAATTCATCATCGATTTCGACTTGAACATTTTGTGCTTTTTCAATGTCTTTGATTTGGTTAACAATCATGTCTTGACGTTCTTTAGCGTCAGCGATAACAAAGACTTTACGCAAATCTTCTTCATATGAATCAGCGTTAGCGATTTCTGTTTCATGACCAAGGAAACGGTGTCCACGGCTAACACGACCTGAGTGGATATCCAAGAAGTCAAGGTCAAGAGCTTCGTCATCAAGAAGTACAGTCAATGTGTGAACTGGACGGATGTATTCAAATGTGTTGTTTGCCCAATGCATGTTTACTGGGAAAGTCATTGCTGATAAGATTTCTGGAATGTCAACAAGTACTTCTTTAGCAGCTTTTCCTGCCTCGTGTTTTGTAACATAGACATATTCTTCGCCTTTAACTTCACGGAATTCAATGTCATCAGTTGTCAAACCTTTACCACGAACAAAACCTTGTGCAGCTTTTGTAAAGTTGCCATCAGCGTCCAAGGCGATTTTCTTAGAAGGACCTTTAAAGTCTTCTGTCAAATCAGTTTGCGCATCAGCAAGACCAATCACACGTACAGCCAAACGACGTGGAGTTGAGAAAGTTTGAATGCTTTCAAATGCCAAACGTTTTTCTTTCAAAAATGCTGCCATGCGGTCGCCAAGTTGTTTTTCACTTGGAGTAACCACGTAAGCTGGTAATTCTTCTAAACCAAGTTCTACAAGTAAATTTTTAGCCATTATTCAGCATCCTCCTTCAAAAGTTTTTCACGTGTTGCTTCATCAAGCAATGGGTAACCAAGACGTTTACGTTCAGCCACAAATGTTTTAGCAACGACACGAGCCAAGTTACGGATACGAGCAATGTAACCCGCACGTTCTGTTACAGAAACAGCACCACGCGCATCAAGCAAGTTAAATGTGTGTGAACATTTCAAAACGTAGTCATATGCTGGGTGAACCAAGTTTTCTTCCAAGCAACGTTTTGCTTCTGTTTCAAATTTTTCAAAGTTTTCAAGAAGCATATCTTGGTTAGAAATTTCAAATGAGTATTTTGAGTGTTCAAATTCTGGTTGAAGGAAGATTTCACCATATTTAACACCTGGAGCCCATTCGATATCGTATACAGAGTCCACTTCTTGGATGTATGATGCCAAACGTTCAAGACCGTAAGTAACTTCTGAAGTTACAGGACCAGTTTGCAAACCACCAACTTGTTGGAAGTAAGTAAATTGAGTGATTTCCATACCATCAAGCCAAACTTCCCAACCAAGACCAGCTGAACCAGTTGATGGGTTTTCCCAGTTATCTTCTACGAAACGGATATCGTGTTCTAAAGTATTAATTCCCAAACGTTCCAATGATTCAAGGTAAAGTTCTTGAATGTTTGATGGAGATGGTTTCATAACCACTTGGAATTGGTGGTGTTGGTAAAGACGGTTAGGGTTTTCACCGTAACGACCATCAGCTGGACGACGTGATGGTTCTACATAAGCCGCATTCCATGGTTCTGGACCAATAGCACGAAGGAATGTGTAAGGACTCATTGTACCAGCACCTTTTTCGTTGTCATAAGCTTGCATTAACATACAACCTTGGTCATTCCAAAATTGTTGCAAAGTCAAAATAATCTCTTGAAAAGTCAATTTTTTAGACATACATCTACTCCTTGTTTTAGTAACTTAATTTGCGAAGCACCTACGGTGAATAAGCATTTTTCCATAATAAAAGAACCGCCAAAACACCCATATGATACCTCATAAGGGGCGTTAAAACGCGGTTCCACCCTATTTTATTACTTCATTTATCTGATTTTAACTTAGCATTGCTAAGCGAAAGCGCCAGCGACTCACTTCAGTTTCATCCGACTTCCACCACCTCGGACTCGCTAAGAAACACCATGAGGCTTTCTCTCTTTATCAGCTATTTTAGCACAAATGCATTTGAGTGTCTAGGTGAAAAGCAGAAACAAATTAAATTCAATAATATACTATTTCATTACTCTTAATTATTTTGAGTATAACCCTTTTTAAGATTAGTAGTAGCAATCCACTTTTTATACAAATCAGTAAATCTTCTCTCATCGTCATCGACATAACCTTGAAAAACAACTTGATCAATATCTTCTTGATTAAAATAATAAACTTGCTTGGGATTAAGTCCTTCTGGATAAATAGCCCCCGTATAATCAAAAATTACTTCTTGATTATTTTGATTGACAATAACTCCTCGATTTAAAATGATAATTTTTTGATCACCATTTTCAAGATAAACCACACTACCTACTGGCAATAACATATTCTACCTCCTATACTCATTCATGAAACCACTCATAGCACTGAACTACATAATCTTGTATTTACCCACTTTAGACGTAAATGGTATATTAAAAAAATTATTGAACCACAAGCTAATATTACACATGAACGAAAATAAAATAACACCTATAAAACTACTACTTAAAATACCAAAAAACAAAAAAATAACAGACAAAATTAAGACAATAATCAATCTACCCCCAAAACTATATTCTTTTCCACTACTTACTTGCGTCAAGTGATAACTCGTTTTATTTGATAAATCACCAACCAAATTAGGAGTAATGTAAAAAATTATTCCAATAGTCAAAGCACTAATCACAACTCCCAAAATTATCATTAACCAATTTTTTTCTACGAAAGAATTCTGAGTAAGATGCCAAAGATTTACATTTTTAGGGAATGTCATCATATGTACAATGAGTAAGAGAAAAATCCAAAGTACACCTTGCCTGATCTTGGTTAATAGTGAAATATTTTCTTTCCCATATTGATTCCTTTTCGATGTAACATCATAAATTTTCCAAACCATTCTTTGAGAAAATGGTAAAAAATAACTTTGTATTTTTTTAGGATTAACATAATCAATAAGATAATATCGATTATCAATTTTAATTAAATAGTATCGTAGATTGATACGTCGAATTGTTTCGATTTTATACTTCGTTTGCATTAACCACTCTCCCTGTCGTTAACTGAATTTTACATTATTCCTATAACTAAAAAAGTGCTTTCGCACTTTTTTAGTTATTCATTAAAACTTTCAACTGTAAATTTAGGATATTGAATATTTGAAATGAGTTCATCGTAATTAGCGATCAATTGCTGAAATGGCACATCAACATAGCCTAAAAAGATAATTTCATCAATATCTTCTTTGTTGAAAAAAAGCTAAATCCTGATTAACCACTCCTAAAGGAAGGGGAACCGCTCCAAAATCAAAATAACCTTTTTTCCACCTTTTTCAGTGACAGGAAAAAGTGTGCTAATCATTAGACTTTGAGAGCCACCATTCACACGAACGACAGTCCCAATCGGTAAATGCTCTCTATTCATTATCTAATTCCTCCAAATATTTCTTAGCCTCACGAACGTAGAAAAGCTCCGGATTTTCATTGGCAATTTGTTGAAATTTTTCTTTAGCAGCAGACTTATCGTTAGCATTAAAAAAACTAAGCGCTTGGTAATATAATTTCATTATTAAAATTAAATGACTTGGTGAATTTTTTTCTCCAAAATAATTTGTTGTTTTCCCATTTAATACTTTCTCAACTTCAAATAAAAAAATAGTATATTCATTATTTTTCATAGATTGCTTTTCCTGCTTAATTTTTGGAAAGTCCTCTAATTTCCTTCCTTGATGAAGAAATAGTAATTTTTCAAAAAAATTTTTGACTCTTAATACTCTCTTTTTATCTAAAAAGCTTAGCTGATTTACATTGCATTTTTCAAAGTATGGTAATGCTTCATCAAAATTTCCTTTCAAAAACTCTTTAATTCCACTTGAAAAATCCATCATAAAACTATTTTTCCCGGAAATCTTATTGCTAGCATAGGCATGATAAGAATTATACTTTTCAAAATCAACATTTTCTAATAGTATATAATCTAAAACATTAGAAAATAATCTGCGATTTCCAATTGTAACTCCAACGAAAAACCATAAAATTATCGTCAACACCAACGTATAACTAGAGTAGCCAGTACTAATTGTAGTTCTGACATAAAGAAAGATTATAACCCCAATAATAATCCCTACTAAATATCGGAATAGTTGATAAAGTCGAAAAATTTTTTTAACAGATAAGTTAGCTAATCTACAGACCAAAACTCCACACTTGTTCACTAAATCAATCTCCTAATCTATACTATCTTTAGCCGCTATTGCAGCTACTCCAGCTGCTACAACCTCACCAATTGCAACATATGGACTCAAATAAATCGCTGCTACAATTGCACCAGCTATCATAAAAGCACCAGTTATAACTTCACCTGGATGATTCCAAACGAAGTCTCCTGTACTTTTTGCAGTTTTTACTGCTGTATCTGCAGCATTAGAAAAAGAAGTTTTTATATCCGACCACTCTGGGCCTCTCGTTTTTCCCCCACCATCTCTTAGGTATTGTCCTTGTTCAAAAGTGACTTTTTCTTTTAGGTTAGGGACTCCGTTTCTATTTTCTTGAGGTAAGGTGAAGTTTGATTCATTGCTGGTGTAGGCTGCCAGAGCGCCATTGATATACTTAACACCATATGTTGTCTTAGACTTTTCATTTCCGATACTGCCTGATACACCAGCGATCCCCTTAGAAGTTGCAGTAACATCGTATGATGGATAATTTTCTATAGCTGACCCAGAAACTGGTAAGGTTAATTCTCCTTTTTCAGCTTAGTATCTCCCGACTTAATATTGTTCAAACCTGAACGATTAAAAGTAAAAGCAATCTTTCCTTTGCTTGATGCTGAGCTTTCAAAAGTACATTTGGCATAACCATACAGGTTATCATATAAGAGAATTTCTTTATCTTCCTTGATTCCTACACCGATGTTTTCTAAATCTTTCTCACTTGGACCACCTGGTTTAGATAGCATTTTGTTAACCTTAGCACTCTTTCTCAAAGTCAGCATAAGTGGCATTGTTGCCTCAAGTGCCCTTGCACCTGATAAGTTCATATAGCCACTATATTTTGAAACTTGAAGTTCTTTGGCTAAATCACTCTTAAGTCTAGCTTTTCTATTCTTATCATTGATGACCAGATTAGCTTCTTTAACTTCCATTTTGAAGTCTGTTTTCTTGTAAAAATCCTTAGCTTTCTTGCTTGTATATGAGCTGCTGCCTAGGTCTGACAAACTACTGATTTAAGTGTTCTGCTCATCTAAAATATCAGTAGCTTCGCTTGTAAAGACAGTGTTATTAAAAATCCCCATATCCTTGATGGTATTGGTAAGGACTTTCTTGGCACCTCTATATTCTGAAATGGCATCATCCGTTGTGACCTTAGTTAGTGTGACAATGTCAGCGACATCGTCAACTGCCTTGTTAATGGCATCTGAGCTTGTCTTCAATTGCTCTAGCGGTGAATCAAACTTATCCACCATTTGTTGAAGAACATCTGTGTCGATAATGGCACTGTCACTGTTTTCGCTGACAACACTCTTAAAAGTGCTGATGAGGTTGTCATAGCCTTGTGCAATAACATCCAAACTGTTCACATAATTCGTCAACAAATGCAACTTGATAGTTATTGATTTTGTTATCAATAGCATCTTTGACATCACCTTTTAAAGCATCTGAGTTGCTGGCTTTCTTGAGTTTCTTTTTCGCGCTTGAAAGTTGACTCTTGGTCTTACTAATTGAGCTTTTGAGGCTATCACGCTGCTCTATGACCTCGCTCATCTTAATCTTCATAAATCTCTCCCAAAATTTAACCGATATTTTTGAGTATTATAACACAAAATAAATTATTTTTCAGATTTTACAAAAAGCCTAAGACTTTCGTCTCAGGCTTCCATTTCTACGCATTCCAGACTTTTTGTCCACCTAGGTAAGTTGCTCGAAGGTCAAGATCTTTATCCAAAATGATAAAATCAGCTTTGTGTCCTTTTTTAATCTGACCACATTTATCGTCAATGCCAACCGAAATAGCTGCTGCAAGACTCGCCATGCCAATAGCTTGTGCTTTTGAAGCAATTCCCCAATTCACAACATTTTTAACAGCATCTTTCAGTTGAAGGATAGACCCAGCAAGCGCTCCATTTGATTTTAGGCGTGCTGTTCCTTTTTCAACAGTAACCGGAAATTCACCCAACATATAATCGCCATCTTCAAGACCACCAGCACTCATACAGTCAGTGATTAAAACCACATGTTCGTGGTCTTTTTGATGCATTAAAATATCACAAGCTGATGGATGCACATGATGACCATCACAAATTAATTCAGCATAAGTATTTGGCATTTCGTAAACTGCACCAACCATACCTGGTTCACGATGATTAAGTCCACGCATGCCATTATAAGCATGAACCCAGACAGAAGCACCTGCTTCAACAGCTTGCGCTGCTTGTTCATAAGTCGCATCTGAATGCCCAAGAGCAACGATAACATCCTTACTATTTGCATAATTGATAAAGTCTTCTACCTCATCACGTTCAGGTGCTAAAGCTATCTTTTTCAATAGTCCTTTTGAGCTTTCAAGCCATTGGTCTAGTTCAGCTATAGATGGATTTCGCATGTAAGATGGATTTTGAGCCCCTTTATATTTTTCTGTGAAATATGGTCCCTCAAAGAACAAGCCTTGAATACGAGCACCACTTTCTTGACCTGCAAAATCAGCTGCCGTACGACAAATATCATCAAGTGTTTCAAAAGATGCTGTCAGGGCAGTTGGTAAGAAGCTTGTCACCCCAGCTCCTAAAAGTGCTTTACTCATCGTTTCGAAAGCTTCTTGATTATTATCCATGACATCAACACCAGCAAAACCATGAATGTGTGTGTCTACTAAGCCAGGTGCCACACTAAAACCTGTATAATCTATAATTTCTGCGCCATGCGGTGCTTCTTCTTGCCATTCACCGAAATCATTTCCTTCGATAGCCAAGTAGCCTGCCCCTTTAACATGGTAAGGATAGTAAAATTCATCTGCTTTAATATATTTTGTCATTTGAATCGCCTCCATGTTTATATTATAAAATAAAAGCGCTTTTTTGTAAATGGTATATACCAAAATTAGACCAATTTTATATTGGTCTTTATACCAAAAAAACACCCTTGAAGCATCACTGCCTCAAAGATGTTCGATTTATTATTAAATTTGATTTTCAAGTACTTTTTCAACCAAGTTCAAAGCATGGTCAGTGATACGTGTACATGGTGTGATTAAGTCGATAAAGTTAACCCCTGCAAGTGGTGTACATTCGCCATTGTTCATACGTTTTATATGATCTTTACGAATACGACGTTCCAAATGCGCAATTTCTTTATGACGTTCAACCAATTCTCCTGCCAATTCAAGGTCATTATCAATGACAACTTTCAATGAATCCAAAATCATACGATGTGTTTCATGATAAAGTTTATCGATTTCTTGAACAGCTGATTGTGAGAAGGTAATATCTTTTGAAATATTATGTTCCATCAAGTGAACTAGGCTAATACTGTGATCTCCAATACGTTCTAAATCACGTGATGAATCTAAAATACTTGATAAAATTTCACTTTCGTGTTGATTCAATTGTTCACTTGAAAGATCAATTAAGTATTTTGTCAATTCTTCATCGACATTATTAATTGTATCCTCAAATTTTTGTGTTTTATCAGCATATTTTTCATTACATGTTTCAACAAACAAGAATGCCGCTTCAAAAGCTTGTGTTGCAAAAGCACCCAAGTGAATCAATTGTTTTTTAGCATTCCCAAGGGCAATAGCTGGCGCTTGTTTTAAAATAATCTTATCAAGGTAAATAGCTTTATATTTAACAGCTTCATCTTCACCAGGAATTAATTTTGTCACAACAAATGCTAAAGTTCCAATGAATGGGAAGAGCAAAATGGTATTTGTAATATTAAAAGTACCATGTGCAAAAGCAACTGTCATGGCTGGTGTCAAATTGAAATGAACTTCCATCCACTGCATTAAGCTAGTAAATGGCACCAATAAAACCATAAAGAGCACTGTTCCGACAACATTAAAAAGAACGTGAGCTCCAGCAACTCGTTTTGCTGAGATATTAGAACCAATCGCAGCAAGTACGGCTGTGATACAAGTCCCAATGTTGCTTCCCAAAAGAATTGGAATTGATCCTTGAAGGTCAAGCAAATGACCAGCGTATAAACCTTGTAGGATACCAATGATTGCGGCAGATGATTGGATAAGCATGGTCAAGCCAGTCCCAATCAAAACCCCCATAATTGGTTTATCACCTAAGGTCGCTAAATAATCCTGAAAAGCTGAGACAGATTTCAATGGCTCCATCGCATCACCCATGATATTTAGAGAGAAGAAAATTCCTCCAACACCAAAGATAATACGTCCGATATTATTCAAACGTCGGTTAGACGTAAAAAATAACAAAGCAGCACCAATAAAAATCATTGGGAGTGCATAATCACCCAAATTAAAACCAATCAGAAAGGACGTTACAGTTGTCCCGATATTGGCTCCCATGACAATACCAATCGCTTGTCTCAAGGTCAAAAGTCCTGCTGACACAAGTCCAACAGTAATAACCGTTACCCCTGAACTTGATTGGATTAGGGCTGACATGGCTAAACCAACAAGAATTCCTAAGAAAGGATTACTCGTATATTTGTCGATATAAAAACGAAGTCTATCTCCCGCAGCCTGTTGAAGACCGTCTCCCATGTATTTAATACTAAAGAGAAAGAGTCCTAGACCTCCAAAAAAACCAAAAGCAATTTCTTGCCAATTTACTGACACAGTCTTATCCTCAATATCATAATTTTCTCGGAAAAAAACCCGATACCTCCATTTTAATGTATTCGTAGAAAACAAACAAGTATTTTTTAAGCTTTTTCTAAATTGATAACTAACTGAATAATATCACTCTTTTAAGAAAAGTTATTTTTTCTTCCCTACTGACGTATTTTCGAATAAAAATGATAAAAAACTAAAAATAGCCGAGCTTTTTAGAAAAAAAATTATTGCGCTCCCATTTATATGTTATAATAGTTAGAGATGCCGTGTTTATCACGCAATACAACTAAATCTGTTTATTTACCAAACTTGTGATATTGGATTCCTTATCACATTATATTTATTATATTTAATCTTTTTTAAAAGGAGTTTTTATGAAAGCCTCAAAAAGTGAAGTAACTTATTTTATTTTAAGCATTATTTTAATTGCCTTTGCAGGTGGTATTTATCTTTTCTTTGGTAATACGCATACGAGTACTTCAAGTTCAGAACCACGAACTTCTGCTACATCTTCGTCATCATCAAGTGAAGCTGATTTAGAAGCTAATGCCCAATCATTGTTGGATCAAGCTAAAGCTAATCCTTCAGCAGATGCTGTGACTAACGCACAAGCTGCTATTAATAAAATTTCAGATGAAGCTAAAAAAACAGATTTGCAATCTCAATTAGATGCTGTTTCAGCAGAAGTTACCAATCAGACAAACGCTGAAAATGCTGTAACAACAGCTGAAAATGAACAAACTAGTGCTAACGTTAATGCTGCACAAGCTGCTATTGACGCTGTAACTAATCAAGATAAAAAAAATCAACTACAAGCTCGACTTGATGCTGTTTCTAACGCAATTTCAAGTGCCGATACAACAACTTCTTCGGCTACAACAAGCTCAACTGACAATACTACTGATTCAACAACTGTAACTGATGGCAATTATACTTACTACAGTTATTAATCGATGTCAATCGGACTTATCTTTTCTGCGATTGGAGCAACTTGTTTAGCGATATCGTCATTTGCTAAAACAAAAAAACGTATGTTAACTTGGCAATTATCGGATTACTTTTTCACGATGATTGCTAATTTTTTACTCGGTGGCTACACCGGTGCTATCTCTATCAGCGTATCCATTATTCGTAACACACTAATGATTAAACATTGGGATTCCATCTACACAACCATTATTTTAGTGATTATCCAAGTTTCTGCGGGGACTTACTTTAACAACCTTGGTTTGATTGGCTTTCTTCCCTTGATTTCGTCTGTGTCTTATACCATCATTACCTTTATGACTAGCAAAGTTCAATGGCTGCGCTGGGTTACTGTTGAAAATATGCTACTGTGGTCTTTTTACGATTTCACCATCAAAGCTTATCCTGCTTTAGTTATGGATGTTGTCATCACACTAACGACCTTAATAGCCATTTCAAAATACAGTTCACTTAGTCATAAGAAAAATAAGTCTTGATTTTTCATCAATATGCAAAAACTGCATGAGTTATACTCATGCAGTTTTATATTGACTTACACTGTTTCGTATCCTAATAAAATACCGCCATCTTCACCGTAAAAGCTGCAAAGACCTGATGCGGGGATAAAGCGAACATCAGCCTGTGGGTATTTTTCTTTGATTTTGTCACTCAATTGTTGACAAGCTTTTTCGTTATTTGCGTGAGCAATCATAACCTTGCCACCTTGATAACCTTCTTTGAACATTTCCTCAACGGTTGCTTGAACAGCTTTTTTCTGACCACGCGCTTTGTGAAGGAGTTCCAATTTTCCTTCGTCACTTGCTTTACCAACCATACGAATGTTCAAAAGTCCAACAACTTTTCCGACTAATTTGCTCAAGCGACCATTTTTAACAAGGTTATCCACACGTGCTAAAACAAACAATAATTTTGTCTTTTCTTGATAAGCTGTGATAGCTTCAACCACTTCATCAAAGCTTAATCCTTGAGCAATCAAGCGATTCAACTCAAGAACAATCAAATCGATTTCGCCACCTGCTGAAAGAGAATCAATCACGTGAACATTCACATTTGGATGTTCCTCTAAGAGCATGTGTTTTGCAACTTGCGCACTATTGTGACTTCCTGAAAGATTACCCGTAATGGTAATGGCAATAACATTTTCAGCACCTTGGTAAGCTTGTAAAAAGGCATCTGGACTAGGACAACTTGATTTTGATGAAACAGGGCTTGCGTACATTGTCGTCATCATATCAGCAACGTCTAATCCTTCATCATCCACAAAAACTTCTGAACCAATTTGAATCGTTAGTGGCACATTTTGAAATTCTGTGTGTTCTGTAAGCCCTTCAATACGGCGAAGGTCGCATCCAGAATCTGTAACGATTTTCCAAGTCATATCTATTTCCTCCAATCCATTTGAATTTAAAATTTATTTGACAAACAAAGTATTTTCACCTAAAATTATATCATTAATGCCTTTATCTTAGTATTAAAAACAATCAGATGTCACAAGTAAGAGGTTTTTGTCATGACGGAAAAGACAATTTCAAAAAAGTCCTTGCAAAATCTGCAAGTTTCTAATAAAGAATCTCGAAAACTCACTCGTGAGGCTTTAGAAACGGCACTTTTGCTCCTTCTTGAAAAGAAAACCTTGAGCCAAATTACTATCTCTGAACTCGTTGCTAAAGCAGGTGTCTCACGCAACGCATTCTATCGTAATTACAAATCTAAAGAAGCTATTTTAGAGTCTATTCTAACCCAAATCGTTCGTCGGATTTTTCGTGGTCTCAAAGCATTTGATTTGAAAAGTCAGCTCTCCCAAGCTTGGCTTTTCATATTGACCGAAGCTAAAAAAGAAGCGCAAGTTCTTTGCACGATTTTTGAGCAACACCTAGAAAAACTTTTGACGAGCATTGTCTCTAAACGTCTAAAAGCTTATCAAAGGTTCAAGAAAAAACACGATTCCCGCTACACCAATTCGTTCTGGAGCAACGCCATTATCTCAGTAATCTCTAACTGGGTAGCTGATGATATGCGTATCCCAGCAGAGGAAGTTGCCGCAATCGGTTTACCACTTTTCTTATAAGAAGATAAGACCGCTCAAGTTAAACTTGGGCGGTCTTTTTTATTTTCTTAGTTATTATTTTAAAACGTAGTCATAGATAGCTTGAGCAACACCCGCTTGGTCGTTAGTTGTTGTTTCATAGCGACAAATAGCTTTCACTTCATCTGTAGCATTTCCCATAGCGACACTGTGGGCTGCAAATTCTAGCATTTCTAAATCATTTGCTGCATCACCAAGTGCCATGACTTCAGCTGGAGAAAAGCCAAGTTTTTCTGATAAAGCTTTTAAAGCAGTTGCTTTCGTGTAGCCTTTTGGCATAGCTTCAAAGATATATTCTTGGCTACGAACCACACTAAATTCTTTGGCTAAAGCTTCTTCTTTAGCTTCTTGGAAAGGATTTAACTGAGGTGCTTTTGCCATATACATAGCTTGGAAAATAATCTCTGAAGTTGCTTTCATTTCTTCCAGGCTAGCTGCGATGGCTGTATCAAAAACAAGCCCTGCATCATATTGAACTAATTCTGGGACTTCGTTTCCAACAGCGTAATAATGTTTTTCACCTGTCAACGTTAAGCAAACATCTGGGTATTCTGAAATAGCATGATTAAGCTTATCTAATTCGTCATTTGACACTTGAGCATAACTAACCAATTCCCAATTTTTTGTGTTATAGATTGTACAGCCATTGTTCATAATGACGTACTCTTCATCAGTCAATCCTAATTTTTCAAAATAGGGAAGAATTCCTGATTTTGGACGTCCTGTACAAAGAACGATTTTAACACCAGCTTGTGCTGCTTTTTGGATTGCTTTAATATTTTCTTCAGGAATTTTTTTATCTGAATTTAGTAATGTTCCATCTAAATCGATTGCAATTAATTTAATCATTTTTAGAGACCTTCCGTTTAATTTTTGGCAAATGCCACTGACGCCAGTAGCCTATCATACGTAAGATTGTCAGAATTAAAACTAATAAATAATAGCCAGGATCATTATGAACGATTTTAAAATAAATAGCTAGCGCTGCTAAAATTGCCCAACCAGCATATACTTCACTTCTTAAAACACTTGGTTTTCGACCTGCTAGGACATCTCGAACGATACCGCCACCGGCACCTGTTAAAACAGCTGCTACAATCACCGCACTCAAAGGTTGGTGTAATTTAACAGCGTACATAGCCCCTTGAACGCTAAAAGCTGCTAATCCGATAGCATCCGTTAAGACTTCAGCTTTTCTCCAACCTTTATGCGTAATGATATTTGGAAATATCATGATAAACAACATGGCCGCTAAAGCAAAATAAAAGCACTGACTTTGTGACCAGAGGGCACTGATAGGCAAACCAATTAAAAGGTTACGAATCGCCCCACCGCCAAAAGCAGTCACAAATCCTAGGATAAAAATCCCAAGAATGTCAAAATCTTCTTCCATTGCTACAATCGCTCCAGACAAAGCAAAAGCAATAGAACCAATGATACTCAATAAATCCCAAACATTCATCGTCATTTTGATTCCAAACTATATTTTTTCTTACCAGACTAGTTTATCATTTTTGAACAAGTAAAAAAACAGAGCAAGCTCTGTTTTTCTAAATTTTACTTAATTTCTTTGCCAAGGTTAAATTTTGTTCCTTTTAGTGAGCGTTTCAAAAAGAACTTAAATGGACGTCCTGTTATAGTTGCTTGTTTTTTCTCCAAGTCCACTTTAACAGATTTGACACCAGGAACGGCTGATAATTTTTCAGTCACTTTTGTGACACAACCTTGACATTTCATACCAGTAACTTCATATGTTTTTTCCATGTAAAACTCCTTTATAACCATTAATCTATTTTTATATATTTTAAGCGAAGTGCATTTAAAACAACTGAAACTGAGCTAAATCCCATAGCAAAACCAGCAATCATCGGATTAAGTAACGGTCCACCAAAAAGATATAAAACACCCATAGCAATCGGAATTGCCAAGATATTATAAATGAAAGCCCAGAAAAGATTTTCTTTAACCACTTTAATAGTTAAACGACTGATGCTCAAAGCTTTAAGTACATCCGAAATTTCCGGTTTCATCAGAATAATATCAGCTGACTCGATAGCAATATCCGTTCCAGTTCCTACTGCAATCCCGATATCTGAACTAGCCAGAGCCGGCGCATCATTAATGCCATCTCCAACCATAGCAACCATTTTCCCTTGACTTTGCAAATCCTTGATGACTTGTGATTTTTGGTCTGGTAAAACTTCGCTAATAACGGTTTTAATACCTGCTTGATTAGCAATAGCTTGCGCAGTTTTGCTATTATCACCTGTCAACATGACAACCTCAATGCCTTGTTCTTGCAATTTAGCAACAGTCTCTTCGCTGTCTGCTTTTAACAAATCAGCAAGAGTAATCACACCCAAAAGTTGCTGATTAGCCGAAACGTAAATTGGGGTTTGCCCTTTTTGCGTCGCAGAAAGCACCGCTTCCTCGCTTTTACTTAGGTCAATGTGATGACTTTCCATCAACCTACGGTTACCAACTAAAATCATCTGACCATTAACGTTAGCTTGGAGTCCAAGCCCTGTTAATGAAGTAAAGTCCTCAACTTCTGTCAAAGTTACCTTAGCAGCTGCTGCTTTTTCTACGATTGCCTGACTAAGTGGGTGCTCTGAATATTTTTCAATAGAAGCGACCTGACCAAGAAGGCTGCTCTCATCACCTTGGTAAGCAAAGATATCAACAACTTGTGGTTTTCCTTGAGTAATTGTTCCTGTCTTGTCAAAAACAATAGTATCAAGATGATGAGCATTTTCAAGAGTGTCACCACGTTTATAAAGAATACCACTTTCAGCACCGCGCCCTGTACCAACCATGATAGCCGTTGGGGTAGCAAGACCAAGCGCACAAGGACAAGCAATAACTAAAACAGCAATCGCTACTTGAAGAGCAAAGATAAAACTATGCCCCATGATAAAATACCAAAAGATAAATGTAATAAGAGCAATTACAATAACAAATGGTACAAAGACCCCAGCAACCCTATCAGCAATCTTGGCGATAGGTGCTTTAGTTTGCTGAGCATCTTCTACCAACTTAACAATCTGTGCTAAGAGGGTTTCATCGCCAACTTTTTCAGCACGAATGGTCAGTGAACCTTGCCCGTTAATAGAAGCACCAAAGACCTTGTCGTCTACATTCTTTTCAACAGGAATGCTCTCACCAGTTAGCATGGATTCATCAATGGCTGAATGTCCTGAAACCACCATACCATCAACAGGAATTTTCTCACCTGGTTTAACCAAGATAAGGTCACCGACAAGTACTTGATCAATTGGAACAGTTTGTTCAATCCCGTCACGAATAACTGTTGCTTCTTTGGCTGACAGCGTTAATAACTTTTGAATAGCATCTGATGTACGTCCTTTTGAAAGAGTTTCAAAGTATTTTCCCAAAGTAATCAAAGTTAAAATCACCGCAACTGATTCAAAGTAAAGCATATGCGCGTGGTGCACATGTCCTAAGGCGATATGGTAAGTGCTGTAAAGGCTGTATAAAAAGGCTGCACTTGTCGCTAAAGCAACCAAGGAATCCATATTGGGATGAGCTTTAGCTAAAGCACGAAAACCATTAACATAAAAGCGACGCCCAAAATACATGACAGGTAAAGTCAAAGCTAGCTGAACCAGCGCATAAGCCAACGGATGAACTGACAAGCTAACGATTTGTGGAACCCAGAGTCCCATCATACTTCCCATTGAAAGATAAAGCAAAGGAACAGCAAATAAAGCAGACCATAAAAATTTGTGCCACATGTTATGAGTGACTTCACTTTGACGTTCTGATTGACTTTTAGCTGTTGTCGGGTCAAAGACACAAGCGCCATAACCAGCGTCAACCACCGCTTTTTCAATTTCTGCCTCACTGACTAAATCAGGATTATAACGCACAGTCATTTTCTCTGTTGTTAGATTGACAACAGCCGAATCGACATGATCTATTTTATTGACAGCATTTTCGACGGTTAAAGCACAAGCCGCACAGGTCATGCCATCAATGACAAAGACTTCTTCTTTTTCCATAAGACACCTTTCTGTCAAAATATCACAAATCAACCACTAAAGATCAAAATGTTCTTTACAACGACATTGTCCAGGAATACAATTACAAGGTACTTCATCCAAAGCTTCTTCTTTTTTGGCTAATAGCAGAGCTTGCAAAGCAGCGATGTCAGTTAAGGTCATGGGAGTTTCTTTGAGTAGATGCTTAAGAATCATCGTGTGCTTACGCTGACAAAATTTATCAAATAAGTCATCAACCTGTTGGTTCATAGCATCTTGTTCAGTGAGAGTACTTGAATAAAGATAAGACTTACCAGACCTTTTTCTTGTCAAGTAACCTTTATCAACTAGACGTTTCAAAAAAGTCTTAACTGTTGAAGACGTCCAGCTATTTTTTTCACCTAGAATATCAAGAATCTGACCACTCGTTGCCGCATCTTTGGTCCAAATCACGCGCATGATCTCCCATTCTGATTTTGAAATTGACATAGCATTCCTTTCTAAAAATCGTTTAGTTTACATTTGTAAATTTATTATAATTCTATCGTCTACATTTGTCAACTTTCATTGATTAAAAAAGTCCGAAACAAAATGTTTCAGACTTCTTCAATACCCAAAGGCATTGAATCTATGAGTAATTTAGAAGAGACTTTACACCTTCATTCTAGTTCTTTACGCTAGAATTTGCAAGCGCGGCCATTTCTTTTGCCAATCTTTCTTTTTCAAGCGGTCATGGTAAACTGTCATACGTTCTTTATCAGCTAAAAAATGTGGAGTGGGTTGGACGACCAAATCAAGAATATCATCAACTCCATAAGGCAAAAATAATTCTAAATCACCATCTTTTAAACGTGCTGCTATAGCTGTACAGCGTTCTGGATATTTACTGATAGCATCTCTAGCATTTTGATAAGGAGGTGTGTGCGGACTGTGACCATGCATAAAGACCTGATTTTTGACTTCCCATTGATAGTTGGAATAACATAACTGAAGCTGATTTTGTAGCGCTAGCGTTTCTTCATAAGTAATCTCTGGATCATAAAAGACGACATCAAGGTCGCTAGCATCTGATAGCCCAGGCTTTCCCGATAAAACATTCCAAATATAATTGCGTAACGTCCCCGCAGCCAACCATGCATCTTTTAAATCAAGTTGCTCTATAATCCTAAAAATCGCCATCAACTCATCATCTTGTGAAAATAATTCCCTTAAATCCATAATCTCCACCTTTTTTACTTCTGATATTGAGTGATAAATTCCTCTAACTCATGCAATGAATCGATAAAAATAGCTATCTCACGATCTTTTGAAGTCAAAAAGCCTGCAGTGACCATTTGATCAAGCTGTGCTTTTAAATTATCATAGTAACCATTTAGATTTAGCAAAAGACAAGGTTTCTTTAGACTTCCAATTCGTACCCAAGAAATGGCTTGAATAATTTCTTCAAGAGTTCCAGGGCCACCAGGAAAAGCAACTAAAACATCTCCTTCTTCCATTAGAAGACGTTTTCGCTCATCCATACTTGAGACAATTTGTAAATTTGTTAATCCTTCATACGCTTGTTCACGTTTTTGCATAAAATCAGGTAAGATACCGTAAACTTTTCCACCCTGCTCAAGAACAGTATCTGCCAGAACTCCCATTAAGCCAGCCTTGCTACCACCGTAGACTAATTGATGATTGTGACTCGCTAACCATTTCCCAAGCTCAATAATTTTTTCTTCATAGAACTCCGTATTTCCCATACTAGAGCCTAAATAAACTGTGATATTCATCTTCTATTATTATCCTCATTTCAAAAAACACTCCCATTATATC
This sequence comes from Streptococcus equinus, assembly GCF_900104225.1. Classification (GTDB taxonomy): domain Bacteria; phylum Bacillota; class Bacilli; order Lactobacillales; family Streptococcaceae; genus Streptococcus; species Streptococcus equinus_D. The sequence goes on along the minus strand of NZ_FNJK01000005.1, from coordinate 36,463 downwards.
ACAAAAAAAGCCCGCCGATGATGGCGAGCTATTTGTGATTTATTTTTTAGCTTCCAAATCACGAAGCATTTGATCAATTTTATTCCCGTATTCGATTGATTCATCTTTGATAAATGTCAAATCTGGAATTTTGTACATTGTTAAATTGCGACCTAATTCGCGTTTGATTGTTCCTTTAGCTTTTTCAAGACCAGTTTGTGCTTTTTGGTTATCTGAAGCAAGTTCAGAGTGAATAGTGTAGTACACTTTAGCCATTGAAAGATCTCCAAGCATTTGAACATCAGTAATAGTCACATCTTGAACACGTGGGTCACGAACTTTTTTTTGCAAAATTTCATTTACTTCACGTTTGATTTCCATCCCAACACGATCAACACGATGATTAGCCATAATAATTTCCTTTCTAATGATTTTCGAAAAAAGCTAGGCTAAGCAAGCCTAGCTTTTATTTGTTTATAGTACGTAACGTTTGGAAAGAGCTCCATTGAGATTGCCGTACAAGTATTAGTGGCTTCAGCCACAATACTTGGCGCAGTAGTTGAGTGGATTCTAATACGCTGATAAATCAGCTTTTACAACCCTACTCAACCGTGCGGGGGTAAGACGACGAACCTGCTTTTTGGGATTCTGTCTTACTCCCTAACGTTTAATTTCTTCTAAAACGTAAGCTTCGATAACGTCATCAACTTTGATATCGTTGTAGTTTTCAATCATCAAACCACCTTCTTGGCCGTTTCCGATTTCTTTAACGTCATCTTTGAAGTGTTTAAGACTAGCAAGTTTACCGTCGAAGATAACGACACCGTCACGGATAACACGTGCGCTAGCATCACGAGTAATTTTACCACTTGTAACCATGAATCCACCGATTGTACCAACTTTAGATACTTTAAATGTTTCACGGATAAGTGCTTCACCAATGATTTTTTCTTTATATTCAGGGTCAAGCATACCTTTCATGGCATCTTCAACTTCTTCGATAACTTTATAGATAATTGAGTGGAGACGAATATCTACTTCATCAGTTTCAGCTTGTTGACGAGCTTGTGGTGTAGGACGTACGTTAAATCCAATGATGAAGGCATTTGAAGCTTCAGCCAAAGTAACGTCTGATTCGTTGATAGCACCTACAGCTGAGTGAACAACTGAGACTTTAACTCCTTCAACATCAATCTTGAGAAGTGATGCAGCAAGGGCTTCTACTGAACCTTGTACGTCAGCTTTGATGATGACATTAACAGTCTTAACTTCACCAGCTTTAAGAGTGTCAAAGAGGTTTTCAAGACTGACACGGTGAGTAACTTGACGTTGTTTCATAAGAGCACGTTTAGCACGTTCTTCACCGGCTGCACGTGCAGCTTTTTCATCTTCATAAACCGCAAAATGGTCACCTGCCATAGGCACATCATTCAAACCAGTAATTGATACTGGAGTTGATGGTTCTGCCACTTTAACACGACGTCCACGGTCATTAACCATAGCACGTACACGACCAAATGTATTACCAACAACGATTGGATCTTGAACATGAAGGGTACCTTGTTGAACAAGAAGGGTTGCAACAGGACCTTTACCTTTATCAAGACGAGCTTCGATAACAGTACCGATAGCACGAACTGTTGGGTCAGCTTTCAATTCTTCCATTTCAGCAACAAGAAGAACTGTTTCTAGCAATTCATCAATGTTTTTACCAAATTTGGCTGAAATTTCAACGAATTCACAGTCACCACCCCAAGCAGTTGAGATGATTCCGTGTTCTGCCAATTCACCAATAACACGTTCTGGATTTGCACCTGGTTTATCAATTTTATTGATCGCAACGATGATTGGCACACCAGCGGCTTTAGAGTGGTTAATAGCTTCGATTGTTTGAGGCATAACACCATCATCTGCGGCAACAATCAAGATAGTGATATCTGTGATTGACGCACCACGCGCACGCATAGATGTAAAGGCCGCGTGACCTGGTGTATCAAGGAAGGTGATTTTCTTACCATTTTCAACGATTTGGTAAGCACCGATGTGTTGAGTGATACCACCAGCTTCGCCTGTAGCGACACGTGAATTACGAAGGGTATCAAGAAGGGTTGTTTTACCGTGGTCAACGTGTCCCATGATAGTTACGACAGGAGCACGTTCAACCATTTCGTCTGGGTTGAGGTAGCCTTCGTCAGCAAAGAAGCGTTCGATATCAGCTTCGTCAACTTCGACTTTTTTGTGTGCTTCAATACCATAATCAACCATCAACAATTCAATTGTATCGCTGTCGAGGGATTGGTTTTGAGTGGCCATAACACCCATCAAGAAGAGTTTCTTAACGATCTCTGCTGGTTCGCGTTTGATACGTTTTGCGATTTCAGCAACAGTCATGCCTTCAGTGTATTCAAATTCTTTAGGTAATTCGTGGAACTTACGCTCTGTTACAGGTTTTGGAGCGTTATTACGATTATTATGTTTACCTTTTTTGTTTTTCTTGTTATTATTCCAGTTACTATTTCTTTGATTTCTCACTTGGTTATGATTATTCCAGTTTTTTCTATTCTTGCGTGGTCCATCTTCGTTATCACGTTCATAGTCACGTGATTTTTCAGGACGGGCTTGTTTCTTACGACGTTTATCTACAGCTGGTGTTGCTTGCTCTGCAACCACATGTTTTGGTGTAGGAGCAGCAGCTTTAGCTGCTTTTGCGTTGTGCTCTTCAGCCTTAGCTTTAGCATTCACACGAGCTTTATGTTCTTGCTCTTTAGCTGCTTTTGCTTTACGTTTAGCAGATTCTTTTTCGTGGATACGATTTTCGCTTTGACGAGAGTACTCAGCGTTTTGTTCTGCTTTCAATGCAGCTGCACGTGCCTTGAAATCGATACGTGGTTTCGCTGATTGATTGCGATCATTTCGTTGATCTCTTTGGTGATTATCACGCTGTTGATCTCTTCGATTATGATTTTGAGAATTGCGATCGCGTTGTTTGCGATTATTTTGGGCATTCTCTTGTCTGTCACGATTTGAACGATTGTCGCGCCCTTGATTGTTGTTACGCTTTTTATCGTTGCCTTTAGCTCGTTTTTCAGCTTCAGCCTTAGCACGCGCTTCACGTTCTGCCTTAAAATTACGGCTCTGAGGTTTAGCAGGAGCTGCTTTAGGAGCTTCTGCAACTGTTTTCTCGGCTGCTTTTTCAACTTTGGCTTTTGCCGCAGCTGGTTTGGCATTTCCTGAGAATTTCGCCGCAATTCGTTTGGCATCAGATTCGTCAACGCTAGAAGAATGGCTCTTCACATCAAGTCCTAGCTCTTGAGCATAGTCAACAACTTCTTTGCTTGATTTGCCCAATTCTTTAGCGATTTCATATAATCTTTTCTTTGACAATTGATGTCCTCCTATTCTGTTAGTTCATAAGAGTCCTCATTTTCTTTGAAAATCCAGCGTCTGCTATGGCAACCACTTTACGTGGTTTACCAAGCGCAGCACTTAATTCCAGTGTGTTAAACACTGTGGAGACTTCTACTTTGTAATAATGACTTTTATCAGTTGTTTTCTTTGTCAAATTATCACCAGCATCATTTGCCAGAAAAACAAGTTTTGCTTTGCCAGATTGGATGGCCTTAATGACCAATTCTTCTCCAGAAATGACTTTTCCTGCACGCTGTGCCAGTCCAATTAAATTTGACAATCTTTGGTGGTTATTCAAGACCTAACTCTCTTCTTTTGACTTTGTGATCTACGTAAGCAATCAATTCATCATAAAATGATTCAGGAACTTCCATTGAAAAGCTACGGTTAAAGACGCGTTTTTCTTTGGCTTGAAGAGCTTCTGCATTATCAAGTTTAATATAAGCTCCACGGCCATTTTTCTTACCAGTTGGATCGATAAAAATCTCACCTTCCTTATTTTTAACAATGCGAAGTAAATCACGTTTATCAATCACTTCACCTGAAACAACTGATTTTCTTAAAGGTATTTTACGTGTTTTAGCCATGAAACACCTCTATCTTTCTTATTCTGCGTCGTTTGCTACAACTTCTGTATCAGCAGATTCAACAACTTCCTCAGCTGGTGCTTCTTGTGCTTCAGCTGCTTTAGCTTCACGTTCAGCTTCAAGAGCTTCGTATTCTGAAGCAGATTTAATGTCGATACGGTAGCCAGTCAAGTGTGCAGCTAAACGAACGTTTTGTCCACGACGACCGATAGCAAGTGACAATTTGTTGTCAGGAACAACAACAGTTGCACGTTTACTGTCTTCTTCGTCGAAAAGAACCATATCAACTTCAGCTGGTGCAATAGCGTTGTAGATGAATTCAGCTGGATCTTCAACCCATTGGATAACGTCAATATTTTCTTCAACAGGAACTTCTACGCCAGCTTTAGCATCATAACGTTTTGGATGGAATTTGCTGATCACTTTCTTGATGTTGCTTCCACCACGACCAACGATTGTACCGATAGCATCAACGTTTGGATTGTGGCTACGAACAGCAACTTTTGTACGATCTCCAGCCTCACGTGAAACGCTCATGATTTCAACAGTTCCGTCAAATACTTCAGGAATTTCTTGTTCCATGATACGTTTGATAAATTGAGGGTGGCTACGACTTACAAAGACGTTAACACCTTTTGGATTGTTTTCAACTTTGTAAACGTAAACTTCGATACGGTCGTGTGATTTCCATGTTTCACCAGGAATTTGGTCTTGGTGTGACAATTGTGCTTCAAGAGAACCAAGGTTAACATAGATGAAACGTTGGTCGAAGCGTTCAACAGTACCAGTCATGATTTCGCCTTCGTGTTGTTTGTACTCGTTGTAAGTCACTTCACGAATTTGACGACGCATTTTTTCCATGATTGTTTGTTTAGCTGATTGAGCAGCCACACGACCAAATTCAGCAACAGATTCTTCAAAACGAATTTTGTCACCTAGTTCGTAAGCTGAGCTAATTTTCAATGCATCTGACAAGCTGATTTCTAGACGGCTATCAAAAACTTCTTCAACAACTTCACGAACTGTGTAGACTTTAAAGTCACCTTTTTTGTCGTCGAATTCAATAACACATGATTCAGATTGACCATAACGACGTTTATAAGCTGATTTCAAAGATTCTTTGACAGCGTCGATGATATCGTCTTTGTTAATGTGTTTTTCTTCTTCCAAAATACGGAAGGCTTCTAGCATTTCTTTGCTCATTTTTTTCATTGCTCTACTGGATAAGTAGAGCGTAATCCTTTCGTTTATATCTAAGTAAAATCAGATTGTAGTTTGTTATTGTGGGTTGACTACAATTTCACTGCCAAACGCGCTTTTGCAACTGTCGAATATGGAATTTCAACGGTTTTCTTGCGTGTTTTGTCCAAATAATCAATTGTCAATGTGTCACCATCAAAAGCAACAAGGTCTCCTTGGAATACCTTAATTTTATCGATAGCTTTGTAAAGACTCACATTGACATAAGAACCTACAGCCTTTTCAAGGGCTTCTTTAGTCTTCAACGGCCGCTCTAAACCAGGGCTAGACACTTCCAACATGTATTGTTCAGGAAATGGATCTGGTTTGATGCCATCAAGTAGAGGACTGATAATTTCTGTTAATTCAGCTGTATCATCTACTGTAATTCCTTCAGGTTTATCAATCAAGATACTAAGGACATAATCGCTGCCCATTTTTTCGTACTCAACATCAACCAATTCGAACGGATCTTTAATAGCAGGTGCAACAGCTTCAGTAACCAATTCAATGATTGTATTTGCGTTTGCGATAAGAATCCCCTCCTTCATCTATCAAAATTAAAATAGAAAGTTCATCACATTGGCTAGCTTATAAGCAGACCAATGATATTAGTAGAATGCTTAACATCAAAATGATATTAAGCACACACAAGAGGCGAAGTTACAAACTCCGCCTCCTTCTACTTATTTTATATTATAGTAACATAATTTGATGTCCTTGACAAGTCAAAAGCTTATTAGACTAGGAAAAATCATCCTTTACCAGAAAGAATATCTGATGTTTTGTAAACTCCTGGAGCATACGTCCGTCCAAAAAGTTTCTTAGTCAAAGCATTGAAAGTGTAGTGATCATCCAAAATCACCACTTCATCGTAAGTCTTCAATAAGGCAATGAAATCTTTATCTGTGAAGTTAAAATCATCTCTAGCTTCAATATTTTCATTCCAAAGATAATAACTTGTTGCATTATCATTATAAGACTTCATCAAATCTAAGAATTCTTTATCTGCTGAGACAAAATTTTCCCTAGCATCAACATTAACATCCCAAAGATAATAACGACTAGCATATTGAACAAAGAAACTATCTACATGTTCTTTATCAGCTGTTACAACAAGAATTCGTTTTTTCGTTGAATTCATGTTATTTCCAGTGAGCTTGTGAAGCTCTTTAGAAACCTTATTCGTTTCTTGATTATTATTAAAGACAATGCTGTTGTTTTCAGATAACAACATTCCCACTGCGTAAACTGTTAATCCCAAAGTTGCGTATTGGTACAAGCGTTTATTCCACAAGCTCTTATAGGATTTGGCATTACGTTGACTAATGGTTTGTTCATAAAGGGATTTGTCCATTTCCCAAGCAAGTGCCATAACCAGATAACCAAAAGCAAAGATAACCATACTTGAAGCATAGCGTTCAAAACCAGCTAACTCTAAAGCCTCATCTGTCGGCATAGCTGTTAGATACATCAAGAGAATACTAATATAGTAAATCACAATGGAAATATCAATAAACAACCATGTAACCAAAACATTCTTGATATGTTTTAAATTTTCCTAGAAGCATACAACCTCACTATTCTAAGCAAGCTCTAAATCACTTGCTAATATCACCTAAATAACGTTTTCTAACAACATACCGCCATTAACTCTAGTGAGTTTTCCTTTTCATAATACAATTGATTTTCCATTACTTGATGATTAAAATCATTAAAGATGCAAAAAACGCCCCAAAATCATGCAAACTCAAAATTCAAAGGACGTTTTTCTCTATATTCAATTGTCTAGAGGAAGAAAATCAACTGATAAGCTTAACCTCTCCCCATATAATTAGTAATTTATTTCACTACTATTATACCATTTTTATCACTGAAATTGTGCTTCTACGCGATAAATGACTTGACCTTTTTTAGAAAATTTCTCTTCATATTCAGTCATGACATTTCCTTCAAAATCACTAGCATGTAAGTCCAACCAAACTTGTTTTAAAATCATGCCATATTGTGAGAAACTTGCCAAACTGTATTCGAACAAGCCACGATTATCAGTTTTGAAGTGAATTTCACCATGTTCCGGTAAAATTTGACGATAAGTATCTAAAAATGTTTTATAAGTCAAACGACGTTTTTCATGACGTTTTTTAGGCCATGGATCTGAGAAATTCAAATACATCAAATCAATCTCGCCATCCGCAAAATAATTTGTCAAATCAGAACCATCAACTAGCAACAAACGAACATTTGGTGCCTGACTATCCAAAACTTTATCCAAAGCATAGCTAAGTACTGATACTTGAATGTCAATTCCGATATAGTTAATATCTGGATTTTGCAAAGCCATTCCTGTAATGAAAGCCCCTTTTCCTGAACCAACTTCAATATGGATTGGGTTATCATTACCAAAAACTTCACGCCAATGACCTTTTGCTTCTTCTGGATTTAAGATAACATAGTGTGGGTTATTTTCTAAGTGCTCCTCAGCACCCTTACGTTTTCTAACTCGCATTATTTCTTTTTATTAACTAACTCCCTAAATTTTCGTAAGCCGTAAATTTCTTGGTTAACATGCTCCATATCTCGTTTGTCAAAGCATTTCAAAATTTGTGAAAGATATGAGAACTGTCCATACCATGCTACTTTACTGCGTACTTTTTCATTGTCTTTATAGCCATAATAATTCAACCACTCACCCCAACGTGTGTAAGGAATGTAGTGACTCAAAAGAAAGGCTACGTCGTACATTCGATCTGTCAAACGAACAGAATCCCAATCAACAAGATAAATCATACCACTTGTTGTGATGACCCAGTTACTGTGTTTGATATCACCGTGTACAATGGTCGCAACTTCAGAACGAAATTCTGGTAAGCTACGTTTTAATTCTTTTACAATACCTTGCAAATAAGTATTTTCACGAATTTGCAATGGTGCATTCTTTTCCCAATCAACCAATAAATCATATGGATTTTCAATCTTATAGTTTAACTGTAGTAATTGGTTAACCAATGGTCGTGACTTGTGTAAACGCAAAAGAATATGGACAATTTGTTTACTACCCATATCCTCTTTAGTCAAAATTCTTCCATCAAGCCATTCCTGTGCACTCATTGTATCGCCATTACCTGTACGTCGCACCCACAATAATTGCGGAGCAATCTGCTCTTTAGCAAGAGCTGGTAAAATTGGTGTCGTGTTAAACTTGATAAAGATTTTTTCACCGTTTGGATATTGACCAATAAAGGCTTTACCACTTTTACCTCGAAGCGGTGTCATTGTCAATTCCTGATCTGATACTGTTGTCACCTGTCTGCCCCCCTTTTCTTTCTTATATAATACGATTCGTCACTTTTTATTTTACTTGTTTTACAGTTCCTAGTCAATCATCTTCGCAATTTTGTAAGGAAGATAACATTCTGTAACAATTATTGTAACCAAAACAAGAAGCCCTGCTGCCTTCAAAGAAAAGCAAAGTAACAATTCAATCACACAAATCAAATAAGATAAACGTTTCAATAATGCCTTTAAATTAGCCAACTTTTGTTTTTCTGAAATGGGGTATAATCGTGTTAAATATTGATAATCAAAATGACTGACAAGTCCTAGCAACTGAAAAAGCAAGAGATAATTAAAAATCGAAGCAAGACCAGCTGCCACCAAATGATTCGGAATAAATACCAAAGCTAAAACACTTAGAAGTACCAAACGAATAGTCAAGGCTAGATAATCTGAACTTCGAAGAAAAGCGCGCAGGTATAAATTTGACCAAGTTTTGTCATGACGTTTTTTAACCAAACTAAGAATCTTATCTAAGTAAGCGCGTCGTTTGACACTGGCTGAAATTCCTTTAACCGTTGTAAAGAGGGCAAAGAATTTTAAGATAGCTTGACGACGCTTATTTTCATAGGTAATCGCCGCCTCCCAAGAAAAATGTCCATCTCTAAAAAAGACTTTTTCTTTTCTTAGCATGATAAACCACTTAATACCAATCAGCACTAACAAAAGCGCAGCAAAAATTGGCACTGTTACACCCAACTTAAAGAAAATAGGAGCTAGAAGTAACAAAACAGCCGTTTGTAAAAATGACCAAATTCCAAAAGAACGAATTCTTGCCAGATGAATCCAAACAACCACTTCTTGTTCCTTAGGCAGGTAAAATAACTTATCTGGCGCTTCAATATAAGTCGCAATTCTCCCAAGACTAAGCAGAAGAACTGTCACAATTACCAGAATCACATCAATCCAGATTGTTTGTTTTGGAAAATGTTTTAACAATTCCCCGTATTGGACCATTAAGAAACCTGATAAAAACAACAAAACCAGTACAAAATGATCGTTCAATACATAACGTAAGTATTTCAGACATTGCCCTAAAAAGAGGCTACGTCGTTTTAGAAAAACTTCTTTCATCTCTATCCCTCTTTAGTTAAAGCCATGTAAATATCATTTAAACTAGCATCTGCCTGACCGAAAGCTTGACGCAATTCAACCAAATTTCCCACAGCACGCACTTGACCATGATGCAAAATCACAAAACGGTCACACATTTTTTCAGCAGCATCTAAAACGTGTGTTGACATCAAGATAGCTTTTCCTTTAGCCTTTTCTTGTGCTAACAAATCCGTCAAATCAGAAATCGCCAAAGGATCTAGTCCCAAAAATGGTTCATCAACGATAAACAAATGAGGATCAATCATAAAGGCGCAGACAATCATAACCTTTTGCTTCATCCCTTTTGAGAAATTAATTGGGAACCAATCCAGCTTATCAGACAAACGAAAAAGTTTTAATAATTCTTTCGCACGCGCCATTGCTTGATCAAAATCAAGATCATAAGCCATAGCAACCGTCTCTAAATGTTCACGCAAAGTCAACTCTTCATAGAGGCTCGGTGTTTCAGGAATGAAACCAATCTTTTTACGATAATCCGCTTGATTGTCAGCCAAAGTCAAACCATCCAAAGTAATTTTTCCTTGATACGGTGTCAAAAGCCCGATAATTTCATTAATGGTAGTTGATTTACCAGCACCATTAAGACCAATCAAACCGACCAACTCACCGTCGCCAACTTCAAATGAAATATTTTTTAAAACAGGGATATTAATGTATCCACCTGTGACATTTTCAATTTTTAACATAAGATACCCACAATTTTTTGATATAATAATTATAACAAAATCAAAGGATTATAGGTGATTCAAATGGAAAATTGCATCTTTTGTAAAATTATCGCAGGTGACATTCCCTCATCAAAAGTTTATGAAGACGATAAAGTCTTAGCTTTCTTAGACATTTCACAAACCACTAAAGGACACACACTCCTTATTCCAAAAGAACATGTTAGAAATGTCCTTGAAATGTCAGAAGAAACATCACAAGAACTCTTTGCACGTTTACCAAAAGTTGCGCGTGCTGTTCAAAAAGCAACAGGTGCAGTTGGAATGAATATCGTTAACAACAACGAAGAAATTGCTGGACAAACTGTTTTCCATGCACACATCCATCTTATTCCACGTTATGCTAAAGATGATGAATTTGCCATCAACTTTACAGAACATGAACCAGATTTCGAAGCTCTTGGAAAATTGGCAGAACAAATTGCTAAAGAGGTAGAAGCATGAAATTAGGCCATCTTGTCGCATTTGGCCTTGCAAGCTGCGCTGGTTTTGCAGCCTACCAAATTTACCAAAAGCGCGATCAAATCAAAGCAGATATTGCTGACGCTAACGAAATCAGCGATAAAATTGCTGAAGATATCACAAAAATTCATCATACCATTGAAGATATCAATCAACAATTACCAAAACTACAAACAATTAGCCAAGAGTTAGATTACAAATGCCGCTTATTTGAACAAGAAACAAATAGCCGTCTGGAACAAATCAAAACAACTTTGGCAAAATATCAAGAAAGTGATCAAAATTAAAAGAGTTCGGATTTTCCGAACTCTTTTAATTTAATATTATTAATCAAAAAACCGACCAATGGTCGGCTTTTTTAGCTTAATATGAGTAAGCAGTATCTGCTGAGTAGGTGTCAGTTGTGTAGTCACTGTAACCACTATCGCTATAATCGCTATAGCCACTGTCATAGCTTGAACTATAGCCACTATCGTAACTACTGTAGTCAGAACTATAACCATAACCTGTACCATAAAGGTTTTCAGAAAGAACAGCAGTTGTTTTTAGTTCAGTACTTTCTTCTAGACCAAGTTGTTTCTTGATGCGGTTTTGAACTTCAAGCAAATGATCTGAACTTACAATTTGGTATGAAACCTCATTAATCATTTGACCTTCACCCTCTAATTGATAAGTCTCGATATTTTTAAGAGAATCCGCATAACCAAGAAGGCTTGGAATAGTACTTGATGAAATTTCAACGTTTGTTTGCATATTCTTACTTACAGCAGAAAGAATCTTCTTGTATGATGATACACTATCAAGCGCTAAAATTTTCTTAAGAACTTTTTGAATCACTTCACGTTGACGTTGTTGACGACCATAGTCCCCTTTTGGATCTTGGTGACGCATACGTGCATAAACCAAAGCTTGGTCACCATTGATTTTATGAGTTCCTGGCTCAATTGATGACGTATATTCAGGCTCTGTTTCTTCAATTGAGATAGGGAAATCAAAATCATTGGTTACTGTGATACCACCCACAGCATTAACCAAGTCAACTAGACCTTGCATATTGATTTGCATATAATAATCAATCTTAATGTCTAACAAATCCTGAATCGTCATGATAGCCATTTGGGCACCACCTGAAGCGTAAGCCGCATTCAACTTAGCTTGAACACCATTCATGTCGTTATTTTCAGGACCTGTCAATTCAATCAAAATATCACGTTCAAGACTAGTCATCGTTGTTGTCTTGGTTTTAGGATTAACAGTTACTAAAATCATTGAGTCACTGTTACCTTCCCAAGTTGAATGACGTTCAGAATCTCCTGTATCAACTCCCATCAAAAGGATTGAAAAAGGTTTTGTCTGCTTGATAGCATTGCTACTTGAACCAGACGTTTTGTAATCTTTAAACGTTTTTGAGAGCTCACTTGTTGAGAAATTGTAAGCACTTGTAATATAAACACCTAATGCAACAATTGTTGTCACAAAGATTGCTGCTATCATGAGCAGAATTTTTTTTCCGAGTTTCATTTGTTTACTTTTAGTCTATCAACCTACTCATCAAGTAGACGTCAAGAAATTCTCCATCTTTAGTTTTTGCGCCACGTTCCTTAGTAGCTTCAATCTTAAAACCGAACTTTTCATAAAGGTGAATAGCTCTGCTATTTCTAGCTTGAACTGTTAATTCCAAACGACGAATCACTGGCGTGTGGTAAGCCCAGTCAAGAGCAACTTCCATAAGAAGTGAACCAAGACCATATCCCCAATAGTTTTCTTGAACAGCAATAAAAACATCGCCAATGTGATCTGTCTGTGGTGAGTTAGTACTAGATATATTTAAAACACCAGCTAACTCTTGACCAACTCTTACTACCAGACAAATTTCATTAACAGATGCAAGATGTCGCTCCAAAAAGATTTCCATCTCTTCTTGCGATAAAAGCGTCTCTGCAACAACAAAATCCGTCTCTGAGCTAACCTGCTCAAGCAAGTCAACTAAGGCTTTGGCATCAGTAAGCTGTGCTTCTTCAACGATTACCTCTTGTTCAGCCACGTTCTATAGCCTCCAGAAGCTCCTTACTTCGTGGGCCATTAGACTGTAGCTCAATGTCACGACCATCTCCTGAAGGAGTGATAATGATTTCTAAGTAATCGCCGAGTAAATCCTCTTCTAAAAGTTCACCCCATTCAATCACGGCAACACCATCGCCATACAAGAAATCATCCAAATCAATAGAATCTGGATCATTTCCGATACGGTAAACATCTAAATGATAGAGCGGTAAACGCCCCTCGTATTCCCGAACAATCGTATAGGTAGGACTCTTAATCATCTGATCGATATCAAGCCCCTTTGCGATTCCTTTGGTTAATGTCGTTTTACCAGCACCAAGAGTTCCTGTTAATACCAGAACATCTCCTGCTTGTAATTTTCGACCGAGCCGATAGCCATATGCCATCAACTCATCTTCATTATGACTATAAAACATGAAACCATTATATCAAAATTCTCTCTAGCTTCCAAGTCTCGCCAGTTTTTTCGTAAACGGTTTTATCAGACATTTTAAAAGAAGCTAATCATGGCAAGGCTTACAACATTTTTTATTATAAAAAAAGCTGAAGGCGAGAGAACTTTTACCTTCAGATTTTTGTCAAAAACTATATTTTTATAAAATTGCCAAGCTGACAAAGTTAAGAATAAACAAGAAGTCTAGAATCCACATAATAGCGTGAACTTCTTTTGCTTGACCTTTTACAATTTTAACCAATGTGTAAGTGATGAATCCAGCAGCGATACCATAAGTAATGCTGTAGCTGAATCCCATAAAGATTGATGTAAAGAATGCTGGAACTGCTTCACCAAGATCGTCCCATTTAACATTTTTAAGGTTTGAAAGCATCATAACACCAACAATGATAAGAATTGGAGCTGTTGCTTGAGTAGGAACGATTGATACAAGTGGGCTAAAGAAGCTTGAGACTGCAAAGAGAACAGCAACTGTAAGAGCAGTCAAACCAGTACGACCACCAGCACCGATACCTGCAGCTGATTCAACGTAAGTTGTTACGTTTGAAGTACCAGCAATGGCACCAAATGTTGTTGCTACCAAGTCAGAGTAAAGAGCACGATCAAGAGATTGTGATTCTTTATTGTCACCTGTTGAAGCAATGATACCAACTTTTTCACCAGTACCAACAAGTGTACCGATTGTATCGAAGATATCTGTCAATGAGAAAGCAAGGATTGCCATCAAGACACCTGGGATACGTGAAGCATCTGAGAACAATGAACCAAGACCTTGGCTACCAAGAGCAACACCAAAGATTTCTTTCAAGTCTTTGAATGAAGCAGATAAGTTAGTTGCAGCCCAGTTGATTGATCCAAGATCAACAACACCAATTAAAATACCAACAACTGTAGTTGCAGCAATTGAAAGGATAACACCACCACGAATTCCTTTAACGATAAAGAAGATTGAGATAGCAAGACCAATCAAAGCAAGGATAACACCTGGTGTGTTAAAAGCGACCAAACCTGGTGTAGCTGATGCGTTAGCTGTAATTGAAGCAAGACCTTTATCAGCACCAGTACCAGCAACTGTATAAGTACCAGCATCGATAGAGAATTTCAAGAAGCCGGCATTTTTAATACCAACATAAGCAAGGAAAATACCGATACCAGCTGAAATAGCTGATTTCAATGCTGCTGGGATTGATTCAATAATCAATTTACGAACTTTAGTCACTGTAATAACAAGTGAGATAAGTCCGCAGATGAAGACCATCGCAAGAGCTTCTTGCCAAGAGTAACCTAGTGAAAAGACAACTGTATATGTGAAGAAGGCGTTAAGTCCCATACCTGGTGCTTGTGCATATGGAAGATTAGCGTAGAAGGCCATCATCAATGTACCAACGACAGCACCAATAATTGTGGCAAGGAACACACCTTGGGCAGGCATTCCAGCTTGTGAAAGGATTGATGGGTTAACAAACAATACATATGACATTGCAAAGAATGTTGTTAAACCAGCAGTTACTTCTGTACGAACATCTGTACCATGTTCTTTAAGTTTAAAAAACTTTTCCATTTTTAAATGGTTTCTCCTTTAATAAGGTTAATTGATAGTCGCTTTTTCTTCTATTTCCGAACGACTTATATATTCTACCAAAAGATTGTTCAGTTTTCAATAACTTTATTTAAAATTTTCACGATCTAAAAAGATAAGACATAAAATCTGTAAAAAAGTAAAGCCAAGCACGAAATGAACAGCATTCCAGCTAATGACATTTAAGATTTCATCAATGACAAGACCTGGTCTAGTAAAAATATCCCAAGAATTTAATCGTGCATAGCGTCCAATATGAATCGCGAAACTCGAAACAAAAGATAGGATTGCAATAAAAAACATTCGGATATAATAATTTTTGATTTTAAAAGTCACCACAATGTTCTTAACACTTTCAATCCCACATAGAACCCCAAATAAAATACTAGACACGTACAACATGTACAAAATCAAACTAGTTTTGTTCCATAAAACCGAATCCGTAAAGTTCATATGAACAATATCTGTCAACATATAAAAAGTGTTCGGGTAAAAAAACAACCATAAGAGACTACTTGCCCCTCTCACCACTTTTTGTTTTGTAAAATAAGAAAGGAGTGAAAAATCAAGAGCCAGTAGCGCCAGAAACATATTCCAAACCAGATCCGGGCCTCGCAAATGATAATAATAAATACCAAACGAAATGATTCCAAAAAAGATATGAATCATAACATTCTTTTTAACCATATCTTCTCCCCCTTTCTTAAGGCTTATTATAGCAAAAAAGCATTGAAATTACCCTTAAAAGCAAGTAAAGGAGATGAGAAACTCTCACCTCCTTTTGACTTTTATCAATCATTATCAAGCACGACAAACATCATTACTTGAACAACCATTAAACCGATAATAAATGGCATATTAATAGTCGATAATGCTTTGGCTGCTTCTTCAAAAATATTCAAATGCTGATTAACAATAACCTTCCAAGTAATTCCCAATGTTCGGAGTACTTGAAATAGCAAACTAGCAAAAAAAGCTACTCCCATCACAAAGAATACTTGAATGTATTGATTTAACTTCAAAGGTTTTAAAATCATTCGCAAGCTCAAAGTTCCTGCAACCAATGAAAAAACAAGAACTGCTAGGTAAATCATAAATGATGTCATACCATCTGATGACCATAAAACCGATGTTGCCCATGATGTATCTGCCACACTGAACAAAACATTTAAGTTATTTGGGTAGAAAAAGCACCACAAAACAAATGCAGCTACACGTAACACAATATGTTTAAAATAAAAAAAGAAAAATCCCATTTCCACTGCTAACAACGAAAACAGCACATCATTCATAAGACCATCACTATTTACATGGAAAAACGTAATGCTCAAAATAATTCCTAAAGCAAACACATGGCTCCAAAAAATTTTATACATTAACTTGTAACCTCATTTTTTATTAAAACCATTATACCATAATACTTTTCTTTTTCTTTGCTAGTCTTTTTTGTTATAATAACACCTATGACAAAGAAAAAAATGATTGCTCTTGATTTGGATGGAACACTACTGCGTAGTGATAATACCATTTCAGATTATACTGTTAATACCATTAAAAAAATACAAGAAAAAGGTCACAAAGTTGTTATTGCAACTGGTCGTCCATATCGCATGGCGCTCGACCACTACAAACGACTCCAACTTGAAACACCAATGATTACCTTTAATGGTTCATTGACTCATCTTCCTGGAAAAAAATGGGAATTTGAACACAGCGTAACCATTAATAAAAAGTATCTTCTTGATGTTCTAGATATGCAAAAAAGTGTTCAAGCTGACTTTATCGCAAGTGAATATCGTAAGAAATTCTACATTAGCGCTGAAAATCACGACGTCGTTAATCCACAACTTTTTGGAGTTGAAGAAATTACGGATAACATGACCCTCGATATCAATAAAATCACTAAAAATCCTAACGGAATTTTGATGCAAACACGCCACGAAGACAAATACCTACTTGCTGATGAGATGCGAAAATTCTTCAACCATGAAATCGAAATTGATTCTTGGGGCGGTCCACTCAACATCTTAGAATTCTCACCAAAAGGTATCAATAAAGCTTATGCTTTAAAATACCTATTAAAAAGTCTCAACATGGATAGAGATGATTTGATTGCCTTTGGTGATGAACACAATGATACTGAGATGCTTTCTTTTGCAGGAACTGGTTATGCAATGAAAAATGCTAGTCAGGTTCTCCTACCATTTGCTGACAAACAGACAGACTTCACCAACGAAGAAGATGGTGTTGCGAAAGAATTAGCGAAAATTTTTCTATAAATTTCTGAAAAACTTCTTTTTAAGAAGTTTTTTCTTTTTTTCATCACTTTCAAAACATTTTCATATTTTTTTCAAAGAATATATCGTTTTATCCGAACATTATCTTGCGTTTTATCCAATTTAATCGCTTTATTTTGCGAGTTTCTGAAAATTTTTCATGATTTCTGTTATTTTTTCTCAAAAAGCTATTGCATTTTTTGTGAAAACGTTTTACAATAATATCGTTCTTAAAATTTCCTTGGAACGGAAAAGAATTGCCGGGCTTGCCCGGAAGGAGATTATTCTTTTTTGTTTCAACGAAAAATAATCATAAGGAGGAAGAACAAGAATGGGTATCGGTATTATTATTGCCAGCCATGGTAAATTTGCTGAAGGTATTCATCAATCAGGTTCTATGATCTTTGGTGACCAAGAAAAAGTTCAAGTTGTAACTTTCATGCCAAGTGAAGGACCAGATGATTTATATGCACACTTCAACGATGCTATCGCACAATTTGATGCTGATGATGAAATCCTCGTACTAGCTGACCTTTGGAGTGGTTCTCCATTTAACCAAGCTAGTCGCGTTATGGGTGAAAATCCAGAACGCAAGATGGCTATCATTACAGGTCTTAATTTGCCAATGCTTATCCAAGCCTACACTGAGCGTATGATGGACGCAAATGCAGGTGTTGAACAAGTTGCCGCAAATATCATTAAAGAGTCTAAAGACGGTGTTAAAGCACTTCCTGAAGAACTCAACCCTGCTGAAACAGCTGCTGCTGCACCTGCTGCACAAGCTGCCCCTCAAGGTGCTATTCCTGAAGGAACTGTCATCGGTGATGGTAAACTTAAAATCAACCTCGCTCGTATCGACACACGTCTTCTTCACGGACAAGTTGCAACAAACTGGACTCCAGCTTCTAAAGCTGACCGTATCATCGTTGCATCTGACACTGTATCTAAAGATGAATTGCGTAAAGGCTTGATTAAACAAGCAGCACCAAACGGTGTTAAAGCAAACGTTGTTCCAATCAAGAAATTGATTGAAGCTTCTAAAGACCCTCGTTTTGGTAACACACACGCACTTATCTTGTTTGAAACACCTCAAGAAGCTCTTGAAGCTATCGAAGGCGGTGTGCCAATCAAAGAACTTAACGTCGGTTCAATGGCTCACTCAACAGGTAAAACAATGGTTAACAACGTATTGTCTATGGACAAAGATGACGTTGCTACATTTGAAAAATTACGTGACCTTGGCGTAACATTCGATGTTCGTAAAGTCCCTAATGATTCTAAAAAAGACTTGTTTGATCTAATCAAAAAAGCAAACGTTCAATAATTTTTGAATGAAGCTTCAGACAGGAACAAAAAGTAAGCGTTTCTATGAAGGGCTTTCACCTGTCAGAAAGATTCAAACTTCCTGTTTTTATCCAAAACATGTAAGCCGTGGTTTCTGGCTTACAATTGCACATTGAAAACTTTTATAAACGAAAGGAACTAGAATAATGTCAGTTATTTCTATGATTTTAGTCGTTGTAGTTGCCTTCTTCGCTGGTCTTGAAGGTATCCTTGACGAATTCCAATTCCACCAACCACTAGTTGCCTGCACACTTATCGGTCTTGTTACTGGTAACCTTGAAGCAGGTATCATCCTTGGCGGTTCTCTACAAATGATCGCTCTTGGTTGGGCTAACATTGGTGCCGCTGTTGCACCTGATGCTGCCCTTGCTTCTGTAGCTGCTGCTATCATCATGGTTAAAGGTGGAGACTTCACTTCTAAAGGTATCGCAGTTGCAACAGCAACAGCTATCCCTCTTGCCGTTGCAGGTCTTTTCCTTACTATGCTTGTTCGTACTGCTTCTGTTGCCCTTGTTCACGGTGCTGACGCTGCCGCTAAAGATGGTAACATCGCTGCAGTTGAACGTACTCACTTGGTAGCTCTATTCCTTCAAGGTCTTCGTATTGCTGTTCCTGCTGCTCTTCTTCTTGCAGTACCAACTTCAGCAGTACAATCTATCCTTAACGCTATGCCAGACTGGTTGTCAGGTGGTATGGCTGTCGGTGGTGGTATGGTTGTTGCCGTAGGTTACGCTATGGTTATCAACATGATGGCTACAAGCGAAGTATGGCCTTTCTTCGCTATCGGTTTTGCCGTTGCCGCTGTATCTGACCTTACTCTTATCGCCCTTGGTACAATTGGTGTTGCTCTTGCATTCATCTACCTTAACCTTTCAGAAAAAGGTGGAAATGGTGGCGGAACTGTTTCAGGTTCTGGTGACCCAATCGGCGACATCTTGGAAGACTACTAGAAAGGGGTACAAACATGGCTGAAAAACTTCAATTATCAAAATCTGATCGTCAAAAAGTTTGGTGGCGTTCTACTTTCCTACAAGGTTCTTGGAACTACGAACGTATGCAAAACTTAGGTTGGGCATACGCTTTGATCCCTGCCATCAAAAAACTTTATACATCTAAAGAAGACCGAGCTGCTGCTCTTGAACGTCACTTGGAATTCTTCAATACTCACCCATACGTTGCTGCTCCAATCATCGGTGTAACTCTTGCCCTTGAAGAAGAACGAGCAAATGGTGCTGAAATTGATGATACAGCTATCCAAGGGGTTAAAATCGGTATGATGGGACCTCTTGCTGGTGTTGGTGACCCAGTCTTCTGGTTTACAGTTCGTCCTATCCTTGGTGCCCTTGGTGCTTCACTTGCTATGGCAGGTAACATCGTTGGTCCACTTCTATTCTTCTTCGGATGGAACATCATCCGTATGGCATTCTTGTGGTACACTCAAGAACTTGGTTACAAAGCTGGTTCTGAAATCACAAAAGACCTTTCAGGTGGTATCATCCAAAAAATCACTAAAGGTGCTTCAATTCTTGGTATGTTCATCTTGGCTGTCTTGGTTGAACGTTGGGTATCAATTAACTTCACTGTTGATCTTCCTTCAACTAAACTTTCAGAAGGTGCTTACATCGAATTCCCTAAAGGAAACGTAACTGGTACTGAACTCCAAGGTATTCTTGGTAAAGTGGCTGATGGACTTAGCCTTTCACCAGAAAAAGCTAACACACTTCAAGGTCAATTGAACTCATTGATTCCTGGTTTGATGGGACTTGCTCTTACATTCCTTTGCATGTGGTTGCTTAAGAAAAAAGTTTCTCCAATCACAATCATCATCGGATTGTTCATCGTTGGTATCATCGCTCGTTTCTTCGGAATCATGTAATGAAAGAAAGGAAGGATTTCGGTCCTTCTTTTTTTATTATGTTATAATAGACTAAAAGCTAATTCAGAGGAGATTACATGGCACAATCACTTAACTCTACCGTGGAATTAACGACTACTGGTGTCTCTTACCTTGGTATGGGGGGGAAAGTTGGTAAATTCCTTCTCGGTAATAAAGGACTTGAATTCTATAGCGATGCTAACGTTGAAGATTATATTCAAATTCCTTGGGAAAACATCGAAAAAATCGGCGCTAACGTTTCTCGTAACAAAGTCAGCCGTCACTTTGAAGTCTTTACAGACAAAGGGAAATTTCTTTTTGCCTCAAAAGACTCAGGAAAAATCTTAAAAGTGGCTCGCCAACATATCGGAAACGACAAAGTTGTTCGTATGCTTACACTTGTTCAAGTCCTTATGAAAAAACTAACAGGATTTGTCAAAAAGAAATAAATCTAGTATAATAAATAGTACGGATAAGTAAGAGTGGAGCTCTTTCAGAAAGTCTGCGGTTGCTGTGAGCAGATAGAGCGACAGATCTGAAATTCTACCGTTATATCAATTAAGAATAGAAATTAAGTGCACAGGATGTGAAGCTGGATGGAACCGCGCGATTGCGCTCCAGCAGTTAACATGCTGTGCTTTTTGTTCATCTGGGCACAGCTAACCCTATGAGCGCTAAAAAAACTGGAGGAAACTTATGTTAGACATCAAACGTATTCGTAACGATTTCGACGAAGTGGCTAAAAAATTAGCTACACGTGGCGTTGCTGCTGAAAAACTTGCTGAACTTAAAGAACTTGACGACAAACGTCGTGAATTACTTGTTAAATCTGAATCAGCTAAAGCTGAACGTAACACTGCTTCTGCAGCTATCGCTCAAGCAAAACGCAACAAAGAAGATGCTTCTGAACAAATCGCTGCAATGCAAAAATTGTCAGCAGACATCAAAGCTACTGACGCTGAACTAGCTGAAATCGATGAAAAATTATCTGAATTCACAGCAACACTTCCAAACATCCCAGCTGCTGATGTTCCTGTCGGTGCTGACGAAGACGAAAACGTTGAAGTTCGTCGTTGGGGAACACCTCGTGAATTTGACTTTGATATCAAAGCTCACTGGGATCTTGGTGAAGACCTTGACATCCTTGACTGGGAACGTGGTGCAAAAGTTACTGGTTCTCGTTTCCTATTCTACAAAGGTCTTGGAGCTCGCCTAGAACGCGCTATCTACAACTTCATGTTGGATGAACACGCAAAAGAAGGCTACACAGAAGTTATTCCTCCATACATGGTAAACCACGACTCTATGTTTGGTACTGGTCAATATCCAAAATTCAAAGAAGATACATTTGAATTGGCTGATTCTGACTACGTTCTTATCCCAACTGCTGAAGTCCCACTTACAAACTACTACCGTGGTGAAATCCTTGACGGTAAAGAACTTCCAGTTTACTTCACAGCGATGAGCCCATCATTCCGTTCAGAAGCTGGTTCAGCTGGTCGTGACACACGTGGTTTGATTCGTCTTCACCAATTCCACAAAGTTGAAATGGTTAAATTTTCTAAACCAGAAACTTCATACGATGAATTGGAAAAAATGGTTGCTAACGCTGAAAATATTCTTCAAAAACTTGGTTTACCATACCGCGTTATCACATTATGTACTGGAGACATGGGATTCTCAGCTGCTAAAACTTACGACCTAGAAGTTTGGATTCCAGCTCAAAACACTTACCGTGAAATCTCAAGCTGTTCAAATACTGAAGATTTCCAAGCACGTCGTGCACAAATCCGTTACCGTGACGAAGCTGATGGTAAAGTTAAACTTCTTCACACTCTTAACGGTTCAGGTCTTGCTGTCGGACGTACAGTTGCTGCAATCCTTGAAAACTACCAAAACGAAGATGGTTCTGTAACAATTCCAGAAGTACTTCGTCCATACATGGGTGGAGCTGAAGTTATCTCACCTAAATAACAAAACAATCCTGCTAGTCAATTGATTAGCAGGTGTTTTTTTATCAGAAAAAAATCCCCTTGAACCATCCTCAAAATCAAGGAAATAATTTTCTTTGACTTGAGGTTAGTACAATGTGGGATTTTTAAAATTTTCTAAAACGTTGATAACGATTTTCAATTAATTGGTCTAAAGGAAGTTGGCTAAGCTCCTCTAATTCAGAAATAAGATTTGTCTTAATCATCTCAACGATTTCACTTGAGAAATAACCGTGTTCTGGAATCACTTTGTCGACAA
Source organism: Streptococcus equinus (assembly GCF_900104225.1). Classification (GTDB taxonomy): domain Bacteria; phylum Bacillota; class Bacilli; order Lactobacillales; family Streptococcaceae; genus Streptococcus; species Streptococcus equinus_D. The sequence goes on along the minus strand of NZ_FNJK01000005.1, from coordinate 13,768 downwards.
CTCCCATATTGTAAAGCTCACCAGCAGTTATTTTCATCAGTTCAGCAGCTTCAGTAGCACGTGAACCATCTTTCCATAAAATTGATGCAAAGCCTTCTGGACTCAAAATCGCATACATGCTGTGTTCAAGCATCCAAACTTTATCAGCCACAGCAAGTGCAAGAGCACCACCTGAACCACCTTCACCAATGATAATAGCAATAATTGGTACCTTAAGGTCACTCATCTCAAACAAGTTACGCGCGATTGCTTCACCTTGTCCACGTTCTTCGGCACCAACACCCGGATAAGCACCAGCAGTGTTAATGAAAGTAACGACAGGACGACCGAATTTTTCAGCTTGTTTCATCAAGCGAAGCGCTTTACGGTAACCTTCTGGATTAGGTTGACCAAAATTGCGTTTAAGATTTTCCTGTAAATTTTTCCCTTTTTGAATACCAATAACTGTCACAGGACGACCAGCAAGTCGAGCAATTCCCCCAACGATTGCTCCGTCATCTGCAAAATGACGATCTCCATGAAGTTCCATAAAATCATCAAAAATCAAATTAGCGTATTCCAAGGTTGTCAAACGTCCTTGATCACGCGCTTCTTTCAAAATTCTTGATACATCACTACTCATTTGGCACCTCCATGAAATGCGACTAGTTTAGCAATAACATCAGGCATTTCAGTACGTTTTACAATGGCATCAACAAAGCCATGTTCCAAAAGGAATTCAGCTCTTTGGAAATCCTCAGGCAAGTTTTCTCGCACCGTTGTCTCGATAACTCGACGACCAGCAAAACCAACCAAGGCTTGAGGTTCTGCTAGAATAATGTCACCTTCCATAGCAAAACTTGCTGTCACCCCTCCTGTTGTAGGGTCAGTCAAGATTGTCAAATAGAATAGACCCGCTTCAGAGTGGCGTTTTACAGCAGCTGAAATTTTCGCCATTTGCATCAAACTCATAATACCTTCTTGCATACGAGCACCACCTGATGCTGTAAAAATAACAACAGGTAATTTTTCATCAATTGCCATTTCGAACAAACGAGTGATTTTTTCACCGACAACAGTCCCCATTGAAGCCATAATGAAGTTTGAATCCATGATAGCAAGGGCAACCTTTTCCCCTTTAATCAAAGCTTTACCTGTCAAAACAGCCTCTTCAAGACCAGTTTTTTCACGCATCTTAGCTAATTTTTCTTGATAGCCAGGGAATTTAAGTGGGTCACTTGTTTCAAGTCCAGTAAATAATTCCTCAAAACTTCCTTCATCTACAGTAATCGCTAAACGCTCTTTAGCAGAAATACGGAAATTATAAGAACAAGCTGGACAAATCTTGGCAACCCCTAAATCTTTTTGATAAATCATGTGCTTACAAGCTGGACACTTAGCAAACAATTCATCAGGCACCTCAGGCACTTCACGAGGTGCTGTTTGTTTTATAGAATTATTGGGAGTAATTCGGATGTACTTATCTTTTTTACTAAATAAAGCCATGAAATCTCCTAATCATTTTCCTTGTTATAGTTTGGTAAGAATGTCTCCATCAAGAATGAAGTATCATAGTCTCCTGCAATAACATGCTCATCACAAATCAAGTCCATTTGGAATTCAACGTTAGTTGTCACTCCTTCAATTTCTAATTCATAAAGGGCACGTTGCATTTTCATCAAAGCATCAAAACGATTTTCACCATGTACAATGATTTTAGCAATCATACTATCATAATATGGTGGAATCGTATAGCCATTATAAACAGCAGAGTCTACACGTAATCCAACACCACCACTTGGCAAATACAAATCTGTAATTTTACCAGGACTTGGTGCAAAGTTGAATTTTGGATTTTCAGCATTAATACGACATTCAATGGCATGACCAGTGATTTTAATATCATCTTGTGTCATTGACAATTCTTGTCCAGCCGCAATGCGAATTTGTTCCTTAACAATATCGACACCAGTAACAAATTCAGTTACAGGGTGTTCAACTTGAACACGTGTATTCATTTCCATGAAATAGAATTGTGAAGTCTTTTCGTCAAGCAAGAATTCAATTGTTCCCGCATTTTCATAACCAACAGCCTTAGCTGCGCGAACTGCAGCTTCACCAATTTTACCACGAAGTGTTTTACCAATCGCAATGGATGGACTTTCTTCAAGAACTTTTTGGTTATTACGTTGAAGAGAACAATCACGTTCTCCTAGGTGAACCACATTACCGTGACTATCACCTAAAATTTGAACCTCAATATGGCGTGCTGGATAAACCACTTTTTCAATATACATGGCACCATTACCAAATGCTGCCAAAGCCTCTTGAGAAGCTGATTCGAAGGCTGGTACAAGGTCTTGTGCTGATTCAACTTTACGAATACCTTTACCGCCACCACCAGCTGAAGCTTTAAGCATCACTGGGTAACCAAGTTTCTCAGCAACTTCCAAAGCTTGATCAGATGTAAAGACTTCGCCATCTGATCCTGGAATAACTGGGACATTAGCTGCAATCATTTCAGCACGGGCATTAATTTTATCACCCATTTTATCCATGATTTCAGCACTTGGTCCGATAAATTTGATGTGCATTTCTTCACACATGGTTGCAAATTTTGAGTTTTCACTCAAAAATCCAAATCCAGGGTGAATCGCTTCAGCACCTGTTACAATAGCAGCTGACAAGACGGCATTCATATTAAGATAAGAGTCTGTCGAACGAGCTGGACCGATACAAATTGCTTCATCAGCCAAAATCGTATGCAAAGAATTTTTATCAGCTTCAGAATAGACAGCTACCGTATTGATTCCCAATTCACGTGCCGCACGAATAATACGCACCGCAATTTCTCCACGATTGGCAATTAATATCTTTTTAAACATACGTCTGCTTTTTCCTCCTATTTGGAATGTTTTAGCATTCCAGTCAAAATTCTTTTTTTGTCACAGTTTACGTTAAACTACTTTTTCTTAACTACCAATAGCAAACGTCAATGTGCCAGAAGCTGCTAATTTTCCATCAACTTCTGCTTTTGCTTCAACCACAGCAATGGTACCGCGGCGTTTAACAAATTTCGCTGTCATAATCAATTGGTCACCTGGAACAACTTGTTTTTTGAAACGAACTTTGTCCATTCCAGCATAAAAAACCAATTTCCCTTTATTTTCTTCTTTTGAAAGTTCTAGGACACCTGCTGTTTGAGCAAGAGCTTCCATGATAAGAACACCTGGCATAACAGGATATTCTGGAAAATGTCCATTGAAAAATGGTTCATTAATTGTCACATTTTTAACAGCAACAATTTCATCATCACTCACTTCAAGCACTCGGTCAACCAAAAGCATTGGGTAACGGTGTGGTAAAGCTTCACGAATTTGTTTAATATCAATCATTTAATACGTACCAATCCTTGTCCGAATTCAACAACATCTTCGTTGTCTACCATAACTTCTGTCACGATACCATCTTTTGGAGCTGGAATTTCATTCATGACTTTCATAGCTTCAATGATTAACAATGTTTGACCTTTTTTAACTGAATCACCAACTGATACAAAGGCTGGTTTATCAGGTGCTGGAGCAAGGTAAGCCACACCAACAAGAGGGCTTGTCACTTCTTCACCTTCTGCAAAAATATCAGTATCAGCTGCAGTTGCTTTTTCTGAATCTGTAGATGCTGCTACAGCTGAAGCTGCTGGAGCAGATACCGTTTCAACAGCAGGAGCTACTGGAGCTGCGCTAGCAGCAACAGGCGCAACAGGAGCTGTGTATTCATTTTTACTAAATGATAATTCAGATTCAGCAGTTTTAAATGAAAATTCACGTAGGCTTGACTGGTCAAATTGAGCCATCAAGTCTTTTACTTCAGAAATATTCACGCTTACGCCTCCCAACGTTTAAATGCTAATACAGAATTGTGTCCACCAAATCCGAATGTATTTGAAATAGCGTAAGTCAATTCTGCTTCTTGACCTTGTCCATAGACAACATTTGCTTCAATGTCTTCTGACAATTCACGTGTACCAGCTGTCATTGGAATATAGTTGTGTCGGATAGCTTCAATTGTAGCAACAGCTTCAACAGCACCAGCAGCACCAAGAAGGTGTCCTGTGAATGATTTTGTTGAAGATACTGGAACATCTTTACCAAGGACAGTGACGATAGCTTTGCTTTCACCTTTTTCATTAGCTTGAGTTGATGTACCATGTGCGTTAACATAGTCAACATCTTCTGGTGAAATACCAGCTTCTTTGATAGCCAATTCAATAGCTTTTGCAGCACCTGAACCATCAGGAGTTGGTGTTGTTTGGTGGTAAGCATCACAGTTGCTACCATAACCAACAACTTCAGCAAGAATTGTTGCACCACGTTTTTGAGCGTGTTCAAGACTTTCAAGAACAAGCACACCAGCACCTTCACCCATAACAAAACCATTGCGATCTTTATCAAATGGAATAGCAGAGCGAGCTGGGTCTTCTGTTGTAGAAAGGGCAGTCAAAGCATTGAAACCACCGATACCAATTTCGTTAATAGTAGATTCAGCACCACCAGCAAGAATCACATCATGGTAGCCGAATTTGATTTCACGGAAAGCTTCACCGATAGCATCGTTAGATGAGGCACAAGCAGTTGTGATTGATTTACATACACCACGCGCACCAATACGAAGAGCAATGTTACCAGCAGCCATATTTGACAAAGCTTTAGGGATGAACATTGGTTGAATACGTTTGATACCTTTTTCGTGCATACGAATGATTTGTTCTTGCATTTCTTGCAAACCACCGATACCAGATGATACGATAACACCAGTACGGTCACGATCAACTGTATCCATATCAAGTTTTGCATTTTCAAGAGCTTCTAAAGTCGCATAAATCGCATAAAGTGAATATTGATCCATGCGGTTTTTATCTTTACGAACAAAATATTTATCAAAAGGAAAATCATGGATTTCCCCAGCATTATGAACTGGGATTTCAGAATTATCAAATTTAGTAATTGGTCCGATACCAATTTTACCATCATGAAGATTGTTCCAGAATTCTTCTGGTGTATTTCCGATAGGGGATGTTAAACCGTAACCTGTTACTACAACTCTATTTAATGTCATTTTTGTCTCCTTTTAAGAGAAATTATACTTCTAATTTTAAACTATTACAGCAAAGCAAACAATAGTTTACATTGCCATACCACCATCAATTGCAATGACTTGCCCAGTCAAATATTCTTGTTCAGCCAAGAAACTTGCAACAGTTGCCACTTCTTCAGCTTTACCAATACGTTTCATTGGAATACCTGCTAAAATCGCTTCTTGCATTTTTTCAGGAATCGCATCAGTCATATCTGACTCAATAAATCCTGGCGCAATAGCATTTACACGAACACCACGCGCAGCAACTTCACGAGCAACTGATTTCGTAAAGCCAATCAAACCAGCTTTTGAAGCAGCATAGTTTGCTTGTCCAACATTTCCTGTCAAACCAACAACACTAGACAAGTTAATGATAGCACCCTGACGAGCACGTGTCATCGGCTTCAAGACTGATTGCGTCATGTTGAAAGCACCAGTCAAATTCACTTTAAGCACTGATTCAAAGTCAGCTTCAGTCATTTTCAACATTAATTTATCATTTGTGATACCCGCATTGTTGACCAAAATATCAACTGAACCTAGCTCAGCAATAGCTTCATCAACCATGCGTTTCGCATCTTCAAATTGTGAAACATCACCAGAAATGGCAACAACTTTTACTTGATAATCTTTAAAACTATCAATCAATTCTGCTGAAATTTGTGAACGACCATTAAGAACCACGTTAGCTCCAAGACTAGCAAAACGATGGGCAATAGCTAAACCAATTCCGCGAGTTGACCCTGTTACAAAAACGTTCTTATTTTTGATATCCATGATTATCTCCTATTTTTCTAGCAAAACATTTAAGCTTGCTTCATCTTCTACTGTTGAGGTTGGAATACTTTTATCAATTTTGCGAAGAAATCCACTCAAAACTTTACCTGGCCCAATTTCAATAACTTCTGTCATTCCAAGCTTACGCATTGTCTCGATAGAATCATAAAAACGAACAGGTTCTTTCACTTGTCTAGCAAGTAAAGCTTTAATATCACTGTACTCCATCACTTTTGCTTCCGTATTTCCAATCAATGGAATGTCAAAGTCAGAAAAAGTAACTTTATCAAGTACTTCTGAAAGACGTTTGCTAGCTGGTGCTAACAAAGCAGTATGGAATGGGCCTGAAACCTTCAACGGAATCAAACGTTTCACTCCAGCTTCCTTAAGTAATTCAACAGCATAATTAACAGCTTCAGTTTCACCACCAATCACAATCTGTGCTGGGGTATTATAGTTTGCTGGTGTTACCACACCTTTAATAGAAGCTTTTTGACAAATATCTTCAATAAGAGATGCTTCCGTATTCATGACAGCAACCATTTTTCCAGTTCCAGCTGGAGCTGCAGTCTCCATAAATTCACCACGTTTTGCCACTAATGCAACAGCATCTTCAAAACTTAAAGCTCCTGAAGCCACCAAAGCTGAATACTCACCTAGTGAAAGTCCAGCAACCATGTCAGCTTTAAAGCCTTTCTCTTGCAATAAACGATAAATCGCAACAGATGTTGTTAAAATAGCCGGCTGTGTGTAGCGTGTTTGATTTAATTTATCTTCTTCCTTATCAATTAAATCACGAAGATTATAGCCAAGAATAGAACTAGCTTGATCAAAAGTCTCCCTAACAATCGGATATTTTTCATATAAATCACTTGCCATTCCAAGTTTTTGAGCCCCTTGACCAGCAAATAAAAAGGCAGTTTTCGTCATTAAATCCTCCCAAACGGAATTTGATTTTTATTTAAATAGAAATATTAATCTTTCTCAATATCAGCCCAACGTTTAGCTTCTTCTAAGATAACTTCTTGAGCACCATAATAGAGATCTTTCAAGATTTCTTCACAAGTTTCTTCTTTACGAATCAAACCTGCAATTTGTCCTGCCATGACTGAACCAGTCACAACATCACCATCGACAACAGCGTTACGCAAAGCACCTGCTCCCAATACTTCGATATCTTCTTTAGTCTTACGACCAGCTAAGAAATCTTTTTCTGCGTGTGCATATGATGTTGTCAATTTATTTTTAACAGCACGGACTGGATGTCCAACAACAGATGCAGAAATAACTGTATCAATATCTTTTGCTTTTAAAATTTTATCTTTGAAGTTTTGATGTGCATTAGATTCTTTTGAAACAGCAAAGCGAGTTCCGACTTGAACAGCTTCTGCACCAAGCATAAAGATTGCTGCTGCACCACGACCATCACCAACACCACCAGCACCAATAACTGGAATGTTAACTGCATCAACAACTTGACGTACTAGTGTCATTGTTGTCAATTTACCAATGTGACCGCCAGCTTCCATACCTTCAGCGATAACAGCATCTGCTCCTAGTTTTTCCATACGTTTTGCAAGTGCAACACTAGGAACAACTGGGATAACTGTAATACCAGCTTCATGGAAACGTTCCATGTATTTACCAGGGTTCCCAGCACCAGTTGTAACAACTTTAACCCCTTCTTCAATAACAAGGTCGACAATATCTTCAACAAATGGTGACAAAAGCATAATGTTAACACCAAAAGGTTTATCAGTGATTTGTTTAACCTTATCAATATTAGCTTTAACAACTTCTTTAGGGGCATTACCACCACCGATAATACCTAAACCACCAGCGTTTGAAACGGCACCAGCCAAGTCACCATCGGCAACCCAGGCCATACCACCTTGAAAAATTGGATATTTGATATTTAATAATTCTGTAATACGTGTTTTCATGTTAAACCTTCTTAGTCTTTACCAAACAATAATTTGATAGTCAAACTATCATAATAAGAAGAGAGGGAGTAAGATAAGTTTTTCGCTCTTTAGCAACTTATCCCACAGCCCTTTCAACTAAATATATAGTGGAGTTAGTTTTTAATCCCAACTCCATCCATGTTATTATTTTGTTTTTTCTTCAACGTAAGCAACCAAGTCACCTACAGTGTTAAGACCTTCTTCAGTTTCGATTTGAATATCAAATGCATCTTCGATTTCTGAGATTACTTGGAAAACATCAAGTGAATCAGCATCAAGTTCATCGAAAGTTGTTTCCAATTTAACTTCTTCTGCTTCTTTTCCAAGTTCTTCAACGATAATTTCTTGTACTTTTTCAAATACTGCCATGATTAATTTCTCCTTAATAAATATATATAAATTTATCTCATGCTAATGCACAAGTTTGTAACTAGATTTTAACAATTAGACTTCCCCATGTCAAACCTCCACCGAAAGCAGAGAAAAGAACTGTTTGGGAACCATCTAGTTTTACAAGTCCTTTATCAACATATTCTGCCAATAAAATTGGAATACTTGCAGCGCTTGTGTTACCATACTCCATCATATTTGCGGGCAACTTGCTGACATCAACACCAACTTTTTTAGCGATTTTATCCAAAATACGGATATTAGCTTGGTGTAAGAACAGATAATCTAAATCATCTGCTGAAACGTCAGAATCTTCAATAAGCGCTTTGATATTCTTAGCCACATCTCTGATTGCAAAATCAAAAATAGCTCGGCCATCCATTTTCAAGAATTTATCATCCTCTTCTTTTTCAGAAAATGGTGAAGATAAGCCAACTTTACCTGAAGTTAAGCTAAGGCCACGGCTACCATCAGTGTTCAAGGATTCCGCTAGGAAATGTTTTGTATCTGATGCTTCAAGTAAGACACCACCAGCGCCATCACCGAATAAAACAGAGGTGCTTCGATCTGACCAATCTAGCGTTTTTGACAATGTTTCAGCACCAATAACGATTCCTCGTTTATACATACCTGATTGAATAAATTTATCAGCAGTCGCAAGAGCAAATACAAATCCACTACATGCTGCTGTCATATCCATCGCAAAGGCATTAACGGCACCAATATTTGCTTGAACACGAGCCGCTGTTGATGGCATAAGACTATCAGGGGTAATTGTTGCAACAATGATGAAATCAATATCCTCAGCTGACAAACCAGCTTTTGAAATTAGTTGTTTTGCAACTTGCGTCCCTAAATCACTAGTTGTTTCAGTTCGAGTGATGTGTCGTCTTCTAATTCCCGTACGTGATGAAATCCACTCATCGCTGGTGTCCATGATTTCAGACAAATCATCGTTTGTAATCACTTGTTCAGGGGCATAGGCTGCTGCCTGAGCAATTCTTGCAAATACCATTATTACATTAACTCCTCAAGAAACTTGTGAAGATTTTTAAGCCCTCTTAAAAGAGCTTCTAGTTCTTCTTCATTCATATCCTCAGCAATATGAGCAACCATATTCTTATGGAATTTATGATGAAGCCTATCTAATAATCTTCCTTTTTTTGTTAAAGTTAAATGAACCACACGACGATCTAATTTTGAACGTTGTCTTTCAATATAACCTTTTGCCTCAAGTTTATTTAAACTAGTGGTTATTGTACCGAGGGTTAACATCAACTCACGTGCAATATCACTTGGAGTCACATTAGAATTCTTACCAATAATCTCAATGGTATGCATTTCCTTTAATGAAACATCGTTGAACTGACTTGTTCGTAAACTAGTCTCTTCAATAACCTGTACTCGATTAAAAATATCAACCAAATATTCATTAATTCTATTATAATCCAAGATTTCACCTCCTAAATAAACTTTGACAATCAAAGTATATCAAACATCAAAATATTTTGCAAGGTCTTTCGGGTCAAACTGAAAAAATAATTTGAAAATCAAACAATTATTTACACTATTTTCCAGAAAATTTCGGACGGCGTTTTTCAGCAAAAGCACGAACACCTTCTTTGAAATCTTCCTTAAATGCTAATTCTTCTTGAAGTTGCAATTCAAGTTTTGCATAATCTTCCCAACCTTCAAATTGAGCTTTCCAAGACATTTCCTTAATTGCTCGATAAGAATTGATAGAGCCACGAAGTAAACGTTTCGTTAACTGATTAGTTGTTCGCTCAAGCTTTTCTGATTCACAAAGTCGGTAAACAATTCCATAATCAAGGGCTTTTTCAGCATTTACCCCTTCACCAGTCATAGCTAATTGAACAGCACGTGTTGTTCCAATTGCTCGACTCATCAAGAAAAGACCACCAGCATCTGGAGCAAGACCGACACCCACAAAAGCTTGAATGAATTTAGCTTTTTCACTTGCTACAACAAAATCTGCCGCAACAGCCATGTTTGCAGCCGCACCAGCAACCGCACCATCGACACTCATAATGACTGGTTTAGGCAATTTCTTCATTGCAAAAGAAATTTTATTAACCAAACTAGCAATTTCAACAAGAGATTCCACATTATCAGATTCAACTGCACGTTGCATCTCTGCTAAGTCACCACCAATTGAAAAGACTTTACCAACTGCTTTAATGACCAAAATTTTTACAGAATCATCTGCTTTTACAAGCTCCAAAACCTCAAGAATCTCTTGACAAGTTGGAATATTAAAACCATTCGAAATATCAGGGCGATTCAAGGTTAAAGTTGCGACTTCTCCCTTTTCATAAATCACATTATCGAAAGACATCTACCTACCTCCATCAGATGTGATAAAAAAATAGTTTGATAATAAAACTATTTAGCAACAGCTATTTTAGCATACTAATCATTGTTAAATCAAGAAAAAAATCGTATTTTTGATAATTTAGTTTGATTTTTTAATATTTTGTATATCAAACTATTATAGAAAAAAAGTAGGATTACTCCTACCTTAATACCACTATTTTGATAAATCCTCAATAACTTGAGTCAAGTTTTTCACCAAGCGGCTGGCTTTACTTTGATCCATATCAAACAAAGTATCTTCAATAGCCCAAACAGCTAAATCAGCAGAAACACCAGCCTGAATGCCCTTTTCACTATCTTCAATAACAAGAGTTTCTTCATTATTAAAACCAAGTTGTCGTCTTGCTTCTTGATAAATGGCAGGGTGTGGCTTTCCTTTTTCGAATTCTTCCCCTGATAAAATCACCGAAAAATACTCTCTTAACTGTGTTTCATCGAGTGCTTTCAGAATATCATGTTTTGTTGAACTAGAAGCAAGCCCTAGACGAAAACCTTTATCAAAAAGCCCCTTAACAACCTCAAATGTATCCTCAAAAATCAAATTCTTATAAGGAAGTGGATGAGTTTTTTTGTAAATTGAATACTCTTTTTGAAGTTGTTCAGTATCCCACTTATCAAAATCATCACGTAAAATATCTGGCCAAATTTGTTTCATATTGCCACCAATGAAAAAACTAGGTGGTAAATGCTTTATGCTAATCCCCTTTTCAGCTAAGAACTTCTCACGACGACGGTAATAAAAGGTTTCAGTATCGAATAAGACACCATCCATATCAAAAATAATTGCTTTAAATTTTTCCATTCCTCTATTATACTATCTTTTTATTTTAAAAACTACTGACAAATTTTCAGAATTTTGCTATAATTGTATACAAATTTTAGAATTTTGGAGAAGGTCATGAAAGTAATCAAATTTGGTGGTAGTTCACTAGCTTCGGCTGAACAACTGAAAAAAGTTTTGAACATTGTGAAATCTGATAGCGAACGACGTTTTGTTGTTGTATCAGCACCCGGAAAACGTAACTCAGAAGATACAAAAGTTACCGATGCGCTTATTAAGTATTATAAGAACTACACCTCAGGTGATGACGTCACTGCTGCACAAGAATGGATTATTAACCGTTACCAAGCCATTGCTGACGAACTTGAACTTAGTTCATCAGTCATGAGCAAAATTGCAGGTGCGATTACAAATCTTGCGACACTTCCTATCGAATGCAATGAATTCTTGTACGACACATTCCTAGCAGCTGGTGAAGATAATAACGCTAAACTTGTAGCAGAATTCTTCCGTAAAAATGGGCTCAACGCTCGCTATGTTCACCCTAAAGAAGCAGGTATTATCGTTTCAAGCGAACCAGGAAACGCTAGAATTCTTCCATCAAGCTATGATAAACTTGAAGAATTACGCGATTCTGAGGAAATCCTCGTTATACCAGGCTTCTTTGGAGTAACTGTTGACAATCAAATCTGCACATTCTCTCGTGGTGGTTCAGATATTTCTGGATCAATCGTAGCAGCTGGTGTGAAAGCAGACCTATATGAAAACTTTACTGATGTTGACGGTATTTTTGCTGCTCACCCAGGTGTTGTTCACAAACCACACACCATCCAAGAATTAACATACCGTGAAATGCGTGAACTTGCTTACGCTGGATTTTCTGTTCTACACGATGAAGCACTTATTCCTGCTTACCGTGGTAAAATTCCCCTCGTTATCAAAAACACAAATAACCCAGAACACCCAGGTACACGTATCACCTTAAAACACAGTGGACCTACAGTCCCAGTCATTGGTATTGCAGCAGATGATGAATTTGCAAGTATTAACATGTCTAAATACCTTATGAACCGTGAAGTCGGATTTGGTCGTAAAGTCCTTCAAATCCTTGAAGACTTAAATATCCGTTGGGAACACATGCCAACAGGTATTGACGATATGTCAGTTATCGTACGTGAAAGAGAATTGACACCTATCAAAGAACAAGAAATTATTTCATATCTTACAAGAGAACTAGGTGTTGATGAAATTGATATCGAACATAACCTTTCAATCATTATGATTGTCGGAGAAGATATGAAGAACCACATCGGGGTAACTGCAACAGCAACTAAAGCCTTGTCAGACAAACATATTAACTTGGAAATGATTTCTCAAGGTTCTAGTGAAGTTTCAGTCATGTTCGTTACACAAACAGAACACGAAAAAGGAGCCGTACGCGCACTCTATCAAGCATTTTTCCGAGCAGAATAAATAAAGAAAAGGATCAGAAATCTCTGATCCCTTTTTATGCTCTAAAATCCTCAAAATAAGGGGCAATTTCTTTTAAGAAAGCTTTCTTTCCTTCAAAGCGTTCTCCTCGAATAACCTTAGCTAATTTTTCTTTCGCTTCTTCTCCTAAGCTTGCGCGCAAACGGGTTAAACTATCTTGATAAGCCACATAATCTACGACTTCAAAGAAAGACACTTGTGGCACCGCATGACTAACCTCACCAATTTCCTCATAGGGCATGCGATTAAACTTACGCTTAAAGGATTCCTGATGTCTAATAGTATCCTTAACATGATTTGAAAATTTTGTTTTAAAGTAAGTGTATCGTTTTCCTTCATTGATTAGAAGATCGGGATGGGCCTCTAAGAGTTGAAAGAAGACAATTCGTCCCTCTTGAACCCAGTCCTCATAATCCCACAGTTTCACAAAATAATGACGTCTTAGTTTTAAGATGATTGGAACAACCGTTTGAAAGTATGCTTCAAAATCCATTGATTCATTTCTCCTTTTATTATTCCCTTAAAGGTACTTTTATTATAAAAGTGGAAATCAAAAAGGAACATGACAAAAATGTCCAAATCATACTTTAAGACAGAAAAAAAGCAACCCGAAGGTTGCTCTCTACGTCTACCGCTTTAAAACTCCGCCAGTAGGACTCGAACCTACGACATCATGATTAACAGTCATGCGCTACTACCAACTGAGCTATGGCGGATAAATGCTAAGCGACTACCATATCTAACAGGGGGCAACCCCCAACTACATCAGGCGTGCTAGGGCTTAACTTCTGTGTTCGGCATGGGAACAGGTGTATCTCCTAGGCTATCGTCACTTAACTATGATTGATTATCCAAT
>NZ_FNJK01000003.1 GCF_900104225.1 Streptococcus equinus | reverse complement strand
GTTTCAATGGACAAATTTTCATAATCGTCTTGAAAATCCATCAAGGTTGCTAGACCGAGCCCACGATTATCTCCTTTTGTAGAGTAACCACGCTCAAAAATCTTGTCCAAATCTACCGATTCATTTTTTGTCGAATTTTCAATCATGAAAACAAAATCACCATCTTGGTAGAAATTAGCGACTGAAATTTTGGGAGTTTCAGACTCCAAAGCTGCTTCAATAGCATTGTCGGAAAGGATTGACAAGATGCGGATATAAGAAATCAAGGGAATTTTGGGAGTTCCCATTCTTTCTGAAACTTCCAAACTAATCTCAATGTCTTGACTTTCAGCTTGCAAGAATTTAGCTGACATAAGACTTTTAACACCACTGCCTGTGATATTAGCCAAACGAGTCAAGTTAAATCTGTTATTGTTGACTAATTTCGTTGAATCCGCGGTGATTTCCTCGTAAATTTTCTTGATGTCATCCAGATTCCCTTGGTCAATTCCAACCTTCAAACTCATTAAGACATTAGCGTAGTCATGACGAAAACTGCGAACTTCTTGATATAAACTTTCCACGTGCTTGCTATAATTTTCAAGTGCTGCAAGCTCCATCTCCTGATTGCGAAGCAATTCATTTTTCTGCTCCTGCCCATGACGGAAGTTGAGATAAAAGAGGAAGATAAAGAGAAGAATAAAATAAATAAATGAACCACATTCATGAATTCTTTTAGCCACAACACTATTAAAAGGCGCTACTAATGGTAAAAGATCAAAACCAAAATAATAAAACAACATTAAACAATTAATTACTGTTATAGTTTTAGCCTTTAAGTAATTTTTCAAGGTCTTTCTGACATTTGAAATATCAATATTCAACCATTTGGATAACAAATAATAAAGTATCGGTGGAACAAGTAATACTGAAAGCATCACTACTGACATTGACTGAAATGGTGATATTTTAATGTCTAAAAACTCATACAAAAAATAGCCGTAGATTCTTTGAAGAACGGTAAAAACAATAATCGGATATAAAGCATAAAAAAGATGATACCTAACGTTTAATTTTGGCTTATGCCGATAAGATAAATACATTAAACTAAAAAGTAATGCTATATCTTTTCCAAGAACCATTAACACCTTCGAAAAACGAAGTGCCAATACATTAAAAGTACTTAATCCTAGATGAAAAACAATGATATACATCACCCATTCCATCACACTCAATTTATTCTTGGTGATTTGTTGAAATAGTATTCCAAATATTATTAGACTTAACAAGTTTCCTAAGAAGGCGGCTAGTTCCGGTAAAATGCTCACTTAAATCTCCCTTTTCTCATTTATCATTTACTATCTAAAGATTTTAATCTTAAAAATTGTGACTTTTTTAATTGTATCACGTTGCATTAATATTGGGTATAGTTATTTTTATAAAAAATAAAAAGGCCCTAAAGCCTTTTATTTGTTGTATTAATTGACGTTACCTAGTAGATTCTAATTTCCATTAATTTTCTAAGTTCTTTAAATTTTTCAGATTGTTTTGGAGTAAAGGAAACTTTGCTATGTAAAATGGCATCTGTTAATTCTAAACTCATACGATTCATAAGAAAAGGAAATGAAGTTCCATTTGTTTTAAATTCATTAAGATAATGTGTCAATGTCCTTTTGACATCTACAGCAGAATCGTTCGTTTGTAAGTCTAAAAGTAGCTCCTCAATAATACGAATAGCTTCTTCTCTTCTTTCTTTTCCACCTGAAAACCATTTTAATTTTCCCATTTCATTTTTCCCCCTTTTCAATGAAAAATAACGCCAGTAGCAGCTAGTCCACGCGCAAGATTTCCTTCAAACAATCCATGACTTGAAATCGTCTTATAAAATTCATTGACACTTGGAGACATTTTTTCTTTTTTAGTAATATTTGCCACACCAATCTGACGTAAATCTGAAGCCAAATTTACAACTGCTTTATCAAAATCTCCACCACGCTCCACTGTATTTTTAAACGCAAGCAAAGTTTGACGCTCATCATCTTTGATATCTGTTGACAAAACAAGATTATACACGTCGTTTAATAATTCTTCTTTAACTAATTTACTCATAACTTTCTCCTTTATGGAAATAAGGCATTGACAAGACTTCGACTGAACTCTCGTCCAGATGCATACAGGGTTTCGAAGATGATTGGATAAGCCAATATTAGCAATGCAAAAGCAATAACTACAATTGTTATCTTATATTTTGAAAATAAGCTTTTAAACATCATAAATCTCCCTAAAAACTAGACATAATATCACACGAAAAGGTGACAGATTAATCACTTTCATTATAAAACTTTTTTAGTACCAAAACTGCATAAGTCGTAAATCGTCGTTTTTTCGTCGTAAACGGTAAAAACAAGCCGTCAAAGTCAGTATGTATTTACTAAAATTACTTAAGGCAAAACAAAAAGGACTGGTCTTCTACGCGACACAGTCCCAAATCCTTTGAAAATTAGAACGTCATTTTTTTGAAGTTGGCATGTTTTTTATACGTATGCTCTGACAAAAATGATAATCCTTACTATCTGTTTCAATCGTTAAATTCTGGTATTTTCTAACCATTTGATGAATTGTTGTCAGGCCAATTCCTCGGCCATTGCCTTTACTTGAATAATCTTTTTGATAAATCAAATCGACAGGAACCTGCTCTTCTTTGGTCGTGTTATCCACCATCAACACATAGTCATCATCTTGATAAAAACAAGCAATGGTTATCGCAGAGTGCTCAGCTTCCAAGGCTGCTTCGATGGCGTTATCACACAAAATAGCCAAAAGACGAATGTAATCTAATAGTGGAATATCAGGCACTCCGATTTTTTCCTTAACTTCCAAGTCAACTTCAATATGCTTAGCTTCAGCCTCTAAAAATTTAGCAGATAAAAGACTTTTTATGGCATCATCTTCGATATTTGCCAAGCGACTAATGTTAAATTTACTATTTTGAATAAAATCAGCCGAGTCCTCCAAAACAGAATCGTAGATTTTCTGAATCATTCCGATATCTTTTCGATCAATGCCTTCTCTCAAACTGACCAAAATATTGGCATAATCATGACGAAAAGCGCGCAATTCCTCATACAAAGCTTCAATTTTCTTGCTATAAGCCGACAAATAGTTTAGCTCTTTCTCACGAGCAATAGCAATCTCTTTCTCAAGCTTATTTTGGTAAGAACGGTTCATATAAAATAACATTAAAATAAAGAAAATGAAGTAAATAACTACTAACCATTGTCGATAGATTAAATTATTAACACCACCATAAGCTTCCATACTAACCAAAAATTCAACCATAATATAATAAAAAACCATCGTTATATCTGTAAAAATTAATTTTTTTCGTAGATCTTTTATTTCACTTAATTCAATAAAGGATTGAAAATCTATTTTTGAAAGATTAATTAGCACAAAGTAAAGTAAAACGACAGATGCTTCAACAGTTATATATACTAAATTATTCCCTAAATCCGCATACCCTGAACAAAAAATTGGAAAAATAAAGAAACCTATTAATCTTTTAAAAATACTTTCTATTACCCATGGAAAACTAGCGTAAAATATATGTAAAGATAATGGTAACTCTTTATCTCTCTTATAAGATAAAAACGCTAAGACCAAAAACCTAAAGACAATTGTATAAAAGCAAGTAAAATCAATAGCAAAAAATGATAACGATATCGCTATAATCTCCCATAATTTTAATTTACCCCCTCTAATATTTGAATATATTATCATAATGACAGGATAATAAAATGCCTCAACAAGGTAACCCAATAAACTCACTTTTATCATCCCATCACCTCATTTCTGCCATTAGTTTTTTAGACTTGATTGTACCACAATGTCTTTTATAAAATTCTTGTTTAATATTCATTTCGAGAATAAATATATTCACCACAAATCTCTCCCTACCTCAACTATTCTTTTGATTATCTCAAAAACTAATACTCTCTATTATAAAGGAAATTGTATAAAAAAACACCTTATCATGAACAGTTACTCCTCAATAAGATAAAAAATGGTCATTTCAGGAATATTTTTGAGCCTTTTAGGAAATTCATGCTGTTCTTAAAAAATTTTCTGATAAAATAACATTGACTGGAGGTAAAACAGTTATGACAGAATGGAAAATGTCAGAGTTGGAATCTGTTAAAACTCTAACAGAATCTGACTTGGAGAAGACAGTTGGAGGAAATGGTAATCCTCTACTTACTGGTGTTATTGATTGGTTCAAAGCTATTAATAAACCTAAAAATCAAACGTAACCAAAAAGCATTCGATTTTTCAATCGAATGCCTTTTTAATACGAATAGTTTGGCTGAAATGGTAATTTTCACTATTTGTTTGAACAGAAAGATTGGAATATTTTCGCATCATCTGATGAATCGTTGTAAGACCAATACCTCGTCCATGTCCTTTACTTGAATAATCTTTTTGATAAATCAAATTAACTGGGACACTTTCTTCCTTAGTCGTATTATCTACAATTAGCACATAGTCATCATCTTGATAAAAACACGCAATTGTAATAGCTGGATTTTCTGCTTCAAGCGCTGCTTCAATGGCATTATCACATAAAATAGCAAGCAAGCGAATATAATCTAGTAGCGGAATATCGGGTACTCCAATCTTATCCTTAACCTCTAAATTTACTTCAATATGATTGGCTTCTGCTTCTAAAAATTTAGCTGATAAAAGACTCTTTATAGCATCATCTTTGATATTAGCCAAGCGACCAATGTTAAATTTGCTATTTCGAATAAAATCTGCCGAATCCTCTAGAACAGAATCATAGATTTTTCGAACCAGCCCCATATCATCTTGATCAATTCCCTCTTTTAAGCTGACTAAGATATTAGCATAATCATGACGAAAGGCACGTAACTCCTCGTACAAACCTTCAACTTTCTTGCTGTAAGCTGATAAATATCTTAATTCTTGCTCGCGGGCACTAGCAATCTCTTTTTCAAGTCTATTTTGATAAGAACGGCTCATGTAAATAATCATAAGAATAAAAAATAAAAAATACAGAAATACTAGCCATTCTCGGTATATCAAAGTTGGAATTTTTCTTTTAAACTCTACTGCAGTTAAAGATTCAATCACAACATAGTAAAAAATCATCGTAACATCTGTAAAGACTAACTTTTTACGCAATGATTTAATTTCACTAATCTCAATAAAAGTTTGAAAATTGATTTTTGATATTTTGATAATTAGAAGGTAAACCAATAAAACAGAAAGCTGCACAAAAATAAATAAAATATTATTTTTACTTAGGACAATATAATCTAGCCCAAATATTGGAAGAACAAAAAAACTAATAGTCCTAATAATGATGCTATCAATAACCCACGGGAAACTACCATTAAACATATGCAAAGATAACGGAAAATCTTTTCTACTAAAGTAAGATATTAAAAATAATATTAGGATTCTCCCTATAATGGTAGGAAACGGTGTAATATCAATAACAAAAAATGACAATGATATTGTTATAATTTCTCGTAAGTTTAGTTTTTCTCCTCTTACATTCGCAAAAATTGTCATGATAACAGGATAATAAGTAAGTTGTGAAGCATAAAAAATTAAAATTGCTTTTATCATCCCATCACCTCATTTCTGCCATTAGTTTTTTGACTTTATCTCTTGAGACTTGGCAGTAAGAACCATCTTCAAAGTAAGCTGTTCGGGTACTTTTGTCAAATTCTGTGACATTATTAACATTAATCACAAATGAGCGGTGACATTTCAACAAACGTTTATCTGATTTGGCTACTTCAGCGATTGTGCCATAAAACTCTGTTTGACCTGTTTTGGTATGTAGAATCACGCGATGCACAGTTGGCGATGTTTCAAAATACAAGATATCATCATAAGCTACACGGATTCTAGCTTTGGCTGTTTCAAAAAGATAAGAATTCTCACCAAAATTACTATTTTGATGTTTTAGCGCTTCTTTTAAACACAATTCTAGACGAGTGCCAAATGCTTCATCATTTAAATTTTTATCAATAAAATCAATTGCACCAACTAAAGACTGGTAAGTTAGCAGCATAAATTCAGAATGGGTTGTCACAAAAACAATGATAGCAGTTGGATCTTTTTCACGAATGGCTTTTGCCACATCCAAACCTTGCTTTTCATCATCTTTGATTTCCAAATCAAGAAAGAAAATCTGATGCTCACCTTTTTCAGCTGCTTTCACAATAATATCCTTGGATGCCGCAAAGGCTTCTAAGCGCTGATATTCCCAATGATTTTTTTCCATAATCATCTCAATCTGACGTTCAATTCGAAATTGTTGCGTGATATTATCCTCAAGGATAAAAATATCTAACATAAACCTCTCCCTACCTAAACTATTCTTTTGATTATTTAAAGACTATCCCTTTCTATTATAAAAGAAATTCGGTGAAAAAAACACCTATGTCGTAAACAGTTAATTTTTCGTCGTAAACGGCGTTTAGAACTAAAAAAGCTGACAGAATAAACTATCAGCTTCACCTATCATAATAGTAATACCTAATAAATTACTTCAATTAAATTGTTATCAGTTGATATCCCTATTTTCATAATAGATCAACATCAAAACAAGTAAGCAAACTATTGACAACGGAGTAGTAGTACCTTCTTTTTGAGTTAAAGAATAAAAAATCAAAAAACAAATATAAGTAGACGTTTTTCTACTCTTCTTGATACTAAAGCCATCAACAGCAATTATTGCCAAAATAACACAATATAAAATAACAAAAATAGAATAACACATAAAAACTAATTTACTTTATTAATATCATACAATATAAACATTGTGAAAAAAACGAGAACTCCTTTTACTAACAAACCATCCATCGATAATACTGCCTTCACTCCCAATGCTAAAAACAGTATATTTTTTAGAACAGTTCTCCAATTTGTCATGTTTTCTTTCCAATTTTACTTTTTATTTGTCGTTACAACTGACAATTCTTAGTTTAGCATAAATTTTAATTGATAACCGTTAATGTCATAAACGGTTAAAATTCAGTCGCGAACGGTAAATAAGATAAAAAAATCTGGCATTTTAAAACATGGGAATCACTACTAACAAACTTAGAAGAGTAGATATTTTTTCTTAACTCTTTTAAATTATTCTCCTGCAATAGCTGCTGGAATTTTTCCAGTAAAAAGATAATCATAAAGTTCTTGACCAGAAATTCCCCCACCAACCCAGACACTCACGATTTGACCATTTTGTAAGCGAATAATAGTCGGCGTTCCAGGGATGCCAACTGTTCTAAACAGAAAATTCGCTGCTGCCTCATCAAAATCCTGACTATCAGTATTGTAATATTCTAAACGATTATTCATAAGAGTGTTGAAATCTTTTAACTCTTGTGAAAACTGGCGACAATAATAGCAAGTTGGTCTACCAAAATAAATCACGTGCTCTTTGCCATCTTCTGTAAACATAGAGTAAACATCAGTCATTAGAACTTGGTTAAATTCAGCAACATTTTCTTCATATTGAGGAATAGTGACTTCAGCTTCTTCTGCCTCAGCTGACGTTTCTAAATTAGTCGCACTTGTTTGAGTCTCTTGAACATCACTTGCCTGATCAGCTGAATTTTCCACAGTATTATCCACAACTTCTGTCACTTCAGTTGCAGGCACAAGCTCATCATCAGCAAAAACAGAAACGGTAGCCATTGATAAAACCGCTGCCGATAACAAAATTGTTGCTTTCAAAACACTCTTTTTCATAAAATCTCCCTTC
The DNA here is from genome assembly GCF_900104225.1 of Streptococcus equinus. GTDB lineage: Bacteria > Bacillota > Bacilli > Lactobacillales > Streptococcaceae > Streptococcus > Streptococcus equinus_D. The sequence continues at coordinate 223,082 of NZ_FNJK01000003.1, read as the reverse complement.
AAAACAAAAGCTGATAGTTTGATCTATCAGCTGTGAAAACAATAACTCTAAAATTGACTATCATTTTTTAAATAAAATCTGTATAAATAATAAACAAATAGTCCCGCAAAAATTAATTTACAAGTTGTTGAATTCCAAAAGCTCTTACCGTATACAAAATAATCAATTAGCATCATGACAATTCCAATAAGTACCAACACAAGCATACTAATTAAAATATTTTTGTAAATATCAGACTTCATAGAATTAACCTCTTTTAGCTCCTTCGTACCCATTATAGAATCCCCAAGTAAATATTGCCACTCCAGCACAACCTAAGGGACCAGCACCTGCGACTCCAATCATACAAGCTCCAGCAACAAGAACAGGATCAATACCACCACCAGATATCTCACATAAATCAACTTCATTTAAATTTTTAAATGAAGAACCTTCATAAATAACACCTTTTTCCATTTTTATCCTCCCAATAATATACTATCCAAACTTATTAAAGCTACTTTGAATGTGTCACATAATAGGCTGTTCTACCAGCAGCTTCGCCAAATGAATAAATTGCCCAAGCAGCGCCTAACACAATACCAACAACCTCTACACTCCCACCTTCAACGTTTGAAAGTTCTGCTGATGTCATTACATCAAATTGTTCAAAAGTTTTTGTATTCATTTGAATACCTCCCAATATTTTTTGTCATCACGATTGACAAATTTTATCAGAATATTCCATCTTCTTTTGTCCAAGTCGTAATTTGTTGCTTTTAGGTCATAAATGGTAAAACTCTTTTGATTGATTAAGTATTAATCAACACTAAACAAAACATTCTATAAGATTCAATAACTTTTAAAATCATTATTTTTATTTATACTTTAAATTTAGAATACTATAAAATAAAGGAATTGATGGATTAAACCTTCAATTCCTTCAATACTAGTTCAATTGATGTTATTTTTATAACCTATTGAATTAGGATAAAAGAGTAGTAAAATACTATCAACAAGCATAAGAAACATGCCTAAGACATTTTCTCTTTGGAAGAAAGTAATTATTACAACCAATAAACTTAAGCCAGTTGCACAAGAAATTATGATTATTTGTTGCCTGTGCCATTTATAGTCAATACTATTTTTTTTGAGAAAATAGTGTGCCAATAAATCAATAATAAAACTCAAAAAAACAAATAATATCATAGCACTAAAAATCTGTACTTTCTCTCTACTGATCATACTTAGAGAAATAAACCATAATACATCTGTGGTTAGAGTTAATATAATGACTAATATATTACCAAATTTTAATAGTTTTTCATTCATATTTTTTATTTTAATGTGGGAATACCACACCTAAAGCTGCACCTACACCTGCGCAAGCTAACATTGCACCAGGCTGGATAGCCACACCTGTTTGCATACAAACTGGAACTCCTTGGGCGGCTCCAGCCGCCGCTGATAAGAATACTTCACCCGCACGCTGGTTACCACCAATAATTCGTTCTAATTCTTTAGTCTCTAAATCTTTCATTTTAATTCCTCCTCATATATAAAACTTATCAGCTATAATGTGCAATTAGATAACCAGAAGCAAATGCCTTAGCACCCACATACGCACAAGCTCCTGTAAAAGGAGCAAACGCTACACTAGCTGAGCAAACTCCTGCACCTACTACACCTCCTGCAATAGCAACACCAGCAGTATTAATAACCACATTCCCGCCTTCCACAGTAGAAAGTGCTTCATCTGTCATTACATCAAATTGTTCCAAATTTTTCATTTGTTTTCTCCATTTTCCTTTTTTATTTGTCGTTGCAACTGACGATTTTAGTTTAACACAGAATTTTAGTTATAAACGTAAATGTCGTAAATAGTCATTTTTTCGTCGTAAACAGTAAATTCCTCAAGAAATTTATACCATTCGCGACTGAATTTAAACCGTTTACGACTTTACCATTTTTATCATGATTTTTATGGCATAATTACAGTTTGATATAAGTAAAGACAGGAATTAACTAGATTTTTCATAAGTTCATCACGTCTTTGAAAAAGTGGTCAGGACATTAGCATGACTTTTATTAAGTGCTTCATATTTCTTAATTAGAGGTAATCTTGGCCTTTCAAGACTGTTTTTTGACCTTTTATGATATAGGTGGTCACAAGCTAATATTTTGTGGCATAATAATTCTTGACTTTAATTAGAAGGAATGGGTTTATGAGGAGATATAAATACGTTAGTCAGATTGATATGCGAGATTGTGGGGTAGCTGCTCTAGCATCCGTTGCTAAGCACTATGGCTCACATTTCTCGCTTGCTCACTTGAGAGAATTGGCTAAGACAAGCAAAGAAGGAACAACCGCTCTTGGTATTGTCGAAGCGGCAAAGAAAATTGGTTTTGAAACACGCGCCATTCAGGCCAACATGGAACTTTTTGAGATGACAGATATTCCTTATCCTTGCATTGTCCATGTCAATAAAGAAGGCAAGTTACAACACTACTATGTAGTCTACAAAGCAAAAAAAGATTATCTAATCATCGGTGATCCTGACTCAAGTGTGGGAGTCACAAAAATGACTAAAGCAGATTTTGCCAAAGAGTGGACAGGGGTAGCTATTTTCTTAGCACCAGCTCCAACTTATAAGCCGCATAAAGATAAGAAAAATGGCTTAACAAGCTTTTTACCAATTATCTTTAAACAAAAGGCCTTATTGACTTATATCATTCTTGCTAGTTTGCTAGTGACCTTGATTAATATTGTTGGTTCTTATTATCTACAAGGAATCTTAGATGATTATATTCCTAACCAACTGCAATCGACCCTTGGTATTGTCTCTATTGGCTTAGTAGTGACTTACATCATGCAGCAGATTATGAGTTTTTCGCAACAGTATTTACTCGTCGTTCTAAGCCAACGATTAACTATTGATGTGATTTTGTCTTACGTTCGTCATATTTTTGAATTGCCGATGTCCTTTTTTGCGACTAGACGAACTGGTGAAGTGTTTTCACGCTTTACCGATGCTAATTCTATTATCGATGCCTTAGCATCTACTATTTTGTCCCTCTTTTTAGACGTCAGTATTCTGATAATTGTGGGAAGTGTTTTGGTGTTACAAAATGCTAAACTCTTTTTCATTACGCTATTTACATTACCCATCTACGCCGTTATTATCTTTGCTTTTATGAAACCTTTTGAGCGAATGAATCATGATGTCATGCAAGCTAACTCTATGGTCAGCTCTGCTATTATTGAAGACATCAATGGGATTGAAACTATCAAATCACTCACTAGCGAAGAGGTGCGTTATCGTAATATTGACAGCGAATTTGTCGGGTATTTAGATAAAAGTTTTACGCTTAGCAAGTATGAAGCTGTGCAAGCATCCCTAAAAAAAGGGGCGCAGCTGATTTTAAATGTGGCCATTCTCTGGTACGGGTCACATCTCGTCATGGCAGGGAAGATTTCTGTTGGGCAATTAATTACCTATAACACTCTCTTGTCTTATTTCACCACACCAATGGAAAACATTATCAATTTGCAGACTAAATTGCAGTCAGCTAAAGTTGCTAATAAGCGTCTTAACGAGGTTTATCTGGTATCTTCAGAATTTGATGACAATCAAGTTATTGACAATCAAGATTTTCTTAAAGGTGACCTCGTTTTTGAGAATGTTTCTTATAAATATGGTTTTGGCCGTGACACATTGAGTCACATCAACTTAAACATCTCAGAAGGCGAAAAAATTAGCCTAGTCGGTATCAGTGGTTCTGGGAAAACAACCCTGGCTAAAATGATGGTTAATTTTTACAGTCCAAATCAAGGACAAATCACCTTGGGAGGCTATGACTATAAAACTATTGATAAAAAAGTTCTTCGTCAACACATCAACTACCTTCCACAACAATCTTATGTCTTTTCTGGAAGTATCCTTGATAATCTCACTTTAGGTGCTTCTGATGCGATTACTCAAGAAGACATTATCAAAGCCTGTGAAATCGCTGAGATTCGTGCTGACATTGAAACTATGCCAATGGCTTACCACACTGAGTTATCAGATGGGGCTGGTTTATCTGGTGGTCAAAAACAACGATTAGCTATTGCCAGAGCACTTCTGACTAAGTCACCCGTCTTAATCCTAGATGAAGCAACAAGTGGTCTTGATGTTTTAACCGAAAAACGTGTTATCCACAACTTGTTATCTTTAAAAGATAAAACCATCATCTTTGTGGCCCATCGTTTAAGCATTGCTGAACAAACTGACCGAGTTTTGGTACTTGATAAAGGAAAAATCGTTGAGAAAGGACCTCACGATGAACTCATGCAAAATCAAGGCTTTTATGCCAAATTATTTCAAAAATAAGGAGGAATCATGAACCCTAAATTATTTCAATCGGCTGAATTCTATCACAGACGTTACCATAATTTCGCAACACTCTTGATCCTTCCTATGACTGGTTTCTTAGTTTTTCTCATTCTTTTCTCTTTGATAGGAAAAAAAGAAATTACAGTGACATCTGTTGGTAGTCTTCGACCAACAAAAATCATCGATGTTGTACAATCTACTAGCAATAACACCGTGCTGGTTAACCATCTTGCTGAAAATAAAAGCGTCAAAAAAGGTGATTTACTGATTCAGTACTCTGATAAGCTAGAAGATAGTCAAATGAAAGCTATCCAAACTCAAATTGAACGTGATGAACGTCAACAAAACGCCTTAAATACACTAAAAGACAGCCTTAATCAAGGCAAAAATCTTTTTACAGGTGATGATGAATTTGGCTGCGCTGCTACGATTGACCGTTTCCTTAGCCAAAGCCAAACCATCAAGTCACAAACTGATCAAGCTAATAATGCCGTAGCCAAACAAGAAGCCGGCGTCAATCAAGCCAACGCCGCGATTAACAAACAAATTGCCGAGTTACAAAACCAAGCCAATCAGTATCAAGAAGTTAAGGATGCCATTCAAAACAATCAAACCAGTGTTTCTGGTAGCAATCCTTATAGCTCTACTCTCAACAGCTATTTAAGTCAAATTAAAGCTCTTCCTAGCAATGCAACTGCAAGTAGCAAGGAAAGTCTTCAAAATCAATTTTTAGCTGATATTCAAGGGCAGATTGATAGCATTAACTCATCAATTTCTAGTTTACAAACACAAGCAGCTTCAAATTATTCAACAGCTAGTTATGATACCAGCGCTAGCAGTCAAATTGAAAGCTTACGCCAGCAAGAATTGACCCAAGCTGAAACACAATTAGCCCAAGTTACTCAAGAAAAAGAAACCTTACAAGCACAGCTAGATCAAACCAATCTTTCAAAATCTGATACGACCTTAACAGCCAAACAAAGTGGTATTTTACACATTTCTGATGAATTTGAAGGAAAAACTCTTCTTCCTCAAGGTAGCCAAATTGCAGAAATTTACCCCGATATTGTTAAAACCAAAAAGGTTGCTATTTCATACTATGTCGATTCGACACATGTTAGTCAACTGAAAAAATGCCAAAGCGTACGTCTTACCCTTGAAAAAATTAGTAACCACGCCATCGTTGTTAAAGGAAAAATTAATAAAATTGCTAGCTCTGCCACACAGACTAAAAATGGTAATTTCTTTAAAATCACAGCAACAGCAACCGTAACTGAAAAAGACAGCTCTAAACTAAAATATGGATTGCAGGGCAAAACCATCAGTGTTATCGGTAAAAAATCTTTCTTTAACTATTACAAAGATAAACTCTTAAAAGATTTTCAATAAGAATAACCAGCCAAATTGGCTGGTTTTATTTTTTTCTTGGTTTGAATACTTTAACCAAAACTAAAACTAAATAAAGAAGATAAATTCCTATATAGACAAGTTTTTCCGATAAATCGTTAGATTCTAGTATAAAATTTTTTATCCAAATCACTGAAACAGCACTTACTGCTACTAGCCAGCTAAATTTTTGCTGCGAGTTTTTCATAAAATCCTCCCATTGTCCTTAATTTTCTTTTTTAAGTGTAAAAAGAAAAGGGAAGCAAGACTTTTACCTTACTTTCCTCTAGTATCATTTAAAATGATATATTTTCAAAGATAGACTTCTCCCAAAAATTATCATTAGTAGCACCTAAAACGGAAAATGCTCTATGATAAATCCCACTTCGTCATTGTAAATCTCCTGGAAATGACGTGTCATTGTGACTGACATATTTAATTGTAGCAGAAATTTTGCGAAATGACCGTCTATGTCGTAAACGGTCGTTTTTTCGTCGTAAACGGTAATTTTTTCATGATTTTTACTACCTTTCAAAGAAAATAAAGGCAATCAGATGCCAGCTAAGATAAATATTCCACGCCATGTGAACAAGAATTGATGGATAGATTGACCGTGTTTTTCTAAAAAGAATCGCTAAAATTAAACCAAGAAAAGCATAGTTTTTAAATACCTCTAAACTCAAACCATAAGAAGATAGATGAGCTACTGAGAACATTACAGCAGATAGTAAGCAATCTAAGTAAAATTTTGATTTCTCAAAAAAGCTAGTCATCAAAACACCACGATAAACTAACTCTTCTAGGATTGGTCCGATAATAAAGGGTTGTAATGCGACCAAAAACGCCAATGGGAATCACGGAAAAATAATAAATCATTTTTTATATCTCCACCAACAAATAAAAGTTTATTGAAGTAGGTGTATATCACCCCAAAAGCAAGCAAAATTAATAAATAGTCTAAAGGTTTTAGCGATGTCATTTGAAATATTTCTGGTCTTCTTCGTCTTAGGTATATCACCAGTACGATAATAAATAGGATGGTAAAAATATTAAGAAGAGGGTAATGATATTCCGTTAATGGTAAATCAAATCGCTCTAAAATAGTAAACATTACAAACTTTAATCCAAATAGATGATAATAGATAAAAAATATTGCCAATAGTTTTGGAGCAAGTGAGTTCTTTACTTTTTCTATCATAAATACTCCTTTTTTTAAAACGGAAGGAGTCATGTAAGATAGCTTAACTTCTCTTATCAATAGTCATTTGTCAGATTCTTCTAGATAGTTATTATTTCAAAATAGTCGAATATCGATGATTGGAACTATCCTCCACCAAGAATAATCAGGTTTTAATTTACCGCCGCCTCCAGCGAAGACTTGATTTCCGCCCTCAACACACGCAAGCTCTTCAGTTGTCATTGTGTTAAATTGTTCAATCGTTTTTGTGTTCATTGAATACCTCCCAATAATTTTTTGTCATCGCGATTGATAAGTTTTATTTTATCAGAATATTTCATCTTTTTTTGCCCAAGTCGTAATTTGTTGTTTTTAGGTCGTAAATGGTAATTTTTTTCATATTTTCATGATTTTTTGACCGTTTGCGACCTTTTTTTAACTGTTTACGACTTAAGCGTTTATAAGTACTTGTTTTATGGCATAATGGTAGCATCAATTTTTTCAAGGGAGTTTCAGGAGATTAAACATGAGTTTTATTATATTTTATAAACTAATGATGTCACAGCCTTGGCATGACTTTTCAACAGTAGTAGCAAGTTTAACTCATCATCTATTTTAAGCATAAAAAAAGCAACTCTTTCGAGTTGTTTTTTTATTATAAACCGACTTCTTTCAATGCGTCAGCTAATTTTGCAAAGTCTGCAATTGATAAAGCTTCACCACGAATTGATGGTTTAATATCTGCGATTTCAAGAGCTTTTTCAAGTTTAGCTTTTGTTTCTTCTGCTTTTCCGAAGTGGCTTGTCAAGTTGTTCCAAAGGGTTTTACGACGGTGAACAAAACTGATTTTAGCAATGCGGAAGAAAAAATCTTCGTCTTTAACTTGAACAAGTGGTTGTTCACGACGTGTCATTTTTAAGATGGCTGAATCAACGTTAGGCGCTGGCACAAAGACTGTACGTGGCACGATGAAAGCAACTTTTGCTGTCATGTAGTATTGCACCGCAATTGAAAGTGAACCGTAAGCTTTGGTATTTGGTTCTGCTGAGATACGGTCCGCCACTTCTTTTTGCATCATCACGACAAATTCTGCAAATGGAATTTTTGATTCAATCAAGTGCATCAAGATTGGTGTTGTGATGTAGTAAGGAAGGTTTGCTACGACCTTGATTGGAAGGTCTGGGTTAGCAAATTCTTTGATACGGCTTTGAAGGTCTGATTTCAAGATATCTTCATTGATGACTTTGACATTGTCAAAATCGCGAAGCGTATCAGCCAAAATCGGAATCAAACGGTCGTCAATTTCAAACGCCATAACTTCAGCAGCATTTTCAGCTAAAAATTCTGTCAAAGCACCGATACCAGGACCAATTTCGATAACGTTGACATTCTTATCAATCTCAGCAGTATCCACAATTTTTTGTAGAATGTTAGTATCTGTTAAAAAGTTCTGTCCAAATGATTTTTTAAAAGTAAATCCATGACGCTCAAGGACAGCACGCGTCACACTGTAATCTGCAATTCTCATAATTTAGTTAATATCCTTATCCACAAGTTATCCCCAGAATAAGGTTTTGTCATTCCTTTCGTTTCTATCAATGCAAGTTATTATTGTATCACATCTGGCTCAATCGCAAAATACTGCGACGTTTTCGCATGGTTGCTGTGATATGTAACTGTTTTTCAAGGTAATTGGTATTCAGTCGCTTTTTCTTTGCTTCTCTTGGTAAATAGAGATAGAGGCATTCACTTCCTGCTCGCAAGATTTCATCACCAAAGTCAGTTTCTAACAGGTCAGCTAACTTATCCTGCGAAAACTGGTCATTTGTAAAAACAAGGTGAACACGTGAGTCATCGTAGCTTTCATCAAAGGGACTTTCAGCAAGAGCCGTCGTAAACTGGGCTTGCGTTTTGAGGATAACCGATAAATCCGCACCGATTTTTGCCTGAATCGTGTCATGAATCAATGCACAAATGTCATCGTCAGACAAGGTTGTCTCAAAAACGATATTGCCACTTTGAATATATGTCTTAACATTTTCAAGACCTGCTTCTGTTAAAATCTCTGCCAGATAAGCCATTTTAGGAATACGATTCTGCCCAACTGGCGTAACTCCCCGTAAAAGCGCAACTTTTTTCATCCCTCATATCTCTCCATAGCTTCTTCTACTTCGGCTAAAGTGATGCCAAAGAGTTCTAAGCGTTTAAGGAGTTGTTTGCCGTTGCTGTAGCCAATACGGAGTTCTTCTCCGAGGTATTCACGGCGTTTGCGGCTATCGCCACCCATTAACAGCCCCATGCGCATCAAATCAGCTTTTGTGATGTCAAATTGGTTGTCATCATCAAAGTTTCCTAAAACACCTTTGAGAGCTTTTTGTAAGTCTTCAAAGCTAGCGTGTTCAACACCAAGTGAGCGGCCTTTACTTTTTGATTTTGGAACGGCTTCACCACGATTTAAAAAGGCATGTTTGACGTTTGGAATAGCATTCATGATGATTTTACGAATGCGTTCGCCATTGTAATCAGGGTCAGTAAAGACGATAACACCACGAAGATTATTTAATTTTTCGATGCGTTCAAGGTCGTCATCGTTGATAGCTGAACCGCGTGTTTCGTAAGTGTCCACGTCGTAAAAGCGACGCAAATTTGCAGTATCGTCTTTCCCTTCAACGACTAAGACTTCTTGGATTTTAATTTTTTCAGTCACAGTTAAATAACCTCTTTGCATTGTCTGATGTTGCTTTTGCCACTTCTTCGCTTGTTAATCCACGAAGTTCAGCAATTTTATCTACAACATAGCGAGTATAGGCGGTGCGGTTTTCACGACCACGTTTTGGAACTGGGGCAAGATAAGGCGCATCCGTTTCAACTAGAATCTTATCAAGCGGTAATTTTTGCGCAGCTTCTTGAACATCAAGAGCTTTTTTAAATGTGACAACACCTGAAAATGAAATCATCATGCCAAGCTCGATAAAACGCTCTGCCATTTCCAAAGAGCCTGAAAATGAATGGATAATACCACCGCGTGGCCCTACACCGACTTCTTTAATCACTTTGTAAGTATCTTCCATAGCGTCGCGTGTGTGGACAATAAATGGCAAATTGTGGTCTTTTGAAAGTTGAATCTGGCGTTTAAAAACTTCGATTTGAACCTCTTTAGGGTCTTCCATCCAGTAGTAATCAAGGCCAATCTCACCTAGACCAATCACTTTTGGGTGTGAGAGATTTGAGACAATCATGTCCTCGATTTCTTGATTATAAGAACCTGCTTCTGTCGGGTGCCAACCAATTGTGGCGTAAATTTCTGGGTATTCTTCAGCTAACTCAATAGCGCGTTTAATAGTTGGTGCATCAAATCCAACAACATTATGTCGAGTGACGCCCATTTCTTTTGCAAGTGCCAATTCTTCTGCTTCACGCCCAGCAAAATCATCAGCATTCAAATGCGTGTGTGTATCAAATATTTCCATGGTTTTATTATAACACAGACCGCAAGAGACACCAAAGCAAGTGCCAGGAAAATCAGGGAAAGTTAGATATAATATTCAACAAAAATATCCTTATGCAACCGTTTGCTTTATGACGATAATTCTTTATAATAAAGGTATATTCAACAAAAGAGGAAATCTTGGTTATGCTATCTTACTTGTGGAAATTAAAAAAAGAAAATCTCATTTTACTTATTGTTATTGTGTTTTGGGTTGCAACTAATGTTATGAGTTCACTGTCTTTAACATGGATGCTTGATGCCTTAATAAAAAGCAATTGGAACCAATTTATTTTTTGGTCTTGCATTGATATTCTTTGTTGGGCTGGCTACAGTCTCCTACAAATTTGGAAAGATAGTCTGAAAGAAAAACTCTGCCAAAAAGAAGTGAATTTCATACGAGATGATTTACTAAATTCCTTAATTGTTAACACTTATTCTGGTAATAACCATCACACCAAATCTGAATACAACTCATGGTTGATTAATGATATGAATCTTTTAAAAGATAATGGATTCAAACAATTTTATGATGCTATTGAAAGTATTGTAACAGTCGCTTTAAATGCTTTTGCCATTATCTATTTCCACTGGTTATTACTCATCGTCAGTATTATAATGACAACCTTCGTTTATTTTATTCCTAAAGTTTTTGAGGGAAAAATCGCTCTAAGAACCGAAGAAGTATCCAATACCTCTAATCAAGCATTAAATAGAACAAGTGATTACCTAGAGGGCTTTGAAATCTTCTATCACAATAATCAAACCGACTTTTTTAAAAATCGTATTTTAACTGATTTTAGTAAACTTATCAAAGCTAAAGTCACGCTAACTAGAGAATCAAGTAGCGCTAATTCCCTTTCCATGATGTCAAGTATTATCGCACAAGTTATAATCTTCATCGCAACAGGTTATTTAGTTATCAAGGGTGAAATCACTACGGGGGTTATCTTTTCAATTGCTAATCTAACCAGCTGCCTATTTAATTACACTAGAGGAGCTGCATACAATATCGTCACATATAAAGCAACTACTAAACTAATTGATAAATACCCTAAAACAATTTCAACCAAAAGAACTATTAGTCTAACAGATTTTAACCAAAACATCACTTGTCATCGGTTAAGTCTCCGTTTCGATAATGGAAAACAAATTACCTTTCCCGACTTTACAATTTCAAAAGGCGAAAAAGTTGCCCTTATTGGCAGCTCAGGTGCAGGGAAGTCAACACTCATTCGTATTTTAACTGGAGAATTAACAGATTATGACGGTGACATTTATTTAGATAGCCATAACTATCAAGAAATATCACTAGAAAGTTTACAAAATATTTTTGCTTTAATTCCGCAGAAAGCTCATCTTTTTAAAGATACATTACGTACTAACCTCACGCTTGGTCGTTCTGTGGATAAGAAATTTTTTAAAGAGGTTTTAACTTTTGCACATGTGGATAAGTTTATCGGCAAAGGCTTAGATACTACTTTCCAAGATGATTTATCTGGAGGTCAAGCTGCCAGAATTGCTATTGCTAGAGAATTACTCGGTAATAAGCCAATTGTCATTATGGACGAAGCGGTATCTAATCTTGATAAGCTAACTGCTATTGATATTGAAAGAAAGCTACTACAAACAAACGAACTCACTGTCATCATGATTACTCACCACTTATACGATGAAAATAGAGCTTTATTTGACCAAATTATAAATCTCTGAACGTTCTTAGCTATCCCCTTTTTATCATTCGCTTTTTGTGTAACGAAAATACTATTTTACTTATTATAAAAAATAAGATATAATAATATCCTAACGTTTATAAAGTTAATTGGTTTAACATTCGTAAAAAGGAGAAAACATGTCAACCAAAAATCGTTACCTCATCGCAAGCTGCGGTGTTATCTTGCATTTAATGTTGGGATCTACTTATGCTTGGAGTGTTTATCGTAATCCTATTATCGCTGAAACTGGCTGGAACCAATCTTCGATTGCTTTTACCTTCTCACTTGCGATTTTCTGTCTTGGCATGTCTGCTGCCTTTATGGGACAAGTTGTTGAGAAATTTGGTCCTAGGATGACTGGAACCATCTCAGCTATCTTGTACGCATCTGGAAATATCTTAACTGGAGTAGCACTTGCTAATCATAGTCTTTTATTACTTTATCTAGGCTATGGTGTTCTTGGCGGTATTGGCCTTGGTACTGGCTACGTGACACCAGTCTCAATGATTATCAAATGGTTCCCTGATAAACGTGGACTGGCAACTGGATTGGCAATTATGGGATTTGGCTTTGCCTCTCTTCTAACAAGTCCAGTCGCACATTTCTTAATCACACACTATGGCATCATCAACACTTTCTATCTCTTAGGTTTTACATATTTTGTGGTTATGTTTATTGTCTCACAATTTCTCAAATTTCCTGCTTGCAGCAAAGATGATACTGATGAATTAAGCCAAGGTATCGGTGCTAAAAAGGCTCTTAAAACCGTAGAATTCTATCTTCTTTGGCTTATTCTTTTCATCAATATTTCGTGTGGTTTAGCCTTAATCTCTGTTGTCTCACCGATGGCACAAGATTTAGCTGGCATGTCTGCTAACCAAGCTGCTATCATCGTTGGGCTTATGGGAATTTTCAATGGCTTTGGCAGATTGCTCTGGGCTAGTTTATCAGACTACATCGGACGTCCCTTAACTTTCTTGATTTTATTTGTCGTTAATATCCTCATGACGGTATCTCTCATCTTCTTCCATGCTCCAGCATTATTTACTTTTGCTATGGCTGTTCTCATGACCTGCTATGGCGCTGGTTTTTCACTGATTCCACCTTATCTGAGCGATATTTTTGGTGCCAAGGAACTAGCAACCATGCATGGTTATATTTTGACCGCTTGGGCAATGGCTGCGCTAGCTGGTCCTATGCTATTAGCTGTAACCTTCTCAGCAACCCAATCATACACGACAACTCTTATTCTCTTCATTGTCCTATACCTTGTTGCCTTAGCTATTATGCTCTGGTTGAAACAACAAAAGACAGATAAATACCTTAACTAACCAAATAACCCCCTAGCCTATTTTTAGGCTAAGGGGTTCTGTTTTGTCTAGTTTTTTTCAGAGTTGATAAAAATTTTAAAAGTTATCCAAACACATTTTTAAGGAGTAAAGATTGTTGAATCAATGTAAGAATTGGATTAAGATTCCACCTAGAATGAGGACAATAGCCCCACCTAGTCGATTCGCCATCTGAGCAAAGGCAATCATTTCCATGCGGTTTGCGGCTGAAAGCACAGCAATATTTCCGGTACCACCCATAGAATTATTAATCATACCAGCACCAATAGCTGTTTCAACTGGATACATACCTAAAACCTTACCAAAAATCCAGCTAGCAAGTCCCATTGAAACAACAGATGTTAAACTGATAAGAACGAATTGCCATGTCATAGCTTGCGCAAGTGATGTTAGATCAATCATTGCAAGTCCAATTCCAGCTAAAACAGCATGCGTTAAATTCACCATAATCACACGGTTAAACATGACTACAGCTTCTTCTAATGGTTTTGGAACGATATCAAGTGCTTTGAGGATAAACACAATGATAATCATAAAGGCATAGCTGTGCACTTTTGGAACAAAAGCATTCAAAATGACACCAATAAGGAAAAGAGCAAACGCAATCAACATTCCAACACCGATTTTAGTTGGGTCAGGTGTTACTGGTGCTTTTTCCAACTCATCCTTGCTAACAGGGATAAGTACACCATGTCCATTAAATTTTGTATTAGCAAATCCACGCGCCAACACAATAGCACCAATAATAGCAAAAATATTTCCTAATGTAGTTGCTGGTGCTAATTGTGACAAGATTGATGAAGCATCTGTGTGAAGACCAGCAGCATAAATTTTAGATAAAGGAACAATCCCTGCTCCCATACCACCTGCCATTTGCGCAAAGGAGATATACATGACAGAGTGCCCGAAGCCCTGACCAAGAAGAGCTCCGACAACACCGGTCGCAAAAAATCCAACGACCATTGATAAAAGTGCAACTGGAATAAAACGTGCAGATGCTTTCACCAAGAGCTTACGATTCATTCCCAAAATTGAACCGCAGATAAGAGCAGCGATGTAAAAATCTAGAAAGCCCCAATCACTCATAAAGGCTGAGGTAGCTGCTACAACTGTCTTCGGGATAAGGCCAGTTGTAGCTAGCACTGCAGCTAAAAGAAGGGTAAATACAGAGCCACCACCAAGATAGGTATTCCAAAATGGTAATCTTTCACCAAGGAAGTAAAAGAGGTGCCCTAAAACAACTAACATAAAGGTAATTCCCACCATGTTCAGTGGCAATTTACCCATAGCAATAACAGCAGCTAAGACGATAACCAGAGCCGTATAAAGGGGCAATGAAATACCCGCGATTTTAACGTCAGAGAATTTTTTCATACGAATGGTTATCCTCCTTCATTAATATTTTGGATACCATTTAAGGTCACGAACAGCTTTAGCCATATCTTTTTCTTCAGCTTGAGCTAAACCTTGTTCTTGAGCTTTTTTGGCAACAGCTTCCGCAACTTTGATAGAAACTTCAGCAACGTATTGGAATGGTGGAAGAACAGGTGCACCTGGTTGACCTGGATCTACAAGACCGCTAAGTGAGTGAGCAGCCGCACCAATCATTTCGTCTGTAAGAAGTGAAGCTTCAGATGCCAACATACCAAGACCAAGACCTGGGTAGATTAAAGCGTTGTTAGCTTGTCCGATTTGGTAATCAACACCTTTGTAGCTTACTGTACCTGAAGGCACACCAGTAGCAACGAAGGCTTTACCGTCTGACCATTCGATAACTTGCTCAGCAGTTGCTTCTAATTTCTTAGTTGGGTTTGAAATTGGGAAGATAACTGGACGTTCAGTGTTTTCACACATTGCTTCAACAACTTCTTTAGTGAAGGCACCAGCATCAGTTGATGTACCAACCAAGATTGTTGGTTTAACTGTTTTAATAATGTTAAGAAGGCTAGTCATATCACCGCAGTCAGCGAAGTCTTCACGTTTTTTAGCAAATGGTTTTTGAGCAGGTGTCAAATCTTCCATGTCATCGAAAAGAAGACCTTGTTTGTCAATCATGAAGAAGTGTTTGTAAGCTTCTTCTGGAGTCAAACCTTCTGAAACCATTTCAGCGTGAACGCGGTCAGCAATACCAGCACCAGCAGAACCACCACCGTAGCATAGATAAACTTGGTCAGTTAGTTTTTCACCAGTGATGTCCATAGCACCGAAGATACCACCAAGAACTACGATACCAGTACCTTGGATGTCATCGTTAAATGTTGGAATTTCTTTTTTGTATTTGTTAAGAATGTTAGCAGCATTTGAACGACCGAAATCTTCCCAGTGAAGGTACAATTTAGGGAACATGTTTTCAGCTGTTTGAACAAATTTTTCGATGAATTCATAGTATTGGTCACCTGTAACACGTTCGTGACGGTTACCAAGGTACATTGGGTTTTCCAAAAGTTCTTTACGGTTTGTACCAGCATCGATAACAAGTGGCATAACTGACGCAGGATCAATACCAGCTGCAGCTGTGTAGATCATCAATTTACCAACAGAGATATCCACACCTTGTACACCCCAGTCACCGATACCAAGGATACCTTCAGCATCTGTTACAACGATCAAACGGATATCGCGGTCGCCAGCAGCATTACGCAATGTTTCTTCGATGTTTTCTGGGTGGTTGATATCAAGGTATGCAGCGTATTGTGGATCAACGTACAATTCACTGTATTCTTCGATTGTTTCGGCGATAACTGGATCATATACGATTGGATTGAATTCAACGATGTGTTGGTTGAATAGGTAGTAGAAAAGTGTACGGTTAGTGTTAAAGATTTCCATCAAGAAATGACGTTTTTCAAGATTTGATGGTTTACGCAAGAAATGTTGGTAAGCTTGTTCAGCTTGTTCTTCGATTGTTTGAACGTAAGGTGGCAAAATACCAAGCAATCCATGTTCTTTACGTTCTTCCATGGTAAAGGCAGTACCTTTATTTAAAAACGGGTTATTTAGAATTTCATGTCCACGCATGATTTTTCCTCCTGATAGTATATTAAATATGTAGAAAGATCTTATGCGGGTCATTATAAACTTCCAAACTTCTTATAGTCAAACCCAGCAGTTTTAATAAAAATTATTTATAAGTAGAATCCCAAAGAATATGATAAAATAAGTCAAGGAGGTAGGCATGAATTTACGTGATTTAGAGTATTTTTACCAGTTAGCCAAATCAAAATCCTATACTGGAACAGCGCAGCATTTCAAGGTCAGCCAACCCACTATTTCTTACGCTATCAAGCGCTTAGAAAAAGAGTTGGACTGTGACTTAGTCATTAAAGATCCTTCGCACCGTACTGCCGAATTAACCTTACAAGGTGATATTTTTCAAAGTCACGTGGAGGATGTCTTACTACAAATCAAAACAGCAGTTAATGAGGTTCATCAATCACTTAACCCTATGATGACAGTTGGTTTTCCGCCCATTATCTGTAATTATATTTTGACTGAATTGCTGGAACAAAATGAAAACTTGGAACCTTTTTCACAGGTAAAAGCCATTCGTGGTGGTTCAAATAGCCTCATGATGAAATTGCTCGATGGGCAAATCGATTTTAGTCTGCTTGGCTCACTAACCCCCATCAAAAATGATCAACTGATTATCCGACAACTCTTCAAAAAAGATTTTTATGTTGTTCTTTCTAAAAATCACCCATTAGCAAATCAAAAAGAATTATCATTTCAAGATATTCTCTTTGAAAAATTCATTCTGCTAGATGAACACAATATCCACTTAACAGCCTTCAACCAGTTGAATCATCGCTATCACGACCAAGCATCTGTCCTATTCAAAATCGATGATGTATCAGTTATCAAACAAATGGTTACTGAAAACATGGGCATCTCACTTCTATCAGATATTGCTTTAGCCAGTGATTCTGACCAGCTCGTCAAAATCCCATTAGCAAAAGAGGATAGCATCACATTCTACGTCAGTTATGCTCATTCAAAACATGCTGTTTTGTCGGAAGAAACTGAAAAACTGATTGAGTTAATTGAAAAAGTGTCATAGTGAATAAAACAAAAAACTCAACCTTATTCGGGTTGAGTTTTTTGTCCTGTTAAATTTTTTAATAGAATGAATTAGGGTCTTTAGTATAATTAGCCCATTTTTTACTTAAAAATTGTTTGTTGATTTGGTAGTTTGGTTTACTTTGTTTTTCAGTCAAAAATGGATTAACAGCTTTATCCATGGCTACCCAGCCATTCCATCCCATGTGGATAGTGTCTTGCATAAAGTAAGCTTTGTCACCATCTTTTGAGAAATCTGCAATATTTTTAAATCCTTGACTTTGCAACTGGTATTTGATTTTTTCAACTGCTTTTTGATACATGTCTTCGTTAAGTCCTGTGTAATCTGACCATTTACTGTTGACAGGTGGGATAACAAAAAGAACATTGGTATCATTTTGAGCAAATTGATTCAAAACCAATTGTAAATCGTTGTATTCCGGTGATTTTAAGTAGTTAAATTTACGTTGGGAATTTTTGAGGTCTTTCAATCTTGGCTTAATGCGAATATCATAAAAGCCATTATCAATGCCGAAAGTGTTACCGCTACTTGCCTTTTTACCAGCTGCTGTCGCCTCTTTTTCTA
Organism: Streptococcus equinus; assembly: GCF_900104225.1. Classification (GTDB taxonomy): domain Bacteria; phylum Bacillota; class Bacilli; order Lactobacillales; family Streptococcaceae; genus Streptococcus; species Streptococcus equinus_D. The sequence continues at coordinate 204,971 of NZ_FNJK01000003.1, read as the reverse complement.
AACAGTGATAGGAAAAAGCATTTGGGAGTTTTTTAGCTTGAGTAACTACTTTGCTATCGTAATGATCAATCACAGAAACGCGACTGAAAAAAGCATCTTCTTTTTGATAAACAACACTTTGAGTTCTGAGTTTTCTCTTATCAGCTGCTGATAATTTTTTGCCTTCAGCTACTTTTTCCATCATGTCTTTGAATGAAGACTCTGGATAAAGTTTCAAGAAACGTTTAGCAGCATAACGATCATAAGCTGTTCCTGTTTGGCTTTGCAAGAAATCAATGGCTTGTCCACTGCTAAAATAGGTTTGAAATGCAGCCGCATTTGCTCCTTTAGACGTAAACCACTGAGGTGAAATAAAATAAACAGCCTGCTTATTTTTTAATTCACCATTAATTTGTTGAATGCCATAAAAGTGTGTCAATGAAGCAGATCCTCTTTGGCCAAGCAAATATGGTGTATAAGAACGATTGTAAGCTTCTGCAATGACAGAAGGGTGCATTTTATCAAAGCGCAGCCACTCACTTGAACCAAAGAAAGGAACGAAACGATGATTTGGATCCGTTAAAGCACGAACCTTTTTATATTTGCTCTTAAAACCTGTTTTGCTTAAGGAAACAGCATCTTTCTTTTCAACTTCTAGGGAGTGAGATTTATTGGAAACAGAGACACTGCCAAGGATAATGAATACAAGTAACAGAGCACAAATAACTGGTCCTAGAATTTGCCAAAGGCGTTTAAGCATTGCGAAGTTCCTCTATTCCAGCAATGATTTTATTAGCAGTATTCCAATCATCACGTCCAAATTCTGAAATTGGGATTTCAATATCAAAATGACTTTCCAATTCAACGATTAATTCGACAGTTCCCATACTATCAAGGACGCCTGCATCAAACAAATCTTCATCCATCATGTCTGAAACGTCTTCCATAAAAAGATCATCAATAATTGCTAATACTTCTGATTTAATATCCATTTGCTAAACTCCTTTATATTGAATTTTTATTTTGCAGGTGGTTGAGGGAACCATAATTGATCCAAGAACCCTGAAAATAGTAAGAACGACAACATCACAACGTTAAATGTGATGAAAATACCAAGACCTTGTGTCCATTTATTATCAGGTAATGGCGATAAGCCTTGTTTTTTACGTTCACGATTAATTTTTTTCTTCTTACGAACCCAAGCATCGTTAATCACCAGACCAACTCCATGGAATAAACCGTAAGCAATATAATACCACGTTAAACCATGCCAGAATCCCATAATTAACATGTTAATAATATAAGCAACACTTGAGGTCACATTACGGTTTTTAAAGACTTTGTGTTTAACGAGTACTTTAACCAAGCGCATAAAGACAAAGTCACGGAACCAAAATGACAAGCTCATGTGCCAACGATTCCAAAATTCCTTCAAATCACGTGATTTAAATGGCTGATTAAAGTTAACTGGACTTTTAATCCCCATAAGATTTGAAATAGCTAGCGCAAACATGCTGTATCCCGCAAAATCAAAGAACAAATCAAAACCATAGGCGTACATCACACCCAAAGTTGCGATGTTAAAGACACCGCCCATTTCTAGTGCTTCTTCTTTTAACGGCGACATAATAAGCGTTCCAAAGATGTATGCCAAGATAAACTTATAAAGAAAACCAAGCATCAAATAACGAACACTCTCTTCAAGCATATCAAGCAGTTCATCTTTTTCAGGAATGTTCTCATAGTCTTCATCAAAGCGGTTAAAACGATCAATCGGACCACTTGAAAAAGTTGGCATAAAGAGAAGAAAACGCAAAAATTGCCATAAACTAAACTCTTTTAAGACACCATCACGCATTTCCATAATCGTCCCAACCGCACGGAAAGTTAGATAGGAAATCCCTAAAAATCCAAAGAGCGATTGATGATTATCGATAGTCATTAATGGGGTAACCTTAGTCCAAGCCAAAGGTAAAATAGCTAGAAAAACACTAAGGTAAAAAATCCATTTGTTATTATGATTTTTTCGGTAAGTTTTGTAAACAAAAACAAGAAATACTTGCCAGATAACATAAGCTAACAGAGAAGTTATTTGATAAAGATTTTTCCCTGTCAACATTAAAATGATAAAAGCCAGGCTAACCAAAGCTTCATAAACAGGAAATCTTTTTTTGAAAAAAAGTCCGATAAAGATAGGTAAAACTGCCACAATCAGATAAAGAAAATATTGCGGATTTCCGTAAGCTTCTAAATGCGGCAATTGATGGAGAAACTCAATCATCGACTATTTACCTCGTTCATCAAGCCCTTGATATCAATTTTGCCATTTGGTGTCAACGGTAGGCTTTCACGGTAAAGGAATTTTGAAGGCATCATATAATCCATCATGATATCTTTCAAATCTTCTTTGATAGTCTTAGTGATATCCAATTGACGTTCAAATTGCTCCGCAACTCCTTCTTTCAACACCACATAAGCCAACAAATTTTGGACCTTATGGTCTTTGTTGTAGCGTGGAACAGCAACAGCAGACTTGATGTATTCTGATTTATTAAGATTTTGTGAAACTTCTTCAAGCTCAATACGGTAACCATTAAATTTGATTTGGAAATCCATACGTCCACCGTATAGTAAGAGTCCCTCATCAGTCATCACTCCCAAGTCACCTGTGTGATAGGCAGGTAATCCTTCAAATTCAAAGAAAGCAGCTTGAGTACGTTCTGGGTTATTGAGATAGCCTTTTGAGACCGCTGGACCAGACACGATAATTTCACCTTGTTCACCATTCGGGAGAGCTTTGCCATTTTCATCAATGACAAAGGTTGGAGAATCAGCCTTAGTATAACCAATCGGCAGACGTTTACATGTTTCCAACATCTCATCTGTGATAGCTACCGCAGAAAGCGCAACTGTAGCTTCCGTTGGTCCATAAGCATTAACAATGCGTGCTTTAGGGAAACGGCTACGTAATTTTTGAGCTGTTTTCACCGTCAACTCTTCACCGTCGAAATAAAAATGCGTCAAGTTTGGCAATGTTTCTTGATTAAAATCAGTTGACAACATGGCCATATCAGCAAATGATGGTGTTGATGTCCAAACCTCAATCGGCAATTTATTAATGGTTGTAAAGAGTCGCTTGAAGTCAGTTGTTAATTCTTTCGGAAGAGCAAAGAGTGTCCCACCAAGTGCTAAAGTTGGTGCCCAATACATGACTGACAAGTCAAACGAATATGGTGGTTGTGCCAACATTTGTGGACGTTCTGGTACTGAAAACTCTTTGTCCGAAATCATCCAATTGGTAAAGCTAAGAAGGTTATCATGGGAAATTTGAACCCCTTTTGGTTTACCAGTTGTCCCAGATGTAAAGATGATGTAATAATTATCATCACCTTTGACAGGGTGAGTCAATTGATAGTCCGTTTTTTGAGCGAAAATCGTCTGTAATTGGTCAAGCTTAATCATTGGAATATTCGTTATTTCCAAAGGAAAATCACCTACTGCAATAATCAAGCTTGGCTCAGCTACTTCTAAAATAGCTTCAATACGCTCAAGAGCTGAATGTTGGTCAACTGGAATATAAGCATGTCCAGATTTTGTCAACGCTACAAAAGTAGCTAACATATCATACTCTTGTCCTCCAAAAACAAGAACAGGAGATTTTTCTTCTAGCTTCAAAAAATCAATATAAGCTGCTAGAGAATCTGAATTTTCCTTCAAGTCACGGTAAGTATGAACTTCTCCTAAGACATTGTAGACTGGAAAATCGCCCTGCGTTTGAGCAAAATGCTCAATTCTCTCAATCATATCGTGTAACATGAACAGTTTACCTTTCTAAAACTCATTGTAGATGAAATTACCTTGACCACGACCAAGATAACTGAAAAAATAAATTAAAACCATAAAAATCACAAAATAAAACAAGGTTTTTAATAGAAATCGAGTACTATCTTTCATTGAAACTCCTTATTTAATTGGTAGTTGCACCTCAAACGTTAAATTACCGTCAGCTTGCCAAACTTTGATACTACCTTTATGTTTTTCCACAATTGCTTTGGCAATCGCTAATCCTAAACCAAAACTTGAACTACTGTTACGAGAATCTTCAGCCTGATAGAAACGTTCAAAAAGATTATTTAACACATCATCTGGGTAGACTTGGCTAGGATTTGACACTCGTAAAATAGCCGTTTTCTTTTCTTGCAGCAAATCGACCTTAATCTTTCCCTTGTCCAAAGAATGCTTAATAGCATTATCCAAAAGGATGGTAATCAATTGCTTCAACTGAGATTCTTTTCCAAGAACTTCGATATTTTCTGAGATATTATCTTCGATTAACTTACCTTCTTCATAGGCTAAACTTTCGTAACTCAGAATCATTTCTTGGCAAATGCTTGAAAGATTAACTTTATCAAAATGAGCTCTGCCATCTTTATCAAGTTTAGATAAGCCAAGAAGCTCTTGAATCAAATGTTCCATTCGTTTTGTTTCAGAAAGAATATGATTCAAGTAACGATTCGGCTCAATTTGGCTTTGCAAAACCTGAGCATTAGCACGAATCGAAGCAATTGGTGTCTTCAATTCATGACTTGCATCTGAAACAAATCGTTTCTCACGATCAATGGCATCTTGAGCCGGCTGAACAATAAACCGTGACAAATAAATACTAACTCCCGTGAGCAAAAGAAGCCCAAAAATGACATAAACAGTGATAAGAAAAATCTGAGCATAGGAAGCTGAATAACTCGAAAAATCAATAAAAACAACTTGCCAAGTTCCATCTTTCGTTTCTTTCAAAGAATAGATGTAATCATGCCATTTCCAACTCTTTTTACCTCTATCCAACAAGTCCCGACTAACTTCTTTAACCTCTTTATTAGTTAAGAAAGTATTGTTAACTTGAACGTTTATCTTATTATCCTCATCAATGGTTGTAAAAGCGATAGCTTCATCAGTATTCTCCTTAACATAGCCATTGCTAGCCACCAATTTAACAATTCGATAAGTATCATATTCATCCCAATACCTATCGTAACGGTCGCTAATAACCAATAAAATCAAAACCATAGCCGTTAACATGGACATGGTAATCAAGACAAATTTTAGCCGAAGATTCTTCATGATGAGCCTTCTTTCTCTCCATCTTCTAGCGAATATCCAACACCTTTGGTTGTTTTAATAGCGGCACTTGCTGCCAAAAACCGAAGTTTTTTACGTAAAAAGGAGATAAAGACTTCCAGCTGATTATAATCTGACTCATCCAAAGGTCCCCAAACCTTTAAAATTAACTGGTTTTTGGGAATGATTTTCTGTGGATTACGCATGAAAGTTTCCATCAAAAGAAACTCTTTATTAGAAAGCTTAACATCACGTTCTGCTACCGTTAACTCTCTAGTATCCTGATTTAGTATCAAATTTCCAAACTTGAGATGATTCACCTGAGTAATCGATGATTGGCGTGTTCGTAATCGAATACGTGCTAACAACTCTTCTGCTTCAAATGGCTTTGTCATGTAATCATCAGCCCCTAAATCAAGCCCCAAGACTCGATCTTCTAATTGAGATTTGGCTGTCAAAAAAATGATTGGAACTTCCATTCCCATTTGGCGCACGCGCTTCAAAACACTGACACCATCAAGTTTTGGCAACATAATATCCAAAAGAATTAAATCATAAAGTCCCGTTAAAATATAATCTAGTGCAGACTCACCATCAAAAACCAAATCAACTTCATAACGATGATTTTCAAGAATGGCTTGAATAGCTTCCGCAATTCCCTGCTCATCCTCGACCACTAAAATTCTCAACTGTCTCTCCTCCCCTTTTACTCAAAATCTAGTATAAAACGCCAAAATTGAATTAACCTTGAAATTTTCTTTATTTTTTAAGATTGCCTGATTAAATCTATTTCTCACAGGGACTTATACCAAACCATTATAAGTAAGCTTAGCCCTAAAAGTCCGTGTAAATTGATGAAATTTTAAGGCAAAAATGTGGCAGTTTTCTTTATTCCTAGTTTATACTTAATCTCTCCAAATGTCCTTACAAAGCTGTAAGTTAAGCGAAAAAACCAAAAAAGCCTGAGACAATTTCTCAGGCTTTATAATTCAATCAATTATTACATGGCTTCAGAAGATTTACTAGCTTTGCTACCTTCTGACCAAATTTTTTCATTCCACTTGACGTTATGATGTGTGTCACGATATTTTTTAGGAGTGATTCCGACAACTTCCTTAAATTGTTGAATAAAGTGACTTTGAGATGAAAATGATAAATGATTGGCAATTTCAATCATTGAATAATCACTAAATTTCAGCAAATCTTTTGCAACTTCAATTTTCTTATTTTTCACATAGGTGCTAACAGAAACACCGACTTCTTTCTTAAATAAACGTGAAAGATAGCTTGCTGAGATACCAAATTCAGTTGCCAATTGTTCCACTGTAATACGTTCTTTAACATGACAATAAATATAATCTTTACAATCTGATACGTGTTTTGAAATGACATCTTTTTGAATTTCACGTCGCATACGTTCAGTGTAATCAATAACCATTTCATCATGTAGATTTTGAACTTCTTGAACAGTGTGAAGATCATCAAGTTTTTGAATATAAAAGTCACTAAGTCTAAACGCTTGTTCCAATTCCATACCATTTTGACCACACATGCGTGTAATCATTGCAGTTGTAATGACAAAATGATATTTCAAATTCGTAATTGGATTACGTGAAAGAGTTCCCACACCATCTTCTGACACAAAACGCTCTTGTTCACAATTTTTACGAACTGCCTCAACATCACCTGTTGCAACTGCTTGATAAAATAAGAACTCTTCCGTCAAAGGACGATGCTCCACATCATCCAAATTATCACTAATGGCTAAAAGTCTCCACTCATCCTTATAATTCATCCCAATCTCCTTCTTGTAAACGATTACTATTTTCTTATCATTTTACCACATTTCTGTACTTTTGATAAAAATCAAGTGCAATGAAATAAATAAAATCTCCAATGGAGATTTTATTTCTATTCCTACAAAGAAGATTACCAGTTTTGAATATTAGCTTCTTTAAGATTCTTTATCATAGCTAATCCAATCATAGTAACCGTACAAAGGTGTCTTTCCATCATAATGATCTAGCCAATCATCAACACCAACTCCTGGCCAAACGTTCATCATGATTTTTCCAGGCGTACTTGGAAGATTTTCAGTCACTGTATGAACCGCTTTTCCATCAACATACCAAGTAATATGGTCTTCACGCCATTCAAAACCATAAGTGTGCCATTCTTCTGAAGCATCAAATCCTAAATCATAAAGATATTCATGATTACCAACACCATCAGTAAAATAGTTAAATTGAACTTTTGTTGTATCTTTGCCAAGAAATTCAATGTCAATTTCATCCCATTTTGTACCATCAGTTGGACCTGTGTAGGTGAAAAACGATGTCACCACACCAGTGTTCTTAATAGCTTTCATACGAACTTGATAAAAACCATAATGGAAATATTCTCTTGTTCGCCATTCACCACCAGTATAACCAGCAGCATCACGATCAATCTTTAAACTAAGACCATCACCTTCAAAATTAACATTATCAGGTTGCCAAATGCAATCAAACATATCACCATTTGCACCTGTTCGTAATTCCATATAAGACGCATCATAAGTTTCAAAAGTTGTCTTAAAATGTGCTTCTTGATTTATCTTCATGTTTTTAACACTCATACTTTCTTGATATTATAATTTACCTTTTTTAAAAGGAAGTGCTAAGAAGCCAAGGAAGGCTACCAAGACACCAGAAATTGTCAACAATTTGCTTGGACGTTGACCAGTTTCTGGCAAAGCTAGGAATGAATTTTTAGCAAGACTAGCTGTTGATACAGATTGTGTGACTGCTGCTTGATTTGTTGTTACTTGTGTTGATGAAATTGTTGATGTTGCAGAGGCTGTTGAAGCTGCCAAATCAGCTGCCGCAGCTTTTGCTTTTTGATATGCCTCAACCGCTGGATTTTCAACTTCTACTTTATTGCCGTTGTAAGAAATCCAATCATAATAAGCAACAAGTGGTGTTTGACCATCATATGGTGCTAACCAATCATCAACACCAATTCCTGGCCAAGCATTCATCATGATTTTACCTGGTGTAACTGGGAGATTTTCAGTCGCTGTGTAAACCGCAACACCATCAACATACCAAGTGATGTGATCAGCTTGCCAATCAAAACCATAAACGTGATAGGCTTGTGAAGCATCAAATCCTAAATCATAAAGGTATTCATGCCCACCCACACCGCTAGTGTAGTAGTTGAATTGAACTTTTGTTGTGTCTTTTCCGAGAAATTCAATATCGATTTCATCCCAAGGATTGTTGTCACTTGGACCAGTGTAAGTAAAGAATGATGATACAACGCCTGGATTACTAATTGGTTGCATACGAACAGAATACATACCATAACCAAAGAATTCACGCGTACGCCATTCAGCAGCATTATAACTGTAAGCACGTGTGTTGTTACGGTCAATTGTCAATGTCAATGTGCCATCTTTAACAACCGTATTATCTGGAACCCAGCGACAATCAAATGGATCACCATTGAACCAGTCAGAACGTTCCATTGTAGTATCGTCATAGTTATCAAAATCTACACGATAATCACCTGTGTGAAGAACTTGTTCAGGTGCTTCTGTTGTATCTTCAGAATCTGAATCAGTATTTTCTGTAGCAGTTAACTGAGAATCAGTTTGCTCTTGATTGTCAGTTGATTGAACATTAGTCTGCGCTTGTTCATTAGAAGCTAGTACTGTTTGATTAGTGTCACCTGCTTCATCAGAAGAAACTGCATTTGATTCTGAGGTTTGATTAGGGACTTGGGCAATAGCTTGATTGCCTGCTTCACTGACATTTTCTTCTGTATTAGTCGTTTGAGCATTTGTCACAAGTGCTGCATTATCTGTTGATGCAACATTATTTACCTCATCAGCTGATACAAAATTAACTCCAACATTTAAACTGCACAAAGCAGTTGCGTAGCAAATGTACTTTACTACATCTTTCTTAGACATGAAATCTCCTTTTTTCTCTTATAAATTATTCCTTAACACCACCGAGTGTAACACCTGCAATGATGTATTTTGAAAGGAAAAGATAAACAATAATAATTGGGACGATAGCAACTAAAATCATAGTGTAGATTTTACCCATATCAAAGTTCATATAGTCTGCACCACGTAATGTTGCAATCAAAATTGGTACGGTCATCTTGCTCTTTGTTTGAATAACCAAGGCTGGAATGAAGTAGTTATTCCAAGAACCAACAAAGGTAAAGATTGCTTGAACCGCAATAGCCGGTTTCATAATTGGAAGGACAATCGTGTTAAATGTTCTAAATTCATTTGAACCATCAATACGTGCAGCTTCTACCAATGAAATTGGTAATGATGATTCCAAGTAGCTATACATGAAATAGAAGACCGCTGGTGAAGCTACTGATGGAATAATCAATGGAAGCCAACTATCGTACATTCCCATGTTAGTGATTAAACGCAAGAAACCCATTGAAGTAACTTGTGTTGGCATAACCAAAATCGCCAAAATGAAAGTAAAGGCAACTTTCTTCAATTTAAAATCATAAACATATAAACCATAAGCAGTTAATGCTGAGAAGTAAGTACAGATAGCAGCTGTCAAACCTGAAATAATCAAGCTATTCAAAATCCCATGAAACATTGGGAAGCTACCATCATTAGCTACCTTACTCAGATTATCAAATAATGAAGCACCTGGTAGTGCTGAAAAGCCTTTTTGCAACTCAGCATGTGAGTGTGTCGCATTGATAATCAAGATATAAAAGAAGAATAGGCACATGAATGATAAGGTAATTAATACAAAATGTGCCACAATAACACGTAATCTGTTTTTTGCTTTTGTTGACATTATTTCGCCTTTCTACCTTTGTGTTTCAATTGGTGTTTGGTCATTTTAATTTCATTGTTAGTCATACGGTAAACGAACCAACAAAGAATAGCACTAACCACAAAGAGGTAAACTGATAGTGCACCCGCCATACCGTAGTTCTTGCTCTTCAAATGATTATTCAAGAACATAATCAAAGTAGTTGACGTACGGTCTGGTGAACCTTGTCCATTTGTCAAGATTTGAGGAACGTCGAACATTTGCAAACCACCGATAATTGAAGTAATCAATGTATAAGCTAAAATTGGTCGAATCATTGGCAAAGTGATATAGAAGAAACGTTGACGACTGTTACAACCATCAATTTCAGCAGCTTCAAAGATATCTGGGCTAATCCCCATGATAGCTGCCATCAACATGATTGTTGTATTACCGAACCACATCAAGAAGTTCATCACACCAACCAATGAACGAGTTCCTAGAGCTGATCCCATAAAATCAATTGGTTCTTTAATCCAACCAAGTGATTCCAAGATAGAATTGATAGGACCATTTGTTGAAAAGAGTGTGAAGAATAACATGGCAAATGCTGAGGCCATGATCAAGTTTGGCAAATAAATGACAACTTTAAAGAATTGTCGTCCACGAATTTTTAGTCGTGCATCAACAAACCAGTTAGCAAGTAGCAAAGCAATGACAATCTGTGGAATAAAACCAATCAACCACATAATCATTGTATTTGCCGCATATTTCAACATATCTGAATGCAGTAAGCTCACGTAATTTTTTAACCCAACAAAGTTAGGGCCAATTTCTGTCATCCCTGAACGATAATATTCAAAGAAACTATACCGAATGGTATCTACCAAAGGTATAAAAGAGAAAATGAAGAAAATTAGGAAGAAGGGAAGGATGAAAATATATCCCCATTTCCCATAATCTATACGCTTACGTCTTTTTTTCATCTTTATCACTCCTCCAAAATACGGGGAGCAAGTCAGAACACCTTCCATCTGGAATCGATTTTCTAACTCGCCCCCGCAAGGTCTACCAAAATTCTAAAACCCTCTATTAAACGACTCAATCCTCTAAACTAATAGCATTTAAGTCTAGGACAATCGACCCAAACTCTTTAAGCTATTTAGTCTGGCCATTTAACATCTGTAATTTCTGGATAACGTTCTTTAATGGCTGTTTCAAAGTTTGATTTAGCTTTGTTATAGCTTACTTTACCTTGTAGGTAATCATTAAAGGCATTTTGAATCAATTCAACACAACCTTGGTCATATGATGACAATGGTGCAATCTTGATATTTTCTGCAACTGGTGCATAGTAAGAATAAGCATTTTCACCACCAAGGAAGTCTGATTTGAAGCTATCATCTTTAGCTGCTGCTTCCATACCAGATTTAGTATTTGTGAAGTCTTGGTAATCTTTAGAAATCTTCAAGAGGTTATCTTTATCAGCTGTCAAAGCTTTGATGATTTCTTTAACATGTTTAGGATTATCAGTACCTTCGGCACCGTGGATGTATGAACCACCCCAGTTATATTCTTGTGGTGGATTAGTAACTGCCCATTCTCCATCAGCACCATCCCAGTTAGATTTCAAAGTAAAGTCAATACCCCAAGCTGGGAACAAGAATGCAAAGACTTTAGATTGTGAACCCATAGCTTTGTTCCAGTCATCTGTCCATTGACCTTTAACTGTTTTATTGAAGTAACCAGCGTCAAGCCATTCTTTAGAATCTTTAACCCAGTTCATGATTTGAGGGTCTACACGTACAGTTGTTGAACCTTTTTCAACCCAAGGTTTAGAAATACTGTTACCGTACAAACGGAATGTATCAGCATATGATGCAAATGTGTAGTAACCTTTATTAAGAAGTTCTTGTGATGTTGCTTTCATAGTATCCCAGTCTTTAACTTTTTCACCAACTGCTGTTGGGTCATCAGTACCAAAGACATCTTTTGCAATATCACGACGATAGATTAGAACACCTGGACATGTTTGCCAAGTTGAACCGCGTTGAACACCATCTTCATCAGAAGCTGTTTCTTTAGTGAAATCATATTGGTCAGCCAAATCTTTCTTAGGATTGATTCCCAAATCTTTCAAAGGCATCGCAACGTTTGCTTTTTTAGAAGTGTATTTTGAAACGTAGTCAGTTTCTGATAGGAAAATATCGACTTTATCATCAGCAGAAGCTGAGTCTTGTTTTTCAAGCGCTTCATCCAATTTTTGTTGGTAAACACCATCTTGGTTTGGATTGATAATCCAGTGGATTTCACTACCGTCTTTTAGTTTAGTAACTGTTCCATCTTTAGAAGTTGATTTAACTTCTGGATAAACAGCTTCTACACGTTGACGGAATTCATCATTCCAAGAGTAGATGTTGATAACTTTGCCTTCTGCACCTGAAGCTGATGTGCTTGATTTAGAAGAGCAACCAACCATTGTCCCTGCTGCAAGAGCAATCGCTATAAAAGCGCTTACTTTTTTGTTCATAATCCTTCTCCTTTTTGAGGTTTCCCCTCATGTTTTTTGTAACTGCATTATACCTCGATTAACAGGAGTGTTATATTATAATATTTTAAAAAATGTCATTTTTATGACCATGTTTGAAAAAAGTTTTATAAAAAATTATGTTTTTCTAATCTTTTTGATAGGTAAACCTTTTCAATAAAAACAGTGAAATTCCTTTTATATCAATGGTTTTAGCCGTTTTTCTAACTTTAAACACTGTAATTCCCTAATAAAAGAGTTTATGTACAAAAAATGACACTTCTTCAGTTAATATCATAATTATGATATTTTTCTCTTCTTTTTTGTTTTCTCAAAATTCAATTTCGACTAAAATATGTGGCAGAAGATAAAGGAGATAACTATGAAGCCATTAACATTTACTAACAACAAGGGAGATTTCAAACTTTCCCAAGCAGAAAATATTAGTTCTTTGTACTTTCCACTTGCATCAGAAGTTGGACTAAAAAGTGCTGTCACTCCTAACTTAGGTGGTGATTCAAAGATTAATCAAGAAACTTTCCTATTAGAACCTGTCAGTGTGGATAACCTCCACAACAATCGTTCAACTCGTAATTTCTGGGTTCGCGATGATCAAGGAAATGTTTATTCTGCAACAGGAGCTTCTGCTCAGCAAGAAGCTCTCCGCTTCTCAAATCAAGAAGAAGAAAATACAGTTAAAGCTGGTTTTATGTGGCATACTGTTGAACGTAAAGCCGCTAACTTACCATTAAAATCTACTATTACTTCTTTTGTCCCACGTGATGAAAATGTCGAAATCATGCGTGTGACACTTGAAAACTTATCTGATAAAGATCAAAACTTAACTGCTTTTGGTGCCATTCCAATTTTCGGACGCAGTGCTGATAATATCCGTGATCACCGAAACGTTACTTCAATGCTTCACCGTATTTCAACAACTGAAGATGGCGTTCTCGTTTGCCCTACAATGTCATTTGACGAACTCATTTGACGAACGTGGTCACCAGCTTAATCATCAAATTTATTATGTACTTGGTTTTGATGATGCCCAAAAAACCCCTGAAACTTTCTATCCAACTGTAGAAATGTTCATCGGAGAAGGTGGAACATTTACTCATCCTGCTGCCGTGTACAAAGAAACAGCTGGCGTTACTAGCGACACTCGTATTGATGGCCGTGAAGCTATGGGAGCTTTCAAATTTGAAAGCTTTACCCTAGCAGCAGGCCAAAGTAAAACTTTTATCCTATTAATGGGGATTAATGATAAAACTGAAAACATCCAAGCCGTCGCTAATAAATACAAAAATCTAGCTACTGTTGATAAAACATTGGAAGAAACTAAAGATTACTGGCAAGAAAAAGTCGGTGTTGACTTCAAGACAGGTGACAGTGACTTTGATAGCTACATGAAATGGGTATGTTTCCAACCATTCCTTCGTCGCCTCTTTGGTTGTTCATTCCTTCCACACCATGACTATGGACGTGGTGGACGCGGATGGCGTGACCTATGGCAAGATTGCTTGTCACTATTACTAATGGAACCAAAAACTGTTGGTGACATGATTGTTAATAACTACAAAGGTGTCCGTCTAGATGGGACCAATGCTACAATCATTGGTGATGGTGACGGAAACTTCCTAGCTGACCGTAATGGTATCACTCGTGTTTGGATGGACCATGCTCTTTGGCCTTTGATGACAACTAAACTCTATATCGACCAAACTGGTGATATCGATATTTTGACTAAAGAAGTCTCATACTTCAAAGATCCACACGTTAAACGTGGAACTGAAATCGATCAAGACTGGAACGATGCTTACGGTAACCAACAACGTACAGCTGACGATGCCATTTACACTGGTAGTATCCTCGAACACTTGTTGATTCAACATTTGACAGGATTCTACGAAGTTGGTAAACATAATATTTATCGTCTCCGCGGAGCTGACTGGAACGATGCTCTTGATATGGCTGATGAAAACGGTGAAAGTGTTGCCTTTACCGCAGCTTATTCTGGTAACTTAATGGATCTTGCCAACTTGATTCGCCTATTAGAAAGTCAAACTAACACAGATTCTATTGAAATTCTTGAAGAAATTGGACTTTTGCTTAAGAAAGATTCAGATATCTACGATAACATCGAACGCAAACACCAAATTCTTGAAGCCTATACAAATCAATGTCGTCACAACGTTAAAGGACGTAAAATCAGAATTTCTCTTTCTGAACTTGCTCTTAACCTTATTCAAAAAGCCGCTTGGTTACGTCAACACCTTCAAAAACAAGAATGGCTTGACTTCAACGACCAAGAAGGATGCTACAACAGCTACTATGACAACAGCAGCAAACCAACTGACGGCTTCTATAATGACCGTATGCATATGATGTTGACTGGACAAGTCTTCCCTATCATGAACTATGTCGCTACAGATGAACAAATCCGTAAAATCACCGCTAGCGCAGACCACTACCTCTACCGTCCTGAAATCGGTGGCTACCGTCTCAATACAGATTTCAAAGAAATCAAAACAGACCTTGGACGTATGTTTGGTTTTGCTTACGGTGAAAAAGAAAATGGTGCTGTCTTCTCTCACATGACCGTTATGTACGCTAACGCACTTTACCGTCGTGGATTTGCTAAAGAAGGTTGGAAAGCCCTTAAAACACTCTCTGATACAGCATTGAACTTTGAAACTAGCCGTATCTATCCGGGTATCCCTGAATACTTCCGTGCTGACGGTCGTGGAGTTTACCACTACTTAACAGGTGCTGCAAGCTGGTACATGTTGACAATGGTTACTGAAGCCTTTGGTGTTCACGGAAAAGCCGGTGACCTTATCCTTTATCCTAAACTTCTTGCAGAGCAATTTGATGAAAAAGGTCGCGCAAGCATTACAACACAATTTGCTGATAAGACTTTCCAAATTCACTACGATAATCCAAATCAAAAAGACTTTGGAAAATACATTATTAAAAAAGCTACTTGTGATAATAAAGAAATCGACGTTACCGATGATGCTTTTGCCTTCATCACAAAATCTGACCTCGCTAAACTTAGCGATGACGTTCATGAAATTGTCATTACATTAGACTAAGGAAATGAAAGGAAATCCTATGAAATACGGATACTTTGACGATACCAATCGCGAATATGTTATCGACCATCCCAATACTCCTAATCCATGGGTAAACTACCTTGGGTCACCTGAATACGGAGCTATCATCTCCAACAATGCTGGAGGTTATAGCTTTGCCAAATCTGGTGCTAATGGTCGTATTCTTCGTTACGTTTTCAACAACTTTGACCAACCTGGTCGCTATATTTACCTACGTGATGATGACACTAAAGACTTCTGGTCTGCATCATGGCAACCTGTTGGAAAAGATTTAAAAGATTACCACAGCGAATGTCACCATGGTATGGGTTATACTAAAATGATTGCCGATTATGCTGGTATTCATTCTCAAGCAAGCTATTATGTTCCAAAAAATAAGAGCTATGAAGTTTGGGCAATTACAGTGACTAACCGTTCTGAACAAACTCGTCACCTAACATTAACTGGTTACGCTGAATTCACTAACCATAGTAACTATGAACAAGACCAAGTTAACCTTCAATATTCTCTTTTCATCACACGCACACTCTTCCAAGATAACCGCATTATCCAACAAATTCACGGAAACTTAGATACACTTGATGATAGCGAACAAGTTGATGAAAAAAACGTTACTGAACGTTTCTTTGGGCTTGGCGGTGCTAGCGTTAGCTCATTCTGTGGAGATAAAAAAGGCTTTTTAGGTCAATATAACGGTTACGACAAACCTGCTGGAGTCGCATCAGGAGACCTCGGAAATCAAACAAGCTACAACGAAAATGCCTGTGGTGCTCTTTCAAGTAAAGTCACACTTGAACCTCAAGAAAGTAAAACACTTGTCTTTCTTCTTGGTGAAAAATCATCACAAGAAGCGGCTGACATCATCGCTAATTATGCTAATCCAGCTAAAACAGTTGAAGCAGAAATTCAAGAACTTCGTAAAGAATGGGAAGGTCGCTTAACTAACCTTCAAGTCAACACACCTAGCCCAGAATTTAACACAATGCTTAACACTTGGAATGCTTACAACTGTTATATGACCTTTATCTGGTCACGCGCAGCATCATTCATCTACTGCGGCCTTCGTAACGGTTACGGCTATCGTGATACTGTCCAAGATATCCAAGGGATTATCCACTTAAAACCAGAAATGGCAGCTGAAAAGATTCGATTCATGCTCTCAGCTCAAGTCGACAATGGTGGTGGACTTCCTCTTGTCAAATTCACTCACAATCCAGGCCATGAAGACACACCAGATGATGCCTCTTACGTTCAAGAAACAGGTCACCCTGCTTATCGTGCTGACGATGCCCTCTGGCTCTTCCCAACAGTTTATAAATACATTTCTGAAACAGGTAACCTTAGATTCCTTGATGAAGTGATTCCATTTGCAAACAAAGGTGAAGCAAGTGTTTATGAACACTTAAAAGGGGCTGTTCAGTTCTCTCTTGATCACCTTGGCCCACACGGCATGCCGGCTGGTCTTTACGCTGACTGGAATGACTGCCTCCGCCTAGGAGCAAATGGTGAATCATCATTCGTTGCCTTGCAATTCTATTATGCTCTTAGCGTTTTGAGAGAATTTGCCGAAGCTAAAAATGATACTAACTACCTTGAATTCCTTGATTCTGAACAAGAGAAAATGGGACAAAAAATCCAAGATCTTTGCTGGGATAATGACCGCTTTATTCGTGGATTTACCGAGGCAGGTGAACGTATCGGTGCTGCCGATGACCCAGAAGCCAATATGTGGTTAAACCCACAAAGTTGGGCTGTTATCAGTGGATTTGCCAACCAAGAACAAGCTGAGCTTGCCATGGACAACGTTTATGAACAACTCAACACTGACTACGGTGCTATTCTTATGAATCCACCTTATCACGCTCATGCCTTTGATGGTGCCCTTGCAGTTATCTATAACCAAGGCACAAAGGAAAATTCTGGTATCTTCTCACAATCACAAGGATGGCTCATTCTAGCAGAAGCCCTTCGTGGACAAGGACAACGTGCCTTCACTTACTTTATGGAAAATGCTCCCGCTGCCCAAAATGACCGCGCAGATATCCGCAAATTGGAACCTTACTGCTATGGTCAATTTACCGAAGGACCTGCCAGTCCACACTTTGGACGTTCACATGTTCACTGGCTCACAGGTACAGCTTCAACTGTTATGGTCGGTTGTGTCGAAGGTATTCTTGGACTCAGACCTGATTTGAACGGTTTGAAGCTCTCACCAGCTATTCCAAAAGAATGGGATAACTTCAGCATGACTAAGATTTTCCGCGGCAAAGAACTTCACATCACTGTGGAAAATCCAGAGCATAAAGAAACAGGCTTTACAAAACTCGTCCTCAACGGTCAAGAGCTTGACCAAGCCTACCTTCCTGAAGATCTCTTGCAAGAAACCAACCAAATCACTCTTACCCTTTAAAAAACTTGAAAGCTGGGACACAATGTCTCAGCTTTTTTATATTATAAAATCGCAAAATGCAATAACGATTAAGCTCCAGAGATAACGACACATCACTCTGAAGTCCCTGCCTATTTTAAAATAACTCAAAGGTTTACTCTCTATAAAAGCCAACCAGCTTATAGACAATTATCGAGCCTCTACAAGCTTATTTTATCCTACCGAATGTTTTTATTATTTCCTTCTTAACAAAGCAAATACAGGCTAATAATGGGGTATATTTTCTCAACATGACTGGAACAAAAACTTATAAACCACCAGCTTTTCTTATCTTTGAAAAATCTAGCTGAAAGCCATCACAAAAGGAACTGAGATAATCTCAGCTCCTTTTAGCTTTAACGTTTTAAAAAGAAAGAATTTTAAAGAGTTTTTGTTAAGAGAGAGTTTAACCGATTTGTTGGGGAGTGTAATTTTAATCAGTTAAGTAAAAACAAATTGTTATTATTGGTGTTTAGCTTAATTAAATTTATCGTAGCTAATCCAGTCATAGTTTGCATACAAAGGAGTTTTACCATTGTATGGAGCTAGCCATGCATCAACATTTTTTCCTGGCCATGCATTCATCATAATCTTACCAGGTGTGTTAGGAATATCGTTATAAGCAGTATAAACAGCATTTCCATCAACATACCAAGTAATATGATCTGCTTCCCAATCAAAGCCATAAGTATGGAAACCTTGAGAAGCATCAAAGCCTAAATTGTGAAGATGCACATGTTCATCATTTTGACCTCTACCATTAGTAAAGTAGTTGAATTGAACTTTTGTTGTATCTTTTCCTAGGAATTCAATATCAATTTCATCCCATGGGTTGCCTTCACTTGGACCAGTATAAGTGAAGAAAGATGAAACAACACCAGGGTTTTTAATAGGTTTCATGTTAACTTGGTAAAGACCATATCCAAAACGGTCTTTACTGCGCCATTCGCCTCCAGTGTAACCACCGTGGCCATCACTGTCAATTTTAAGACTCATCAAGCCGTTATTAAAACCGACATTTTCAGGGACAAAATTACAGTTAAACATACTACCGTTAGAACCGTTACGAAGTTCCATGGTGTTTCCATCATAGTAATTTAGTTCTGAACTGTAGTGATAGGTACTTTGCGCAGCAACACTTTGTTGAATCCCAAAGAAAGCCAATAAGAGAGCAATTAAACAACTAACTTTTTTCCACATAATAATACCTCAATTTAAATCATTTTAAAAAGGAGTTCTGTTAGAAAAAGGAACTAATCTCCTCTACTACCGATTGAAAACGCCAAATCAATCGTAGTTAAATTCACTTTTTCTTTTCAGTAACTGTTACTTCAAAAATGGGGCAATTTTTCTTTTTCATAATTCCGAAAAGAATGCTAGTCACACGATAAATGTTTCTCTTTAAAACCCTCCTTACACCGTTATGTCATAAGTATAGCGCTTTCATTTTAGATAATATATTATATTCTCACAAAAAATATCAAATTTATGACCTGAAGGCAGAAAATTAAAAAAGTCTTCTCAGAACCATTTTGCTAAAAAATAGCTCTAAGAAGACTTCCTAAAAATAAAGAAAGACAACTCATCATTTAAACGTGGTGACTCAACTTCACTCGTTTATAAGACATAATGACTTGCATTAATGCTGATAAAAAGAAAATAACTGCAGCTAAAATCAAGACACTTTTCACACCACTATCTAAAAATGCTAGAACCAGCAAAATCAAATCAATAATTCTGACATAAATGCTAATTTCCTTCATCGACAAAAACCTCCCTTTATTTTATCCCATGTATTTTTATAAAACCGCTTTCATATATATTATACTACATTTTTTGCCGTTTTTTCATAAAATCTTAAAAAAATTTTATAAAAAACCACAATTTCAACGTGAAACTGTGGTTTAATTACTATTTTTTCTTATCTAATGCTTTCTTGATGCTATCAACAGCCCCCTCAGAGCCTTCTTTGATATCATCAACAATTTCCCTACCTTTAGCCAGTGTTTTATCAACCAAGCCTTCAATTTCTACCTTTTTATCACCAGTTACCTTACCTAGCCCTTCCTTAAGACTTCCCTTAACTTGGTCCAGTTTAGCTTTGTATTTTTCGTCAGACATATTAGTGTCCTCCTATCTTTAAATTACCTAAAGTCTATCATTTTCAGTTAGATAAGTAAAAGAATTCGCTTTCATTTTCTGATAAAAAAAAGGCCGCCAGACTCGAGCACTGGCGGATAGTCTATCATTAAGCAGATAAAACTTTACGTCCTTTACGACGACGAGCAGCAAGCACGCGACGTCCGTTTTTAGTTGACATACGGTGACGGAATCCGTGTTTACGTTGACGACGGATTTTACTTGGTTGATAAGTACGTTTCACGATGAATACCTCCTAATAGATTTTCGTATTCGTTTAGCCGGCTATATTTGATCAGTTACTAAACATACCATATTATTTTATAATAAGTACGTCTAACTGTCAAGCCATACTTTTGTTTAATTTCAAGGACTTTCTTTTCAAGTTTCATTTACACTTTAAGAAGCTTCATAAGTTCTAATCAACTGACCACTTGCAGGATCGAACTGACTTTCTATTAAGGTATAGGTTATATTATCGCGGTTAATAACTGGTTCAACCTCACTATAGCCATCAATACTTGAAATCTCGTGACCATTAGTATCACAATTGGTTACTGAAGTTACTTTATTATTATCAGGATTGTCATCGTCATCATAATATGCTCTCCAGACAGAATTGGGTGTATCCTCACCAGATGGATTTAAAAATCCTGAGGTATTGGTATTAACATAACGGACATTTGTGACTTGGATATCTGTCGTCTGACGAACAATATCTCCTGCAATATAGTCTGATTTCTTAACCGTAGAATCTTTATCAATATGAGTCTGATAATAATCTGAATTCAAAAATTTAATAGGAGCTAAGTCAGTATTCGGTGTTGCTGTGACATAGACCGTTCCTTCCATTAAAACATCATCGATAACAATCCCATGATAGCCTGTTTTACCAACCGTATGACTGCCGAGACCCGCACCATATTTACGGACAGTTTGGTCAATTTTTCGAATTAAGGATAAGCCAGTTGGCCCATGGTAGGAAGTAAATTCTGATTGCGTTATTGAAACATCAGAACTCGCACAGTTATCATATGTCTCGCCTTCCCAGATTTTTCCCCATGATTGAGAACCATCAAAAAAGCCGTCATAAGCACCGTTAACAGTTCCTAAAGAACCCAAAATAGCACTATCAAGCTGAATAGCTTCAGAAAAAATGGAATGAGATCGTCTCTGATAAAGGTTGTAAAGTAAATCTTGTCCGAGTGATGTTGATAGAGCTGAACCACGCGCTTTGATATCATCAAAAGTGATGTGACTAGAACCAATTACATCGAAAAGATGCCCATCCACGTTTTGAGCATTATTAAGCTTTAAATGACTAAAATTCATGTTAGACACATGATAAAGATAAGCATCCCAAGCACCTGTTTTACTTGTCCCAGTGTATGGATTGATATTACTTTTCCCAAAAGCATAACTCTCATCACAGCCTGTTGTTCCATAGATAGTCAAGTTAGAAAACATGCGATGATATTGGTCACCATTACCTCTCATGGTCGCAGCACCATCACCAATTAGTAATGTTGACCCATTAAAATCAATATTTCCCGTCGCACTCGGCAAATAAAAATCCAAATAAGCACCATCAACATAGTAAGTCCCCTTTGGAAAAACAATGTCCTCAGCATTATAAAACCAAATGGCGTCCCCAGATAAATCACAACCTGTTCTTTCCAAATAATCTTCAAGATCTTGCTGAGTGTAGATGTTTACTGTCCCCACTTTAGTATTTGCCACTTGCTTTCCTTGCGAAAAATCATCCCAAGTATACGATTCTCCAGATTCATCTGCTAAAACCGTCAAATGAGTTCCAAAACTAAACAATGTAAATGTGATGACTGTTGTTCTCACCGCAGCCTTTCTTATTTTCCCCTTCATAGCAACTGCCCCTTTCCCTTACAAAGGGATAGTCTGTTAAAACTCCCAAAAAAAGAGAACAGAAACCTGCTCTTTTCTACATGACTATCCCTAACTGATTGCTATTTTTAATTATTTTTGGTTATCCCTAAAAGATACCGCAATTATGATAACACTTGAAAAAACTTTTTTCTACCATGTTTTTAGCATTTTAAAGCAACTAAAAAGTCTCTAGAAAACTTCTAAAGACTTTATTAATGATCTATTGATCTAGTTTTTCTTTCAATTTCTGATTAATATTTTTTACGCGATTATTAAAACTAATATAAATCACAAACCAAATAATCAAATACGTTAAGACAAATTCTCCTAAAAATTGCCATGACCAAATAAATGATTTTGTAAGCCCAAGGAGCATATTCAACCAGCTATTCAAACTATAAACTAAACAAAAGTGAATAATGATTTCCCATATCATTGGGATGGCCTCAATTTCAAAAATCATACTGACCAAGCCAATCAAGCCACTTATAAAGACAACATAGGTTATCTGTTGAACAGTTTGCGCCTCAACATGACATTGCCATAAGTAAAATAAGTAAATAAGACTTCCAAATCCGATGCCAATTAAAAAATACGCAACGCCTCGTTTAAGATATCTCATCAATCACACCTCACATTCCCAAAGCTTTTTCGACATTAGACAGGTAACGTCTACTAACATCTGTCGTAATATCATTTGTCAGCAAAGCTAGCATATTTCCTGAAAAACTACTCTCTAACGATTTTAAATGATTAATATTAATCAAGGCATGTTTTGAGACCTGCACAAAATCTGGATTAGCTAGGCGCTCGCGAAACTTGTATAAACGATCATTTGTCACAAGTCTCCCATTGGTCGTCTCTAAAACCAAGGAACTTCCGTCAACATCCACAAGGATTAAATCCGCCACATGCAAAACTTCCGTCCTGATGGATGTTTTAATTGGTAAGACTTCTGTCTTTTCCTGCTCAAATTTTGCTAAATAATCCAAAACATCTTGAACAGCTTGATTGTATTTTCCACTTCGTACTAAAACTTCAATAGCATCTTTTGGTAAACAATTATCCTCTTCAAACTGGCAGTGCACAGGCCATCTCCTTCTTATTTATTTTTGATAAACGCAAATCTTTTAACGTATAAACTAATGGCTATAAGAACAATAGAGCCACAAGCGACAAGACTAATAAGTAAAATTTCTTGGTTGATAGTCGTTAGCTCTTTTAATTTCAAACCAATTCCTAAAAATTCTTTTGATTCTTCATTGACAGCATCCTTAGCAATCAACAGCTGACGATAAGCCGCAGCAACATAGGCAGCAGGCGTTAATTTAACCACTTTTTGAGCGAAATCAGGCAGAACTCCGATTGGCATGTAAACTCCCACAAGGAAACCAGAAACAGTCCCGACAATTGTTGCCAAGGCTTCGCTTGTTGACAAAGTTTTAATGAATTGTAAAACAAACAAAGCAATTCCTGAACCCATAATAGAACTTATAAGCATAATCAGAAGAATTTGTGGCAAATGATCGAGATCAAAACTAACATCATCTTGCCAGTAGAAATACAATTTCATGATAGTCAACATGATTAATTGCATGATAAAACCAATCACACTAGAAGAAATCAAATAACCAAGATAGATTTTCAAACGAGAAATATCTGTTAATAAGAAATCTTCTAATTTATGGCTTACTTTATCTTCTACCAGACGTGTAACCCCAGTCCAAGTTGTTGTAATACTCGTAACGGCTAACGTACCACCCAGAACCCAATTATCAAGAAGCTCTTCTAAATTCGGTGTTCCTGTAAATGAATCTTGCATATTCTTTTGTAAAAAAACAACATAAAGAATGAAAGCAATCAAAGCTCCAAGTAATGAGAAAAAAACACTAGCCTTATTTGAAAAATAAAGTTTTAAGTTTCGTTTTGTCATTGCCCACATCTTACGCCATCTCCTTTCCCGTAATGCTCAAAAAGACATCATTGATATTTGCTTTAACATAATCAAAATCACTAATCACTGCACGCTTGTCTGATAAAATGGCCAAAGCTTGTGCAGAATCTTCAACAATAATCTTCAAACGACCATCTTCCAAGCACTTATAGTCAACATCTGAAAAAGCAGCCGTATCATTTGTTTCAATTAATAAATGTGGTTTTGAATATGTTTCCTTTAATTCTTTAGCAGAGCCTTTAGCCAAAACCTTCCCTTGGTCAATAATATAAGCCATATCTGCATTTTCAGCTTCTTCAAGATAATGAGTCGTCAAAAAGATGGTTAACTTCTCTTCACGTTGCAAACGACGTAATAAGTCCCAAATAGCCTCACGTGTCTGAATGTCAAGCCCTGTTGTCGGCTCATCCAAAAATAACAAGTTAGGTTTATTCAAAAGCGCACGAACAATATCGACACGACGTCGTTGCCCTCCAGATAATGTGCCATAAGCTTGATTAAGAAAAGTATCCAAGCCTGTTAATTGAATTAATTTTTCTAACCAAACTTTATCTTTTTGATGATAAAGTGCTTGTCGACTCTTTAAATTATCCAAAACACTTAGTTCAGCATCAAGAACGCTATCTTGAAAAACCATTCCAATCTTCAAATCTGGTGCCAATTCAATCTCCCCTGAAGTTGGTTCTAACAAACCAGTTAGCATCTTCATCGTTGTTGATTTCCCAGCACCATTTGTCCCGATATAGGCTAATAATTTCCCTTCTTCCACTTCCAAATTTAAGTGATCAATTACTGTTTTATCTCCGAAGGTTTTGATTAGATTTTTTGTTCTAATTAGCATAATCGTCCCTCCCTTTTGACATTATTTTATCAAAAAAAGGCTCGATATAAAGCCTTTTTCGGTAAGCGGTTAAAAATAATTGGTAAGCGGTAAATAAAAAAGCCCTAACGGGCTTTTTCCTCTTATTGAACAGGTGTGACAACCACATAACGATTTGGATCGTTACCTTCAGAATAACTATCAACACCTTCGATACCAGTGATTGTTTTATGAACAATTTTTCGTTCACTATTACTCATTGGATCCATAACATAATCTTTACCAGTTTCAAGTACGCGACTAGCAGCTTTACGTGTGAATTCAATCAATGTTTCTGTACGATGTTCTACGTAATCATGAACATTTAAGATAACAGAGAAGTTCTTTGAATAGCGGTCATGTAAGAAATTTTGTGAAAGCAATTGAAGTGACTTCAAGACTTTTCCGTGATAACCAATCACTCGACCTGCTTCTGGTGTTTCAATTTGTAAGTTGATTTGACGACGGTTGTGGCTTGTCTCAACAGTTGCCTCAATATCCATCTCATAAATCACTTTTTTAACGTAGTCGGCAACTTCTTCAGTTGCTTTTTCAATATCTTTGCTCAATTCACGTTGAGCTGGAAATTCACTAGCAACAAATTCTTCAAAGCTTTGATCTGTATTAACAGGTTTGGGTGTGTCTGAAACTTCTTTAGCCTCTTGAGCAACTTCTTTAGCGTCATTTACTTTGCCAAGTGCTTCTAGAACTTCTGTGTGACCAGCTTCTTCAAGAATGGTTTGTGTTTTTTTCTTGTGCATGACGATATCTTCTTTGACTGAGTCATCAATGACTTCGCCACGCTCTTCCATTTTCTTAATGATGCTAGCAACTTTTCGAAGCTCCATAGTATCTTCAAATTTTGATGATACTGGCTCATTTTTTTGATTAACTTCTTCTGGCACACCTTTAACAGCTTTTTGATTTGCTCGATGAGCAGTTACTTCGTTAATCCCTTCAATATCTACTTGAGCCGGTTTCTTACCAAAACCAAAGAAACCCTTTTTCTCACGAGAAACAACTTTAATGTGGGCTTTAAGACGTGAAAGATTTAACTCTTTCAAACCTTTTTCAATAGCATCTTCAACAGTCCGACCTGTGAATATTACCATATTCTTATCCTCTTACTTTCTTCTCTTTTGCGCTTTCTTCTTAGCACGACGAATTTTAGCCGCACGTTCTTTTTCAGCGTTCTCCTCTTCCTTACGTTTTGCAATAATTTTAAAAGGATTGTTCAATAAAAGAATTTGGAACACTTGGAATGCATATGATA
This sequence comes from Streptococcus equinus, assembly GCF_900104225.1. Classification (GTDB taxonomy): domain Bacteria; phylum Bacillota; class Bacilli; order Lactobacillales; family Streptococcaceae; genus Streptococcus; species Streptococcus equinus_D. The sequence goes on along the minus strand of NZ_FNJK01000003.1, from coordinate 178,895 downwards.
CTGTCCAATAAAGCACAACCCCTGAAGCCAATCTGAACCCCATAAAGAAAATCATAATCGGCATCGCATAAGTCATGATGGTCATGGCAATATTTTTTTCACGCGCAGCTTTATTACTCAACCAAGTTGAAAGGAAAGTAAAGAAAGCAGCTAAGACAGGCAAGATGTAGTATGGATCCGGTTGTGATAACTCAATCCATAAAAATGTTCCTGTTTTCAAGAAAGCAACACGCGTCAATGCTTGATACAAAGCCATCAAAATTGGCAATTGAACAATCAAAGGAAGCATTGTCGCATATGGATTAACACCATATTCTTTGTATAAGGCTTGGCTTTCTTCAGTTAATTTCATGCGGCTGTCTGTATCACGGCCAGGATATTTTTCTTGTAATTTTTTAAGCTCTGGCTGCAAATCTTGCATCTTTTGACCAGATTTGATTTGCATGTTGTAAAGCGGCATCATGATAGCACGAATGATAATGGTAAATAGGACAATCCCTACACCAATACGACCATTAATTGAAAGCCACTGAATAGCTTTGGCAAAGAAGTAAACAATTTGTTCCCAACCATTGGTTGATGAAGCGGTTACTTCGCTGCGCCCACAAGCAGCCAAAAGTCCTAAAGTAAGACTACTTAATCCTAATAATTTAATCTTTCTTTTCACTATTGAGACCTTCCTGATATAAATTAGCAAGTTTTAAAACATGCAATAAATTTTTCTTCACTTCATGGTAATCAAGTTCCTCGACACCTTTACGTGCAATGATGACAAAGTCCTGATTATTAATCAAATTTGGTGACAATTCCATGATAACGTGACGAATTTTTCGTTTAATACTATTACGAGTAACTGCGTTACCAAGTTTTTTGCTCACAGAAAGCCCTACTCGATAGTGGCTCTGATTTTTTTCTAAATGATAAAGGACAAATTTTCGGTTAGCAACACTTGTTCCTTTGCTAAAAATCGCCTGAAAATCTTTGTCACTTTTGACACGATAGGTTTTCTTCAACGTACGACTCCATTCTAAATTATTTTTATTATACCATAAAATTCAAAAAAGCCCTAACCTCTAAGGAGTTTGGGCTTATTATCTTTAAAATATTTTTATTGGAAAATACGCTTAAAAATCTTGGAAAGCCTAAGTGTCTATTAATCTAGAGTTTGCAAGGCTTCATTGGCTAATTTAATCTGCCATTTCACTTGATCAAAACCTGTACCACCTAGTGAATGACGACGTTCAACAGCTGTATGAGATTTCAGTGTTTCATAGATATCTTCTTCAATCAAATCTGAAATTTCTTGATAGCGTTCAAACGGCACATCTTGCAAATAATAACCTGCTTTAGTGCATTCTAGAACCAATTTACCAACAATTTCATGTGCTTGACGGAATGGAAGACCTTTGCTTGCAAGATAGTCAGCCAACTCAGTTGCATTTGAGAAGTCTTTTTCAGTAGATTCAGCCATGTGCTCTTTGTTGACGGTCATTGTTTTAAGCATGCCAGCCAAAATATCGATAGCTACTGTAATTGTTTCAACTGTATCAAACATGCCTTCTTTATCTTCTTGCAAATCTTTATTGTAAGCCAAAGGTAAAGATTTCATGACTGTCAAAAGGCCAAATAAGTTACCGTAAACACGACCAGATTTTCCACGAATCAACTCAGCCATATCTGGATTTTTCTTCTGTGGCATGATTGATGATCCTGTTGAGAAGGTATCAGAAAGTGTCACAAACTTAAATTCATTTGAGCACCAGCTGATGATTTCTTCACAGATACGGCTCATGTGCATCATCAAAATAGAACTGTTTGACAAAAATTCTAGAATAAAATCACGGTCAGACACCGCATCAAGTGAGTTGCTGTATGGTTTAGCAAAGCCCATGAGCTCTGCTGTCATCTCACGATCAATTGGGAAAGTTGTTCCAGCAAGAGCAGCTGCGCCAAGTGGTGACATGTCAGCATGCTTGATGTTAAATTCAAAACGTTCACTATCACGTGTAAACATGTTGTAGTATGCCATCAAATGATGTCCAAATGAAATAGGTTGAGCATGTTGTAAATGCGTATAACCTGGCATGATAGTGTAGACATGTTCATCAGCCAAATGAACCAAAGTTTTACGCAAGTTCGTAAGCTTTTCAATCACTTCATCAAGTTTGGCTTTCAAATACAAGTGCATATCTGTTGCCACTTGGTCATTACGTGAACGAGCTGTGTGTAATTTACCAGCTACAGGACCAATTTTTGCTGTCAAAAGACTTTCCATATTCATGTGAATGTCTTCGTTTGACACATCAAATTCAATTTTTCCTGCCTTGTATTCTGCAAGCAATTCTTCAAGACCTGCTTTGATTTGCGCAGCTTCGTCTTTTGCGATAATCCCTGTTTCACCAAGCATGGTCACGTGAGCAATTGAGCCTTTCAAATCAAATTCTGCCATTTTTTGGTCAAAAGAAATCGATGCTCCAAATTCTTCAACCCACTTTTCAAGACCAGCTTCAAAACGCCCGCCCCATAATTTATGATTTTCTGTTGTCATAGCAATGATACAATGAACTACCATCCCAAGTGGCGTTCAAAGCCTTTCTCTTTTCTTATCTAGTCATGAGTATAGCTGGTTCACTTGCTTTTAAAGCAAGCGAAGCGACTATACTAAATAAGTCCAAGGAGCGACCTAGGACTTATAGTGTGTTGCCTCACGGGGCGATTTCTTAAATGATTCTCTCCGGATATCATTATTTAAGCTCGATGCCACTCTCTGTTGACATTAACGAGGTTTGGTAAGTTATAAGAAAAGAGTCTCAGATGGGGCTCCCTGTCCCCTTTTATCTGAAGCTTGGTGGAAATTTTCGGTACTAATCATCGTCATCATGGCTTGCCGTACCCTAAGTACAGCCTGCGCCATTCTTCCTTGATTAGCCATGAAAATTTCTCCCCAATTCTTTTCTTGTTTATTGGCTGTGACTGATTCACGCCTGTGTTTTTCTTTTCTTTTTCATTATTTTCTGCTTACGCAGATATATTATTTATTGTTAACTTGTGAGTTAACTTGAGTTGGTAGTCCCCAAAGTTTGATGAAACCAACAGCTGCATCTTGGTCAAAGCTATCAGCTGATGTGTATGTTGCCAAGTTTTCATCGTAAAGTGAGTTTGGTGATTTACGAGCAACAACTTGCGCATGTCCTTTGTAAAGTTTCACTTTAGCAGTACCGTTAACCACTTTTTGTGTTTCTTTGATGTAAGCAATAATAGCTTCTGTTGCAGGACTGAACCACAAAGCATTGTAGATAAGGTTTGACAATTCATTTTCGAGAACTGGTTTGAAATGAGAAACTTCACGAACCAATGTGATGTCTTCGATTTCTTTGTGAGCTGTCAAAAGTGTGATAGCACCTGGACATTCGTAAATTTCACGAGATTTGATACCAACCAAACGGTTTTCAACGTGGTCGATACGTCCGATACCATGTTTACCAGCGATAGCATTCACTTCTTGGATAAGGTCAGCTAGTTTCATTTCTTTGCCATTAAGGGCAACTGGTTTACCAGCTTTGAATTCGATATCGATGAATTCTGGTGTATCAGGAGCTTCTTCTGGTGAAGTTGTGATACCAAAAGCATCTTCTGGAGCTTGGTTCCATGGGTTTTCAAGAACACCACATTCGTTAGCACGTCCCCAAAGGTTTTGGTCAACTGAATATGGGTTGTCAAGGTCTGCAGGAACTGGAACACCGTTTGCTTTTGCGTATTCGATTTCTTCTTCACGAGACCATTTCCATTCACGAACTGGAGCGATAACTTTCAATTCTGGATCAAGCGCAGCGATTGCCACTTCAAAACGAACTTGGTCATTACCTTTACCAGTACAACCGTGAGCGATTGTTGTTGCACCAGTTTTATGAGCAATTTCTACCAATTTTTTAGAAATAACTGGACGGCTAAGTGCTGATACCAATGGGTATTTTTGTTCATAGTAAGCGTGGGCTTGAAGAGCTGGTAGTACGTATTCTTCAGCAAATTCATCTTTAACATCAAGAACATAAGATTCAACCGCACCAACTTTAAGAGCTTTATCATGAATAAAATCAAGGTCTTTACCTTCGCCAACGTCCATACAAACGGCAACGACATCATAATCTTTCATGAGCCAAGTAATGGCAACTGAAGTATCAAGACCACCAGAGTACGCAAGGATAACTTTTTCTTTTGACATAGGACTACTCTCTTTTCTTATTTTGTGTTTTTATCAACTTTATGTGTATAATTATACACATACCTTTCACCCCTGTCAACATTTTTTTGAATATTTTTTCAAAAAAAGTTACTTTTTTATGATTTTATAACAAATATACAGTATATATACAAAAATTCCGCACTTTTTATACAAAAAAAGCTCCCTAGCCAAATCTAGGGAACTAATGTTTTTCATTTATTATTGAATTTTTTCAAAACGTTCTGTATAGAACAAGGCTACTGTCATAATAATTGTACAGATAAATAAACAAAGTGCTGCTACTGTCCATGAACCAAAAAGATCAAAGCTGTAACCAAAAAGTGTTGGTCCAAAGGCCGCTAGGAAGTAACCTCCTGATTGTACCATACCAGACAACTGTGCTGTTTGGCTTGGTGTATGTGATTTCATTGAGAAAGTCACAAGTAAGTAAGGGAATAAGGCACTAACAGCAATACCGATTAAGACATTAACAGTCAACCAATAAGCAAAACTGCTTGTTTGGAATAAAAGCATACCTGTTCCTACAATCGCACATGCTGACACAATCGCAAGCATGATTTTACGATTTTTACTTGAAAGATTCGTTGTCAAAGTTGGAATAGTTAATGAAAATGGCAAGCTAATCAATGAATAAATAGAAGCCAAAATACCAGCTGCTTCACTTGAAAGACCTGCTTGACTAGCCATTGTTGGCAACCATGTCATTCCTGTATAGAAAAGAAGTGACTGCAAACCACCAAAAACAAGAAGGGCAATGGCAGCTTTATTTTTCCAAAGAGATGATGAGTGTTTCTCTTCATCTTGCTCAGTCATGTGATTATGGAAAGTATTTGGGAACCAAACCACTAAAGCTACCAAAATCAAGAAACTAAGAATCAGAATCAAACCTTTCCACGATGTCATTTTAACAATTGGAACAGCAACTGAGGCAGCAACTGATGAGGCAAGCCCCATAGCTGTTGTGTAGATTGTTGTCAACAGTCCAATTCGAAATGGTTGGTTTGCCAAAATGACACTTGGGAACAAGACATTCATCATAGCAATACTGATTCCAATAATCATTGTCCCGATATAAAGGCTTGGAAGGTTAAGCACACGCATACTTGAACCAATAAACATGGCAATCAAAACCATAGTGAATAATTTTTCAAGTCCAAATTTATCCGCTAAACGTGGTGCCAAAGATGAACAAAAGGCAAACATAATCAACGGAATACTTGTCAAAACGCCCAAAGAATTAACTGAAACACCAAGACCGTCCGCAACATAGCTAAGGACAGTTGGAATTGTCGTAAATGGAATACGCATTACCGCACCCACTAAAATAATCCCTGGGACAAAAAAGATAGAATAGTCTTTTTTCATGTAACTCCTCTTAACTTATAAATAAACAATTTTAAAGCCTATTATAACAAGAACTAAAAGCGTTTAGAATAGGCATTGTTAAAGAAAACGTTTTTCACAACAAATTAAAATATTTCTCAAAATTCATAATTTATAAACAAAAAGCCCGAGACATTCATCTCAGACTTTTATTGATATTATTTCAAGTTGTTAAGCATGTTTTCGATGTGTTCGATTGATTTTTCACGACCAAGAAGGTAGATAGTATCTGGAAGTTCTGGACCGTGCATTTCACCTGAAACGGCGATACGAATTGGCATGAATAGGTTTTTACCTTTAATACCAGTTTCTTTTTGAACAGCTTTGATTTGTGGGAAGATGTTTTCTGATTTGAAATCTTCGTCACTCATTGCTTCCAATTTAGCTTTGAAAGCTTCAAGAACTGTTGGAACTGTTTCACCAGCCATGAATTCTTTTTCAGCATCTGTCAATTCTGGGAAATCTTCAAAGAACAAATCAGTCAATGGAATGATTTCATCAACAGATTTCATTTGTGGTTTGTAAAGTTCAACCAATTTTTCAGCTTTGTCAGTCAAACGACCAGCTTTTTCCAAGAATGGTTTAGCCATTGCAAAGACTGTATCGAAATCTGCATTCTTGATGTATTCGTTGCTCATCCAGTCCATTTTCTTTTGGTCAAAGGCAGCTGGAGATTTGCTCAAACGGTGTTCATCAAAGAGTTTGATCAATTCTTCACGTGAGAAGATTTCATCTTCACCACCAGGGTTCCAACCAAGAAGAGCGATAAAGTTGAATACTGCTTCTGGCATGTAACCTTTTTTACGGTAGTCTTCGATGAATTGAAGAGTGTTTGTGTCACGTTTTGACAATTTTTTACCAGTTTCAGAGTTGATAATCAATGTCATGTGACCGAATTCTGGTGCTTCCCAACCAAGTGCTTCGTAAACCATCAATTGTTTTGGTGTGTTTGCGATGTGGTCATCTCCACGGATAACGTGAGAGATTTCCATCAAGTGATCATCAATAACAACGGCAAAGTTGTATGTTGGGTAACCATCTTTTTTCTGGATAACCCAGTCACCACCGACGTTTCCACCTTCAAATTCGATGTCACCTTTAACGATATCATGCCATTTATAGATACCTGATTCGTTAACAGCCAAACGTACAGTAGGGATGATTCCTTTTGCTTCACGTTCTGCGATATAAGCAGCTTTTTCTTCTTCAGACATACCAAGGAATTCGTTGATGTAACGAGGTGTTTCACCAGCAGCTTCTTGGCGTTCACGTTCTGCAGCTAGTTCTTCTTCAGTAACGTATGATTTATAAGCTTTACCTTCAGCCAACAATTGGTCGATGTATTTTTGGTAGATGTCCAAACGTTCTGATTGGCGATATTTTTCGTGAGTTTGTGGGCTTTCGTCCCAATCCATTCCCAACCATTTAAGGTTTTCCAATTGTGAACGTTCACCGTCTTCGACATGACGTTTACGGTCAGTATCTTCGATACGGATTACAAAATCACCACCATGGTGACGAGCGTAAAGATAATTAAAGAGCGCTGTACGCGCATTTCCGATGTGTAAAAGTCCTGTTGGACTTGGTGCATAACGCACGCGAATTTTCTTAGGCATTTTCGTCTCCTGTTAAATTTCAATCGTTTCTATTATAGCACAATCTTTAGTATTGGAACAAAAAATTCAGCTGAAAAACAGCTGAATTCCTTCTTATATTTGAGATTTTGATCAATCAGGTTTTAACTTGATGCTGCGCTGCCTGCACTCGATTCTTTTTCCTTCACATAATCAATAGCAATCACAAGAGATATAACTAAGTCTGAAAGGTGATCATCATATATATCTACTTGGTAAGTCGAAGGGAATTTAAACCATTGTTGGCGAATTGTAGCAACTTCACGTCCTTGATTAAGCAAGCTAAAATTCATATTCCAGATATCACCTGACACCTCTAGTCCAAAATCAGAGATATCATATTTAGCTTTTAATAACGAAAAACGTCTTTGAATCCTGATTTCCTTACCATCTGCAAAAGTCACCGTAAAACGCTGGAAAGGAAAACTGAAACCTTGTTTGATATGACTGACGGTTTTGCCTTGACTATCAGAAATCGTAAATTCTTTAAATAATTTTAACAAGGACCCTTGAACATGATAGGCTAGCTGCTTATCTTCATCAAAAATATCAAACTTTCCAGCTAGTGACCATATTTTTTGTTTGATTTCAAATCTTCGCATAACCTCTATCCTTATTTCTCAAACTTCTACTTCTCTTTTCTCTAAATCCCAAATTACATACTAACCTCTGTAATGCGACCTGTATCAACATCATAAACAGCTCCTGAAATGACGATATCATCAGGAATCAACGGCGACTCGCGCAGCTTTCTAACATCCTCACGGACACTTTCTTCAACATCAGAAAAGGGCAAAAAGTCTTTTCCATGCACCTCTACTCCTAGATCACGCGCTAACTGCTCTGCAAAGCCTTCATTACTAAGTCCCTGCATGCCACAATCCGTATGGTGCAAAACAACAATCTCGCGTGTACCAAGTTGCTGCTCTGAAATCACCAATGAACGAATGGTATCATCTGTCACGCGCCCGCCTGCGTTCCGCAAAATATGAGCATCACCAAGCGCCAAACCCAGCGCATGCGCCACATGCAGACGTGAATCCATACAAGTAACAATAGCAACATGCGTTTTAGGTTTCTGAGGCAAATGCGCCGTTCCATGTAAGTCTGCATATGCTTGATTTGTTTTTAAAAATTTTTCAAAATAAGACATTCAAATCTCTCCTTAAGAGTCGCCTATGATAGCGTTTTTCTCATCTTATCATTTTTAGTTTTGCTTGTCGCCTAAAAAGACTTCTGCTTCACAATACAAAAAAACTGAGACTTACATCTCAGTTTTTCTTCATTAGCTAAATACTTTTTTGAGTACTTCACCAACAGTTGTCACACCAATGACTTGAATATTGTCTGGAATATCAATACCTGATAAAGAATTCTTTGGTGCATAAACTTTAGTAAAGCCAAGTTTTGCCGCTTCGTTGATACGTTGTTCAATACGTGTCACACGACGAATTTCACCAGTCAAGCCAATTTCACCGATAAACGCTTCTTGGGGATTAGTTGGCTTTTCTTTGTAACTTGAGGCAATAGCCACCGCAACAGCCAAATCAATCGCCGGTTCATCAAGTTTAACACCACCAGCTGACTTGAGATATGCATCTTGGTTCTGCAAAAGAAGTCCACAACGTTTTTCAAGAACCGCCATAATAAGACTAACACGGTTAAAATCAAGTCCTGTTGTCGTGCGTTTGGCATTCCCAAAAACAGTCGGTGTCACCAAAGCTTGAACTTCCGCCAAAATTGGACGACTGCCTTCCATGGTTACCACGATAGCTGAACCAGTCGCACCATCCAAACGTTCTTCTAAGAAGACCTGACTTGGATTGAGCACTTCGACCAGCCCACCAGATTGCATTTCAAAAATGCCGATTTCATTGGTTGAACCGAAACGGTTTTTCACCGCACGTAAAATACGGAAGGTATGATGACGTTCCCCCTCAAAGTAAAGGACTGTGTCCACCATGTGCTCAAGCATACGAGGACCCGCAAGTTGCCCTTCCTTAGTCACGTGACCAACGATAAAGGTTGCAATATTATTGGTCTTAGCTAACTGCATGAGCTCTGCTGTTACTTCACGGACTTGTGATACAGACCCTTGAACCCCTGAAATATCAGGGCTCATAATGGTTTGAATCGAGTCAATAATCAAGAAATCAGGTTGAATTTGCTCGATTTGTGCGCGAATAGCTTGCATATTTGTCTCAGCATAAAGATAGAATTCATTGTCAATGTCGCCAAGACGCTCACTACGTAATTTAATCTGCTCAGCTGATTCTTCACCAGAAACATAAAGAACAGTTCCTTTGTCTGCTAACTGAATCGAAACTTGCAAAAGAAGTGTTGATTTCCCGATACCAGGATCACCACCAATAAGCACCAAACTACCTGGCACGACGCCGCCACCAAGCACTCGGTTAAATTCATCCATATCAGTCTTGGTACGTGAATAGTTAATCGAGCTAACATCTTTTAACTTAGTTGGTTTGCTCTTTTCACCTGTCAAGCTGACACGCGCATTTTTAACCTCTTGCACCTCAACTTCTTCGACAAATGATGTCCATGATGAACAGTTTGGGCAACGCCCTAAATACTTAGGAGAATGATAGCCACACTCCTGACAAATAAACGTTGTTTTTTTCTTAGCGATAATTTTCACCCCTCACCAATACTCTGTGCCTTCTCCAGTTTTTCAATGTTTTTTGAAATTTCTTTCGATTAGATACTCCCAAGCACAAAAGATCAATACTAACCTGATAACCGTAGTTTAGCGCTTCAAGAACAGATTTATTAACACAAGCATTACCATCAACACCAATAAATTCTAAACAATTCGCTTCATTATTTTCTAAAAAGCTTCTCAACTGTTGATTGGAAAAACAAGATGCTCGGCGTTTCTCAAAAATTTGGTTAGAAACAATAGACAAGCCATTGGCAAATACTTTTGGCTTTTTGCCAAGCTCCCACCAAAAACGATTAACCACATAAATGACTTGTTTTTTCGGATAACTAGCTATCTTTTGGTTAACGGTTTGGACCAAATTTCGCCCATTATACGGTTCACCATCAGTAATATAATCTAACTGCATATCAATGACCAACAAATAATCTGCCATTTTTTTCTTAGCGATAGCTCATTACCTCCTTGCTTAGTTTCTTACCTTAAGGCCTTATTTTCCTGTTGACCCAAATCCGCCAGTACGTACGCCGTCTGCTTCGTCACCATCAGCAACCAAGAAAGGCATAAAAACACCTTGAACAATTCGTTCGCCAGCTTCAACGACGACAGTTTCATCTGTGATATTTTTCATTTGCGCAAAGATATGGCCTTCATTTGTGGGATTGCCATAATAATCACCGTCAATGACACCAACTGAATTAATCAAAACCAAACCTTTTTTACGTGGATTTGATGAGCGGTCAAAAAGATAAAGTACTTCGCCAGCTTGCATATAAGCTTTGACACCAGTTGGCACCAATTTAATCTCACCAGGTGCGATTTCTGTTGTGACAGCCGCTTTCAAATCATAACCAGCTGCATGCGCTGTTTCACGTTTTGGTAGCAATGTTTCATCTGTGAATTGTGAAACCAATTCAAACCCTCTAATTTTACTCATGTTGTCTCCTTAATTACTTATTCGTATTAAATTTCTTTTCCTTCAAATGTAAATCGAATGTGTGGGAATTCTTTTTCACCATCTTTTCCGACCATAAATTCTTTGGCTTCTTTTTTGATTTGATTTAAATCAACACCTTGGATTTTTGCTGCAAAGACACAGCCACAATAACATTGACGGTAGATATCATATTCTTCACACATTTCAACTGAACGGCGGTAGCCATTGTTTTTCTTGAAATCGCTTGGCAAATATTTAGTCGCATAAACTTTTTGGACTTCAATACCAACACTGTTGATGACTTGAGAATTTTTGTGTGGACTGATTGTTAGCGCACTGGCAAAGTAATCGTATCCGAGCTCAACTGCCATTTTAGCAGCTTTATCCAAGCGATAATCAAAGCAAACCGTACAACGTTCTCCACCTTCAGGTTCGTCTTCTAAGCCATGAACCTTTTGGAAATACTCTGATGGATCATATGGTGCCTCGATGAAATCAACAGTATTGCCTGTTTTTTCATTAAATTCCGAGATGAACTTTTGCACCACATAGGCACGACGAAGGTATTCATCTTTAGGGTGAATATTTGAATTTGCAAAATAAACGGTCACATCAGCATACTGCGTTAAATATTCTAAAGTATATGTTGAACACGGTGCACAACAAACGTGGACAAGAATTTTGGGTCTTACTTCTTCTTGCGCCCAACGCTTTGCCATTTGTTGCATGACACGGTCATAGTTGATTTTTTGATTGGGATTCATCTTAGACAGAATCTCTTCTAAATCAATCACCAGATAAGTCTTCCTTTCCTATTCCTGTTAAGTCATTTCATTATACCACAAGTTATTTTACAAAAACATATCGACGTTTTTTCTATAATACAGCTTAAGTAAAAAGATGACAAAACTCACCTTTTCTAATAAACAAAGACAAACAGACTGCTCTTATGATATAATGGAGAATGTAATCTTGCTCGTTTAAGAGAGGAGTAAAAATGACAAGACAAAAAGTTGCTGTCTTAGGGCCTGGTTCTTGGGGAACCGCTCTTGCACAAGTATTAAACGACAATGGACATGAAGTTTGTCTATGGGGAAATATCCCAGAACAAATCGAAGAATTAAATACGAAACACACAAATACTCGCTACTTCAAAGATATCGTTATCTCTGAAAACATCAAAGCGACACTAGACTTAAAAGAAGCACTTACAGATGTTGATGCTATCTTGTTTGTTGTTCCAACAAAAGTAACACGTTTGGTTGCAAAACAAGTCGCTGAAACACTTGACCACAAAGCTGTTATCATGCACGCTTCAAAAGGTCTTGAACCTGGAACACACGAACGCTTATCAACAATTCTTGAAGAAGAAATTCCTGCTGAATTGCGTTCTGAAATCGTTGTTGTTTCTGGGCCAAGCCACGCTGAAGAAACAATTGTTCGAGATATTACTTTGATCACTGCTGCTTCAAAAGATCACGAAGCTGCTAAATACGTTCAAAAACTCTTTAGTAACAATTATTTCCGTCTCTACACTAATACTGACGTCATCGGTGTAGAAACAGCTGGTGCCCTTAAAAACATCATCGCTGTTGGAGCTGGTGCCCTTCACGGTCTTGGTTTTGGTGACAACGCTAAGGCTGCTGTCATTACACGTGGCCTTGCTGAAATTACGCGCCTTGGAGTTAAATTGGGAGCTAACCCTCTCACTTATAGCGGACTTTCTGGTGTCGGAGACCTTATCGTAACAGGAACATCTGTTCACTCTCGTAACTGGCGAGCTGGTGATGCTCTTGGTCGCGGTGAAAAACTCGAAGATATCGAGAAAAACATGGGCATGGTTATCGAAGGGATTTCAACAACTAAAGTTGCTTATGAGCTAGCAAAAGAATTGGATGTTTACATGCCAATCACAAGTGCTATCTACAAAGTAATCTACGAAGGTGCTGACGTTCGCGAAAGCATTCTTGGCATGATGTCAAACGATTTCCGTTCAGAAAACGAATGGCATTAAAACCAAAAAATTATTAGTTTATTTATGAAAAGGAGTTCTCGTATGAGTATGAGAAAAGTTAGAAAAGCCGTTATTCCCGCAGCTGGTCTTGGAACTCGTTTCTTGCCAGCCACAAAAGCACTCGCTAAAGAGATGCTTCCAATTGTTGATAAACCAACCATTCAATTTATCGTAGAAGAAGCCTTAAAATCAGGCATAGAAGATATCTTGGTTATTACTGGTAAATCAAAACGTTCTATCGAAGACCATTTTGATTCAAACTTCGAACTAGAATACAACTTGGAACATAAAGGAAAAACAGACCTTCTTAAACTCGTTAATGACACCACAGCCATTAACCTTCACTTCATCCGCCAAAGCCACCCACGTGGATTAGGGGATGCCGTTCTTCAAGCTAAAGCCTTCGTAGGTAATGAACCATTTGTTGTTATGCTTGGTGATGATCTTATGGATATCAACAACGACAAAGCTGTGCCACTTACAAAACAGTTGATTAACGACTACGAAAACACACATGCATCAACAATCGCTGTTATGCCTGTGCCACATGAAGAAGTTTCATCTTACGGCGTTATCGCACCTCAAGGTGAAGGAAAAGACGGACTTTACAGTGTTGAAACATTCGTTGAAAAACCAGCACCTGAAGATGCACCTAGTGATCTTGCTATCATCGGTCGCTACCTTCTTACTCCAGAAATCTTCAATATTCTTGAAACTCAAAAACCTGGAGCTGGTAACGAAATCCAATTGACAGATGCTATCGACACTTTGAATAAAACACAACGAGTTTTTGCACGTCAATTTAATGGTGATCGCTATGATGTCGGTGATAAATTTGGCTTCATGAAAACTTCTATTGACTATGCCCTTGAACACCCACAAATCAAAGATAGTATGAAACAATATCTTATCGATTTGGGTAAAAAATTAGAAGCTGAATCAGCTAAAAAAGAAACTAAATAATATGCTATAACATAAAAAAGTTCCTCTAGACAGTGTCTAGAGGAACTTTTTGTTAGTTCTAATGCAAAGCCATTACAATCAAAAGAAGACTTAAAGCAACATATCCACCCGCTGCTAACCAGCGTTGCCATGGCTTGAACATATCTTTTTCCACAAGCGTTGGTAAAAAGACAGCACATAAAATGCCACCAACAAGACCACCGATATGCCCTGCAATCCCGATACTTGGCGTAAATAAATTAAAAATCAAATTAATGATAATCAAAGCTTGATAATTTCGTCCAAGCTCTTTCAAATAAGGATTTCTTCCAAAATATCCTACAACCATAATTGCTGCAAAAACACCAAAGAGCGACGTTGAAGCACCTGCTGCAATCACATTTGGAGTAAAGAAAAGTGTAAAGATATTACCAACAATTCCCGATAAAACATACAAAGCCAAAAACTTATGATGGCCCCAAATTTGCTCTGCCATTTGTCCAACAAAATAAAGCGTCAACATGTTAAAGAAAAAATGTTCCCAGCCAATGTGGACAAAAATAGGTGTTACCAAGCGCCATAATTGGCTTGGGAATAGGCTAACATAAGCTCCATACATTCCACCAGCATTAAAAATCGCTTGGTTAGATGTTGCATTACCAAAATAAATCAACTGCATGGCTATAAAAACCAAGGTCGTTAAAGCCAGTAGAAAGATGGTTACTGGACTTTCCTTAAAAACTTTTTTCATCGACTTAATACCTCCATAACAGCTACATCGTGGCTATCTGGTTGAAAATCCGCCTTTTGGCAATCATAAATCGTACTAATGGTTTGACCGCTGTAGTCTGTTAAATATCTATCATAGTAGCCTGCCCCATATCCAATTCGAAAACCATTCTGATTAAAACCAACACCAGGAACATGAATCAAATCAATATCTGATTTTTCCACAGCTACGTCATCCACAGGTTCCCACAAGCCAAATTTTGTCTTAACTAATTGTTGAGGATTATAGACACAAAAAATCATTTTTCCTTTTGGATAAGTTTTAGGAACTAAAATAGTTTTACCATCCTTTTGAGCTTGCTTAATTAACAATTCTGTATTGTATTCAAAATCAAAAGCTAGATAAGTCGCTATCGTTTTAGCATCTTTGTATGCTTTTGTTGCTAGCAAATCATCCAATAAAGCCTGATCCTTCAAGGCTTTTTCTGCTTTATCTTGATTTTTTAGATACGCAATAATACTCTTTCTTAAAGCTACTTTTTCCATGCTATTATGATAACACAAAACCGATTTTTTACTCAGTAAAAACCTTAAAATTTACTTTAAGGTTTCTTTAAGGTTTCTCGGCTATACTATATCTATCCTAAATAGCGGTTCTCCCAAACCGCTGGGAATTGGCTCTTTTGGAGTTATTCCCTTTTCATAAATCTCCTGGACATGATTGAAAAATCATGTCCTTCCCTTTTTAAGCCGCTACCTCCCAATAGCGGCTTTTTTATTTCCTAAACCTAAAAAGTAGCAAGGGTCTAACCCTGCTACTTTTTTAATTCGCTGCTTTTTCTTTTAAGAAGGCTGAGATTTCACTAACCGCAAATGGAAGCGCCGCTTCATTTGGACTCATTTTAGGATGATGGAGCGCATATGGCGTATCCACTCCAAGCCAGAACATGACTCCAGGAATTTGATGCAATAAATAGCCAAAATCTTCTCCAGTCATAGCTGGCGAACAATCAATCAAATGAACCGCTTCTCTGTTTCTAAAGAAATCCATAAGTTCACTTGCTAGTTCAGGATTATTTTCCACAGGTAAATAACCACCCTGCTTAAGGTTTACATCAACTTCCATACCAAAACTTGCTGCCACTCCTTGAGCTATCTCTGTTACACGTTTTTGAATTAAGAGACTCATCTCCTGCGTCAACGTTCGGATAGTTCCATGCAACTGTGCGGTTTCTGCAATAACATTATTAGTTGTTCCAGAATGGAAAGACCCAAAAGTGACAACACCACCCTGAATAGGGTCAACATTACGGCTAACAATCGTCTGTACTTGTGTCACAAAATAAGAAGCCGCTACAAGCGCATCGTTTGCTTCGTGTGGAAAAGCTGCATGTCCGCCTTTTCCTTTAAACGTCACCAAAACTTCACAAGTCCCTGCAAATAAAGTTGAGGTATTTGTCGCGATATCACCAACTTTAAAATCAGGTCTCACATGAAGCCCATAAAATTCATCTGGCTTCCAATCTCCAAAAGCATTATCTTGATACATCAGCATGCCACCAGCCTCATTTTCCTCAGCTGGTTGGAAAAGGAAAAGAAGATTATTTTTAGGCTGTACTTGTACCAATTCATTTAACAAACCAAGAGCAACTGTCATGTGCATATCATGACCACAAGCATGCATACGTCCTTCATGTTGACTAGAAAATGGTAGACCCGTCTCTTCAATCACTGGCAAGGCATCGATATCTGTGCGCCAGCCAATGGTCTTCTGAGGAGCTGAACCTTTTAAAAAGACCAAAATACCAGTTCGCCAAGTACGTTGTTCAACAAAATTTTTTCCAGCTGTGATTTCTGCAATACTGTCTAAAAGGTAAGCTTGAGTTTTAAATTCCTCCAAACCAATCTCAGGAATCTGATGCAAATCACGACGAATTTTAATTAAATCTAAATTCATATTGTTTCCTTTATTTTTTAAAAGCTTGAGAGAATTTCCCAAGCCTTTATATCTCTTATTATAAATTACGCAAAGCGTCTTCAAGCGCTGTTTTTTGTTGTGTTTTGGCATCAATTTCTTTAATGACACGTGCAGGAACGCCTGCTACCACAACATTTTTTGGAACATCTTTAGTGACAATAGCTCCCGCTGCTACGACAGAACCATTACCAACTTGAACACCTTCGATAACCACGGCATTAGCACCAACAAGAACGTTATCTCCAATACGAACTGGTTCTGCTGAAGCTGGTTCAATCACACCTGCAAGTACTGCTCCTGCACCAATATGGCTGTTTTTACCAACAATAGCACGTCCACCAAGAACAGCACCCATATCAATCATAGTACCAGCACCGATTTCTGCACCGATATTAATAACTGCACCCATCATAACCACGGCATTATCATCAATAGTCACTTGGTCACGAATAATAGCACCTGGCTCAATACGTGCATTAATATTACGTTTATCAAGCAATGGAACAGCTGAATTACGGCCATCTTGTTCAACAACGTAATCTTTATTTTCAGTCAAATTAGCCAAAAGTGGTTCAATATCTTTCCAGTCACCAAAAAGCACATTACCCAATTTTAGAACGCTCTCTGGAACAGCTGCAGCAAGTTCACCTTCAAATGTTACCTTAACATTTGTTTTTTTCTCCGCATTTCCAATAAAAGCAATAATCTCTTGAGCCGTCATTTTTTGTGCAGTCATATTTAAGATACCAAGAGTGTAAATGGCAGAAATTCGCCTTTTCCAATACTTTAGCTTGGGGTAATAAAAACTACTCCCTTGCCAAACACTCTATTCCTTCCATTCAAAGTTAGTTAATTGTATACTATTATAACAAATATTCAGAAAATTTGGAAAGAAATTTTATTTGTTTTCACAATTTCATGCTCACATATTTTTCACACGCAAAAAAAAGCTTCCTTTCGGAAGCTTTTTATCTGTGTATTGATGAATTAAAGACGTGCGTTCAATTCAGCTGACAAGTCTTCAAATCCTGGTTTACCAAGAAGAGCAAACATGTTTTTCTTGTATGCTTCTACACCTGGTTGGTTGAATGGGTTAACAGCGTTAAGGTAACCTGAAAGACCGATAGCCAACTCGAAGAAGTAGATTGTGTAACCAAGAGTGAATTCATCTTGTTGAGGAAGTGTCAAGAACATGTTAGGTACGCCACCATCAGTGTGAGCAAGAAGTACACCATCAGTTGCTTTTTTGTTTACGAAGTCAACATCTTTACCTTGAAGGTATCCAAGACCATCAAGATCTTCTGACAATTCAGGGATAACAACGTTTTTACGTGGTTTATCAACACGAACAACTGTTTCGAAGATGTTACGGTAACCTTCTTGGATAAATTGACCAAGTGAGTGAAGGTCAGTTGAGAAGTTAGCAGATGTTGGGTAGATACCCTTTTGGTGTTTACCTTCTGATTCACCAGCTAATTGTTTCCACCATTCACCAAAGTATTGAAGTGATGGTTCGTAGTTAGCCAAGATTTCAGTGATGTAACCTTTACGGTAAAGTACGTTACGAACTGCAGCGTATTGGTAAGCGATGTTTTCTGAGATTTCAGCAGAAGTCAATTCTTTACGAGCAGCGTTAGCACCGTTCATAAGAGCTTCGATATCGATACCAGCAGCAGCGATTGGAAGAAGACCTACAGCAGTCAATACTGAGAAACGTCCACCAACGTTATCTGGAACAACAAATGTTTCCCAATCGTTAGCAACAGCTTCAACTTTAACAGCACCTTTAGCTTTATCAGTTGTAGCGTAGATACGTTTGTTAGCTTCTTCTTGACCGTATTTTTCAACTAGAAGTTCTTTGAAGACACGGAAAGCGATAGCTGGTTCAGTTGTAGTACCTGATTTAGAAATGATGTTAACTGAGAAATCTTTATCTTTAACGTATTCAACAAGGTCTGCAAGGTAAGTTGAAGAAATTGAGTTACCAGCGTAAAGGATTTGTGGACCTTTACGATCTGCAGATGCTTGAAGGTTGTAGAAGTGATTGCTCAAGAAATCGATAGCAGCACGTGCTCCAAGGTAAGAACCACCGATACCGATAACGACAAGAACTTCGCTGTCTGATTGGATTTTAGCAGCAGCTTTTTGAATACGAGCAAATTCTTCTTTGTCGTAGTTTTCAGGAAGGTCTACCCAACCAAGGAAATCAGAACCAGGTCCTGTACCTTTACGCAAATATTCGTCAGCAACGTTGACTTGTGTTTGCATGAAGTCGATTTCTTCTTGTTCGACGAATTGACCCAACAATTTTGAATAGTCAAATTTAATATGTGTCATTACAATACTCCTCAAAAAATTAAATTTCTCTTCTATATTACTCTTTTATACACTTTTTTTCAATCATTTTTGCTAAATAATCCTATAAAATAAAGCGTTTCACGGACTTTTTCTAACTTGCTGAAAACTTTCATGAAACAATCATTCATGCATGAAAAAACTCCGCTTTTTTTGCATGATTTCAAGCATTTTAAAGAATAAAAAAGAGCACACACCTACAATCGCTTAGGGCTGCTGGATTCCTCCCCTGACCCGCTTCACGCGCAGATGTTGCTCCGATAGCTATTATATCATATTTTTTTGATTATGCAAATCAGCACTGCTCTTTGGCTTGCTTCTTGGCTGCTTTTTTCTTCTCACGATTTTTTCGGAAAAAGTCCTGCATAATGCCAGCACATTCAGCCTCAAGAATGCCCGTTTCGACCTCAACACGGTGGTTGAGACGAACATCTGTCAGAATATCGTAAAGACTGCCTGCTCCGCCAAATTTTTGATTAGCAGCTCCATAAATCACTTGTGGAATGCGGGCAAGCCCAATAGCTCCACTGCACATGACACAAGGTTCAATGGTGACAAATAAAGTACTCTCAAGCAAACGCCAATTGCCTTCGTTCTCATTAGCTTCATTGATGGCCATAATTTCAGCATGCAAAATCGCTTTTTGCTCTTCTTCACGCGCATTGTGCCCACGTCCAATAATCTCACCATCTTTGACAATAACACAGCCAATTGGAATTTCTTCTTTTTCTAGCGATTTTTGCGCTTCCTTGAGCGCTTCTCGCATGAAAAACTCTTTTTCTTCCTGCGTAAATTCAGCCATTAGAGCTCCCCGATTTGCCAAGATTTGTGTGGCTCAGCCAAGTCAACTGGCACACCGTCAGCAAAACCTTGTGCTTCTTCTTTAAGCACTTGAAGGTGATTTTTAGCATCAATACCTTGTGGTGGCACTGGTGGCGTGTGCGTCAAGACAAGTGATTTCACACCTGCAGCTTTGGCAATCTCTCCTGCTTCTTTCGTTGTCAAATGAGCTGGGTGATTTTCATTTCCTGCATAAAGGTAAACATCTGCCAAAAAGAGATCTGCGCCTGCGGCGAATTTTTCCAATTCAGCAAAATAGCCTGTATCACCAGTAAAGACTAGCGATTGACCAGTTGCACGTTCGACAATACGAAAGGCATAGCAAGGAACGGGGTGGACCGTTTTGATAAAGGTAATATCAAATGGACCAATTTTTTCAACGCCAGTGACATCGTAAGCTTTTCCTTCAGAAACGCCTGGTAAAGTCAATTTAGCAAATTCAACTTCGTCTTCGTTGTGACCGTAAATCGGCAAAACTTTTGGTGTCCAAAGGTGTTTTGGATAAAGTTGGAAATAATGACGAAGTACACCAAGATCAGCAATATGATCAGGGTGATAATGTGAAATAATCACCGCATCCAAATCAAGTGGGCTGATTTCTTTTTCTAATTCTGTGACGGCACGGCTTCCACAATCCATAAGCAATTGAAAACCATCTTCACTCGTAACAAGATAAGAGGTTGTTCCGCTATCTTTATAAGGGTATGCTCCCCAGCAACCAAGTGTTGTGAGTTTCATAATAGGCTCCTTCTCTAGTTATACTTACTCACATTATAACAGAAATAGACGCTTTTTTAAAAAGACTGTTCTCTTATGCCAAGCCCAATTTGTCTTTAAATTTATAAGCAATAGTACTAGCAACCACAGCTTTAATCGTATCGCCAGGAATAAAAGCAAGATTTGATAAAAGCGATGTCACTAAAGGCATGTGCATGTAGACAGAAAGATAAATAGCTCCTGCCACATCAACAAACAAAACTCCACCAAGTAAAATCGCAACTAAATAACTGATAAATGATGTATTTTTAAAGCCCTTCAAAACCAAATTAACTAAAATTGGCACAAAGAACCAAGCAATGACATAGCCAGCTGTTGGTCCAGCCAAAACGGCAAATAAAGTTCCTCCTGAGAAAGCTGGTAAAAGCATTCCTAAAAGGAAAAATAAAAGAATTGATAAACTCCCCTTCTTCCAACCTAACAAAACTCCTGCTAACATGACTCCCAAATTCTGCAAAACAATTGGAACGGGAATAAAACCTAGTGGAATGGCTGGAATGAAGCCCAAAATAACCAAAATAGTTGCCATCATGGCAATGTAAAGTAAATCCCTGACGTTTTTCATAACCTACTCCTTTGAAAAATAAATAGTCTCATGTAACTGACACTTTGGATTAAAGGCATGGTGACAATAAGGACAAAATCCCTTTTTATACTCCGTAAAAGTTAACGTATGAAGACAACTGCCGCAAAGCACTGGTGCATCATCGTCTACCGAAACAGGCTCAAAAGGATGATCTCGCAACTGATCATGACACTGATAACAAGCAAAATATTCCTGACACTTGCTACATTTCAAAGCAACAACATCACATGCTGTATGATAGTGTCGACATCTTCCCTCACTATCAAGATCAATTCCATAAATCATTATAATCACCAACCTTTTAACAAAGTTTACTACTTCATTTTATTTTAGTCAACTATTTTTTGTATATAGGTTAACACTTTTTGAGATTCAAGAAAAAAAGCCTGAAACAATCGTTTCAAGCTTTATAATGTATTAGAAATTACGGTCGCTCTTATTGTAGCCATAACGTTCAAAGAAATCTTCACGGAATTCCAAAAGATTGTCATCCATAATAGCTTGACGAACTTTTTTCATCAAGTTTACAAGGAAGTAAAGGTTATGGTAACTTGTTAAGCGAAGTCCAAAAGTTTCATCAGCTTTAAGAAGGTGACGAATATAAGCACGTGTGTAATTACGACATGTGTAGCAATCACAATCGTGATCAAGTGGCGTGAAATCTTCTGCATAAGCTGCATTTTTAACCACTAAACGTCCTTCACTTGTCATACATGTTCCGTTACGAGCGATACGTGTTGGAAGTACACAGTCAAACATGTCGACACCGCGGATAACACCATCAATCAAGCTATCTGGTGCACCAACCCCCATAAGGTAACGTGGTTTATTTTCTGGCAACATTGGCACTGTGAAATCAAGCACCGCATTCATTTCTTTGTGTGATTCACCAACAGCTAATCCACCGATTGAATAACCTGGGAAATCCATGCTAACCAAATCATTAGCTGATTGACGGCGAAGATCTTTAAATCCAGCACCTTGTACAATACCAAAAAGTCCTTGATCATGTGGACGACGGTGTGCTTTCAAACCACGTTCAGCCCAACGACTTGTACGTTCAATTGATTTTTTAACATAATCGTATGGTTGATAGAATTGTGGACACTCATCAAAGCTCATCATAATATCTGACCCAAGGTTATTTTGGATAGAGATAGCTTTTTCTGGTGACAAGAACATTTTTTGACCATTAAGGTGGTTTTTAAAAGTAACCCCTTCTTCGGTAATGTTACGTGTTTCAGCCAATGAATAAACTTGGAAACCACCACTATCTGTTAAGATAGCTTGATCCCAGTTCATGAATTTGTGAAGGCCACCAGCTCGAGCAATGAGCTCATCTCCTGGACGTAACCAAAGGTGATAAGTATTTGATAGGATAATTCCTGAACCCATTTCTTTAAGTTCTTCTGGTGATTGTGTTTTAACTGTTGCTTGTGTCCCAACTGGCATGAACATTGGTGTCGGGAAAGTCCCGTGTGGCGTGATGATTTCACCCAGACGAGCTCCAGTGTGTTTTTCTTTTTTAATTAAACGATATTTAATCGGATAATCTGTCATTTTTTTCTCCTAGCTACCACAAAAAACAGTTGTGGGCATTTTTGATATTGTCATGATTAGAAGTAATCAGACAGAGAACGAATCTAATATCCAGACTCTACTATGTATTGCTTTTAAAAAGCGCAACCTTTACGATTTTACCAGAAATCACATTATTTGTCATGTTTACATGTTTTCGTGTGACTTCTCTAATACAAGATGTTATAATGAAGGTGTGGAAGTATTTACATTTTAGGGAATATTTAAAGGAGGTCCATATTATGAAAGCTTCAGAAACTCGACAAAAAGCTAGAGAATTTCTAAAAACTCTCTCTGGCAAGTATCAATTGTTTATTGTTTCTATTATCTTGGCGATTTTAACTATTTCAGTGACTTATCGTGAATCAATTTATTCTTACAATGGCACTGAAATTAGCGTCACGCAATCTGTTCCAAGTATCATCGGAATCCTATCAGCGCTTTTCCTTGCTTCAGCAAGCTTTGCAGTTCTTGATGTAATGCGTCACAAAGCTGATCATGTTGAAGTTAGCGACAACATGCGCGTTTTCTCAAACGAATTGTTCGGTAAATACGTCGTAACCGCAATTGTTAAATGGGTATTCCTCTTCTTATGGTCATTAATCGCTATCGCTGGTATTATCATTCTTTCTGCTGGGGTTATGTTTGCTGCTACAGATGATTCTGCTGCAGGCTGGGTTATTGTCCTTATCGGCTTTATCGTGATGATTGCAGGTTTTGTCCTTGCAATTATGAAAGAATATGCATACAGCATGACAACTTACGTTCTTTATGACGATGTCACAAATGGTACTTATGAAGGCCCTCGTAGTGTTATTACTAAAAGTACTGAATTGATGAAGGGTAATAAATGGCGTTTCTTCTGCCTACAATTTAGTTTCATCGGTTGGATTATTTTGACTGCTCTAACATGTGGTCTACTTCATTTCTATACTTTGCCATATATAACAACCGCTGAACTCTTCTTCTACGAAGATTTACGAGAAAAAGCTGAATAAAAAATTCAATAGATACCAAACAAAGAAGCTGAGATGAGTTCGTTCAGCTTCTTTTAATTTTCTAAACATTCTTAGCTAATTATGGTATAATACTCCTCGGGAAAATTTAAAAAATTAGGAGGTTTATATCATGAATGCATCTACTGCATCCGAAATTCGTGCGAAAGCAAGAAAAGCACTTTTTGTTCCAGGTAAAGTCCCTCTTTACCTTTTTCCAGTGATTTTATATATCATTTCACCATTAATTCTTTTTGAAATATCTACATCAATTTTTAGAGTTTTTATGCACCAAGCTTTTCCAGTGGATATCATCTTTTGGGGATTGGGATTGTTGTCATTTTTCCTATTAACGTCTGCTAATTTCGCATTACTTGACAGTTTGCGAGGCTACCGTGAGAAAGTGGGAATTTCTGATAATGGCATTGCTTTTTCAAAAGAAATTTTTGGAAAACTCTTTGTAACATCACTCGTAAAATGGTTCTATCTAATTTTATGGATGTGGCCAACAGGGATTGCAATTCTTTATTTACTCTATGAAATAAAATATGGTTTCTATGCACCCGGAATTTGGGCAAACGTCGTTGTTGTTATCTTTTTTAGTTTTATATTTGGTGGAATCATCTTATCTATCATTAAAAGCTACTCTTACTCAATGACTTCCTATATTCTCTATGACCAAATCAAAAACGGAACCTATACAAACCCCAATAATGTCATCAAAAGAAGTAAAGAACTCATGGACGGCAATAGATGGCGTTACTTCTGTCTTCAATTTAGCTTTATTGGTTGGAATGTATTAGCATATATTTTCTGGGCAATTATGAATTTCTACGTGTTCCCATACAGACAAGCAGCTCAAATCGTATTTTACGAAGAACTACTAGAGCTCGAAAGAAAATCACAATTATTGAAATAATTAACATACACAAAAAGAAGATGCTTCCCACATCTTCTTTTTTAATCTTCTTTATATTCTTCTCGATAAGCCATGAAAGGTTCTCCTGCTGCTTTCAGTTTTTCTTGGCATTTTGGACAAATTCCATAGGCTGTTAGCTGAACCTTGGTAATCATATAGCCTGTTTGTTCATAGGCTTCTTTTCCAATATCAATAGCATCAACATCCATAAAGTCTGCAATATCACCACAATATTTACAAACAATGTTGATATGCTGGTGTCCCATGAAATCGTAGTAAGTTGTTGGGTCGTTAGTCACTTTTAACTCAGCAACAAACCCTTCTTTAACCAAGACTTTCATGTTATTGTAAACTGTTGCCAAACTCATATTAGGATGTTCAGGCAACAAGTCCTTATAAATCTTTTCAGCACTTGGGTGCTCATGACTATTTATGATATAAGCGATAATGGCCTTACGAGTCTCCGTAATGCGGATGTGCTTCCTTTTGAGATGCTCGATAACATTTTCATAGGCATCCAAAGGACGGTGATGGGTATGAATGTCCATTATGGCTCTCCTGTTCTATAGATTAAAGTCATTATAACATAGTTTAACTGTTACTCGTATCGACATGCTCATTCATTTTATTATAAAAATCTGACGATTTCAAGTTTTCAAAGTAAAAGTCTCTTATTTTTTCTAAAAAACGCTTAAAATCTGATTTTTAGAGCATGAAAAAATGAGAAAACTCTTTCTTGAAAAGTCATCTCATTTTCACTAGTATTTTCAAAGAATTATTTTATAACCCTTGGTACTCAATCTTAATACACTTGTTCATGACGATTTTATCACGTCCAGCGGCCTGCAATATATCTGCAGCTTCTTGGCTTTCGAGTCCAAGTTGTGCCCAGAAGACATCAGCATCCGTTTCAATGAAATCTTTGGCAACTTCAGGGAGAAACTCACTGCGCCTAAAGACATCGACAATATCAATATGGACAGGAACATCTTGAAGCGAAGCATAGACAGTTTCACCAAGAACCTTTTGACCCGCAAGGCGAGGATTGACCGGAATAATGGTGTATCCTGCTTCTTGCATAATCTTTGAAACGCCATATGCTGGGCTATTTTCACGGTAAGACAAGCCGACAACTGCAATGGTTTTAGCATTTTTAAGATAAGATGCAATCACATCTTGGCTAGGATTTTGAAATGATGTCATTTAGCTGCCTCCTTTTATTGCGTTTTTCTTAAGTATAGCAAATCATGGATTTTCTGCCTAGCAAAAAGGAAATGACTGTATCAGCCACTTCCTTTTCATTTTTTCTATTTTGCTTCGTACCATGTTTGGCCTGCACTTTCGTCTGCCACAAGTGGGACTGAAAGTTCAATGGCTGATTCCATGGTTTCTTTGACTAATTTTTCGATAGCTTCTAGCTCGTCTTTTGGCACTTCAAGGATGATTTCATCGTGCACTTGTAGAAGCATCTTGGTCTTGAACCCACCATCAACAAGAGCTTTATCAAGGTTAATCATAGCGATTTTGAGAACATCAGCTGCGCTACCTTGAATTGGTGAGTTGATGGCTGTACGCTCTGCAAATTGACGTACGTTGAAATTGCGAGCATTGATATCTGGCAATTCGCGACGACGGTGGAAGAGCGTTTCAACATAGCCTTTATCTTTGGCATCACGCACCACGCGCTCCATGTAGTCTTTAATACCTGGGTAGCGTTCGAAGTAAGTCTCAATGTATTGTTTTGCCACTTTACGTGGAATACCCAGATTATTAGCAAGACCGTAATCAGAAATTCCGTAAACAATGCCGAAGTTAACAGCTTTGGCGTTACGACGGTCATTTGGTGTGACGTCTTCTGGCTTTTCAATACCAAAGACACGCATAGCTGTTGACGTGTGGATATCTGCTCCCTCACGGAAAGCCGCAATCAAATGTTCATCATTTGAAATATGAGCTAGTACGCGCAACTCAATTTGTGAGTAGTCAGAGCTCAAAAGCACTTCGTCTTCTGTTTCTGGGACAAATGCCTTACGAATTAAGCGACCTTGTTCCAAACGAACTGGAATGTTTTGCAAGTTAGGATCAACACTAGACAAACGCCCTGTTTGCGTCAAATCTTGCAAATAACGCGTATGAATTTTGCCGTCTTTCAAAATGAAATCTTGCAAACCAACGATGTAAGTTGATTGAAGTTTAGCGATTTGGCGATATTCCAAAATCTTAGACACGATTGGTGAAATTGGTGCCAAACGTTCCAAAACATCTACTGCTGTTGAGTAACCTGTCTTAGTTTTCTTGGTGTAGCTTGTTGGTAATTGCATCTTGTCAAAGAGCAATTCACCCAATTGTTTTGGTGAATTAATGTTAAATTCCATGCCAGCAAGGTCATAGATTTCTTGTGTCAACTCATCAATAACAGCTTGGTTGGCTTTTTCCATGTCTTGCAGCGTTTCTTTCTTAACTGAAATACCAGCGATTTCCATCTTAGCAAGAACGTTTGCAAGAGGTTGTTCCATGTCAAAAAGAAGGCTTGCTTGTTGATGCTCTGTCAACTTGTCTAGCATGGCTTTTTCAGAATGGTTCAAGACCACAATCTTACGAGCCAAGTGGCTAAGAAGCACAGCTTTATCTGGCACCGCGCGTTTAGCCCCTTTACCATAAACAGCTTCATCGCTATCAAGAACATACTCTGTGTAAAGACGAGCAATCGTTGATAATTCATTGTCATCAACCGTTGAAAGAAGGTATTTAGCTAAACGGCTGTCAAAGGCTGGCGCTGGCAAATCAATGCCTAAATGGCTAAGAAGAACTTTGCTGCGTTTGAAATCATAAGTTTTGATTGGTTTAGCTAGCGCTGCCTTAAACAAATCATCCTTGAGAAGGTCAAGATTAGTTGACGCATAAATCGCTTTGTCATTTCCCCAAGCAAAGCCAATGATATTTTCAACGTGATAATTTTCTCCTAAAATTTCAAAGTAGAAGAATTGATTATCTGTGAACATGTCAGCATTCAAGCTATCAACTTCAGTATAGCTCACGTCAAATTTTTCTTGCTTTTTAGTGGCACCAAGATTGTCTTTAAATTGCTTGAAGCCCATTTCATCATAAAACGGCAGCAGTTTATCCAAATCAGGTCCACTGTAGTCAATGTCATCAAGTCCAATGGCGATTGGTGCTTGAATATTGATTGTTGCCAAAGTCTTAGACAAGAAAGCTTGTTCTTTATCGTTAATCAAGTTTTCTTTCATCTTAGATTTCTTCATGCCATCAATGTTTTCATAAACACCTTCAAGGCTACCGTATTCTAAGAGTAATTTAAGACCTGTTTTTTCACCAACTTTTGTAACACCAGGGATATTATCTGATTTATCTCCCATAAGAGCTTTGAGGTCAATGAATTGTTTTGGTGTGATTCCCATTTTTTCCATGAGATAAGCTGGAGTGAATTCTTCAAACTCAGCCACACCTTTTTTAGAAATTTCAACGGTTGTGTTGTTATCAGCTAATTGGATAAGGTCTTTATCTCCACTGACGATTGTAACATCATACTCGTCTTCGTTTTCAGCTAATTTATCAAGCGTTCCGATAATGTCATCAGCTTCATAGTTTTCCAACTCATACCAGTTGATACCCAATGCTGTTAACATTTCACGGATGTATGGCAACTGCTCACGGAATTCATCTGGTGTTTTAGCACGACCAGCTTTGTAATCTTTGTACATTTCCGTACGGAAAGTTGTCTTTCCAGCATCAAAAGCCACCAAAACATGCGTTGGCTGAACTCTTTCTAATAAATGATTGAGCATAAGGTGAAAACCGTAGATAGCATTGGTATGAAGACCTGCTCGGTTCTTAAAGCGATCAATCTGATTGTAGAGTGCAAAAAAGGCACGATAAGCAACGGATGAACCGTCAATCAATAATAATTTTTTCTTGTTTTCCATGGCTTTATTATAACACATCTTGAGCATGCATTTTAACTTAAAAGGTGCTCAAAAAACGATAAAAATAATCCTTTCTATTAAGATTTATTTAAGCCAGTGCTCTTATACTGTAATCATTCCTAAAACTTTCACAGCTAGCTTTGCTAGCTCGTATCCATCCACTTCTCCCAAAGACTGGATGAATACACTTTTTCATAATCTCCTTAAAGTCTAGCTTTAGCTAGGCTTTTTGTATTAAAAAACACTTCCGTACTTGGAAGTGCTCAAAATTTATAAACCATTTAATAACAGCATTAAAAGCGGAACCACAATGATGGTCAAAATAGTTGATTCAGTCACCATAATAGCTGCATAGTCACTATCTGCCCCATAAAGTTTAGCTACAACAGGAGCATTTGTCATAACAGGCATGGCTGATTGAATGATAAAGACTTCTTTCATCAGCTGTGGCATTTGGGTCTGCTTCACGATAAGCATCATCAAAAGCGGAGCAATCACAAAACGACCAACTAAAACCAAGACATTGTCTTTTGTAAAACGCAAGCGTGACAGCC
The DNA here is from genome assembly GCF_900104225.1 of Streptococcus equinus. Taxonomy (GTDB): domain Bacteria; phylum Bacillota; class Bacilli; order Lactobacillales; family Streptococcaceae; genus Streptococcus; species Streptococcus equinus_D. The sequence continues at coordinate 149,810 of NZ_FNJK01000003.1, read as the reverse complement.
CTGCATTTGCCACCGAAATCCCAATAAAAATCATTGATAAGGGGATAGTCAAGTTCCCCAAATATTGAAAATCGCTGAGTAAAAAGGCTGGCAAGTGAATATTCAAAAGAACTAAAATCACCCCAACAATAAAGCCTAACAATGGTGGCGAGAAGATTTTCTTCAAGGTACCACGGAAATCAAGAGTCACCTCTTTACGACCATCTTTTTGAATCAAATAAGTTCCGATAGTCCAAAAGAAAGTCGTATTACACATATAATAAACCAAAACATAGGGAATACTTTTATCACCAAAAAGCGCTTGATTGATTGGAAGACCAACAAAAATCGTATTCGAATTAAAGAACATGGAAACAAACAAACCTTGATATTTTTTATCAATCAAGAATAAGTGTGCCACTGCCACAGCAATTGCTAATAAAATCACCATAGACAATGCTGGAAAACGCAGTTGCGGCAGCATCTCTAACAGTTCCTTTGCCGTAAAACGACCGACAATGGTTGAAATCATATAACATGGCAGAGCCACCTGAGTCACTAACTTAGCAATCAAATTTGATGATTTATCATCAAACCAACCTTTTTTAGCCAAGACATAGCCAACCATGACCATGATGAGAATAATCAGAACACCTGAAAAACTAGTCACAAACCTTGTCATTGCTTACTTCCTTTTCATCTTTTAGTTTCAGTATAGCATATTTTTACCGCTTTCTTAACCTCTAGAACAAATATTCAAAAAAAGCTGGGAAAAACTTCTTCCCAGCAATAGTTTTAATGATTATCCTCGTTTTCTGAATCAAAAACTTGTTCGACATGTTCATGAATATCTTCTTTAATCTCATCTGTTTCAACCACAGATTCTTCACCCAACTGTTGGTATTCTACCTTGTCTTTCTTAGTAAATTGCTTATTATCGTCATATTTTTTAGAAATCAAAGAAATCATGCGGCGACGCAAATGTTTTTCGTCCTGCACATTGCCTTTTTCACGAATCCAAGCTTGAAGCAAAACAACCAACATAACCAAACCAATGTAACCAAGCACAGGATACATGACAGAAACCAGTTGTTTAAAGCCAAGGAAAGACAAAACATACCCAGTCACGACAAAGATAACCATGTAACGTTTAAATTGACCCTCACCTTTATTTTCAGAAAAGCGTTTAGCTAGAGCGTAATAAAGACTAAAGGCTGTGTTGAAAATAAGTCCAAATACGACAAGGGAATAAGCAAAAGCAAACCAAGGGTGGATTTCATTGGCGAGTACTAACATTGGAATATCTGCAGAAGCAATCTTTCCAACATTGACAAACAAGACAAGTGAGGTAATCGCAATAATCAGGCCGACAATTGCACCACCAAGTGTTCCCCCTTTTTCAGCAACGCCAATACGAATAATTGAACCACCAAGGACAAAAGCCATTGATACCCCAGTCATCACACAAATGGCGAAGTAATTAAGAACAGACACCCAAATATTTGGCATATTTGTCGGTAGAGTCTTAGCTACTGTATTTAACTGTTCAAAGTCAAAAGAATGTCCAATCAGACTATGACCAGCAATAATCAATACCATGATAATAACAATCGGCGTAAAAATCCCAATAATCTGAGTAATTTTCTCAAAATCAAGGAAACTTACAAAAATCACAAGGAGAACACAGATTAAAGCTCCTAACCAAGTGGGCAATCCAAATTGTTGATTAAGGTTGGAACCCGCTCCAGCAATCATAACAAAACCAATGACATAACAAGAAACAATCAAAGCAATGTCTAATACACGATTGGTAAAAGGATGGGCAATCTTTGAAAGTACCTCTGAATGGTCATTCGAACGATAGTAACTTCCTAATGTCACGATAATACGTCCAAAGATAGCATTCAAAATCCCTAAAACAATAACGCCAATCATTCCCCAGATACCAAATCCGACAAAATATTGCATCAAATCCTGCCCCGAAGAAAGTCCAGCACCAACAATAATACCAACATAAGCTAGTGCAATTGATAAAATTCGTTTAACCATTTTTCCTCCTTTTTAAATCAGGCAACATTAATAGGTTAACAAAAACAGATTAAGACAAAATGACGATTGTAATCTCAGTATGACATTTGTTAAATTCCTGTGAAAATTTTCACGTTATTTACAACTCTTTTTCAAGCAAATGCCATTAAAAAAACAAGGGTATTCTTACCTTCATTTTAACATAAAACCCTACTAGAACGGTGATTCTAGCAGGGGATCCACCATAAAATTAGCGACTAGCATTATTATAAAAATTAGGAATCAAACTAAGAACTTTGTTGGTATTATAATAAAAAACACGCTTACCATCTCGGATTTTATTTACCAAACCAGCCTCTTTTAACAAAGTCAAATGATGAGAGATTGTTGGCTCACTGACACTTAAAATTTGCGATAAATTTTTGGTTGTCTTTTTTCCTTTATTTAAGTTAACTAGTATATCAATTCTCACCGGATCCGATAAAATTTTAAAAGTGTTGGCCATGACTTGTCGCGAAAAATTTCCTATATGTTGCGAATTAATATCATAAATGATGGTAATACCATTTTTAAGCCGATTTACTCTAACATGGGGCCAAGTCACAGAACTTGGAATGAAATATAACTTTTCTCCATCATCTAGCTTATAAACGTCATCTTCCTTAGTTTGAATCTTAATTGAATCATTATTCCAATAAATTTGATTGGAATCAATGGTGCTAATGAAATTTATAAATCCTTTTTCTGCAATATAATCCCTTTGTTTTTTGACATTATGGTTCAAAATATTAATCAAATTTGAATTCGAAACCAATTCTTTAAAATAGGTATCATGATATTCCCTCAAAAAAGAAAAAAGCTTCAAAAAAACCAAATTCTGATTGCACTTCAAATCATGTACTAACTCTGTGTTATCGAATTCCTTGAGTTCCTGAATCAAATCATCAACATTTTTGTTAAAAAAACTAGTTCCTAAATGAGATAGCTGCAGTTCTAGGCACTTATCTTCAAGAATCATCTCTTCCATAAAAAAGCTAGGAACAGCCTTCCTATAAAGTGGCGAAAAATACTTTAACTCAGCTAATGTTTTACAATCCATCTGTTTTCGAGTTTCAATAGCCCATGCGGTCATTAGTCCATGCCCCTCAGGATTTAGCAAAACATGTAAACTACAAAAAAGCTCACTAAGAGGTGAAAAAATGCTACGACAATTATTATCCATCGAACGAATATTTTCCACTAATTGTTCTGAAAAATTGATTGTAATCGTCATTAACTGCCCCCTATAAAATCCTAAATTTTTCTCCTAGCTAAATTATTGACAACAATTGCCCCAATTGTTAAACAAGCTCCAAAAATTTCAATGGCTGAAATCTGGTAACCTAAAAAGACTTCTACCAAAAAAGTCACAATTGGCACTAAATTCATGAATAACGAACCATTCTGAGGTCCTAAAAACTTATTCCCAACATTCCACATCAAGACACCAATAACACCTGAAAAAATACTCATGTATAATAATTGTCCTTGAACAGATTGTAAATCAGATAAAGATGGAGCATTAGAAATATTCATTTTTGTTAGAATAATTATAACAAAAATCGAACTGATATTCCCAAATAAACAGCTTAAAGTCGTATATTTTAATGGTGACCAACTTGGATAATGACTAACACCGATTGTATAAAATACCCAAGCAAATACGCTTAAAAAAATTAAGATAATTGGTTTCAAAAGATTCTTTTCTTGTTGAAAAATAGAAATATTTCCTTTTGTAACAACTAAAAATACTCCTAAAAGAGAAACCAAAATCAAACTCAAAGTTAACCAACCTGGAAATTCTCTTTTATAAACCCATAAAACCAAAATAGAAACCATTGGAATTAAAGCCATTAACAAAGAGGCTAATATTGTTCCTTGAGTTCCTGCCATCTTTTGACCAGCAAAAACTAGAAAATTGTAAGCACAAAAAGCCATTGTTCCTAAAAAATAAATGCCAATCAATTGACTTTTGTTAACCGTAAAGCCACCTTTTCCCTCTCTCAAAAAAAGAATCACTGACAAAACAATTGCTACAATCAAATACCTTATTAAAGTAAACCAATATGGGTCTATTACATGTAAGGCACTTCCCGCAATTGGCCATTGAGCACCAAACATTACCCCTGCAATCAAACAACTACAAAAACCTGTTAAAAATTTATTTTTTGACATAATAACTCCTAAACTTCTTCAAAAACTCCTGCTTAATCTCTACCAATCTAGTCATATCATTCATTTGCGATACCTTATACCCTACATAATAAGGTGACACTACAAAGCGAGGAACAACTTTACACATGACTTTTTCTTTACTTCTGAAAAAGAAAAGATTATAAGAGCGACAATTTCCTAAAAAGTAGTCTTTAAGCAAATACATGACAACATTTTTAATAGCATCCGCAAAATAATCCAATTTATTCTGATTTGTGATGATATTAAATTCGCAGAAACCCATTATTGGCTCAGTTGATAAATTGATTTCAGCATGATAACTATCCTCTTCACATACAGTAAGCCCTTCAAAATTTTCAGTTTTTAAAGCTTCATAGACGTTTTGGGATTCAAATCCTACTATTTGCAGGTGAGGATGACGCAAACTACCGCCTGATAAAGGCCCATAATTTTTAAACATTGCCACGCTTTGAAATGTTTTCTGCGATTGCATACTAGAAAATTTGTCCATTGCATATCGAATCAACTGCCGGTTATAGTCATAAGTATAATTTGAAATATCTCCCCAATGATCATCAGACTCGATAATAATCGTTTGATAAGTTTCCTCTAACGTTCGATATTTATTTTCCAACCAAATCATTGCTCCATTTTGATCAAGAATATTTGTCAACTGATGAACCTGACAAAATGGACAATCACTACTATCATCAGGCTTTTCTTTTGCAATTTTAGGATTAAAAATCAATGGTTTCATAATCTCCCTCCTTTTAACTGTAAATTATACTGAATCACTCCTCCCATTCCAATCTATTGTGATTTTTTGAAATCGTTAATCACTGAACATATAGAACAGATTATACAAAAGACCAATTTTACTAAGTAAAGTCAGCAAATCCATTTCAGATTTATCAAATCATTAATTTAGAAAATCACTAAAAAAACCACTGAATACAAAGATTCAGCGGTTTTCTATATTTATAACCTAAAAATTCTTCTTAGATATTTGCCCAAACTGATTCGAGAATGTTAGTTTGGTCACGGTCTGGTCCAACTGAGAATGTTGAAATGCGTACGCCAACAAGCTCACCAACACGGCGAACGTAGTTACGAGCATTTTCTGGAAGTTCATCTAGGCTACGGCAACCTGTGATGTCTTCTGACCAACCTGGTAATTCTTCATAGATTGGTTTACAACGTTTCAATTGTTCAAGACTTGCTGGGTAGTGGTCGATACGTTGACCATCAAGGTCGTATGCCACACAGATTTTAACAGTATCAAGGCCAGAAAGGACGTCGATTGAGTTAAGTGACAAGTTTGTGATACCAGATACACGACGGCTGTGACGCATAACAACTGAGTCAAACCAACCAACACGACGTGGACGTCCAGTTGTTGTACCATATTCGTGACCAACTTCACGGATACGATCTCCAACTTCGTCTAGAAGTTCAGTTGGGAATGGTCCATCACCAACACGACTTGTGTAAGCTTTACATACACCAACAACTTTATTGATCTTGCTTGGACCAACACCAGAACCAATAGTTACACCACCAGCAACTGGGTTTGAAGATGTAACAAATGGATATGTACCTTGGTCGATATCAAGCATAACACCTTGTGCACCTTCAAAAAGGACACGTTTACCAGCGTCAAGAGCGTCATTTAAGATAACAGATGTGTCTGTTACATAGTCTTTAATTTGTTGACCATATTCATAGTATTCTTCAAAAATATCTTCAAATTTGATTGGTTCGCATTCGTACATTTTTTCGAAGAGACGATTTTTTTCTTCCAAGTTCACGCGCAAGCGTTCTGCAAAGATGTCTTTATCCAAAAGGTCAGCAATTCGGATACCAACACGCGCTGCTTTATCCATGTAAGCAGGGCCGATTCCTTTGTTTGTTGTCCCAATTTTGTTATCACCTTTAGAAGATTCTTGTAAACGGTCAAGTTTGATGTGATATGGCAAAATAACGTGAGCACGGTCTGAAATACGAAGGCTGTCTGTTTTAATGCCTTCATCATGCAAGTATTTCAACTCAGTTACCAATGATTTTGGATTGACAACTACACCATTTCCGATAACAGAGATTTTTTCTGGGAAGAAAATACCTGATGGAATCAAATGCAATTTGAATTTTTTACCGTCGATAACGATAGTGTGTCCTGCATTATCTCCACCTTGATAACGTGCAATCACTTCAGCATCTTGTGACAAGAAGTCAGTGATTTTACCTTTACCTTCATCACCCCATTGGGTACCAACAACTACTACTGATGTCATATTCTGTTCGATATTGATACGAAATCACCTAGCGAGCAAATAAAAACGATACTAACTTATCCAGCCTGTCGTCTCCATCTCCAAGCTAAAATTCGTATCTTCGTCCTTTCTCTACAACTTGGCAGGAATCTCACCTGCGAGTTTGTCTTACAATTCATTATATGACTTTTCTGCTTTTTTTTCAATATTTCACGGTAAAATATTATTTTTTCCGAACTTTTTTTGAAAAAGGGGCTAAATATGACAGTTTTTCTAACATAGTCTAAATTTTCTAAAAATTCTTAAACTTTTTGTGCAAAAGTATAGCAATTCTTTGCATTTTCATAAACTTTTCCATAGAATAGGTATACATTACATACAATGGTAGAATTTGCCATAATAATAATTGAAAATCAACGGAGATACATAGATATGAACATCAATAGTTTATTACAAGATTCGTCTAAACATTTACCAATCTTGCAAGCAACTTTTGGTTTGGAAAGAGAAAGCTTGCGGATTAATCAGCAAGGCAAAATTGCTCAAACAAGCCACCCAACCTGTCTTGGAAGTCGTTCTTTTCACCCTTATATTCAGACAGATTATAGTGAAGCTCAGCTGGAACTCATTACTCCTATCGGGCAGTCAACCAAAGATGCCCTACGTTTTTTAGGAGCCATTACAGACGTTGCAGGGCGCTCGATTGATAAGGATGAATACCTCTGGCCTTTATCAATGCCACCTCAAGTCAGTGAAGATGAGATTCACATTGCTCAATTAGAAGATGATTGGGAGCGTCATTATCGTAAACATCTAGCTGAGGTTTATGGCAAAAAATTACAATCTATGTCTGGCATCCATTACAATATGGAGCTGGGAAAAGATTTGGTCGCTGCGCTTTTCCAACAAAGCGGCTATGATTCGCTCATCACCTTCAAAAACGACCTTTATCTAAAATTAGCTCAAAATTTCTTACGCTATCGTTGGCTTCTAACCTATCTTTACGGAGCTTCGCCAATCGCTGAACAAAGATTTTTAAGTCACAAATTAGCTCAACCTGTTCGTTCTATTCGAAATAGTCAGTTTGGCTACGTGAACCGCAATAACATCCAAGTGTCTTATCAGAGTCTTGAAAACTACATTAATGATATCGAACATTATGTAGCTTCTGGTCAACTTATTGCTGAAAAAGAATTCTATTCTGCTGTTCGCCTTCGTGGTAGCAAGCACATCCATGATTATATCGCACAAGGCGTTACTTACCTTGAAGTACGCTGCTTTGACCTTAATCCTTTTGATCATCGTGGAATCACCCAAGAAACACTTGATACTGTTCATCTTTTCGTTCTTGCCCTTCTCTGGCTAGATAGTAGTTCTTCTGTTGACCAAGATATCGCTAAGGCTAGTGAGCTTAATAATGCCATTGCTCTTAGCCACCCGCTTGAAAAATTACCACAAGAAGCACCTATTTCAGAAATCTTATCAGCTATGCAAGGCGTGATTGAACATTTTGACTTGCCATCTTATTACCAAGAATTGTTAAATCATGTCAAAGAACAAATCAAGAATCCTGAATTAACTATTGGAGGACGTTTACTAGAAAAAATTGATAATCTTTCATTAGAAACATTTGGTCAAAAACAAGGACAAGCTTTCCACGAGTATGCCCTTAAAGCTCCCTATGCTCTTAAAGGGTATGAATCAATGGAGTTATCAACTCAAATGTTAATGTTTGAAGCCATCCAAAAAGGCCTTCACCTGGAAATCCTTGATGAGAGTGATCAATTTATTAAATTATGGCATGGCGATCATATTGAATACGTTAAAAATGCCAATATGACTGCTAAGGACAGCTACATTACACCACTTATTATGGAAAATAAAGTGGTTACTAAAAAACTCCTCGCTCAAGCAGGATTTCCTGTTCCAGCTGGCCAAGAATTCAGCGATAAAGACAGTGCGCTCCGCTATTTCTCACAAATCAAAAATAAAGCTATCGTCGTTAAACCTAAATCAACTAACTTCGGTCTGGGAATTTCTATTTTTAAAGAACCAGCTGAACTGACAGCGTATCAAAAAGCCTTAGATATTGCATTTTCTGAAGATGATACCGTCTTAGTTGAAAACTTTATCGCAGGTACCGAATACCGTTTCTTCGTTCTTGATGGTAAATGCGAAGCTATTGTCTTGCGCGTGGCAGCAAATGTCGTTGGCGATGGCAAACACACCATTGCCCAATTGGTAGAACTCAAAAACCAGAGTCCTCTTCGAGGCCGTGGTCACCGCTCACCTCTTGAAGTCATTGACCTTGGAGCTGTCGAGCGTCTCATGTTAGAGCAACAAGGTTATACTCCTGATGATATTCCAGCAAAAGGTGTCAAGGTTGATTTGCGCCGTAACTCTAACATTTCAACTGGTGGCGATTCCATCGATGTCACTGACATCATGCCAGACGATTATAAAACATTAGCTGCGCAAATGGCTAGCGCTGTCGGTGCTTGGGTCTGTGGTGTTGACTTGATTATCCCAGACAAGACCTTACCAGCTAGTAAAGAAACACCAAATTGCGCTTGTATCGAGCTAAACTTTAACCCTGCCATTTACCTTCACACTTACTGTCATGAAGGACCTGGACAAGCCCTCGCACCTAAAATTCTAGCTAAACTATTTCCTGAACTTTAGCCCATAAAATCTTTGCCACAATTACAGTCATCGCTTGTCATTATTCCCCTTTTTGCGATAAAATAAATACAATCTTAGATAGAAATGGATTGAATGAGTTTATGTCAAGACCTAGAAATAGTGCCGGAGGATTAATCACTATTATTATTGGCGTTATCCTTCTTATTGCTTTACTCGAAAGCTTACTTGAAATTATTATCCCAATTGCCTTTATCGGTGGTATTGGGTTTGGCGTTTATTATTTGGCGACCAAACAATCACGCTTAGAAAAAGTAAATACTAAACAACGTCTTCAAGACTTAAAAGATAATATTCGTATTGCTGACCGCCAAGTCAAACTTTTGGACAGTTATCTCGATGAAAAAAACTATACACAATATGTCGTTGTGGCGCGCCAGCTATTGCCACAAATTCGTCATATTAAAAGTGAAGTTACTGACCTTAAGGCTAAAATGGACCTCAAAATCTATAAACGTGTCCTTAAAAAAGCCGAATCAGTCGAAAATGATATTCTCTTGCAACTGGATAAATTAGATGTCTCTCCAACGACAGCAAATGCTTCTAAGGAAGAAACAGATTTGCTAAAACTTGCTCCAGAGTTGGCTCATCTTTATAACAACATTCAGCAAGATCACCTTACCATTTTGAAAAAAATTGAAAAAGCTGATAACCGTGAAGAGCTTACTGCTCTGCATGAAGCTGATATGGAACGATTCCATGATATTTTAGATGGCTACCTCAAAATCAAAAGAGCTCCTAAGAATTACTACAATGCTGAGGAGCGCCTAGCAAAAGCAAAAGCTGCTATGAAAAAATTTGATTTGGCACTTGATGAGACCCTTAGAAAACTTAACGAAAGCGACTTGAAAGACTTTGACATTAGCCTACGCATGATGGCTGATGACGATACTAATTTGTAATTTAGCTCTGACAAAGGAGATTATTTATGGCTGATACATTTAATTTTGACATTGATAAAATCGCTGATAATGCTATTACAAAAACTGACAAAACAACAGAAATTATCGTAGCAACTGACACCGCCTCAACTGGACAAGTCTCTTTTTACGATAAGTTGACTCCTGAACAACAGACTGCTATTACCGCTAAAGCGCCAGCTTTGGTTGATAATTTTGTTGCTGACCAGAATGCACTGCTTGATTTTGGAACATCTGCTGTTGAAGAAGTTAACACGACAGTTAATCGCATTTTGGCAGAACAAAAGAAACTGGAAATTCCGCAAGTTGATGACCTGCTCAAAAATGCTAACCGTGAATTGAATGGCTTCATCGCTAAATATAAAGATGCTACACCTGCTGAGCTTGAAAAGAAACCGAATTTCTTCCAAAAACTCTTCAAGCAAAGCAAAAATAGCTTACAAGAATTCTACTTTGATTCACAAAATATTGAACAAAAAATGGATGGCATGGCTGCCGCTGTTGTTAAACAAGAAGAAACCTTAGCACGCAACATCGTCTCTGCTGAGATGCTGATTGAAGATAATAACAAATCGATTGAAAACCTTGTCGGTGTGATTGCTTTTATCGAAGCTTCTCAAACAGAAAGTGCTAACCGCGCACAAGCCCTTCAAAATGAACTGGCAACACTAGATAGTGCAACACCAGAATATCAAACAAAATCTGACGAACTAGCTCGCATGACTGAAGTTATCAACACACTGGAACAACAGCACACTGAATACCTCAGTCGCCTTTACGTGGCTTGGACAACAACGCCGCAAATGCGTAACATGGTCAAAGTGTCATCAGACATGCGCCAAAAACTTGGTATGCTTCGTCGCAACACCATTCCGACAATGAAATTGTCAATTGCCCAGCTCGGCATTTTGCAACAATCAGTTAAATCTGGTGTGACTGCTGATGCCATTGTCAATGCTAATAACGCTGCTCTTCAAATGCTTGCTGAGACTAGCAAGGAAGCTATTCCTATGCTCGAACGCACTGCTCAAAGCCCAACGGTTTCTATCCAGTCTGTCACAGCTCTTGCTGAAAGCCTCGTTGAACAAAATAACGGCATTATCACCGCTATCGACAACGGTCGTAAACAACGTGCCCAACTCGAAGCAGCTGTTGTCAAATCCGCAGAAACCATTAACGACTCTGTCAAAATCCGTGACCAAAAAATCGTCGAAGCCCTTCTTAACGAAGGCAAAGAAAGCCAAGAAGAAGTCGAAAGAACAGACATTGCAGAAGAATAATAACAGTAAAAAGGCAAGGAAAACCTCGCCTTTTTTATCTTCTCATTTTTCACTAGATGATTACGCTTTACAGCTCACAATACTAGCCCATCAAATTTGCTTTGTGTTATAATATTCTTATGGATAAACTTATAAAATCAATTTCAAAATCTGGTTCTTTCCGTGCTTATGTGCTTGATAGCACTGAGACTGTCAGAACTGCTCAAGAAAAACATCAAACACTTTCTAGCTCTACAGTTGCTCTAGGTAGAACGCTTATTGCCAATCAAATCCTAGCTGCCAATCAGAAAGGAGACAGCAAAGTAACCGTCAAAGTCATTGGTGATAACTCATTTGGCCACATTATCTCTGTGGCTGATACTAAAGGACATGTTAAGGGCTACATTCAAAATACTGGTATCGATGTTAAGAAAACTGCTACTGGCGAAGTCATGGTTGGTCCATTCATGGGACACGGTCAATTCGTTGTCATTACTGACTATGGTACAGGTAATCCTTACACATCTTCAACACCACTTGTCTCAGGTGAAATCGGTGAAGATTTGGCTTTTTATTTGACTGAATCTGAACAAACACCTTCTGCTGTTGGACTTAATGTCCTTCTTGATGACGATGATAAAGTTGAAGTTGCCGGTGGCTTTATGTTGCAAGTTCTTCCAGGTGCTTCTGAAGAAGAAATCAACCGTTACGAAAAACGTATCCAAGAAATGCCTGCCATTTCAAAACTCTTGGAATCTGATGACCACATCGAAGCTCTTTTAAAAGCTATCTACGGCGAAGACGAATATAAAGTTCTTGCTGAAGATGAAATTGGCTTTAACTGTGACTGCTCACGTGAACGTTTTGAAGCTGCTCTTGTCACTCTTGGCAAAGACGAGCTTAAAGCTATGAAAGACGAAGACCACGGTGCTGAAATCACTTGCCAATTCTGTGGTAAAACTTACAACTTCACTGAAGATGACTTGGAGGAATTAATCAATGACTAAACTCAGCTCATCATTTATGATTGGTGATGTTGAAATTCCTCACCGTACGGTTCTAGCACCCATGGCAGGGGTGACAAACTCTGCTTTTCGTACTATTGCCAAAGAATTCGGAGCTGGCTTAGTCGTAATGGAGATGATTTCCGAAAAAGGTCTCCTTTACAATAACGAAAAAACCCTTCACATGCTTCACATTGATGAAACTGAACATCCAATGTCTATCCAATTATTTGGTGGAGACGCGGATGGTTTGAAACGTGCAGCTGAGTATATTCAAGAAAATACAAAAGCTGACATCGTTGACATCAATATGGGCTGTCCTGTCAATAAAGTTGTCAAAAATGAAGCAGGAGCAAAATGGCTCAAAGACCCTGATAAGATTTATCATATCATCGATGAAGTCACTTCTGTTCTTGATATTCCATTAACTGTTAAAATGCGTACAGGCTGGTCAGACAGCGAACTGGCTGTTGAAAACGCACTGGCTGCTGAATCAGCTGGTGTGTCTGCCCTTGCTATGCATGGACGCACACGTGAACAAATGTATACTGGTAAATGTGACCATGAAACACTTGCTCGCGTCTCAAAAGCCATCACTAAAATTCCATTTATCGGAAATGGTGACGTGCGCAGCGTTCACGATGCTAAGTACATGATTGAAGAAATCGGTGTTGATGCTGTTATGGTTGGACGCGCAGCCATGAACAACCCATACATCTTCACTCAAATCAATCATTATTTTGAAACTGGTGAAGAATTACCAGATCTTCCATTTGCCAAAAAATTGGACATTGCAGAAGATCACCTCAAACGTCTCATTGACCTCAAGGGTGAAAAAATTGCTGTCCGTGAATTCCGTGGTCTAGCTCCACATTACCTACGTGGTACTGCTGGCGCAGCCAAAATCCGCGGAGCTGTTTCACGCGCAGAAACTATCGACGAAGTCAAAGAAATCTTTAACAGTTTGCGATGAGATAAAGAAGTCCCTGAAACTTTCTCAGGGATTAAAAATAACCCCTACTGGTTTACCAGCAGGGGTTATTTTATTAAGCAATATCAAATTTGAGTTGTCCTTTAGAAACACCAATTTTAAGGGTATCTCCACTTGCTAGGTCGCCTGCTAGGATAAGCTCTGATAATTTATCTTCAACTTTATCTTGGAGAGTACGACGAAGTGGACGAGCTCCCATTTCTGGGTCATATCCAGCCTCAGCAAGATATTTAAGTGCTGATGGTTGGAATTTAAGCGTAATATCTTTTTCAGCTAAGGTTGCAATCAATGGTTTAACCATGATTTTAACCACGTCACGCATATTTTCTTGTGTCAAGTGGTGGAAGACAACCTTTTCATCAATACGGTTGATAAATTCTGGACGATAAGCTTTCTTAAGTTCTTCCATGATACGTTTTTGCATAGCATCATAATCATGAGCCATATCACGCGCACCAAATCCAACAGTTTTATCATCACGAAGAGCTGTCGCACCAAGGTTTGACGTCATGATAATAATCGTATTTGAGAAATCAACTTTACGACCACGACTATCTGTCAACACACCATCATCCAAAACTTGAAGAAGGACGTTGAAAATATCTGGATGAGCTTTTTCAACTTCATCGAAAAGAAGGACTGAATAAGGTTTGTTACGAACTTTTTCAGTCAATTCGCCACCTTCTTCATAACCAACGTATCCTGGAGGAGCTCCGTTAAGACGACTAGCCGCAAATTTTTCCATATACTCAGACATATCAAAACGAATAAGTGCTGAGTCATCATCAAAGAGAAGTTCAGCCAAAGCTTTAGCTAATTCAGTCTTACCAACACCAGTAGGTCCCAAGAACATGAATGATCCAATTGGACGTTTTCCTGTGCGGATACCTGCTTGATTACGACGGATTGCTCGGCTAATCGCTGAAATAGCAGCATCTTGACCAATCACACGTTTGTGAAGCTCTTTTTCAAGCGTCAAATATTTCTTGCTGTCAGCCTGTGTCATTTTCTCAACAGGAATACCTGACAAACGACTAAGTGTTGCCATGATATCATCTTCAGTCACAGCTGTTGGTTTACGTGTCACTTTCTTACGTGACTCTTTAAGCAATTTTGTAGCTAATTTGAAATCACCTTCTAAAATAGCTTTATCTGCAGCTGTAAGAGCTTTTGGGACTTCTTTTTTAACCAAACCTTGAACAGTTGCACTAGCTTCATCAAGCAAATCAATAGCTGAATCTGGTAGATTTTTACTTGTCAAATAACGGTGTGCAGCTTTAACAGCCGTCAACACAGCTTGATCAGAAATCGTCACATTATGGAAAGTTTCGTAAGATTTCTTAAGCCCAAGTAAAATTTGATAAGCATCTTCAACACTTGGTTCTTCGATGGTGATTTTAGCAAAACGACGAGAAAGCGCAGCATCTTTTTCAATATGCTTTTGATATTCTTCTTGAGTTGTCGCACCAACCATGTGAAGTGTCCCGCGTGCAAGAGCTGGTTTTAAAATATTAGCAGCATCTAAAGTACTATCAATTCCAGAACCAGATCCCATAATAGTGTGCACTTCATCGATGAATAAAATGATGTGACCATCTTCTTCAATATCAGAGATGATTTGATTCATGCGTTCTTCAAAGTCACCTCGAAAACGCGTACCAGCCACAACACTCATCATATCAAGTTCTAGAACACACATGTCTTGAAGTTCGTATGGAATCTCACCATCAACAATTCGTTGGGCTAGACCATAAGCAAGAGCTGTTTTACCAACACCGGCTTCACCGACCAAGACAGGGTTGTTTTTAGTTTTACGGCTAAGGACTTGAACCATACGTGAAATTTCTTTATCACGACCAATAACTGGTTCTAATTTCCCTTGACGAGCCATTTCAGTCAAGTCACGTGTGAAATCAGATAATTCTCCCGCTGTTGACTGAGGTTTCATCATCTCTGAAAAAGCTCCGCCTACTGTAGCTTTTTTCGGTTTGCGAAGATCATGGATAGCTTTGATTTTTTCTTTAGTAAATCCAGCATTACGTCCTAAGCTCTTACGCAAGTCAAGTAAACGTGCTGAGTCTTCATTTTCTTTATTTTTAAAACCAGCAAGTTCTAATAGACGTGTGGCAAATAGATCTAAATTAAGCAACATCGCATAAAGAACATGTTCTGTCCCAACTTCAGTGCCACCAGTCACTTTGCAAATAGATTCTGCAAAAGCTAACACATCCTTAAGAGCCTTTGATTGCTCCAAAAATTGAACATTTTTTACATCACTCAAAGGTGATTTTCCAAGTGCTAATACTGCTGCTGATTCATACTCTTCATAAGCAATTTTATTTTGATATTCAGCAAATGTTAATCCTGCCACTGAATCATGAACAGCTACCATGGCCAAAAGCACATGCCAACTTTCTAAATATGGGCTTTCAAATCGTGCTGCCTGGTACTGGGCGATACTGAAAACCTCTTGCATTTTCATTGAATATTCACTCATAAATGGAATCCTTTTCTATCTAATCTTTGTAAGATTTTTCGCAACATACGTGCTCGAATGGCGGGAGCATCTTTACCCAAAACATCATCAGTTGCTGTTGCTAAAATCAGATTTCCTTCACGTTCACTAATAATTTTTTCGTCAAAAAGTAATTGAATCAGATCCGTAAAGACTTGCTCACTAATACGTTCACCAATATTTGCCATGAGGTTGTCAAACATTTGGTGTTGATCTGAAAAACGCACTCTAGCAATGCGAATATAGCCACCGCCACCACGCTTACTTTCGACTGTATAGCCACGACTTTCTGTAAAACGTGTTTTTATCACATAGTTAATTTGGCTAGGAACAACTTGAAAGGCATCTGCCAAGTTTGACCGTTTAATCTCAGCAATACCTGATTGGGCAAGTAATTGCTTGATGTATTCTTCAATACTATCAGATGTATTTTTTGCCATTAGCTTCCTCCTTTTCAAGATTAAAGACCATTTCAAGATGGACTCTCTTTGACTATAACTGACTATCATTATAACAAAAATATCACTATTTATAAACGAAAATACACCAAATGAGCTTACCTAGCAAGCTTTTCTTATGGTTTGTAACCGACAACGGTTTCATTTCATTGATAGTATTTTTTCATTACTACAGATTTTAGTTGTCTTTGCTTAAGAGATAAGATACAATTAACTTTGTAACAAATGAAAGGTTTCAAGTAAATGAACTATATTATTACATTTTTGATTGGTATGGTGCCACTTATTGAGCTTCGTGGTGCTGTACCTTATGCCATTGCATCTGGTATTCCAATGTGGCAAGCACTCGTTATCGGTGTTGTCGCAAACATGCTTCCCGTACCAATTATCTTCTTCTTTGCACGTCGCGTCTTAGAATGGGGTGCTGATAAACCTATTATTGGTGGTTTCTTTACTTGGTGCTTGAAAAAAGGTCACAAAGGTGGTAAAAAACTAGCCGATACTGCAGGGGATAAAGGAGTCTTTATCGCGCTTCTTCTCTTTGTAGGTATTCCAATTCCTGGTACAGGAGCTTGGACAGGTACACTTGCTGCTTCAATCCTTGACTGGGACTTCAAACGCAGTATCACAGCAGTTATGCTAGGCGTTATCCTTGCTGGCTTAATCATGGGAACATTAACTGTTCTTGGATTAGGTGCTTTATCTTAAAAACTTAAAAAATAGAGCTTGGAAACTTTTCCAAGCTCTTTATTTATAACAAAAAAGAAGACCACTAAGTGATCTTCTTTTTATATTAGCAAGCTATTCTTATTTGTTAAGAGCTGCTGCCATTGTAGCTGCAACTTCTGATTCAAAGTCGTTAGCTGCTTTTTCGATACCTTCACCAACTTCAAAACGTGCGAAAGTAACAACTTTTGCATTTACTGAATCAAGGAATTGTTCAACAGTTTTGCTGTCGTCCATGATGTAAACTTGTGCAAGAAGTGTGTATTGTTGGTCAACTTTAGTGTTATCAAGCATGAAGCGAGCCATTTTACCAGGGATGATTTTATCCCAGATTTTTTCTGGTTTACCTTCTGCTTTAAGTTCTGCTTTGATATCTTCTTCAGCTTGTGCGATTACTTCATCAGACAATTGTGATTTAGAACCGAATTTCAAGTGTGGAAGAGCTGGTTTGTTAACCATTGCACGTGATTCGTTATCAAGATCGATTTTGTGGTTCATTTGAGCCAATTCATCGTGGATGAATTGTTCGTCAAGTTCTTTGTATGAAAGAACTGTTGGTTTCATAGCTGCAACGTGCATTGAAACTTGTTTTGCAAGAGCTTCGTCACCACCTTCAAGAACAGTGATAACACCGATACGTCCACCGTTGTGTTGGTATGCACCAAAGTGTTGTTCATCAGTTTTTTCGATAACTTCGAAACGACGGAATGAAATTTTTTCACCGATAGTTGCTGTAGCGTTAACGTAAGCTGCTTCCAAAGTTTCACCTGAAGCCAAAGTAACTTTAAGTGCTTCTTCGTTGTTAGCAGGTTTTTGTTCAGCGATAGCTTTAGCTGTTTCTTTAACCAATTCAACGAATTGTGCGTTTTGAGCAACGAAGTCAGTTTCAGCGTTAACTTCAACAACTGCTGCAACGTTACCGTCAACGTAAGTACCAGTCAAACCTTCAGCAGCAACGCGGTCAGCTTTTTTAGCTGCTTTAGCCATACCTTTTTCACGAAGCAATTCAATTGCTTTTTCCATGTCACCGTCAGTTTCAACAAGTGCTTTTTTAGCGTCCATGACACCAGCACCTGATTTTTCACGCAATTCTTTTACTTGAGCTGCAGTAATTGCCATTTTTATGTCCTCCAGGATTTTTTTGTTTACCAAATAATAAAAACGAGACAGAGCGGTTTGCTTTCTGCCCCGTTTTAAAGCATATCAAAGACTGTTAAGCCTCTAATCTTATTCGTTGTCGCCTTCTACAACTTCAACGATTTCTTCGATTGAATCAGCTTGTGCTTCTGCTGCAAAATCAGCGTCAGCATCTTCACCTTGGCGTCCTTCGATAACAGCGTCAGCCAATTTAGAAGTGATCAATTTAACGGCGCGGATAGCGTCATCGTTAGCTGGGATGATAACATCGATATCATCTGGATCAGCGTTAGTATCAACCATAGCTACTACAGGGATACCAAGTTTTTTAGCTTCTTTAACAGCGATTTGTTCTTTGTGTGGGTCAACAATGTACATTACGTCTGGAATACGTGGCATATCTTCGATACCGCCCAAGAATTTTTCAAGACGAGCACGTTGTTTGTTAAGAAGAGCAACTTCTTTCTTAGGAAGAACTTCAAAAGTTCCATCTTCTTCCATACGTTTGATTTCTTTCAAACGAGCGATACGTTTTTGGATAGTATCCCAGTTTGTAAGAGTTCCACCCAACCAACGGTGGTTGATGTAGTATTGACCTGCGCGTTCTGCTTCTTCTTTAACAGCGTCAGCAGCTTGTTTTTTAGTACCAACAAACAAGATTACAGCGTCGTTAGCAGCTGCATCACGAACGAATTCGTAAGCTGCGTCAGCCATTTTTACAGTTTGTTGAAGGTCGATAACGTGGATACCGTTACGTTCTGTGAAGATGTATTTAGCCATCTTAGGGTTCCAGCGACGAGTTTGGTGACCGAAGTGAACACCAGCTTCAAGAAGTTGTTTCATTGAAATTACTGCCATGAGTAGTTTCTCCTTTATAAAATGTTTTTTTCCTCTTCCAGACTTCATCTTGCAAATCCACTCATAATGAGCAACAGACTCACAATACATCCAGAATGAGTATTTGTTGCATAATACAACTATCATAGTTTACCATAAAAGCATTGCTTTGACAAGCCATATGAGGCTTGAAAGAGTTTTTATTTTAGGCTTTTGACGATAATCATGACTGAAAATTATCCGAAAAAATTTTCATGATTTTTCTTTTTTAGGAAAGAAAAAAAGCCCGACAAAGTCGAGCTTTTTTGTCATGAAGGCGGTAGACGGATTTGAACCGACGATCAAGCTTTTGCAGAGCCGTGCCTTACCACTTGGCTATACCGCCATAACAGATAATATTTTACCCTAAAATAATAAGCTCGTCAAGCCTAATTCGTGAAATTATGGTAGACGATTTCAGAAATTTAGAAAATATAGCTTTTCACGACTTTAGCTTTGACATTTCTTTAGTCTGTGATAGAATACTAAAAATATTTGGAGGTGTTTTATGAAAAAACTAAGTCCTAACAGTCATATTCGTATCCTTAGTCCGTCAGATTCAATTGCTCGCTTGGGTGGATTTGAAGCCAATCTTTCTGCCAAAGAAACGTTAGAAAATCTAGGATTTCGTGTGTCATTTTCAGAACATTATTTAGAATCTGATATGCTCGATTCTTCTTCAATCAAGAGCCGTGTTGCTGATTTGCACGCTGCTTTTGCTGATGACTCTGTCGACGTCATTTTGGCTACCATTGGTGGCTTTAATTCTAATGAGCTATTACCCTATCTTGACTATGACTTAATTGCCAAACACCCCAAAATTATCTGCGGTTATTCTGATTCAACAGCTTTTTTAAATGCTATCTATGCTAAAACTGGAATGCTGACATACATGGGACCTTCATATTCAAGTTTTAAAATGAAAGAAGGTCAAGAGTATCAAAGCAAGGCTTGGTTAAACGCCATGACAAAATCAGCTTATGACCTTGTTCCAAGTCAAAAGTGGTCAAGCGACCCTTGGTATGATCCAACTCAACCACGTCATTTTATGCCAACAAAATGGAAAATTTACAACGCAGGGAAAGCTTCTGGCACCATTATTGGTGGAAATTTATCTACTTTTGGACTTCTTCGCGGAACACCTTACGCCCCTCAAGTCAACGATTATGTCCTTTTCTTAGAAGAGGCAGAAGATGATGACTATCATGATTTTGACCGCAATTTAGCAGCTATTTTACAAGCTTACCCCAATCCAAAAGCGGTGCTTATCGGACGCTTCCCAAAAGAATGCCAAATGACACCAGAAATCTTTACCTTCATTCTTGATAAACACCCACTCCTTAAAACCATTCCTGTCATGTATGACCTTGATTTTGCCCATACCCAACCACTCTTCACCTTCACCATTGGCGCTAAAACAAGCATTGACACTGATACTTTGAATATTCACATCGAGGAATAAAACTCCTCTATGAAGAATTTTATATATGAGTATGAACTAAAAAACAAAAACGCCTTTTCGTAAAAACGAATTGGCGTATTTTATCTTTCAGCTTTGACTAAATGCAATCATTTTATCTAGGATTTTAACTAGACGTTGTTCTTGATCTTTAGTCATTTTATCCTTAGTAGCATCGTGGTCATCGACTGTACCAACGTGAACTTTGACTTCTCCTGAACTATTAATTGCAACGACAAAAGGAACGTATAATTTGTCTTCTTTGGTGTAAGTCTGAGAAAATTTTTTCACGATAGCGTTGTCAGCATCACTATATTGGTCGCCTCGAACATCGACTGTATAGGCTTTACTATGGTCTGCTTGTAATTCCTTGTCTAAAACAGGCAATAACTCTACACACCATGGACAGGTTGGAAAGCCAAAATAATACATTCCTTGTTCTTTAGCTTCTAAGCGATTAACCACATCATCTGGATTTTCTTTAACCAGCTGAGCCGTTTCATCAACATATGGACTTGTTCCATTGACTTTATTGGTTATGACATAACCGCCAACGAAAACAACTGCAAATAAAACAACAAGAAAACCTATTTTCAATGTTTTTTTATTTTTCACTATTTTTCTCCTTTTGGATAAGTTGAACAATTGACAATAAAATCACTTCGCCATCTGCTGTAAATGGTAAGAGGTTAAACAGATTCATTAGACAAGTTACCTTCAATACAAGGGTATAGTAGTTTAAAGGGATTAAAATGCCAATAATTGTTAACAGAAATGGTGATATAAAAGCAATTAAGAAATTATCTAGTGGACAGTTTTGATTTCTATACTCTACTTGAAAAGCAAGAATACCTACGTGTTTAAAACACGCTTGATAACGCAATACTCGTGCCACCAAGTAATGCAAAATCTCATGTAATCCAACAGCGACATAAACCGACAGAATCGTAATGACGACTAAAACGAATATTTCAATCATGTTTATTCGTGCTGTATTTATCAGTGAGATATGTCAAAGCATAGACAAGGCAAAAATAGATAATAAAAGCTATCAAAGTTTGCCAAGACAAGCCAAACGTTGTGGAAATATTATGCTCAGTAATTTTGTTATCAATGGTGATGCCTAACAAAGTTTTTACTGAAGCTGATGAGCCGCCAAGTTGAAATAATTTCCAAAGGCTTGTAAACACAACTAAGGCAGCGTAGCTCACTACACTAATCCCTAGACAACGACTAAAATCTTTCATATCTTAACCTCCTAAGAAGACTATAGTGAATACCTGCTAATAGAATAATAATTATCAAACCAAAACTTGCATTTTTTACAACAAGCGTAACTAATATAAAAACAATTCCTAACAAAAACATTGATGTGGTCTCATTGAGATTCCCTCGTGATTTTGGAAAAAGATAGCCTAACATCAAAGCAGATTGAGCAAATGCAATTGACACCATTACTTGATTGATATTAGCTAAGTGGTAGCCATAGCAAATCAATAAAGGAACTTCCAACAATACAAGAAGAAAATACTGTCTAAAGTATTCTTCCCACACCGTAATCCGTAAGAGATTATATTGATGTCGAAAATCCTCTGTGCTATCGCCATGCGAAAGTAATAATAAGCCATTAAAAGCAAGCAATGTTGGTAAGACTGCCAAAACTGCATCTCTGCCGCTTTGATAAGCAATAATTCCCACAACAATCACCGGAAAAATGAGGTAATACCAATTTGTTTTATAACGAAAAGTGACTTTATCAAGAACAGGTACCTTGATAAAACGACTATGACTAGTTACTAAAGTATCAGCTAAAGGCAAATGCAAAAGCAGATAAACAGCTATAATCAGACAGCTCAAACTAACAAGAAACGCCCCTAAAATCAACTCATGAATGGAAAATGGAGAAGAAGCTAATCGTGATTCTAGAGCATAACGCCATTGAAAGAAATAAGCTAAACTGATTATCAAAATAACATTTGCTAGGAGTAGTTTAATCACAAGCAAGTGTTTTATCTGCCTTTGCAAAAGCAGATCCAGCCCTAAGGATAGAATTTCTAAGCTGATGATAACAAGAAAGAACGAAAAATGTTGACTAAGGAAAAACAGGCCAAAATCTCCCACAGAAGTTGTGACTAATTTAATAGCAGGCGTTGCAATAATCATGACTAATTCATAAATCCCAATCATCAACACCAAGCGAAACAAAGAGTAGGCTCTTTGAACATCACGTCTTCGAAATGGTAAGGCTTTAACGAAGTACAAAGATGTCTTATCCAAAGCTAAGGTTGCCTCAACAAAAAGGAAGGACAAGCAGCCCAAAACGACAGTATTGCTGAAATAACTAAAAAAGATTTGTTTTTGCCCTGTTTCCAAAATAGCAAGAGGAACATTTGTTCTGATGGATGATATTTTTGCCAATTCTTTCATATTGTAAAGATAATACAAAATGTAAAGCAGGCATAGGAAAGTTACAAAGGAACGTCTTACCCATTTTGATTTAAAAATAGGACGATTTAAGAAACCTTTCAAAGCATTATTCAGAAACATGGTCATCAAAAGTTGCGTATCTTTGAATGAACGTGATTTTATCATGAACAGACTCCGTGCGTAACACTTCTGCTTCCAGCTGGCTAGCATCACCAGTAAAAGGAACTAATTTCCCATTGGACATTAAAAAGATATGGTCACAAAAGTGATTGATTATGGTCATATTATGTGAAATTAAGACGAAGCTGCGATGATTAAGCAAAGCCTGAAAAAGTTTTACTGTAATCAAAGTGGTTTCAAAATCCAAACCGTTAAACAATTCATCTCCTAAAACATAGGGAGCATTTGATAAAACAGCAGCTATGATTTGAACCTTCTTTTTCATCCCAAAAGAATATGATTCTAATAGCTGATTCTTAGCTTCCTTCAAATCATATAATTCAAAGAAAGAATCGACCTTATCAGGTTCTGCATTTGGATAACGCGCCAAAACAAATTGAATGTATTCATTTCCCGTCATGTAATCCGGAAGATAAAAATCAGATGGAATATAAAAGACTTGCTCTTTGAAGGCATCGGATTGATTATGGTGATCATCAATCCAAATCTGACCATCACTTGGGCGTTTCAAACCAACGACACAATCTATAAATGTCGTCTTACCGCTACCATTAATACCAACAATAACACTCACTTGTTTTTCAGGAAAACTCACTGAGATATCATTTAAAACCAAGCGCTTATATTTTTTAGATAAGTGTTCAATCTTAATCATAAATTCCTTATTCTAACACCTTCTCTTAAAAATAAAGAAAAGATTCTATTTAGTACAGTTAAATGTTACATGAATAACATCTGGAACACCTAGCTTAATACCGCCAGCAAAATTCCCTGATTGTGAAGTACAGTAAGCTGCATAACCAATAACTGCAATAACAGAAACAAGAGCGCAAACTGCCCAAACCCACTTAACAGTCACTTTTGAAGCATATTTAGCTTGCAAAGCAACCAAGTAGTTATCCATAAATCCAAACATAATGTTTTTCCTTTCAACTTTAAAATATGAATACTCAAAATTACCATGGTAAATGGTAAGGTATTCCTATTTTGCAAGGTGTTATTTTTCGAAAAATAATTACCAAAAACGTAAACTATTTAAACAGATTACTCCTATATCCTACCATTGAAAAGTCTTATTTTCTGAAAATTGTATATTTGCTCAACAAAAAAAGTTTATTTGCGTATTTGCAAATAAACCAATTTTAAGACTTTCGCTGATACAATGAAGACATAACATTAAGGAGGATACTACTAATGCTTAAACTAACCCTTAAATCATTACTTAAAACAGTCGTTCTGGTACTTCCATTCTTTGTATATTACCCGTAAAACCCATTCAAAATAATCAATCAGCCCCAAGTAATAACATTCATCCCTTCCCCTGCCCTAAGAAATGTTGTTACTCACAAAACTTATGAATAATACGTAATATATAAAATTTGGAGGATACTTATTATGTTCACATTGAAAAAAACTGCTAAACAATTGGTTAACTATGCTTTGATTGGTCCTGCTGTTCTTCTCCCCATTATCTTTATGTTTTAGAATCCAGTCAATATCATTTCTCACTATTATTAGTAATTCTTAATAAATTCATCTTGAGATACGAAGCAACTAAAGGGTTCCCAATCTCTTCAACACAGACAATAAAATGCTCCAAATCCGATAAATCATCTGTCCCGTCTTCAAGATTAGCAATTAATTTTTTTAAAAAATTAAGATAAGTCATGGCAAGCATGTCTTGGTAAGTAATTATTTTTTCTAGAGCTTCAATAAAATAAGTAGCTTGATAAAACTTTCGATAAGTAACCAATAAAACAATTAGGTTTAAGAAAACAACTTCTGCATTTTTTTTATGACTTGTAAGTGATTGATAAAGCTTATCTCGATCCACAAAAGCTTTTCCCAAAAAAATCAAATCCGACTCTGATAGAATGGACATAGTATTTCCAAAAATAAATAATTCAAATTCTGTCCATTCTTCAATTTCGTAAAGATACGAAGTCAAAAAATTTGTCTCTTCTTCAGGTATTACATAAGTGGGATCAAGATTATAAATATAAGCTTTTATAATCAATCCGTTTAAACGCTCATAAACATCAAAAACTTCAGACCCTTTTTCACTTTCAAGTAAAGCTTTAAGACCTTCAATATCTTGTTTGTTATATAACTCAGCTATTTTGGTTGATAATTGAAAATATTTCGGTTCTTGATAGTTATTAATCGCATGTCCAAATTCTGAGAAGGTCATGTGAATACCTGAAATGGCGATTAAAAGTTTGTCTGCAGCGAGCATGGATTGGCCGTTTTCAAAACGTGAGAGTTGAGATACTGAGAGGTTTTCGCGTGCGACATCTTTTAGTTTCAAGCCACGCGCGATTCGTAATTCACGATAAAGTTCACCCAATTGCATTGATTTTTCAAGTTTCATACAGTCTCCTTTGTTGATTGTAATCTGATGTTATCAGACCTTTAAGAACTATGTTTTCTATATTCTCACAACAAGAAAGGTCTTTATCTGTTATCCTAAACAGCTTAGAAAAGTCATAGTCTATATTTCTATTTTAAAAATCTAGTTGTATTAGCTAGGTATACTAATGTTTATTGTATCACATTTTTAAAAAAGAGATAGCAAAAAAAACAAGAACTTGGTTTATCCAAGTTCTTGTTTCTCACGATTTTATCGATAATAATTACCAAATAATCACTCGATTTTCTGGTGCACGCCACATTGGGTCACCAGCTTTGATATCAAATTCTTCATGGAATTCGTCAAAGTTTGTCAAAGTCACATTAGTACGAAGTTTACCTGGCGCATGCACATCAATACTTGCTAACATTTGCATGTATTCTTCACGCGCCTTCATGCGCCAGATCGTTGCAAAGTTGATAAAGAAATCACGCGCAGAGAAATCAGCATCTTGTTTTGCTGCCTCTAAGGCACAAGCCACACCACCAAGGTCTGCTACATTTTCAGAAACAGTTAATTTACCATTGACCTTCGCACCGTATGAATCTAGTCCGTCAAATTGTTCAACAATTTTATCAGTGCGTTCTGTGAAGGCTTTATAATCAGCATCTGTCCACCAGTTGTTTAGGCTACCATTTTCATCAAATGATGCTCCATTGGTATCAAAAGCATGCGAAATTTCATGAGCAATAACTGCTCCAATACCACCATAGTTAGCTGATGAGCTTTGCTCTAAACTATAAAATGGTGCTTGTAAGATAGCTGCTGGAAAGACAATTTGGTTTTGTTGAGGATCATAATAAGCATTGACCATGTGCGCTGGCATATGCCATTCACTACGATCAACCGGTTTATTCCATTTGCTCCAGCTGTGAGCGATAGAAATTTTAGCCAGATTTCGCGCATTTTCAACGAGTGACAAAGACTCGTCAATGATTTTTTTCGCATAAGTTTCTGGTAATTTTTCCGGATAACCAATATGAGGAGTAATAACGTTCAACTTAACGATAGCTTTCTCACGTGTTTCTTTAGCTAACCAATCTGCAGATGCTAGACGTTTCTTATAAACATCAATCATAGTAGCGACCTTATGCTCTACATCAGCTTTAGCTTCAGGAGAGAATTTTTGACCAGCATACCAAAGACCAAGTGCTTGACTATAAGCACCAGATGCTAGATAGTAAGCCGCTTTCTTCTTATCCATGGCTTGTGGTGTTCCTGAAAGAGCACGACTGTAAGTCCCTGAAAGCACGCGGATATCATCTGTCAAATAACTGTTGTAACTTGTTGCTGCAGAAATGATAAGGTCTGCTTTAAGCAAGTCCCAGTTTTTTTCTGAATAATACTCAGCTGCAAATTCTTTCCAAAAACGTTCTTCTGGTACGATGACTTTATCTGGAATTTCCCCAAGAATTTTTGTGAAAATACTATCCAAAGGAAGTTCCGGTGCTAATTTGGTAAAATCAGCCCAATCGTATGGATGATAAAGTTTAACATACTCAGATGATTCTTCACGTGACAAGACATATTTAGCCAACTTGGCATCAAGTTCAATTGTTTTATCTAGCAAATCTTTAATTTCTTCTGCTGAGAAACCAAATTTTGCTAGCAATTCTTCTTGCATGTGACGCCATGTCGCTAACAATTCTTTTCCTTTTTCATTGTCTTCTGCGTAGTAAGTCGTATCTGGCAAAATTGTTCCAGGTGCTTCTGCCCATAGCACATTTAGCTGAGCATTCATGAAATCAGGTGCAACACCAAATGGAAATTCATTTGGTTTTCCTGCCAGTTCAAAATCAGCAATTTGCTCTGCAAAATCCGTAAAAGAAGTTAACTTTTTATATTCTTCAATCAAAGGAAGGACTGGTGCTACTCCTACTGCTTCACGTTTGGCATAATCAGATGTCATGCGGTGAAACTTAACAAAATTCTGCAAAATGCTATCATCCGGAAGATTTTTTCCAGCCAACCAGTCATCTGTCGTTGCTAGCATTAATTCTTCAATTTCATCAGCTAGATCTGAAAAGCCTCCTGTACGTGGTTTATCATCGGGAATAACAGCTGTTTTTTCCCATTCGCCATTAACGGCATCATAAAAATCATCTTGATATCGAGTCATAAGGATCTCCTTTTTATCTGTTAAAACCATTCTATCAAAAAATCAAAAGAATAACAGTTACAAGGATTTTCAAACGCAAAAGATTTCAGGACTGATTTCCTCAATAAAAAATCAAAAAGCTAGCCTATTACAAAGCTAACTTTTCGATAAAACACAAATTAATATCGCAGTTTACGATAAACCGTAATCACCAACAAGAGAAGAATAAAGATAAAAACAGCTAATAGCGGTGCCACTAATAGGGGTTCTACCCGACTAGCTTCAGAAATCACGCGCGCATTTTTAACTTTATTTGGAATACGATGACCACGTACCAAGAGGCGATGGCTATTTACACCATAAGGCGTACAAGTTACCAAGGTCACATAATCTTGATTTGGATCAATTGCTAGCGCTGAGACATCATCTGGCAAGACCGTCAAAATCTGATCTACTTCATAAGTCAAGGTTTCATCTAGAACTTGAATCATGAACGTATCCCCTTCACGCAAACGGTCGATGTCTGTAAAAAGCTTAGCTGATGGCAAACCACGGTGACCTGAAATCACTGCATGTGTCCCTTTTCCGCCAACTGGTAAGGATGTTCCTGGGATATGACCGACAGCCACTTGCAAAATACTATCGTCCGTACCATGATAAATTGGCAAAGTCGTGTTAATCTTTGGAATATCGACATAAGCCATGATTCCTGTACCAGTTACGTCAAGCGTTTGATTATAACGAGCTTTCTCAGCTTTTGATAAATTCAAATCAGGCATGACACCTTTTGCTAAAGTTTGGTTATAATCTTTTGCTGCTTTCAACATGTCATCTTTCTTTTGTTGACTCATGTCCTGAACATCTTGGACATAGCCAGCCACAGCTTCTGATTGGTGAAAAGAATTCCAATAATCGCTAACTGTCGGATACAACAAGAGGGACAGCCCGATTATTAATATAAAGACGAGTATATTCGTCAAAAAATTTTCTTTGAATTTTTTTAACATAATAAAGAGCTCTCCAAACCCTTGCAAGAGTAAAGGGAGTAGAAAGAAAGCTCATCGCTACTTGCCACTCCCTTTATCAAATTGATTAAACAAGGTTAATTGATGCGGTAATTAATCCTTATTTAGCAGCATCCATACGTTTTTTAGTAATCAATAGAACAGCTGCTGCGAGAACAAGGATTGAACCTACAACGTAAAGGATTGTTGTACCCATACCACCAGTTGATGGAAGAAGTGAACCTTTACGGTTGACGATACCTGCAGTCAATGAACCGTCGGCTTTGTTAGCATCAAATTGTGCTTCACCTGATGTAACATCACCTGAAAGTTTAGTCAATTGAGGATCATCAGCTTCTGTATCGTATTTAGCATCGATTGTGAATTCGATTGGGTTGATTCTATTGTAACCATCTGGTGTAGTTGTTTCTTCAAGTTTGTAGTTACCAGCGTCAAGACCTTTGAATTCGAATGTTGTTGCTTCACCAGCCGAAATAGCTTTTACAGTATTCCAGTTACCATCTTTATCTTTTTTAGAAAGTGTGAATCCAGCACCTTTCAAGGCTTCTTTATTTTCATTAAGTTTGTTAATGATTGTTTGGTAAGTGAAGACTTTTACAGTATCTTTTGGAGTTTTACCAGTATCAGCTGGTTTAGATGTACCATCACCAGTATCATTAGGGTTGTTTGAGTAAGTCAATTCAACATCATTCGTGTTACCTGCTGAACCAAGAACAGCTTTATCATTAAGTGTTGCATTGTATTCTACGACGATATCGTCTTCTTTAGTGATTGTAGCGACTTTTTTAACATCAGTGATGATAACAGAAAGTGTTGTTGTACCATTTTCATTTTGTGTTGTAGTTGCTTGGTATTGATCTTTTGTCAAAGTTGTACCGTCTGCTGTTACTTTTGTGATTTCGTTAAATGTCAAACCTGCAGACAAAGTATCTGTAAATTCTACATAGTAGTGTTCGTAATCATCAATATGAATTGGAAGTGTTGCCTTCAATTGGAATGGAACAGTATCACCCATATCGTAGTCAGCAGCATCTTGCCAATCAGTTGTTGTACCAGTTGAATCGTTAGTTTCTTTTACTTTCTTTTGAACAGTTGGTCTATCATTTTTAACACGGGCAGTAACATCACCAACAACTTCCATCATAAAACGAGTGTAAGCTGAATATTTATCATTTTGTGAAGCATCAGCATCTTTTACCAAGTAGTAACCAGGTTCAGAAACTGTAAGAACAGCTTGACCGTTTGAGCTTTCAGCAGTAGCTGCTGGAGTTGTAAGATTTGCACCAGCTAGTTTTGAAAGAGCTTTTGCATCAGCTGAATCAGCTTCTTGGCCTGAAATTGCTTCAGCAATTTTAGCAGCGTCTGATTCACCAGCATATGTAAATGGGTTAACACCAGAACCCCATTGAATATTTGAAAGTGTCTTACCATCTGAAGCAAGCGTACCAGAAAATACTTGGTAAGCTTCGTAAGTATGACCATCTGCAACATGATCAATTGTCAACGTATAAGCGTATGCTTTTCCACCAACAAAGGCAAAAAGCGTTGCAGCCAAGGCTGCTAAGAATAATTTAAACTTCTTCATTATAAATTCCTTTTCCTTCTTTCTTTTTAAACCAAAAATTAAATTGTGTAAACTCCAAAATTGAAGTTACAACCTAAATCCTTACAGTAGTGAATCAGGCATCACCACCTTTACCGAAAATACTATCATTCGGAGTCACCTCCTCTTTGATAATTCTTGTAACTTTTTAGGAGGATTAATCCTAAGGAAAGTAGGGCAAGACCAGCGCCAATCATATAGTGCATCTTCACACCAATACCACCCGTCTCAGGCAATTCATATTGCTTCTGAGCTTTATTTTTAATGGTAATCTGACCATCCTCAGAATCCGTAGCCATCTCAGCCGGATTTTTAGAAGCCTTAGAACCATCATAATAACTAGTATCATAGCCAGGAACAGCTTGTTCACGAATATAGTAACTATAATCTACCTTATTACCACAAGCATCTTTACCAGAAACTGGTAAATCCTTGTACATTCGTGTCCAATTATCAGCATGAGTCAATGTCTCACCAGACTTATAAACTGTCTCAGTTGATTGACCACACTCATTTGTTGCCACCTGTATCATGTCATAGGTAATCGAACCATCCGAACGGTCAGTCTTGCTACCATCAGATTTTAGCCATTCTTTCTTAACGGTTAAGTTGGTTTGCTTGATTTTTTTATTTTCAACATAAATCGAAGCACCAGTCTTGGCTAAGTTAACAGCTCCATATACCTTTTTATAATAATCATCATAAGCATCACATTCATTTGGAGAGTAGTAGAAATAATGCTTTTCTGGATTTTCTGGTAATTCATAACCAGGTGGAGCAAAGGTTTCTTTGAAGTAATAGGCTTGATTATCTTCAAAGTTTTCTTTTGGATCTGTCCAACCTACTGTAATCCGTCCAAGAATTGGAACATAAACTTGGTAACATTTACCTGGTTCCAACAAGGTTTTTGAAATTGAAATATGCCCATTTGCATCACTGACATATTCACCAACTACTTCGTCATTACGGTCATCACAATCACCATCAGCCTTATAAACCGTAAATACCGCACCTTCAAGCCCTTTTCCGTAGTTGTTTGAATCAACTTTATCAATAGTGTAAGCATGCTCAGTATCAATACCAGCATCTGTTCCCACTCTTTGCCATGCTACCTCGGTTGTCGTGTCAGTTGAACCAGACTTGACACCAGATAAGGTTGCTGTGTTCTTAGACCAGTAGCTTGCTTGATATTCTGGATTTTGTTTCGTTACAACATAATCATATTTCAGTGTGTATGCTGTTGAATCTTTCAAATCAACTGTCAAAGTACTTGTTAGATTGCCGTAGCCATCATCTGTCGATGACACTTTCCAAGACCACTCGCTAGAGGGAACTTCTTGATTGCTATCGGCATAATAAAGTTTAACAGAACTTTGACTCAAAGCAATTGAAATATCTGTTCCATAAATGCTTAGAACATCTGTCAAAGTTAATTTATCACTACCTTCAACCAAGTCATCAGCATTAGGGTTAATAGATAAACTATAATGCAAATCACGATGACTATTATCCCAACTACCAGTCTTAGTAATTGGTTTTACAGCTTCACTATTTTTACCAAAAGTAACAATTTGTGTTTGACTATCTGAGCCATAATCTTTATTACCGTCTACAAGAACAGAAACCGTGTTAGTCAAAGTATCTGTCACCTTTTTACCTGCTTCGGGTAACTTATCGTAGGCTGTAGTAAAGGTTAGCCAGAAATCATTATTGCCACCAATACTTTCCTTTATGGTTCTACCATCAGTTGTTGAAAAGTTCAACGTAACAACATTATCAGCTGAGATGCTACCATCAACTTTCATATTAGCAGCTCCCCAATCATCCTGGTTGGTTGCGGCTGAAATGGTTTTATCTGAAATTGTTGCAGTCGTTTGACTCCAGTGACGTCCAAAGACCAAACCCGTCAAATGAACACCTTTTGGCAAAGTATCCGTCACTGTCATGTTTTTAGCATCATCACTTAGATTAACTTTAACTTTCCAAGTCACGACACCATCAGTACTAGTCTTTTTAGTTGTTGCGTGATTTTCATCACCATCCATTTTGATAACATTTGGATTATCTGTATGATGATATTTAGCTTGACTAGAATGATCGGCTGAACTAATCGTATTCCAAAAATCAAGATTAGCTCCACCATTTAACTTAGCAGTCGAGTTGTAAGAAATGATAACATTTTTACTTGATTTGAAATCTGAGGTCAAAATAATTTGAAATTCTGTGTACTTAGCATTGTCATCCAAATCTTCATAGTTTGTATAACCGCCCCAGTTTTTAGCCCGAGCTTCCAAAGTAAACTTGCCTGAACCAAAAACTTTAACCAGATTTTGATACAAATCTTGCAGTTGAGCTTTTGTATACCAGTGAACTTCAGAATTTTGATTATAAGGGTCTGTCAAAATATCTCTGAAATTTGTTCCCTTTTCAATCACACCACTACTTGGCATAATGATTTTAGTTTGCCAACTAAGTATTTTGACATCTGTATCCGATGTATCGGCTTCTCCAAGTGAGGTTTTTTCAAAATCTCCATCACCAGGAACCGAAGGACTGTCAGAAGCTGAAGTCTGATCATTTTTAGTATCAGTATTACCATCATCATCTAGGATGACGGTATTTTTTATAGCTTTTTTATTCCAACTTGAATTTTTAGCATCTGTTGTATAAGTAATCGTATAAGATTTGCGATTAGGATTACCGGTAAACTTAATGTAATCAATTTTACCTTTACTGTCATAGTAAATATGATAGCCTTTATTTTCTGGCGAAATCTTTAAATCTTGTGCATCTTTTAAGAAATCATCTTTCAAGATTGCGCCATAAATATTATTGCCATCTGGATTTACAGTGATAGTCCAAGTAATTTTACCAGTTGATTTATCATATTTACCAGTCTTCTTAACATCATTAAGTTTTAAAGTAACACTTGTACTACTACTTGATTCACGTTTATCTTGGTCATCTTTAGAAACTGCATTTACTGTATTATTGGCTTGAACCGTTTTACCAGCTGACAAGCCATTAATCTTGTAACGATAAGTGATAGTGTAAAAATGACCAATTGGATTGCCGCTACTATCCGTTCCACCAGTGACTAGTTGTGGAAGTGTCAATGACCATTTCTTATTAGCTTTATCAAAACTTGGCTTAGCATATACATTCTCAGTAGCTGTCACTTGATTAGAATCACCGGTATAAGTTGATTTTGTAATGGATACATTATCCACATCAGCTATCGAAATATCTGATGCAGTTAAAACATCTGATAAATCAATATTACCTGGCGTTCCATATTTAGAATCTATCTTAACCGTATAGGTGATATACGGCGTATCGCCATCGTAAGATACCTGACCTGTCTTGGTTGCCGATAAATCATAATTTTTTGTAATCTTATCCGATGGGATTTGAACAGTTACATTATCAGAGTACTTGATTGTGTAATCATCATGATTGTTCTTATGAGTTAAACCAAAAACTGCTTCATAATCAATATAACCTGTCGACTGAACACCCTGTCCCATACTAGCAACATAGCTATCCAAAAATGTAATCAACAAATAATACTTGCCAGTCTTGTCATCTTTTTTGAACTGATAATTAAAAGCATCAGTATTATTGCTATCACGTCCGGTATATTCAGTGCCTAATTTAAGATCCTTGCCGATTGCTGTATCGTCCGGTAATGCTAAATAGTAATGTTTTTCTTTAGCAACATCCTTTTGGTTAATCTTAAAATCTAAATGCAACAAGACACTTAATAATTTTGTGGATAAGTCTTTTTGAGCTGATTTTTCATCATAACTGTATCCTGTCAAATAATCTGCAAAATCAGCATAAGTAACTCCTGCTAGGGTGTATGTTGAAAACGTATTTGATTTAAAATCAACACTTTCGACGGCTCCGTCACCAGTTTCTTTGATGTCTGTATCTGTCGATTCAGTCAAATCTTGAACTTGGTTGACATCGTTATCCACAAAGTGATACAACTTCCAACCAGCTTGTTTGTCGTCGGTTGTGGATAAGTCATTCTTAAAGGCCATTGAAACCTTAACCTCTTTGCTTGGTTCAACTTCCTTGCCATCATCTGTGACAAATGAAATGTCGTAAGAATGTGCTTGTGACAAGCTTTGTTTGCTTTCACTTAGTAGTGATGTCAATTTGTTATCAATGGCATTGGTATCAGCAACAGGACTTACCTTTAGTTGAACAGGTTCTGAAAATGTATTTCCCTCATAAGTTACAGTCACCGTCATATCTGACGTTTCAGCACTCAGAGTACCTGCTGCTGTCATATCCTTTTTTTCTTGATTTGACTCAGTCGAACTGGCTTGTGAAGAAGCTTCTGTCTGGTTACTTGCTTTTTGGGAATCATCCGTCGTGGACTCCACTTGAGATGTTGCTCCTTCTGATGATTGAAAAACGGATGAACTATTTCCCGTACTAATCGTTAGGGCTGGTAATATCAGTAAATAGGTGGTACAGAAAACAACTACCAGTGATAGTGCCAAAGCAATCTTTGCAATGATACTATCGTGGACCCGCTTTTTTACTAAAATTGCTAACCTTGCCCATAGCTTTAACATTGGAACTCCTTTCTAAACATAATTTGTTAGCTCTTTAATCGATTGTCCCCATACGAGGAAGGGGCCAAATCCTAAAACTTAGTTTCCCAACTAACTGTTCTTCGTCTACCACACCAACAGCTTTATTACGTGAGTCGATAGAAACTTTTCGGTGATCTCCCATCACGAAGTACTTGCCATCTGGTACTTGATAAGGTAAGTCGATATTGGTTTCTCCGTAATCTTTTTCACCTTTTTGTAAATAAGGCTCTTTGATTTTCTTTCCGTCAACATAGACATTACCTTTTTTGTCAATGTTGACCCATTGGCCTGATGTTGCAATAACACGCTTTACCAAAACCTTGTTATTATAATAAAATGCCACAACATCACCCTGTTTCAAATGTTTCTTGCTAACAGAAACTACCATATCTCCAGCCTTCAAAGTCGGAGTCATTGAATTTCCGTAGATTTGTAAAACAGGTAACCAAATTGTTGCAACAAGTACAGCCAAAGCTGCTACTGTCACTAAGGTAAAAACTGTGCTGCGTAGAGTTCGAATATAGCGTTCACGATATTTAATTTTTCCTAGTTCTTTTGAAAGCTCCTCGGCTTTTGGTAAATCGGATAAATTAATTTTCTGTGATTTTTTTTCAACTATTGGTTTCATGTTAAAAATCTCAGCCTCTTACGCTTCATCATCTACATTCTTTTTGGCGTCTGCCATACGCTTAACGTTATAAAGATACGTATCCGCTGCTGCCTGTGCTTCTTCAAAAACTTTACTGATAGCAAGGGCAGCTTCAGCAATTGAGCCAGCATCTGAAACTTGCAGCTCACGACGCTCAAGCTTACCTTCAAGTTCTTTTACTTGATCTTGAAGTTCTTCAATTTCTTTAGCTTGTTCTACAAGCAGCTCAAATAAATCTGAACGACGAAGTTTTCTTAATTGTTTAGCATCAAGCACATTAGGACCTCCTCTTAGTATTCCCTTTCACATAAAACTCACATAAATCTTAATGTATATTTATTCTTATTCTGAAAAAATAAAGATAAAATAAACATTTTTTCATTTTGTCGTTTTATATATCTAGGTGTTTTGGAGAACATTATAATATTTTTTTGCGATTTTGAAAAGGGATTTTGTGTAAGTGATACTTTTTTTAAACTTTTGTATCCTAGTTCTAATTTTCTTAATATTTTGTCCTCTATCACTGTTAGAAAAGCTAACAATGATAACTTTTTTAAGTAAAACGTTATCATAATCGTAGGATTGATGTAGCTTAATTTTTAGGTTTATGTTACAATGCTAAATTGATTAGGTATAATTTTTTGTCTTTTCAGAAATATTACATCATTCAAGTAGGGGATTGTTTATGAAAAATTTATCAAAAAAACAACACCAAGTCTTAGAGACTAAACACCGTTTATCAAAAGCCCTTTATCTACTGATTACTGAACGACATTATGACAAAATCACTATCTATCATATCCTTGACAAAGCTGCTATTTCACGACGCACATTTTATCGCTACTTTGATGACAAAGCCGATTTAATGGATTTCTGTTTAGATAACTTTGTTAAAGGTTATTATCTACAGCGAGATAATTTTATCTTAGCGGAGAGTGCAGAGGACGTTTTCTTAGTCACTTTGAATTTTATGTATTCGAATAAAGCTTTTATTTCATCACTTGTTGAAAGTGGCCACTTTTCATTACTAACAGAAAAATTCAATCAAAAATCTGCACAGATTTACAAAACCATCAATCTCCCCTGGTGTGTTGATGATACTGTAGATAGCAACATTGATTACATCTCAAAAGGTTTATTTGGTGCCTATCTTAACATCCTACAATTTTGGTTAACTAAAGATGAGCCTGAAGAACCCGAACTTATTGCCAAAAATCTATCCCTTCTTTTTAATTCTATTCCTAGTTACTTCAATGCTCCCTCAGAAGAACAAACAAAGATAAGAAACAAAAGATAGGGGTATTTATTTTTAAAATTTTTTGTAATGATTTAATGACATACTCCCATGTCTCTAAATCCTGTTGCTTTATTTCCTTTCTTGACACTTTCTTTCATAAAGTTGACAAGAAAACCGCTAACATTGACAGATTTACCGTTTCCATTTTGCTATAAGTTGACACATTGATATTTTAATTGACAGTTTTTTGACACTTATTAATCACAGTTAACTGTAAGGATTAGTAAGTTATCCACAAAAAATATTAATCAATAAGCTCTAAAGTCAACTTAATCGTTCAGTTAAGCAAACCTGCTCTATGTATTTTTTTCTTGTGTTCCCGTAAAAGTAGGTCTCAATGACCTTAAATAGATAAAAAGTCGGTAAAACTATTGTCTTACTGACTTTTTTGCATGAAATTTTCAAATCAATCACGCATTTTTTATAAAAAAAAGTAAAATAGCATGAAAATTCTCCCATTTTTACACAATTTGTTAACAGTTATTCACAACTTGTGGATAAGTGTGGTTATATACTGGGGATAACTTGTGTATAATTCAGCTATAAATCCCTTTATACCAAGTTTTAAGAGCTATCCACATTTTAAAAAAAACAGCTGTTAATAACTTCCATTTTTAGCAAAATTTTCCTCAAAAAAGTAGCTGATTCTTGAAAATCAGCTACTTTTTTCCACATTTATAGTAAATCATCGCGGCTAACCTGTTCAAATTTTTGATCACCATCATTTAATTTATCCCAAATAATAACTTCTCCCGCTTTCAATGACTTTTGAACATCAATGATACGTTGATTACTTGACCCACGAAATTGTAACATCAAATTTTTCTTAGTTATATCAAAACGACCATCTACTAAAATATCAATTAAGCTAAGCATTTCTAACTTATCTGGGGTTTCTTGCATCATTTCTTCCCAAGTATAACCCGTCCAAGACCAAATATCCTTCTCAGGAAGTTCTCGACGCACGCGCTTAATTAATGGTAAGAGAAATCCTGTGTTTAAGAACGGTTCTCCACCAAGAAGCGTTAGCCCTTGAACATATGGTTGTGCCAAATCAGCCATAATTTGCTCTTCTAGCTCTTGGGTATAAGGTTGCCCTGCTTTAAATGACCATGTAGCAGCATTATAGCATCCTTTACAATGAAACATACAACCTGATACATAAAGCGAATTACGAACCCCTTCACCATCAACAAAATTAAAGGCTTTATAGTCAATAACACGACCTTGGCTTAATTCTTCTGATTTCCATTCACGGGGTTTAGGAGTATTCCAGTTTTTTTCTTCCATACTAGCCTTCTTTCTGTCCTAATTTCCCTTGATTACTCATTTAGAGTTATCCAATAGCGTTCAACAGTATTTTGAATATCTTCTAGTTTACCACCATTTGCTAATATCACCTTACGACTAGCAG
This sequence comes from Streptococcus equinus, assembly GCF_900104225.1. GTDB lineage: Bacteria > Bacillota > Bacilli > Lactobacillales > Streptococcaceae > Streptococcus > Streptococcus equinus_D. The sequence goes on along the minus strand of NZ_FNJK01000003.1, from coordinate 111,561 downwards.
GATTGTCTTCGTGGCATGTCACTAGAGCAGTTTTGATATTTTTCTTTTTAGCTTCTAACAAACCTAATCGCAACTGCTCTTTAGCATACCCTTTACGGCGTTCAGATGGACGAATAGAATAACCAATATGTCCACCTTGTTTTAAAAGATTTTCATTTAAACGTAGACGTAAATGCAAAAATCCCAAAGCTCTGCCATCATCAGAAAAAGAGACAAATTGAACAGCCGGAACAAAAGTTTCTGGAACATTAATTCCCATTTCACTTAGACGATTGTCCTCAATCCACTCTTCGTAATTGAAGTTATCCACATCCCAAAAACCACCATCATGAGCAGACTTACTCACTTCAAAGTCTTTCATCATGTCCATAACAGCTGCTTTATCTGATAATTCAGGTCTTCGTAATTGCATAAACCTACCTCTTATTTACTTTTCTTCTTAGCTTTTTCTAAAAATTGAGCTTTTAGCTGATTTACACGCGCTTTTTTGTCAGATTTCACGTTCGAATTTTTTTCGTGAAAACGTTCAACTTGTTGCATGCCTTTATAATCTAATTGATATTTTCCCACAATTTTTTCCTTTCTTCAAATGTTTATCAATATAATAAAGAAGCTGGGACGAATGTCTCCAGCTTCAATATGTCGTGAAACTGTCTAAACTATTATTGGTCAATCATTGACCTTTTTAAATCTTCAAAGTTATTGAAGAAAACTAATGATTAACAACTTTTATCCTTGTGCATACGGTAGTCACCTGGATTTTTAATAGTTGATCCGTTCATGTGTTTAACACGAGCAGAAATTTCTTTGTGACGACCATTAACCATTGGACGAGCTTGAGGATTACCAAGATATCCGCAAGTACGTTTAACAACATCTACTGATTTTGGATCGCTGTTACCACAGTTTGGACAAACGAAACCACGTTCTGTTGGTGTGAAGTCCCCTTCAAATCCACACTTATAACAACGGTCGATTGGTGTATTTGTACCAAGGTATCCGACACGTGTATAAGCATAGTCCCAAACAGCTTCTAGAGCTTTCGGATTTTGTTGAAGAACTGGGTATTCACAATAGTGAATGAATCCACCTGTTGCACCAGCTTCTGGGTAAACTTTTTCAAAATCAAGTTTTTCAAATGGTGTTGGATTCTTACGAACATCATAGTGGAATGAGTTTGTATAGTATTCTTTATCAGTGATATCTTTAACAATACCAAATTTCTTAGTATCAAGACGGCAGAAACGGTCAGTCAAACTTTCAGATGGTGTTGAATAGATTGAGAAGTGATAATCATATTCATCTGACCACTCAACACAGTAATCTTTCATTTTACGGATGATGTCAACTGTGAATTCTTTAGCTTCAGGATTTGTTTCCCATTCTGGGCCAAAGAAGACTGTTCCGACTTCGTAAAGTCCGATGTAACCAAGTGATACTGTCGCACGGCGGTGACGGAAAAGTTCATCAACGTTATCATATTTACCAAGACGTTTACCAAAAGCACCATATTGGTAAAGGATTGGAGCATTTGCTGGAGTAGCTTCTTTCACACGTTCAACACGGTAAACAAGCGCATCTTTACAAATTCCCATACGTTCGTTGAAAATTTCCCAGAATTTATCCATATCACCATTTGATTCCATGGCAATACGAGGAAGGTTAACAGTAACAACACCAAGGTTCATACGACCTGAGTTAACTTCGACACCATTTTCATCTTTCCAACCTTGAAGGAATGAACGACATCCCATTGGGGCTTTAAATGAACCAGTCAACTCAACGATTTTATCGTATGAAAGAACATCTGGATACATACGTTTTGTGGCACATTCCAAAGCTAATTGTTTGATGTCATAGTTTGGTGTACCTTCTTCAAGGTTAAGACCACTCTTCAAAGTAAAGATAAGTTTAGGGAAAATAGCTGTACGATGTTCGCTACCTAAACCTTTGATACGGATTTCAAGAATTGCTTTTTGAATTTCACGTTCAAACCAATTTGTACCAAGACCAAAACCAAGTGATGTAAATGGTGTTTGACCATTTGATGTAAACAAAGTATTGATTTCGTATTCAAGACTTTGCATAGCATCGTAAATATCTTTTTTAGTTTTTGTACGTGCGTAATCTTCACGACGATCTTCAGCAACCCATTCATTAGCATCTTTCAAATGTTTTTGGTAATTAAGTTCAGCATATGGTGCCAAAAATTCATCGATACGGTCAGCTGTACATCCACCGTATTGGCTTGAAGCAACGTTAGCAATGATTTGTGAAATTTGTGCTGTTGCTGTTTGGATTGATTTTGGACTTTCAACTTCAGCATTACCAATCTTAAAGCCGTTACCCAACATTCCCTTGAAGTCAATCAAACAACAGTTTGTCATTGGAGTATATGGGCTGTAATCAAGGTCATGGAAGTGAATGTCACCTTTTTGGTGAGCATTGGCAACGTGAGCTGGCAACATTTTAAGACCAATTGATTTACCAACAATACCAGCTGTCAAATCACGTTGTGTATTGAAGACTTCACTATCTTTGTTAGCGTTTTCATTAACGACGGTTTGATCTTTGTTCAAAAGTTTATCAATAGAAAAATTGATATCTGTCGCTTGTGAACGTGCGAAGTCACGTTTTGTACGATAATTAATATATTCTTGAGCAATTGCGTATTCATTAGCTTCTAAAAGTTCATGCTCAACGATATTTTGAATTTCATAAATTTTAACATTGTCTTTGAAGCGATCAAAAATTTCAGCAATGATATTATCTGAAATAGATTCCAATTTTGCTTCAACAACTGGTGACATTTTTGTCACATTATTGCTTGCTTTAACCAAAGCATTATAAATTTTATCTGAATCAAAGTTTACAGAACGTCCATCGCGTTTGATAACTTTTACAGTAGGTTGAGCAGCAATTTTTTCTTTTTCTAATGTAATCATATGAACACTCCTTCTTACTCGTCTATTATAACACGGGACAAAAAAAAATCAATATCTTGTGGTCACTTTTTTTGGTAACCACAAGATATTGCGTTTTTCTTTATTTTTTGTGATAGACGGTAAAGCCTGTAATACCGCCGATTTGGACCTCTTCATAGTTAGAAGAAAAATTCTTTTTTAGTGAATCAGAAATTTTTTGATCCTTGTTGACCACAATATATGACCCTAGATTTTGTAGCAATTCATCTTCTAAGACTTTTTCATTAGCAGATTTCGTTGTGTTAACAACTGGCGAAGTGAATTGTGAGCTACTTGACAATTGGCTATCAATACCAATTTTAGATGAATCATCCCAAACATAAATAGTATCATCTTTTGATGCTTCTTTTTCGAGATAGCTTGCAATACTTGTACGTTCACTGTTTAGATTAGCTGATAGGACTGTATGTACCAAAGTTTGCCCAACACCAAACACAAGCACTAAAATTGGTAAATAAAAATGACGTTTGAGATAAAGACCAAAGCTTCCAGCATTATCTGAAGTTTTTCTACGGCGATGCGATGTTTTTGTCAAACTACGCTTATATTGTTCTCCCAAAACCATAGCTGTCAATAATAAACCAAAAGGTATTACTGCCAATAAATTATAGAATTGGTAACTTTGTGTGAATAAATCCATGGCAAAGAAAACAAGAAATACTAGGAAAATAAGCCATTTTGATACCTTATCTTCACCTTTGATTACTTTACCAAATGACAAAGCGCCTAATAAAAGTCCAGATGCTAAAGCCAAGACAACTTGGAACAATAAAGTTAAAATCAAATTGCCATCACTAGTTGCAAAATTAGTGAATTGATAAACAATAGCTTGTGAAATATATGGTGATAACACTTGAGCATTCAAAATGAAGTATCCCGCTGTGTAGAACACCAAAATAGTTCCAAAAATGATACACAATAATTGGTAGAAACCACGCGCAAAATGTTTTTGTTTTAAGTTAAATACAATGATTGTTAGGAAAGAAAGCACCCAGAACACCAAAGTACGAGGTTCTAAAAGCATTGCTGCTGCGCCAGCAAATCCATATAAAATAAAGGCTTCATCCTTGATAATATCGGCAAAATATTTTGTTAAAAACCATAATGAAACCATAACAAAAGGCATTGCAAATTGAATAGGGTATAAACCACCAAAGCCAAGAGCAACATTAAGTAGATAGAAAACGCCGCTAAAGGCAACAGCAACACGTTGACTATCTATAAAATAGTTAACTAATTTATAGAAATAAATTCCTGATAAATAAAAAGTAACAATTTGAATTGGAACTAACCATAGAGTAGAACCAAGAATGTAAGCCAAAGCAATCACTGCATAATAGAGGAAACCACCTGTCGCAAACATATCCGTAAATGGAAGATGCCCTTGAGCAAACATTGATCCAATATAAAGATTTTGTGATTGTAGACTATTTGCCATATCGGTAAACATAGGTACAGCTACTGATAAACAGCTTACTACAACACTCAGCAACAAAATATATAATTTATGAGGTTGTGGCACTTTTGTTCGTCTAGAAGGTTCTAGATGACTGCTAACTTCACCGAATTTACGAGATGAGCGACTGTATGATGACACAGCAGTCTGATCTACATTTACTTGTTCTGATGTATTCACTTAATTTCTCCTTGAATTGTCTTACTCTAAGTATAACAGAAACTAATCATTAGTCAATTTGTTAAGGATAACACAATAAGCTAAAATTTCCCTAAAACAGTGATATGGCTTGTTTTGATAGCGTTTTAGGAAATCATTTTCCTCTTCGCTTAAATGACTATTTTTCTCCATAAAATGTCCCCCTTTAATTTACTTATTCGTAAAAATAAAAAGGAGGCATTTTTGACTTCCTTAGTATTATCCTATCTATGAAAAAAGAGATTAGGAATAACTCCTAATCTCTCGTCTTACAAACTTAGTCTTCATCTAAGAAGCTGTTGAAAACTTCTTCAATCATATCCCATTCAGCATCTGAGTCTTCAGGGATTGGTTGAAGGTCACCTTCAGTACCATCTTCATTTTCTGTGAATGAGTAAGCTTGAATTTCAATTTGACCTTGTTCGTCTTCTTCAGCACCAGCTGGTACCAAAAGAACATAGTTTTTACCGAATTCTTCGCGACCATCAATTGTCAAAAGAATTTCAAAAAGTGTTTCATTACCTTGTTCATCTACAAGTGTAATAACTTCATGCTCGTGATCATGGTTATGATCGTGGTTATGGTTATGTGCCATAATTGTCTCCTTTAAATGAATTAATGATTAGATTAAAACATTCTATCTAAATAATTTTGCAAAATAAGCTGTGCAGCTAATTTGTCGATAACTTTTTTACGCTTACCACGACTAACGTCAGCCTGCTCTACTAACATGCGTTCTGCTTGAACAGTTGTTAAACGTTCATCTTGATAATCTACTGGAATATTGAAAAGTTCCGCAATCTGGTCACCATAGGCCTTACTTGCTTCTACACGAGGTCCTTCAGTATTGTTCATGTTTTTAGGTAGACCAACCACAAACTTATCAACTCTATACTGTTTAACTAACTCTCCAAGTCTTTCAAAGCCAAATTCGCCAGCTTCTTCATCGATTTTAATAATTTCTACGCCTTGCGCTGTAAAACCAAGTGGGTCGCTAATTGCCACACCAACAGTCTTCGAGCCGACATCTAGTCCCATGATTCTCATTTCAAGTCAATTCCATTTCCTTTGAGATAATAGCGGACAAGCTCTTCAACAATTTCGTCACGTTCGTATTTACGAATTTGATTTCTTGCATCATTGTAACGAGGCACATAAGCAGGGTCACCACTTAGAACATAACCTACAATCTGATTGATTGGGTTATAACCTTTTTCATCAAGAGAGCGATAAACCGTTGTTAAAGTTTCACTAATTTCTTTCTTGTTGCTATCGTCTAAATTAAAGCGTACAGTTTCATCTGTAAATCCCATACTTACACCTTCTTTCTAAATAGCTGTCATCAATTATTATAGCTTATTCACTAAGATTTCACAAGAATCTGACTTTATTTAACCAAAGTTTATTTTGATTTCAAATACATTTCAGAAAAAATTGTTATAAAAGCTGACACAAATAGCATGTAACCTTTTTCAAATTTTTAATATATTTTCCAAAAATAGGAAGATAAAAAAGACCCAAATTGAGCCTTTTTCTACTATATAAATAACATTTATAAAGCTGCGCGCAAACGAGCTTCTGCATTCTCCACGTTACGAATAGAGCGTGGCAAGAAAGCACGGATATCATCTTCTTTATACCCAACTTGGAGACGTTTATCATCAATCAAGATTGGGCTCTTTAAGATACGTGGATTAGCTTGAATGAGATCAATAACCTCACTTAGGCTTAATTCCTCAATATCGCAGTCAAGTGCTTTTGCATAACGGTTTTTAGATGAAACAATACTTTCAATACCGTTTTCTGTTTTTGTTAATATCGCTAAGATTTCTTCTCGTGATAGTGGTTCTTTTCCTAAATTCTGTTCTTTATAAGGGAGCTGATGAGCGTTGAGCCATGTTTTGGCTTTCTTACAGCTTGTACAACTTGAAATTGTGTAAATTTTAATCATGTGCACTCTCACTTTCTATCCCATGATAGTTGTATTATAGCACACATACACAGTGGAACACATGGGACCTAAGACCTATTTTTCTAAAAAGTCAATTAAAAAGATTGCTTTTTTTGTAAGAAAAAAGAAGCTGATACAGCTTCCTTTTATATTTTCCCTTTTATTCTTCGATTTCGATAGCATCATCCAAATCAAGGACAACTTCATCTACTTTTTCAGTCGCTGCGGCTTTTTCATCAGCAAGATTTGCAGCTTTTTCATCTTCAGTTTCTTCAACCAATCCGTAGTGAACACGAACTTTGTGATCAATTTCATCAAAAATTTCTGGATGATCAGCTAAATATTTCTTAGCATTTTCAGAACCTTGACCAATTTTTTCACCATTGTAAGAGAACCAAGCTCCAGCTTTTTTAATGATGTCCAAATCACTAGCGATTTTAATCAATTCACCTGTACGTGAAATACCTTCACCATACATAATTTCCACTTCAGCAGTTTTAAATGGTGGAGCAACTTTGTTTTTAACCACTTTGATTTTAGTTTCTTTACCAATGTTGCTATCTTTTTGGTCACCAGTACCTTTAATTTGTGTGTTTCCTCGCACGTCAAGACGAACTGAAGAATAGAATTTAAGGGCACGACCACCAGGTGTTGTTTCTGGGTTACCGAACATAACCCCAACTTTTTCACGCAATTGGTTAATAAAGATGGCGATTGTTTTTGTTTTATTGATAGATGCTGAAAGTTTACGCATGGCTTGACTCATCATACGAGCTTGTAAACCAACGTGGTTATCACCAATATCACCATCAATTTCGGCACGTGGAACAAGAGCTGCAACTGAGTCGACAACAACAAGATCAACAGCTCCTGAATCAATCAATTTTCCAGCGATTTCAAGACCTTGTTCACCTGAGTCTGGTTGTGACAAAAGCAATTCATCAATATTGACACCAAGAGCTGCGGCGTAAGCTGGATCAAGGGCATGTTCAGCATCGATGAAGGCTGCGATACCACCTTCTTTTTGAGCTTGCGCTACGGCATGAAGAGCTACTGTTGTTTTACCTGAACTTTCAGGACCATAGATTTCAATGATACGTCCTTTAGGATAACCACCTGCTCCAAGAGCAATATCAAGAGCCAAGCTACCTGAACTCATCACTTGAACTTTTTGTTCAGCACGCTCACCCAAGCGCATAACAGCTCCCTTACCAAAATCTTTTTCAATTAATTTCAAAGCATCATCAAGTGCTTTTTTACGCTCATCACCAAATTTCTTCGTGATAGCTTCTGTTTTCTTTGTCTTTTTAGCCAAATTTTTCCCTTTCTGTTTGTTCGAGATACTAGCTTTATTATAGCAAATTTTAATCTTGTAATAAAGCTTGACGTACTAGGTTAAAAGCATACAAACATGCAATATGACGGACATCTGAACGACTTCGTCCACCTATAACAACACGAATAGAATGAACTTTTTTTCTAGTAGCAATACCTATGAAAACTGTACCTGCTGGTTGACCTTCTAAGCTATCTGGACCAGCGACCCCTGTTAAACCAATACCAAAATCAGCATCTGTTAATAAACGTGATTGCTCTGCCATTTTTTCAGCTGTAAAGTGACTAACAACACCATGTTCTTGCAACTCTTCGAGTGGAATCTGAAGCATTTTAGATTTTTCTTCAATACTATAAGTCACAAAACCACCGTTAAAGACTGCTGAAGAACCTGGAAAATCAGCAATACTTGATTGAAATAACCCTGCTGTTAAACTTTCTGCAGCTGTGATAGTCTTTTGTTTTTGCTTAAGTAAGTCAAAAACAACACGCGCCATGCTGTTATCATCGCCGTAACCATAAAGAAGATTTTCAAGTGGGATACTATTTAAGGTTTTCTTTGAAAGAATTTTATGCTCTAAGTCATCTAATTTTGCTTTAGCTGACTTAATATCATCTGCTTTTGTTGACAAACGAAGGGTTACCTCCCCTGTCTTAGCATAAGGAGCAATGGTTGGATCTGTTTGGTTATCAATCAAATCTGACAAAACTGTCACTAGTTGACTTTCACCAATTCCAAAGAATCGCAAAACACGAGAGTAAAGCTGCTTGTGATCACTAGATAACAAAGGTACTAAATAATCCCAAACCATTGGTTTAAGTTCACTTGGTGGTCCAGGAAGAACAACATAAGTAACACTGTTAACTTCTATCACACCACCAACAGCTAAACCAGTGCTATTTTGTAAAGGTGTAGATCCTTCAATCAATTGAGCTTGACGTTCATTGTTAGCTGTTCTTGCAAATTGTGGACGTGTGGCAAAGAACTCATCTAGACGTTTACTTGCCTTTTCATCAAAAACCAAGTTACGCCCTAAATATTTTGCCAAAGTTTGTTTTGTTAAATCATCCTCAGTTGGTCCTAAGCCACCGCACAAAACAACTAAATCACTACGCTTACTTGCCAAATCAATAATTGACAAAAGACGTTCTTCATTATCTCCAACAGCTGTTTGGAAAAAGACATCAATACCAAATTTTGCAAATTCTTCTGATAAGAACTGTGCATTAGTATTTGTGATTTGTCCTGTTAAGATTTCTGTCCCAACAGCAATAATCTCAGCTTTCATATTTGCCACCTACTTATCTATTCGTAATTTAGTTTTATTCTATCAAAAAATATGGAAAATGAATGACTTTTTGCGATAAAGCATCCGTTTCCCCTTATCATTTGTTGTCAACTTTCTTTACAGAAGTGTCAACCTTTGCTTTTTTCATAAAAAATACTGCTAAAACTGCTAATAAAAGTAAGGAAGTCATGAAATTAATAGTCATAACCATCTCGACTGCTGTTATTTTCACCATAAAACTCAAGACACATAATAAAAGAATACTGCCGATTCGACTGACTGTTGATTTAAATGAAACCAATGATGAAATATTCTCAATCGACACCATCTTATTAAACTGATAATTTAAGATAAACTCAATAACGTAAAAAACAAAAATAAAGATAAAATAAGCTGATAAAAAGATACCTAAGTGACTTGAAAAGAAAGTCAAAGGGAGAAAAATAATTAAAGGACTCCATTTAATAATTCCTTTATATTTCTTAATACCCTCAATATTGATTGAATAAGAAAATAGTGTAATCACTTGAAAAGCAATATAAAAGGCAGGGAAATAATGACTACTAATCCCCTTGCTTAAGAAAAATGACTGCCATAATTGAAAATGTGTTTGAAAGAAAATCTGACTTAAGAAATCAAAAATCAGAATTAAGCTCAAGCGTGGTTGCTTGCGCAGTTCCTTAAAGCTGTTCCTAATCTGATTTTTTAGTACACTAACATGAAGCTCTTGTAAATCAGTAGATTTTGTTCTTTCTCTAAATAAGAAAAAGCTAATCAGAGTCGAAGCTACTAAGAAAACAGTTCCTAATACATAAATGTTGATGCCAATAAACTGATAAAGAATTCCACCTAAACTACTCCCAAGAAGTAAACCAACAATTTCTAAACGATTGCTAAGAGCTAAAAATCTTTGAAGCTCATTTTCACGACCAGCTAACTTCAATTGATTAATAATGTAAGCATCAAGAGTCCCACTATCCAAAGCAGCAGCTATTCCATAACAAAACCATGCTAAAAAAATCAGATAAAAATTACTACTAAAAAGCACAATCAAAAACATGACTATCAAGAAGACCTTTGATAGACTATAAAGATTTTTCCGAGAATAATTATCTGCTAACAAGCCACTTGGAAATTCAAACAAGACAATCGCAATGCTATAAGCTGATTGAATCAGCAAGATTTGTGACAAGGTCAACCCTTTGGCTAGTAAAATAACTGTCAAAATCGAGTGCGGCATAGAATAAGCCACCGTTACTAAAAAATTCGATAAAAAATAGACAAAAGTATTTCTAGTCATTTGCTTCATAATCCCACCTGCCCTTGCTTATTTTTTCCTTCCAAAATACTCTAATTTACAAGCAATGTAAAGTGCTATTTGCTATATTCCATCAGCATTACACGTTCATTCTATTCACAGTCTGTCAACTAAAATTGTCACCTGTTGACAAACGTGTCAACTTTTCTTATTTAACAAAAAATCATCTGGAAATAACTTTCCAGATGACCATCAACTATCTAAAATCACAATCAATTTCATGATCGTTTACTAAACCAGCTGCTTGGAGGAAAGAATATGCGCACACTGGCCCAACAAATTTGAACCCACGCTTTTTTAAATCTTTAGAAAGTCTTTCAGACAAAGGCGTGCTAGCTGGAAAGGTCGCATAATCCTCCACCTCATTAACAAGAGGCGTAAAATCAACCCACTCCCATAGGTAGCGATCAAATGAACCAAATTCTTCCTGAACCTTGATAAAAGCCTGAGCATTTGCCCTAGTCGCATAAATCTTACGACGATTTCTCACAATAGCTGAATTTGTAAGTAAACCATCAAGTTCATCATCAGTCATCTGAGCAACTTTTTGAATATCATAATGATGAAAAGCCTCGTTAAAAGCCTGTCGTTTATTAAGTACAATCTCCCACGATAGACCAGCTTGATAGGTTTCAAGACATAAAAGCTCAAATAGTTTACAATCATCGTGAAGTGGTTTGCCCCACTCGTCATCGTGATAAGCGACATATAAAGGATTACTTTCCTTCACCCAACTACAACGTTTCATGTGAAACATCTCCTAAAAATCCTTGATAATCAGCCTTTCATCAGCATCTTAAGGCTTGATTTAATGTATTGTTCTGCAGTTTCATTTGTTCCTTCAAAGAACTTGCGAATTTTCTTAAGCTCTGCTGCTTTGTAACCAAGCGCCAATAAAGCTTCCATGGCTTCTTCAAGTTGCTCGTTAGCAACTGTTTTTGTCTGAGAAGCTTTGCCATTTTCTACAGAAACATCGACAAATTTTCCAGCCAAATCCAAAATCATTTGTTGAGCAGTTTTTTTACCAATTTTTGGGAATTTCATCAAATATTTGATATCACTTGTATCAATGGCATTGACCAAGCCCTCATTATCATCTACCGCAATGATGGCTAGCGCAGTTGTCGGACCAATCCCAGAAACCGAAATCAAATTGAGAAAGACTGCTTTTTCATCTTCTGTGTGAAACCCAAATAACAATTGAGCATCTTCACGCACCACTTGGTGAAGATAAACTTGCACCTCTTGGTTCATCAAATCTGAAAAACTATAAGGGTTGGCAACGTTAATAATATAGCCCAAACCACCTGCTTCGACAACAATATATTTAGCTGTGATTTTGGTTAATTTTCCTTTGATATAATCGTACATTCTAGTATTTTCCTAACTCTCTTAAACTTGTGTGATTTTCTTGAATACGACGGAACATTTTTTCCATGTCTGACTTGGTAAAGTTGACAAGTACTGGGCGTCCGTGTGGACAGTTATAAGGATTTTTACAGTGAGATAATTGCACTATCAACTGACGTGCTGAATAATCATCCAGTGTGTGATTAGCCTTGATTGATCGTTTACATGACATCATAATAGCCAGTTCGGCACGGTATTTTTTCACTGATACTTCATTTGTCAACAACAACATGTCACACATTTCATAAACAGCTGTCTCAATTTCCTCTTCTTTCATCCAAATAGGATGCTCACGGAGAATAAAAGTATTGTTACCATATGGTTCCAAATTAATCCCAACTTTATTCAACAGCTCCATTTTTTCTTGTAGCTTAATAAAATCAGCTCCTGAAAATTCAAATAAATATGGCATCAGAAGTTGTTGAAGAGAGTCATCAACTTCTCCAATTTTATCGCGATAATACTCATATTTAACACGTTCTTGCGCCGCATGCTGGTCAATAATATAAAGGCCACCATTTCCTTGTGCAAACAGATAAGTCCCGTGCATTTGACCGAAATATTCTAATTCTGGGAAAGTCGATGCTTCTTCAGTATCAAGACTTTCAATCATCTTATTGAGTTTGCTTTTATTTTTAAAATCAAGCTCATCGTGGTCATCAGCCCTCTGGTGTTCTACAGTTGAGCGCTGTGCAAATTTCACCGATGACTGATTGTCAACTTCCTTGACAGGAGTGTCAACCTCATTAAACAGCTGTACAGGTTGCTCTTCAACCGTATCTGATTTTACAAAGAAATCATGACATTCTTTATCATAGTAAAGATCAGTTTGTTTCAACGGCAAGCTCGTTTGCTCTGGTTTTGAAAAACCACGAGTGCTTGACTTAGCTAGATTTTCCAGTGCATCTGGTATCAAATCTTGCTCACGCAAACTCTCTGCAATTGCAGAGCTGATTAAGCTCATCAACTCTTTTTCTTTTGAGATACGGACTTCTTGCTTCGTCGGGTGAACATTGACATCGGCAAGGTAAGGGTCAATCTGGATGTCAATGACAGCAATCGGAAAACGCCCAACCATCAATTTTGAACCGTAGCCATCTAAAATAGCACGATTAAGCAAAAAGTTTTTAATGTAACGACCATTGATTAAAATGGTGATGTAATTGCGATTTGCACGCGTCAATTCTGGCAAACTGATGTATCCAGAGACTTCAAAATCAAGATCAGCATTCGAAATCTCAATCATTTTCTTAGCCGTATTCAAGCCATAAATCCCTGCAATGGCTTGGCGCAAATCTCCTGTACCAGAAGTTGTTGTCATTTGACGGCCATCATTAATCAAAGTAAAGGCAATTTCTGGGTGTGCTAAACTCAAACGATTAACCACATCCACAATATGAGCTAACTCTGATTGAAGACTCTTCATGTATTTAAGACGAGCAGGTGTGTTGTAAAAAAGATTTTCAACCGTAATTTTTGTTCCGACCGGTGTTGAAATCGGTTCTTGTGTTTCGATTTCGCCACCTTTAGCCACCAAGAGAGTTCCATAATTTTCATCAGCCGTCGATGTTTTTACCGTAAAGTGGCTAATAGAAGCAATTGAGGGAATGGCTTCACCACGAAATCCCAAAGTTCTAATTCGAAAAAGATCAGCTTGACTTTTAATCTTGCTGGTAGCATGGCGATGTAAACTAAGAGCCACATCTTCTTGAGCAATTCCTTCACCATTATCAGTCACTTGAATCTTCTTGAGACCAGATTCTTCGATTTCAATGGTAATTTGACTACTGCCAGCATCAATCGAATTTTCTACCAATTCTTTCACAACACTGGCTGGTCGTTCGATAACTTCACCAGCAGCAATTTGGTTGGCCAAAACTTCTGGCAACTCAATAATTTTACTCATAATTTATCTGATAGAAATGCTGTTTCAAGCTAGCATTCCTTTTCCTTTCATTCACGACTGTTTACCTTTAATTATAACACAAAGTAAAAAGGCAATCTGCTTTCAGATTACCTCTTAATTTTATAACATATTTTTTAGCTCATAAATAACATTCATGGCTTGCATCGGAGTTAGATTCATCAAATCTACTTTTTTAAGAGCTTCAATCACATCTTGATTAGTAGCTTCATCTGCAAACAAGCTCAATTGTTCTGCAACAGGTTCTTCAACCTTAGTCTTCACTTGAGTCTCTTCTTCAACATCTACTGCATCTGCTGTCAAATGAAGTTGAGCAGCACCTGATTCTAGATTCGTTAAAATGCTATCTGCTCGTTGCAATAAATCTTCTGGCAAACCTGCAATTTTTGCCACATGAATACCATAAGATTTATCCGCAGGTCCTTCTGCAATTTTGTGAAGGAAAGTGACGTCGCCATTACGTTCTAGAGTTGCAACATGCACGTTGACAAGATGTGTCAAGGTAGTTGACAGAGATGTCAACTCATGATAATGGGTTGCAAACATTGTCTTAGCACCAATATAATCATGAATATACTCAATAATTGATTGCGCCAAAGCCATACCATCATAAGTTGCAGTACCACGTCCCAATTCATCAAACAAGATAAGGGACTGGTCGCTAGCTCGTTTGATAGCTTGGTTAGCTTCCATCATTTCTACCATGAAGGTTGATTGACCTGAAATTAAGTCATCTGCTGCACCAATACGTGTGAAGATAGCATCAAAAACAGGAAGACTGACACTCTCAGCGGCAACATATGACCCCATTTGTGCCATAATCACCGTCAAGGCTAATTGGCGCATATAAGTTGATTTACCACTCATATTAGGACCAGTAATTAACTGAATATTAGTGTTTCTACCAAAAGTAATGGTATTTGGGATATATTCCTGTGTGCCCATCACTTTTTCAACGACCGCATGACGTCCTTTTTCAATCTTAATCTCATAATTATTGTTGAAAGTTGGGCGAACATAATGATTGTTTTCAGCAACAACAGCCAAACTTTGCAAAACATCGACCGTAGAAATAGCTTTTGCTAAATCTTGCAAACGTGAAATGTAGCGCTCAACTTGAGCACGAACACGCATGAAAATATCATACTCTAAGCTTGCTGATTGTTCACGTGCTTCTAACATTTCGCCTTCGATTTTAGCCAATTCTGCCGTACCAAAACGCTCTGAATTTTTCAATGTTGCCTTACGGAAGAAATAGTCTGGGACCAATGAAAGGTTAGAATTTGTCACATGGAAATAGTAACCATCTTTTTTGTTGTAATCAATTTTTAAGTTTGTAATTCCACTAGCCGCACGTTCTTTAGCTTCAATTTCAGCAATCCAGCTTGTGCCTTCACGCATGACTTTGCGATATTTATCCAAAGTTTCATCAAAACCAGTTTTGATAATACTTCCTTCTGTAATCACTGCCTGAGCATCTGGATCAATAGCAGAGCTAATCAAAGATTCTAGTTCTGGCAATGTGTCAATGCAGTTGACAAGCTTGTCAAGGTGAGGACTATCAAAAGATTCCAAGATAGCTTTGATAGTTGGCACCTGCCCTAGAGTATGACCAAGTTGAAGCAAATCTTTTGGATTGGCTTTTCCAAATGACACACGACTAGCTAAGCGCTCAATATCGTAAACACCTTTAAGACTATCTGTCAAATCGCTACGTTCAAAGAAATTATCCAAGAACACTTGAACAATATTTTGGCGTTCTTCAATTTGTTCTTGATTAACTAAAGGACGATCAATCCAGTTACGCAACAGACGCATCCCCATAGCCGTCTTGGTTTCATCTAGTAACCAGTAAAGACTACCGTGTTTTTTGCTAGTTCGAGCATTTTCTAGCAAATCAAGACTAGATTTTGTCGTGTAAGACATTTGCAAATAGTCCTTGATTTCATAGTGAACAATTTTTTGCAAGTGACTCAATTCACGTTTCTGTGTTGTATGAACGTATTGAAGTAATTTTTCAGCAGCAGAAATCTCTAAAGCTGTTAAATTAGGATCAATCAAATGAACATCTTCATAGCGCTCTTGCTCAAACGAAAGCAATAAATTGAGTTGTTTAACTAAGCTATGTTGTTCATCTTCTGAAAGCTCATATCCGACTACAATCTCACGAGCTTTAAGGTTTAGAATTTCACTTTTTAGACTAGTAAAGTCTGAGAGGCTTGTGGCATAAAACTCACCAGTTGAGACATCCATGTAAGCTAAGCCAAAAGTTTTACCATCAGAATCAATGGCTACTAAGAAATTATTAGCATTATCTGGCTTAGAAGAATCAACAGCAGTCCCTGGTGTAATCACTTGAACAACTTCACGCTTAACCACACCAACTGCCTGTTTAGGATCTTCCATTTGCTCGGCAATGGCTACCTTATATCCCATCTCAACCAATACATCAATATATTGCTGAGCTGAGTGATAAGGTACTCCTGCCATTGGAATAGGATTGTCAGCATTTTTATTACGACTAGTTAAACTAATCTCTAAAATTTGAGCAGCCTTAACTGCATCATCATAAAATAATTCGTAAAAGTCTCCCATGCGGAAAAGTAAAAAAGCATCTGGATAGTCTTTTTTGACGTCCAAATACTGTTGCATGCCTGGAGAAATTTTATCTTTTGCCATTACTTAACTCCTCGTTAATTTTTGCTTCCAAGCTGTTTGTAATATATTGAACTAAATCACTTGCGTCTTGCATTTTAGCACGATAATCCTTGACAATAGGAAGCTCTGATAATTCTTCTCGCAATTGATCAGCTTGAGCACCAGCCTCTTTTTCAGCACAAGCTTTATCGATCTTGTGAAAAAGTACAGCTTCTTGCTGGTAAGCTTTCATATCTTTGACCAGGTCTTCTAATTCTGGAAAATCCTTAATCTTTTTTTCAGCTCTTTGAAACTCAACCACACTATCATGCTTTTGAACGGCTTGGAGTAATTTTTCTACGGCTTGATCATAGTTGCTCATAGGCCTGTTGATAAATCGCGCTCAAATGCTTGAGCAGTTTCTTCATCTTTACAAATGACTAACAATGTATCAGCACCAGCCACAGTTCCAAGAATTTCAGAAATATCACTGCTATCAATCAAGTTTGCTAAAACATCTGCTTCACCGAGATTAGTGTGCAATACCAACATAAAACCAGCACGAGCTACTTTTAAAATATACGAACGGATATTAGCTCCAAATGTTGTTTCTGCAGTCTCAGACAAGCTGTAGTAAAGTTTTCCTGAAGCATCACGCAATTTCAAAAGTCCAATCTCACGGAGGTCTCGTGACAAAGTGGCTTGCGTAACATTAATGCCTTCTTCTTGCAAATGTCGCTTGATTTCCTCTTGTGTGCCAATATGGCCTGATTGAATCAAACGTTTGATTCGATTTTGACGTTCTATTTTATTCATTTAACTTTCCCTTTGTGTATATTTATCCTTAAAATTATACCAAAAAAATGAAATTTTTTCACCTTTCCATCGTCCATCTTTCCTATAACTTCTTAATTTTTACTCCTTCAAACGTTTTCTTGTCACTAACCTCGTTTATTTCTTATTTTTATGTTAAAATAATATGACTAACTAATTTAGGAGAAAATCATGGATACTAAACGTACAATTGCAGAACGCATTCAAACTATTGTTCCAGAATTAGACCAAGAACAAATTGTTAATCTGCTTGAAGTGCCAAAAAATTCTGATATGGGGGACCTTGCTTTTCCAGCATTCTCATTGGCTCGAATCCTTCGTAAAGCACCACAAATGATTGCAGCAGATATTGCTGAAAAAATGGATACAACAGGTTTTGAAAAAATCGAAGCTGTTGGCCCATACATTAACTTCTTCCTTGACAAGAAAAGCATCTCTGCTGATGTCCTAGGACAAGTTATCGCAAACGGAAGCAACTACGCTAGTCAAGATCTAGGACACGGTCGCAATGTTGCTATCGATATGTCTAGTCCAAACATCGCAAAACCATTCTCAATTGGACACCTTCGTTCAACTGTTATTGGTGATAGCTTGGCTAACATTTTTGAAAAGCTTGGCTATAAAGCTGTTAAAATCAACCACCTTGGTGACTGGGGTAAACAATTCGGTATGTTGATCGTCGCTTACAAAAAATGGGGTGACGAAGAAGCTGTTAAAGCTCATCCAATCGACGAACTATTGAAACTTTATGTTCGTATCAACGCTGAAGCTGAAACACATCCAGAACTTGATGAAGAAGCTCGTGAGTGGTTCCGTAAATTGGAAGCAGGCGACGAAGAAGCTATCTCACTATGGCAATGGTTCCGTGACGAAAGTCTTGTAGAATTCAACCGCCTTTACAATGAACTTGGTGTTTCATTTGATAGCTTTAACGGTGAAGCATTCTACAACGATAAAATGGATGAAGTTGTCGATATCTTGACAGAAAAAGGTCTTCTTGAAGAATCTCAAGGTGCCCAAGTCGTTAATCTTGAAAAATATGGTATCGAACACCCAGCCCTTATCAAAAAATCTGACGGTGCGACACTTTACATCACACGTGATTTAGCTGCCGCTCTTTACCGTAAACGTACTTACGACTTTGCAAAAGCTATTTACGTTGTTGGTAACGAACAATCAGCTCACTTCAAACAATTGAAAGCCGTTCTTAACGAAATGGATTTCGAATGGAACGAAGATATTACTCACGTACCATTTGGACTTGTTACTAAAGAAGGTAAAAAATTATCAACTCGTAAAGGTAATGTTATCCTTCTTGAACCAACAATTGCTGAAGCTGTTAAACGTGCTGAAGATCAAATCAACGCTAAAAATCCTAACCTTGCTGACAAGGAAGCTGTTGCTCATGCTGTCGGTGTCGGAGCTATCAAATTCTACGATTTGAAAACAGATCGTTTGAACGGTTACGACTTTGACCTTGACGCTATGGTATCATTTGAAGGTGAAACTGGACCATATGTACAATACGCTCACGCTCGTATCCAATCAATCCTTCGTAAAGCTGAGTTTACACCATCTGTAAACCAAGTTTACAGCCTTGATGACGCAGAAAGCTGGGAAATTGTAAAACTTATCCAAGATTTCCCACGTATTATCAAACGTGCAGCTGATAACTTTGAACCATCAATCATTGCAAAATTCGCTATCAGCCTTGCACAAAGCTTCAACAAATACTACGCACACACACGTATCCTTGACGAAAGCCCAGAACGTGACAGCCGTCTAGCCCTCAGCTACGCAACTGCTACAGTTCTTAAAGAAGCACTTCGTCTTCTTGGCGTTGAAGCACCAAACGAAATGTAATCATTTCTGATAATATAGATAAAAAAGCTGAGACAGTGTTTCAGCTTTTTTCTTGACCTTTTTCAAGCAAAATATTAAACTGTTGCCATAATAATAAAGGAGATTTCTATTATGGTAAAGGAAAATCAACTCATGGAATTACTCAGTAAAGCTTATGCTAGTTTACCTGATGATGAGCCTCTAAAAGCAGACATCTTTGCACTCGCTAAAGATTTAGAAAAAGACGAACACGACCAACTAGCACGTACAAAATTGGCTCATGCCATTTCTAGGTATTTGCTAACTCATAAACTCAAAACATCACCTGAGATTACAGCTCTTTACAAAGAAATAGCTGATAGTCCTGAAAAATACAAAGGAAATGCCGCTACTGCAATCATGCTAGGTAGTTTGTTTCATCCCTAATAAAAAAGCCGTCTAAAACGGCTTTTTTCATTTGTCTAAACTTATTTTTCTTGAGCATTTAACCAATCAAAGATATTGTCATAAGATTTTCCATTAACTTTTGCAGTACTTATACCTCCATTAGTTTTATTACTTGGTTTAAATCCTGATAAGTCATCTGATTTTTTGATGGCAGAAATATCTTGTACTCCTGAGACTTGATTTTTAAAGAAGTAAATCCAAGATAAATGCCCAATGTAAGAGACACCTTGCATGTCTGTTCCATCAACACTTTCAAAGTAAGAAAACCACTTGTTCTCAGCTCCGCTATCAAGCAAAGCCTTATAAATAGGCAGTGCATAATCCTTTGGATTAACAATCGTGTCATTGGCTGCGTGAATGAACCAAATTGGAGTATCCTTAAGAGCAGCAAATTTATCCTTATCAAAATAAACCATATCTGTCTTAACAAATGCCGGTGTGTCACTAGAAGCTATTACGTAGGTGCCAGTGCTATTACGCTCATATTGATAATAGGAATAAGCTGCAGCTTGTGGAACAAGGGCAGCAAAGTACCCAGGGTTACGAATCGCCAAATTCAAGGTCATGTAACCACCATTTGAACACCCTGCTAAATAAATTCGTTTCTTATCAACAGCGGGAGTATTCGCAACATAAGTCTTAATCGTATCCATCAAAACCTCAGTATAGCATGAATCACCAGCGCCAGCACCATTTGTCCCATCACCTTCATCCATCCAATAAGTTGGGGCTTGAATAGCTAAAATATAGGCACCTATTTGCTTACCAGCTGTAAAATGGGATTGAATAGCGGGCTTAGCTAGAGCTACTACTTCATTTCCCAACAAGGTAATATCAGTATCTGTTCCTCCTTCACCTTGACCATGAAGCCAAATTAACAAAGGAAAGCCTTCTTCTGCCTTTTGGGCTTTGGGCTCATACGATACATATTGAAGGGTGAGTTTTTCTTTTTGCTTTGTTAAGGGATTAAGGTAAGTACCAGAATAAAAGCCACGCTTATTAAAGACATCAGTATCAGGTGATAGACGGTTATGAATAATATCATAGTTTCCAGATAGTTCAGCCACTTCACCGTCACAAATTACCTCTAATCCATTTATAGTAACTGGATAATCTTCCACCCAAGTGTTGTGCAAGGTTTCTAGATTGTAATAAAATGGACAAGCTATAGCTGCATTTTTCTGACTATCAAAAGTCACTGGCATTTTGATAACTAGATACTCACTGGCACTGCTGACTTCTTGTCCCTTATCATCTGACAAGTACACTCTACTAATCTGACGTTCTTTACCTGCAGTCCTGACTAGGAGCTTATCAGCGACAACTCCTGACACTTTATGCGTTAACTGTACCAAAAGTTTTGGAACACCTGGTCCACATTCATAACCTTTAATAATCATTGAAACTTTAGCAATTGCCACATCTATTCTTTTTGCCATATCAAATCACTCCTATGCATTGTAATCGTTTTCTTTAGTTTATGAATTTTCCGCACTTATGTCAATCAAAAAAAAAGACGGGTGAAATCACCTCGTCTTTTTGACTATTTATCGTAGTTCTTTCTTCTGATTTTAAAGTCAGAAGAAACAACTTCGTCAACATCTATAATGGAAATAAAAGCATCTGGGTCCAGATCAGCCATGATAGCTTTGACATCACGAACTTCACCTGGATTCAAAACAACGTACAAGATATTTTTTTCATTTCCTGAGTAAGCCCCTTGTCCATTTAGGTAAGTGACACCACGGTTAATACCATTCAAAATAGCATCCGCAGCTTCTTGCGATTTTTGGGTAATGATAATCATACCACGTACTGTATAACCACCATTTTGCACAATTGTTAGCACTTGGCTGTACACAAAACTTGCTACCAAAGTGTAAAGCATGTGTTGCAAATCAATGTAAACAAGTGACGCTGTCAATACAAGAGCATCCACAAATAGAAGCGTTTGACCTAATTTAAAGCCAAATTTTTCTTCAATCACGCGTCCAATGATATCTGTACCACCTGTCGTTGCACCGTATCGGAAAACCAATCCACTACCTGCACCAGCAAATAAACCAGCAACAACAGCAACCAACATCATGTCATTTTGTAGCACAATTTTCACTGGTACTTGTTGCCAAAACCAGATAAAAAAGGAAAGTAAAACTGTCCCATAAATGGTCAAGGCTAATGATTTTCGCCCCAAAACTCTAGCTCCCATGATAAACAAAGGAACATTTAAAATGAGAGAAGTATAAGCTGGGTCAATTTTATAAAGTGCATGGATAATCAAGGTTACCCCTGCAACGCCACCTTCAGCAAGAGCGTTTGCCATATTAAATTTAACAAAACCAAAGGTATACATTGCTACACCAAGAGCAATCAACAATAAACTTCGTACTTGTCTAAGCTTTTGAGCCATATTACACTCCTCCTAAAACTAATTATAGGAAATTAATCAAAAGGTTAGTCATCAACAAAACGTCCAATAATATGAACATTTTCAGCAACTGAAACAAAAGCCTTTGGATCTGTTTTCCTCATTAAATATCTGAAATCATTGTACTCTTCTCGAGTAATAATAGCTAATAGAACTGCTTTCTTTTCGTGATTATAAGTTCCCTCAGCATCGTTTATCTGTGTCACACCACGATGAAGTTTGGTATGAATCATAGCGATAACTTTCTCAGGACAACTTGTCACAATCATTGCTTGCATTTTCTTTTGTTTGGTGAAAATAGCATTTGTTACTCGGCTAGAGACAAAAATCGTCACCATTGAGTAAAGGGCGTACTGCCAACCGAACAAAATTCCGGCAAATACCATAATAATACCATTTACCGTGAGAGAAATGCTCCCAACATCACGTCCTGTTTTTTTACGGATGGTAAGACTAACAATATCTGTACCACCACTTGAAATACGTGATTTTAAACTAAATCCTACCCCAGTTCCCATAACCAGACCACCAAAAATGGCATTAACCAAAGGGTCAGTTGTTAAGGTAATCTCAGGAACAATTTGGATGAAGAAAGAACTCATCGAAACTGTAATAAGGGTAAAAACTGTGAACTTATGCCCAATTTTGTACCAAGCTAGGATTAAAAGCGGTAAGTTAATGGCATAAAAAACCAAAGAAATCGGTAGTCTAAATCCAATCAAACGTTCGCTAATAGCTGATAAGACCTGTGCCAAACCAGTTGCTCCGCTTGAATAAACGTGACCTGGTTGGAAAAAGAAATTAACAGCGATAGCAGAAAGCAAACCATAAAAAAGAGAAGCGGAAATTTTTTCCGCGTACTTCTCTCTTGAAATGCTTTGCATCGTTTTTAAAAGACCATATTTCTTAGCCCAGCGGCTAACAATATATTTTGTTTTCTTTTTAAGGGATGCTTTTTTAATCATTAGTTTTAGTTGCTAAAGCCAATTCTTCTAATTGTTTGTCTGATACAAGACTTGGTGCTTGTGTCATTGGGTCTGATGCTTTGTTATTTTTAGGGAATGCAATAACTTCACGAATGTTATCTTCACCAGCAAGAAGCATTACGAAACGGTCAAGACCGATAGCAAGTCCACCGTGTGGTGGGAATCCATAGTTCATAGCTTCTAGCAAGAAACCAAATTGGTCATTTGCTTCTTCAGCTGTGAAACCAAGAGCTTTAAACATACGTTCTTGCAATTCTTTTTGGTTGATACGAAGACTACCACCACCAAGTTCGTAACCATTAAGAACGATATCGTAAGCGACAGCACGTACTTTAGCAAGATCACCTTCTAATTCGTGAGCTGATTCTTCAGTTGGCAATGTGAATGGGTGGTGAGCAGACATGTAACGTCCTTCTTCTTCAGACCACTCAAACATTGGCCAATCAACAACCCAAAGGAAGTTGAATTTAGAGTTGTCAACCATACCAAGTTCTTTAGCGATACGTGTACGAAGTGCACCAAGTGTGTTGTTAGCTACTTCAAGTGTATCAGCTACGAAAAGTACCAAATCATTTTCTTCAAGTTGTAAACGTTCTGTCAACTTGTCTTCAATATCTGTCAAGAATTTAGCAACTGGTCCATTGATGGCACCATCAGTAAATTTAAGCCATGCAAGACCTTTTGCTCCGAATTGTTTTGCGAATTCAGTTAATTTATCAATGTTTTTACGTGAGTATTTGTCTGCATTACCTTTAACAACGATAGCTTTTACAACTGGAGCTTGTGAGAAGACTTTGAAGTCAACATCCTTGACAACTTCTGTCAAGTCTTGTAAAAGCATTTCGAAACGAGTATCAGGTTTATCTGAACCGTAGTTGTTCATTGCATCATCATAAGACATACGTGGGAATGGCAATGTAACGTCGATTCCTTTAGTATCTTTCATGACTTTAGCAATCATTCCTTCAGTGATATCTTGGATATCTTTATCTGACAAGAATGAAGTTTCCATATCGACCTGTGTAAACTCAGGTTGACGGTCACCACGTAAGTCTTCATCACGGAAACATTTAACGATTTGGTAGTAGCGGTCAAATCCAGCATTCATCAACAATTGTTTTGTGATTTGTGGGCTTTGTGGCAAAGCATAGAAATGTCCTTGGCTGACACGGCTTGGCACCAAGTAGTCACGTGCACCTTCTGGTGTTGATTTTGTCAACATTGGTGTTTCAACGTCGATGAATTCAAGTCCGTCCAAGTAGTTACGGATTGAGTGAGTAACTTTTGCACGTAATTTGAAGTTATTAAGCATTTTTGGACGACGAAGATCCAAGTAACGGTAACGAAGACGGTTATCATCACTGACTTCAACATCATCTTTAATTTCAAATGGTGTTGTTTTAGCTGTATTCAAAATTGTTAAAGCTGATACTTTCAACTCAACTTCACCAGTTGGCAAATTTTTGTTGGCTTGTTCACGTTGTGCAACTTCACCAGTTACTTCGATAACGAATTCGTTACGAAGTTTTTCAGCTGTTGCCATAACATCGCTTGAAACTTTTTCTGGATTGATGACTAATTGCATGATACCTTCACGGTCACGAAGATCGATGAAGATAAGTCCACCTAGGTCACGACGACGTCCGACCCAACCTTTTAAGGTAATTTCTTGACCAATGTGTTCGCTGCGAACACGACCAGCATACATTGTACGTTTCATTTGATATGATTCTCCGTTTAAAATTTATTCATTCCCATCTATTATAGCAAAAAGCAAAGAAAAACCCCACCCATGTGGGGGAGTTTTTCAAATTCTTTTCTCATTAAGCCTTTTCATTAATAAAGAGCTTATGATTTTTTATTGAGATGACTTTCTTAGCTTAATTTAGCTAAAATGTCAGCGAAGTTGTTTGTAATGTCATCAAAGCTTACAGTCACTTCTTCACGTGTTTTATTGTTCTTAACAGCTACTTGACCTGCTTCAATTTCGCTTTCACCTAATGTGATGACTGTTTTAGCATTGAAAGCGTCAGCTGATTTGAATTGTGCTTTAATCTTGCGTCCAAGGTAATCACGTTCAGCTGAGAAACCTTGGTTACGGATAGCTTGTACCAATTCCAAAGCTTTAATGTTAGCACCTTGTCCCAAGACAGCGATGTAGGCGTCCATTTCTTTTTCAACTGGCAATTCAATACCTTGTTTGTCCAAGATAAGAAGCAAACGTTCAAGACCAAGTCCAAAACCAAATCCAGGTGTTTCTGGTCCATCAAAGTATTCAACAAGGCTGTCGTAGCGACCACCTGCACAGATTGTCAACTCAGATTTATCAACAGTTGTGATAAATTCAAAGATAGTGTGGTTGTAGTAGTCAAGTCCACGAACCATATTAGTATCAATTACATATGGGATGTTAAGTGTTTCAAGCATTTCACGTACGGCATCAAAGTGAGCTTGACTTTCTTCATCAAGGTAATCAAGGATTGATGGTGCATTTTCAACAGCTACTTTATCTTCTTTTTCTTTTGAGTCAAGAACACGAAGTGGGTTTTCATCCAAACGACGTTGGCTATCTGCTGACAATTTGTCACGCATTGGTGTCAAATAATCAATCAAAGCTTGACGGTAAGCAGCACGGCTAGCAGCACTTCCTAGAGTGTTCAAGTGAAGTGTCACATCTTTAATCCCCAATGTTTGGAACAATTGGTAAGCCATCGCAATTGTTTCAACGTCTGTAGCAGGATTTGCTGAACCAAAGCACTCAACACCGACTTGGTGGAATTCACGTAAACGACCAGCTTGAGGACGTTCGTAACGGAACATTGAGCCAATGTAGTACATTTTAACTGGTTTTTGAACTTCTGGTGCAAATAATTTATTTTCCACAAAAGAACGCACAACAGGAGCTGTACCTTCTGGACGCAAAGTGATATGGCGGTCACCTTTATCGTGGAAATCATACATTTCTTTTGTCACGATATCAGTTGTGTCACCAACAGAACGACTGATAACTTCATAATGTTCAAACATTGGTGTACGAATTTCGCTGTAGTTGTATTTTTTGAAAGTTTCACGCGCAACAGCTTCAACGTATTGCCACTTAGCACTTTCGCTAGGTAAAATATCCTGTGTTCCTTTAGGTTTTTGTAATTTCATAAATAAAATATACCGGCACCAAATTTTTACAAATTCAGCCCATTAATTCCTTTCTACTATAGTAGCTATTCAATCACTCTTTATTTTATCATAAAAAGAGCAGGTAAAGAAGGAGAGACCATCCATTTTTCGCATTTTATTTCACTCTCTTTTAACCTGAAAACGTTAAATTAACAACTTTTTCAATTTTTTTGTCAAGTAACTTTACTTTACAAAAAAGATATGTTATTATGTTAAAGTTGATTCAAAATCAAGAACAAATTAAAAATATTATCGGAGGAAATAAAACATGGCAGTACCTGCACGTCACACTTCAAAAGCGAAGAAAAACAAACGTCGTACACACTACAAATTGACTGCTCCATCAGTTAAATTTGACGAAACTACTGGAGATTACTCACGTTCTCACCGTGTATCACTTAAAGGATACTACAAAGGACGTAAAATCGCTAAAGCAGCTAAATAATTAGAAGGGAGATACCATGCGCGTAAATATTACACTTGAACACAAAGAATCTGGTGAACGCTTGTACCTTACTTCAAAAAACAAACGTAACACTCCAGACCGTCTTCAATTGAAAAAATACTCACCAAAATTGCGTAAACACGTAATCTTTACTGAAGTTAAATAATTGAATACAGAAAACACTTTAGCAAAATGCTAAAGTGTTTTTTATTGTCCTTCAAAAGATGATATAATATTACCTAAAATACTTAAAGGGATGTGGAGATATGTTTGCACTTATTATGACATTGGATGATAACCTACAAGCGACTATTAAAGAGTTTTGGAAAGAGCTAAGTGATGCCCAATTATCTCAATATGCTTACGAAGTAACAGATAGAGAGCCACATATTACCTTAGCATCATTTGACGAAGGCACCACCAAAGACGATATCATAAAAGGACTAGAAACTTTAACACTTCCTGATAAGCCAATTGATATTTCGTTTACATCTATTGGTTCTTTTATTAATACCAATATCATTTTTTTTAGCCCTATAAAAACTCCGCAGATGAGTAAACTTCATTTTGATATCCATCAGCAATTAAGTGATTATCTCAGCAAGGACTCACTTTACTCACCAAATAACTGGATTCCACATCTTACAATTGCTAACCGAATTGCTGAAGATAAGATGGCTAAGGCTTATCATTATTGTCTGAAGCATTTATCACTTTCTGAAGGAAAGGTAATTGGAATAAAACTGATTTCTATTACACCTGACAATCAAGTTCAAGATATTTTCCAAAAAACATTCTCATAAAAACAATCTCCTCCAAGTAAGAGCTTGAGGGAGGTAATTTTTATTGTCTAAACTAATTAGTGCTATAATGAGGAAAAAGGTTATTTTGGGGAGGTTTTATGAAAACTAGTCAGGATAAAAGGGGACCTTTTCTCATTTTTTTAGTGTTGTCTATTTTTTTCTTTATGGTTGCTGCGGTATTTGGCAAATCGTTATCGACTTTTGGTCTAAAAATCATCTTATGCGGCTTCTGTCTTACCCTTCTTGGACTTCTTGCCTCTGCCTATCGGTATGAGTGTGAAAAATTTTCCAACACAGATGACATCACGCGCTTGAGGACACTTGGTGCATCCATCAATCCACATAGCCTTGCTGGTAAAGTGATTTATGTGCTATCTATCACTTTAATCATTGCAATTTTATTAATTATCCTCTTGTTATTATAATTTTTGTCAAATCAAAAGTCTACCTAGCCAATAAACAGCAATTCCAATTCACCGAAAGCCGACACAAACTCGAAAAATTTCGCTTTGTTGATTTTGCTACACGAACTAACCAAAAAACTAGTTAGCCCGAAAGCTAACTAGTTTTACTATTGTCGCCACTTGCGATAAACAACTATCACCAATAAAATCACGATAAAAATCAAAATGGCAATAAATGGTGCAATCAGTAAGACCTCTACTTGACTCGCTTCTGAAACTACGCGAACATCTCCTTTGAGATTTGCCACACGATGGCCTCGAACCAATAAACGATGAGTATTAATCCCGTAAGGCGTACATGTTGTTAAAGTGACATAATCTTGATCGGGATCAATCCGCAAAGCTGATACCTCCTGTGGAAGCACCGTCAATATTTGATCTACTTGGTAAGTTAATGTTTCATCTAAAACCTGAATCATAAATAGATCCCCTTCTACCAAATGATCAATATCTGTAAACAGCCTAGCTGATGGCAAGCCCCTATGCCCAGAAACCACCGCATGACTGCCTTTTCCTCCTATAGGAAATGAAGTCCCTGGAATATGACCAATAGCTACTTGCAAAACAGTCTCGTCTGTCCCGTGATAAATAGGAAGTGTGGTATTTAACTTTGGTATCTCAATGTAAGCCATAATTCCTGATTTTGATACCTTGAAAGTTTCATTGTAAAGAATCTTGTCCTCCTCACTTACCTGTAAACTGGGTGTCACGTTTTGAGGAAGTTTTTCGTTATAGACACGCGCCTCTTCTCGCAAACTATCCTTTTTACTCTCTTCCATATCCTCAACATCTTGCAAATAAGAAGCGACTGCTTTTGACTGATGAAATGAATTCCAATAATTGCTAACAGTCGGATACAAAACCAAGGACAAACCAACTAATAATAAAATAATCAATATAGCTGTAACAAAATTCTCTTTGAATTTTCTAAATCGCATTACATTTTTCTTTCTAAAACATAGGAAAAGGAGTGATAGTAAGTAATCACTCCCAATATCAAGTTGACAAGGTTGTAAACAAGAACTTTACAAAAAAAGTCCTTGGTGTAAAGTGTTAACGCTGACAAATAACCTTGCTTTATTGACTTCCTACGATAAAACTAGAGCCTATTATTACTTAGTATCCATACGTTTTTTGGTTACTAACAGGATACCAGCAACCAAAATAAGTGCCGAACCTAGCACGTAAAGGAGTGCTGTTCCTTTACCACCAGTTGATGGTAGACGTGCTCCTTTTTGGTTGATAATATCAGTTGACAAACTACCTTCAGTAACTGCTGCCGTAAAAGCAAGCTCACCACTGGCTGCATCTCCTGAAAGAGATGTCAAAGCAGGATTGTCTGATAAGACATCATGCTCTGCGGTTACTGTGAATTCAACATCATCAATTTTATTGTAACCATCTGGAGTGGCTGTTTCTGAAAGTTTGTAAACACCATCGTCAAGCCCTGAGAAGGTAAATGTTGTTGCTTCGCTAGATGAGATTGTCTTAACTTCCTTCCAAGCATCAGCAACTTTTTTGAAAAGGGTAAATCCAGCACCTGCCAAAGGTTTACTGTTTTCGTCAACTTTGTTGACAACAACTTTATAAGTAAAGACAATCACGGTATCTTCTGGTGTTTCTGTAGTGCTACCAGCAGTTCCTCGACTATTTGGGTTGTTTGAGTAAATCAATTTAGCTGTATTTGGGTTACCTACTTTACCAATAATGGCACTTTTATTAAGTGTGGCAGTGTATTCAACCACAATTTTAGATGAAGCCGTAACACCTGAAATAGTTTTTAGATTAGCTATTTTAAAATGCAATCCATCAGCAGTTTCAATGGTAAAAGCTTGTGTAACATCATCTTTTTGATTACCATTTACAAGATAAATTTTAGCATCTTTATTGTAAGTTAAGCCATCTGAAAGAGAGTCTGTAATTTCAAAATAATAAGTTTCATAGCTATCGAAATTACTTGGCAAAGTAGCGGTCAATTGGAAAGGCACGCTATCGTCAAAATCGTAATCAGCCGAATCCTGCCAATCTGTCTCCTCACCTTTACTATCATTTGTATCCTTGACCTTTTTCTCAAAGCTTGGAATATCAGTCTTTGGTGTTACAGTAACATTTCCAACAACTTCTAAGATATAGTTAGTGTAGGCTTCATTACTACCAACTGTTTTATTTTGCACAAGATAATACCCCGCTGAAAGGTCTGTCAAGCCTCCAGCGTTTTGAAGGTATTTTCCAGCTTCCTTAGCAAATTCTTCTGCTTGAGTGACTGTAAAACCTTCTGCCCCTATCACTTCAGCAAGAGCTGCGGCAGAACTCACTTTGTATTTTTCTTGTAAAGCAGTTCGACCTGTTTCTGTAATGCCATCTCCCCATTTAATATTTGAAAGAGTTTTTCCATCTTCTGATAACGTTCCTGTAAAGATACGGTACGATTCATAAGTGCCATTACCACCGTTATCAACAGTGATGTCATAAGCCTTTGCTTTGCCAGCTGAAAAGGCAAAAACAAGAGCTAGCAAGGCTGCCAAAAATAATTTAATCTTTTTCATCATAAGTCCTTTCCTTTAAATCAATATAAATATTTACTTCAAGGCAGTTACTCGTCTTCGTTAAGCAACACCACCTTTGCCGTATATAAATGCTATCAACACCCCTACAACAATCAGTATGCATATTGCTCCAAGAACGTAGTACCAAATACCACCTTTACCACCCGTTTTGGGTAAAGCATATCGTTTCTGCGCAGTATTTTTCATAACAATAAGAGCCGAATCTGAAGCCAAAGCAAGAGTTGATGGCTCTTCCGATGCTTGAGCTCCATTATCATAACTAATGTCAAATCCACTAGTTGCATGCTCTCGAACATAGTAAGTATAAGTAAGAGTCTTTTGAGCATCTGTTAATGGTAAATTAGAGTAAGTTTTTGTCCAATCATCTGAATGGCTCATGGTTTCACCAGATTTATAAACTGTCTCGGTACTTTCTCCATTTTCGCTTGTTGCGACTTGCAATACATCATATGTAATCAAGCCGTCTGCACTACCTATTTCCTGACCTTCAGCATCAAACCACTGCTTTTTAACCGTAAGATTAATAGTCTTGACTTTTTTATTTTCAACAAAATCAGAACCATTATTCTCTGAGAGATTTGTCAATTTTGGAATAGTTATTGGTAAAGCCGAAAAGCTACCATCCTCATCCCAATAGAAATAGTGTTTGGAAGGATTATCTGGCAATTCGTATCCTGCCGGAGCTTGAGTCTCCTTAGCGTAGTAAATCTGATCTTCTTGATAGTTACCCGAAGAGTAGACAATAGAGATGAGACCTTTGGCATTTGTCTGATAAGTTGTCACTTCTTCATCATTACTGTCATCTAAGTCACCGTCATATTTATAAACAGTAAAGACTGCTCCTTCTAAATCTAAACCAAAATTATCCGCATCAACTTTGCTAATAATATAAGCTTTCTCAGTATCAAATCCAGAACTTGTTCCCGTTCTTTGCCAATGAACTGTCGTTGTGGTGTGATCTGAGCCATTTGCTACGCCTTCAAGCGTCGCCGTATTGTGAGGATAATAATAAGCGGCAGCATTTTCATTTGGTTTTGTTAATTGATAAGAGTAATCAAGAATATAAGCCTTAGAATCTTTCATTGTCACCACTAAGGTGTGATAATGATTGCCCCACCCATCATCTGTTGAACTTATCTTCCAAGCCCATTCGCTGGTTGGAACTTCAGTACCATCAGTGTAGTAAAGTTTCACTGAATCTTGAATAAGATATTCAGAAACCACATTTGACCAATTATGCATAACATCCGTCAAAGTTATCGTGTCTGAGCCTTCAACTAAATCATCTGCTTGAGGATTGATTGACAAGCTGTAAGTCAACTGACGTTTGGCATTATCCCATTCACCTGATTTAGCAATTGGTTTAACATCAGGCGTTGTAGAGTTCCCCTCATCTGAACTAAACGTTACTTCTTGCATCTGATTATCTGAGCCATAATCCTCACCATTGACCGTAACAGAAACATTATTTGTGAGAGATTTGACTAACTTAGAACTGCCTTCTGTAAAATCATCGTAGTGAGTTGTAAAAGTCATCCAAAGATCACTGTTCCCACCAATGTTGTTCTTTAAACTCTTACCATCAGTTGTCGTGAAATCTAGCATTACCACACCATCACTTGAAACTGTTCCGTTTAAAGCAATGTTATAGGTTCCCCAGCCGTTAGTTCCTTGTGTCAGCGAGTTGTTCTCAAAATTAGCATTAATTTGTCCCCAACGTTGACCATAAGATAGAGCTGTCAGACTAATCCCTTCTGGCAAAGTATCCGTCACCGTCATGTTGGTGGCATTATCATCTAACTCAACTTTGACCATCCAAGTAACCGTTCCGTCAGCACTTGTCGTTTTAGTTGTTCCAGAATTACCATGACCATCAGTTTTGACGACATTAGTATTGTTACTATAATCGTATTCTTCGCTCACACTATGATTACCCGAGGTCAAGGTATTAACATAACGCTGGTTGGAACTATTTTCCAAACTAATCATAGACCTATAATGAATCATTAAACTATTCAAAGAGGATTCACGGTCAGCAGTTAAAGTTACCTTGAATTCTGTATAATGCACATCAGCACTCAGCTTACTGTAGTTAGTATATTCTCCATGATTGGATTGACGTGCTTCTAATGTAAAACCATTCTTGCCTAAAACTTCTTCCAGACGGTGATATAGGTCTTCTAATTGTACTTTGGTATACCAATGAATTTCTGAATTCTGATTCCACGGATCTTTCAATGTATCTGTAAACACCGTTCCTTTTTCTAGTACTCCTGAGTTAGGAAGTCCAATCTCTACCTCCCAAACAACTTCCCTTGTGCCAGTATCTGACACCTCCCAAACATCTGAAATGATTTTAGTAATATTTCCTGTGCCAGGAATAGTTACCTCAGTCTCCTTAGTCGTTTGGTCAGTCCTTGTTGACGTTTTTCCATCATCGTCTAGAACAACTTTATTTGTTATCTTACTGGCATCCCAACCAGCTCTTGTCTGATCAACAGGCGTCGTATAGGCAATAGTGTAATTATTTGTGTTTTTGTTGTTTGACAAAGCATTGAATCTTATCCCTGAAATTTTTCCATTTTTGTACTCAATAGTTGCTCCAGCATTAGGGGAGATGTTTAGATTACTTGCTTTAGAAAACATCTCATCTGTTAATAATGCACCAGCAATGTCATTTTGCCCCTCATTAACTCTAATCGTCCAAGTGATGGTGCCGTCAGCCTCATTGTAAGTTCCTTGTTTATCAACTTGATTAAGCGCTAAAGTCACACTTGAGCTACTCGTATGTGTCTTTTTGTCATCATCATTTGTTTGCGAAGTTGCACTCACCGTGTTATTTACCGCAACCGATGAACCAGCCGTCAAACCAGAAATTTTATAACGGTAGGTAAGAGTATAAAAATGCCCAATAGCATTTCCTTCTGAGTCCGTACCACCAGACACTAACTGAGGAAGTGTTGTTTCAAGGCTTTTATTTGACGCATTAAAATGATAACTGTAGGCGCTTGTTGGTACTGAATCTGTAGAGGTCACATTACCACTATTTCCAACATAAGTTGATTTAGTTACACTTACAGAATCAATCGCAGATATTGAAACTCCAGATGCCGTCAAAACATCTTTGACATCGATTAAACTTGGTGTGCCAAATGTTGAATCAACCTTAACGGTATAAGTCAGGTAGGGTGTATCCCCATCGTAAGTCACCGAACCTGATTTAGATGTTGTTAAATCGTAATTCTTTTTGATGTCATCTTCTGGAATAGTCACAACAAGGTCATCCGAATAAATCACTTGATAACTCCCATCATTTTGCTGATAATCACTACCATAGATAGCATCGTATTTTATCCAACCTTTAGACTGTGTGCCATCAGTAATATCATTGACATAACTTTCAATAAAAGCAATCAAAACATAGTATTTACCAGACGCTTCATCATAGGCGAATTTATAGGTATAAGCATCAACTTGATTGGTATCTTTACCGATATATTCTGTCCCCAGATTGATATCTTGCCCAATAGCAGTCCCATTGGGTAATTCTAGATAATAATACCTATCTGCAGCTAGATGAGCCTTAGAAATCGAGTAATCCAATTCCAAATCAACTGTTAGAACTTTTGTTGCTAAATTTTCTTCAACAGTTTTTTCATCATAAGAATAACCTGTTAAATATTCCGTAAAATCAGCATAAGTTACCCCAGCTAAGGTATAGGTTGAAAAGGAATCCGACTTAAAATCAACACTCACAACACTATCTGAATTATCCTGCTGGATTTGCGTATCAACTTCATGTGTTAATTCCTCAACATGGTTAACATCATTATTAACAAAGTGATACAGTTTCCAACTGCTTTGAAAATCCGTGCTTGAAACCACCGTATTAAAGCGCATTGAGATGCTGACGTCTTTCTTAGGTTCAACTTCCTGACCAGCTGCATTAACAAAAGAAATATCATAAGATAATGCCTTAGACAGGCTCTGCTTTGTTTCACGTAAAACAGTAGATATTTTTTGATTAATCTCTCGCGTGTCTGCTATCGGTCTAACTTTCAAAGAGACCTCCTCTGTAAAAGTCCCTTGCGTAAAATCTGCCACTACTGTTAGGTTATCAGCTGTTTCTTGCAACCGTCTAGCTTCTAAAGACGTATCTAAAGAGGTCTGACTGTCTTTCTGTTCTGATGTTTCTTGTTCAGAACTTGAAGCTTCCACTTGCATCTTTTCTTCTGAGCTTTCTAGTTGCTCGGTAGAAGCATTTTCAGCTGATTGCATCAGAGCTGAACGATTATCCGTGCTAATAGTTAGGGCGGGTAAAATTAAAGCATAGGTTGTACAAAAAACGACAATAATCGATAAAGCCAAAGCTATCCTTGCAATAACACTTTCTCTAAGCCTCAGCTTAAATCGAGTCATCAGATTGAGCCACAGCTTTTTCATAAGAACTCCTTTCTTTTGCTATAAATCCTTGTTACTCAATTGCTCCTAAACGCGTTAGCGGCCAAATCCGAAAGGTTAATTTTCCAACGATTTGATCTTCACTAACCGTACCAACTGCTTTATTTCGAGAATCTATTGACACACTACGATGATCTCCCATAACAAAATAATGACTATCAGGAACTTGATAGGGTAAATTAATATTAGTCTCTCCGTAAGCCCTTTCACGTTTTTGCAAATAAAGCTCTTTCAATTTTTTACCATCAACAGAGACATTACCTTTTTTATCTATGTTGACCCATTGACCAGATGTTGCAATCACACGCTTTACTAGAATCTTGTTATTATAATAAAAAGCCACGACATCACCTTGCTCCAGATTTTTACTATTAACGGAGATTATCATATCTCCAGCTTTCAAATTAGGTGTCATAGAATTACCATAAATTTGTAGAACTGGTAACCAAATGCTCGCTACTAATACTGCTGACGCAGCCACTGTAATCAAAGCAAAAATTGTTCCTCTGAGCGTCTGAAAATAACGCTCTCGATACTTTACTTTGCTTAGTTCTTTTAATAGTTCCTTTGAATCAGGTAAATCACTTATGCTTATTCCTTGCGTCCTGACAGTACAAAACTTTTTCATTTTGACTACAAATCCTTTTTCGTTTCTAATGACTCCTAACAAACTCCTAGGCTTAATATGACAGCCTTTTTTAACCCGATCTCCTTTTTTCCGAATTAATTTTATCCTCATATCTAGTAAAAAGCTATCATTTTTTATTTACACTCCGTAAACCCAAAAACAATAAAATTAGAAAAAAGATAGACATAATGTTAATTTATCAAGGTTTACAAGGTGTAGATTAGCTAGAATAGGCAATTATCTTTCTTTTCTAATAATGAGAAAAACTCTTTTGTTTTATGGTAAAATACAAACTATCATTGGAGGAAAACACTATGGCAAGATACACACGTGAAAAAATCATAGGTGCCTTTTTCGAATTAGTCGCAGAAACTCCCCAAAAGACAAACTTTACCATCTCTGAAATTGCATTAAAAGCTGGTGTTTCTAGACAAGCAATTTATCAGAAACACTTTAGAAATTTTAATGAAATTATCACTTATGTCGACGACTACATCATCTGGGAAATTCGCCAGTGGTGTCGTCATTATGATAAAGAAAAAGATGGCAATCCCTTGGATTATGTTGCTGATAACCTGCTACCTTTTGTCTACGATAAAAGAGAACACTTAAGACTCTTACACACAGCTGCTATTACCCAACCATTTGAAGATACCATCGTATCTACCTACACTGAGTGGGCAATAGACATCATTCGTCCCCAAAGCGAAACCTTTAATCTCCCCAAAGACGTCTTAACCAAAATTATCGTGGAACAAATCGTTGTCATTATCAAAATTTGGCTTCTTCAAGAAGCACCTATGCCACCCAAAGAATTTAAAAAAGACTTTTTAAAATTAGCAAAAGCACCTTTATATTCTTACTACACAATGGAAAATCAAAAAAGCTAGAGATTAAATCTCTAGCTTTTTTGTATCTACTCAAAACGAACATTGATTTTAAAGTTTCTAATTATTAACAACCTATCCCCAAATTATTGATAGCTAAGCAATTTATAATATTTTAAAGCTCATCAATCTCTTCTGGATGTTGTTTGGCATAAAGCGCCGCATAAAAAGCGTCTACAACCAAAGCTGGAAAAACAAGTGAAAATAGTATTCCGATAACTAGCCCAAATACATTCTCCAAGTAACCTGTTAAAAGTGGTGGAACAAAGACAACCAAACCGAAGATAAGCAAAAAATTACTTGAGAATAACTTATTATCGTAACTATTAAATTTCGATTCTTTTTCTCGGTATGCACCATTTGTACGACGATCTCGTCTGTAGAAATATGGATATACAAAGAAGGTCATGATAAAAGAAATGAGTATCGTTAAAATAATAAAAAATAATACTAACTTAGAAGAAAATATACTAAAATCTGATGGAACTGTAGAATTATTTTTAGAAATAAATAATACCAAACCGATAAAATCAAGCCAATTTAACAACGAAATAAAACTAAGTGCTATTAATATATATGTTAAAAAGCGATGTTTTAAAATAAATTCATCAAAGAATGAAAATACTGCTCCTAGCAAATTAATAACAATTCCACATCCAAAAGCCAGCCTAAACATACCCAAATCATCTGCATACCAATGCTTGATCCCAATAATAAAGAAAATTATTAGAAAAGGAAGCGATAGCCACGGAACTATTTTAATATACCCTAGTTCCACACCGTTCGTGATTAAAGGTCCATGGTAACGTTCTAAAATAACTGTTTCTTCTTGCTTTTTTGATTTACTCAAAACGAACACCTATTCTAATATCTGTATAAACTGTTCCGTTAATCTTTGAAGACATGAAAAAGATTGGTGAAGCCTCTTGGCACTTATCTTCCAACAACATTGCTTGCAACCTATCCAAAGCCTTATCAAAATCTTCAGGTTTCGTACTTGAAGTGCGAACACCATACATGGTCGAAATCGAAAAATAGCTATTAAACTCTGCTAACTCAACTTCTTCTCCCAAATAATCTTCATTTACTGGTAGATAAACCGTGATATCTAACATACCGTCATGTCCTTCTACTTGTGGCGTTGAATAAAACAAGTCCGTTTTTAAAGTATAGCCCGCAGCTGTGATACTATCTAAAGCATCTTTAAAAGCAATCCCAATCTTATCTGCTTCAACAGTATAGTCAATACTCCAAACATTAGACAAGGTTAAAGTCTGATTACGTCCTTCTAAAAGCTCTGCCATCTCAATTCTCCTCTGGAACAATGATATCCGCAAATAGTTGCCCATAAACAGGTGTAATAATCAAAAAGAGCTTGTCAGGAATAGCTAATCCCTCTTCTCTCATATAATCTTTAATACTATTTAAATGTTCATCAAGACCTTCCTCAAAAGGCACTCGCTTACGCACACCTTTAATTTCTAGGCTCGGTACATACGTAAAATCATCAGTTGAGGCAACCTCTGTATTAATCGGAATATAAACATCATAAGTCTGTTTTTCTTCTTGAAATTGTGATGGTGTGATTTCAAAGAATGTTGGACCATCTTTATAAATACCAAATTCAAATGGCAAATACTCTGTATATTCAAATAAAGCTGGCAACTGATCTGCCTCAATACGAACCGTCTTTTTCACCAAATGTGTTTGCTTAATAATAGCTTTTTCAATCATTTTAACTCCCTTTTATTTAAATCTCTCTTTATCAAAACGTTTGTCCTGTAACGTCTCATTTAATGCATTCACTGCTTTACTTTGAACTTCTGAAGCTTCTGTCAAATCAGCACCTTCATCATCCTTGTGACGGAGTGGGTAGAGGATGTACGACCATGCAGTCACTAAACTTAAACCAACTATTAGTTCAAATCCCCAAATAACACATGTAAGATAGGTATCTGATAATCTTAATTCAACAAGCCCATAGATACATAGAATAGTTCCTAGAGCAACAAAAAGATTGCCAAGTATTTTATTTTGTAGCCTACCTTCGACCATATTACCTTCTGAATCTATTGTAAAATAAGCCATTGACAACCACATTAATAGTGGCCACAAAGTTATAGAAACTTCTTGTAGAAGAATAAAGTTTAAATTGCCATTACTAAAGGCAGTTGTTACCGAAATAGGCAAAGTAAAAAAGGCATACACACCAATAAAATATGCTGATAAACCTACTAAAAATTGATTTTTCTTAAAACAGTCCCAAACTGTTAGCAGAATTGAAACAATTCCAATAATAACTCCCAAATCTAAGACAAACTTTTCAAAGAAAACTGGTAATTTCAAATCATCAAACGCTGCATAAATCATAAGAAATATTAATGGATAAAGAAAAATCAAAACTCCTAAGTTTCCTTTACGACTCACTCCACATCTAACATTTTTTTCTTGATTCTTTAATAGTATTTTTAAACGCTCAATTAATCCCATGTGACCATCAATCTTCCTTAATTTCATCTTTATCAAAATGTTGTTCTTGTAACGTATCACTCAATGCATCTACTGTTTGGCTTTGTACTTCTGAAGCAACTGCTAAGTCAGACTTATGACGGAGTGGGTAAAAAACATATTGCCATATAGCTACTAGATAAACAGAAAATGTTACCTCTAATCCCCAAGCTAAATAAATATAATAATATTCCGAAATAAAATAAATCATTGGCACAGCTACAACAACAGCTAAAGCAATTGGAAATATCATAATATAAGCAAAAATTAACTTTTCCTTATCATTTTTTAAAACTCGCCCTTCTTTATCTACCATGAAATAAGCCAAAATAATATAATAAATCATTGGCCATAAAATAATTGATACTTCTTGCAAAGCTACAAAATTTAATCTACCATCTCCCCAAGCTGCCGTTGAAGAGATTGGTAATGTAAAAATGCCATAAATATACATCAAGCACGTTGAAAGTCCAACAAGAAATTGGTTCTTTTTTAAACAATCTATGACTGTCAATAAAAGTGCAGCCCCCCATACAATAAGACCAATGTAAAAAATAGACTTACTTAAATTAAGCGAGAGTTCTGAAGTATTCATTGTTGTAAAAAAACTCCAGAGTATGAAAGGATATAATATAAACAGTCCCGTATAATTTCCAATTCGACTCACACCGCTTTTAATATTTTCTCCTTGATATTTTAACAATATTTTTAGACGCCTAATTAAATTTAAGTCCATGATTTCCAACCTTTCATTCCTTTTACAAAATCACCACAACCTTTAATAAAAGAGTTAACTTTAGATTTTACATTATTAGTTAGATTAGTACTCTTATCAATCTTATCAATCCTATTACTTACAAATATAGCAGCTCCTACTGCTACAATTCCTGTTACTAGTACAGGAGCTGCTGTAAGGCCAAGAACTCCTGTCGCAAAGGCCCCTACAGCAGCCGCTCCTGCTGTAGCTGCAGCCGTACTTGCGACTCCTTTAACAGTGGCTTTGGCAGCATCAACAACAAAACCTGTCGCTACACTGGCTGAAACTTCTGCTCCGTGTAACCCTTGTCTTTTAGCTTGGGTTTTATTTTTTTCAACATTACCAAAAGTCTCAACCACACCATCTACAACATTAAGAACAGCTACACCCTTCGCAAATTTTGAACCAGTTTTTAGAGCTGTTCCAACATTTGATTCCTTAAACGCTGTTTTCACACCTTTAGTGATCCTACCAGATTTCTTGGTAGCCTTAATCACATTTTTAAGTGTTTTTGTATTAAATGCTTCCTCAGCTTCAGAAATCACATTAGATTTTGTTCCTCTTACAACACCTTTCGCAATTTCTTTGGCTTTAGCTACCCCTTTTAAGCCATCTTTTTCAATTGTTTTTAATGACTTTCTGACTTCTTTTGAATAATCCGTTTCACCAAGTGTTTTCATGATTTTTTCAAAACTTTTGGTGACTCTCCCACTATGAAACTTAACAATACTGTGGTGCTCATTCTTTTTCAAAATGTCACTCGTTCCAAAAATAAAATCTAAAACATGATCAACTGTTTTATCAGATTTTTTAATAATTGTACTTCCTACTCCATTTTCTGAGAAACGATATTCAGCATAAGCTGAGGTTGCCCACTTTTTAGCAGTTTTATAGTATTTTTTACCCACCAAGTAAGGTGCTGTGATACTACCAACAGTCGCTTCTATCATTAACACCTACAGAAAAAGCGCAAAAGCGCCTTAAAATCAATCAATCTGTTTTCGTGGAATTTTCAAATTTTCTTCCCACTCATGATAAACTTTTAAAAATCTGTCCTCTTCATCATCATGATAGCCCTCAAAAACAACTTCATCGATATTCTCATGTTGGAAGAATAATGTTGAATTTGTTTGAAGACCTGCTGGATAAAGAGCCCCCATATAATCTGCAAAGACTTGTTCACCAGTTTCTGGATCTTCAAAAATGGCCCCACGACCAACAATAACTATTTTTTGTGTTCCTTCTTCAAGATAAACAATACTTCCAAGTGGTAACAATTCTTTTGATTTATTCATGTTCTAGTAGCTCCTTGTGTTTTTTCAAATATTTCTTTCCATACCATTCTTCAAGAGATTTACCCTCCCATTCACGGTATTCTTCAGGGTATTTGAGTTTGTAATAAGCCTGTAAAAAATAGGGAGTTCCTATAAATATTACAACTGCAGGCATTATAATATTCATTATTAGTAATGCTAATAATATTCCAATATTCTCTAAAAAATTCGAATTTTTTCCTGAAAACACAGAAATTAATTGCTTAATAATAACAGCAACTCCTAATAGCCCCATACCATACATTGATATCAGCTTTGCTATTTTATCAATTTTTCTAAGTTCATTAGTCTCACTATATATTATCTTCCGAGCTCCTCTTAATTCTACCGATACCATAAAATATATTAAAATTATCCAGATAATCATTATTACTAAAACAATCCAAAATGGCAGATTAGAAAGTAGAAGTCCTAAAATTAGCAAATCTAATTCAATATATAAAATAACCATATAGGTAAAATTATGGAATTGATAACGATATGGTAAAATAAATACCTGACTGAAATACTTCCCAACGATTACAAACAATAACCATATACACAACAAAACCAAATAAACCTGCCATGTTAAGAAATTATAATTAGAAGGGTTAAGATGTAATCCATTTGATTGATTATTTGTTAATTCGGTAGAAGCGACTGACAATAAATAATTAAAACAGACTGGGAAAAGCAAAGTTAATATAAAAGCTTGCATTTTAAAACTAAATGTTGGCTTCCCGTTAATAACTTTCCGTGCTAATTTATCATGTTGCTCTTGCTGAAGTTTTCGAAATCCATCGTCTTCTAAATTAAGACTTTCTTCAAAACTTGCATTAAATATTGATTTTTTCATGTTAGTCATCCAACACCTACTGCCTTTCCAATTCCACTAAATGTAGTTGATATAGATTTACCAACAGTTTTAACTGTTTTTCCTATATTTTCTTTAGTTTTATCATAAAATTTCATTGTTAAGTCTTCAGCAGTATCCAGCACTCCTGTCTTATCAAGAATATATATTCCTAATCCAACACCTGCTCCCACAACTGCTCCAGGGAACCCTCCTCCAACCGCTGCTCCAATGGTTGCACCTTCCAACGGTCCTACACTTTTAACTGCTGAGAAGGTCCCAACAATAACACCTTTGCCGATATCTTTAGTCTTTGCAAATTCTTTAGCCCCACCAGAAACACCAGAAACAGCTACATCCGCAAAAGTTACTACCGTGGCAGCTTTCCCGGCAAATTTCACTCCTTTTCCTAAAATTTTAAAAGTTCCACTTACTTCACCACCAGTTTTTGCTGTTTCTGAAATAGCTTTATAAAATTTTGTGGATTTCAAACCTTCTTTTACAATGCTTTTTAGAGGATCAGCCACCTTTTTAGCACCATCAAATACTTTAGATGTCCCGGAAATCATTGCTCCTAATTTAGTATTTTTGGCTGCATTACCAAATTCCTCGTACTTCATTAATCCTTTAAGAACGTAAGTGGCAGCTTTTTCTCCTTTTTCACCAGATTTTGCCAATCTCCACATAATTTCTTTAAAGCCTTCTGACTGTTTTATAGACTTAATAAATTTACTTGGTAAAAGTTTAAAAGCTTCACTTAAATATTTCGCCGCATCACTATCCATAACTTTTTGGAATTCTTTATAATAGTCGCTGCCCCTTTTCTCCAATGTTAACAAAATTGGTGTTGGTAATGAATTTGTTTCTACCATATACCCACTGTATTTAGAGTCATACAAATTCTTGGCGAGTTCGTTTTTTAGCTGGTCTCGTCTAGCCTTACCGCTAACAACAAGCCTAGTTTCTTTAACTTCTGTTTTAAAAGCTGTTTTCTTGTAGAAATCTTTTGCTTTTTTGCTGGTGTATGAGCTACTTCCTAGGTTAGATAAGCTTCCAATTTGCGTATTTTGTTCGTCTAGGATGTCGCCTGCTTCACTGGTGAAGAGGGTATTATTGAAAGTTCCCATGTCTTTGATGGTGTTAGTTAGGACTTTTTTGGCACCTTTGAATTCTGATACGGCATCGTCTGTTGTCACTTTAGTTAGTGTGACAATGTCTGCGACATCATCAATTGCCTTGTTAATCGCGTCAGAGCTTGTCTTCAATTGCTCTAGCGGTGAATCGAACTTATCCACCATTTGTTGCAAGACATCTGTGTCAATAATGGCAGAGTCGCTATTTTCACTCACAATACTCTTAAAAGTGCTGATAAGGTTATCATAACCTTGTGAGATAACGTCTAAGCTATTCACATAATTCGTCAGCAAAGGCACTTGGTAGTTATTGATTTTATTATCAATCGCATCTTTAACATCACCCTTTAGAGCCTCTGAATTGGCTGCGCTTTTTAACTTTTTCTTGGCGCTTGATAGTTGACTCTTTGTTTGGCTGATAGAGCTTTTGAGGCTATCGCGCTGCGATATTACCTCACTCATCTTAATCTTCATAAATCTCTCCCTTTGGATACAACGTTGAGAAAATTTTATCATAAAAATAAGCTCGACGTAACTCTTCATCACAATAATACTTGTCACGCGCATCCGTATAACCTTCTGAAATCACACGTTTAACAAAAAGATTACTAATCAAAAGCGGTTGCGTCTCAAAATCCATGCCATACGGCCAGACATAGCCAATATAATCAGCATAAGCGGTCTGATTATTGACCAAAGCACGGCGTCCTGTAATAACAACATTAAAATCCATATCTTCCCGAGCAAAAGCTGTCACTAAATCTTCAGGCAAAAGTTCCTTATCAAGCTCAACAATGCTACCTAAAGGATAGATTTTGCCAAAGAGCAAGTCCACATAGGATAGAAAAGCTTGAAACAGTGGCAACGACAACTGTAACTGACCATCTGGTCTACTAATCGTCACCTGAGCTAAGTCATAATCAAACTCAAATTCATAAGGTGCTCCAATGACTGGGTGATAATGATATTCATTTTCTTCATCCAGAAAAGCCAGATGACAAGCCGTAAAGACATCAGGGTGTCCAGAAAAAACTAAGGCTAAATTTTCTAAAAAAGCTAAGTCGCCATCCGAAATATCCAGTTTTCTCAAACTTTCTCTAAGTAATGCAATCCATTCATCCTGCATTATTTGCCTCCCTTACTACGTGTGTGCTTAGCTTCATTAGCATCATCATCTGATTTATTTTTACCAGCTTTATACATTTTATCAGCATCATCTTTAGTAAAAGTCTTCAATTTCTTGATTGATGCATTAAATTTATCAATATTCTTATGAAAATCAAGAAATGGTTTTAAAGTTGTTTCTGTAAATGTCAGTGATTTTATTTTACTGATGCCTTT
The DNA here is from genome assembly GCF_900104225.1 of Streptococcus equinus. Lineage (GTDB taxonomy): Bacteria > Bacillota > Bacilli > Lactobacillales > Streptococcaceae > Streptococcus > Streptococcus equinus_D. Next base: position 67,188 of record NZ_FNJK01000003.1, on the reverse strand, counting down.
TGTTGAAGAAGCAACGCCATCGGTCAGACTCTTCCACTCTTCTAAATCTACTCCCGTCTTTGCCATAAATTCTCCCCTTACATACTACTTGCAGCCATACGATCATACATCACAGCTTGTTGATCCCAGCTATTGATTTGTGAGGTTAAGCTTGAAATCGTAGTCTCCAGTTCAGCAATTTTATTATTAATAGATGTCAAATTATCATCTTCGCTTGTCTTATAAGTTGATAACTTTTGAAGTGCCGCCGACATTTTTCCTTGATACTTAGCTTGACGGTCACCTACAAAATTTCCTGTGTCAACGTTATTTAAAGTCGACAAGGTCGATTTTTGACTAGAGATTTGACTTAATTCACTGGTAATTTTAGATTTTGCCTTTTCCAATTTTTCTTTTTTGTCCATAGCAGCTGTTCGATTTGAACGTAAACTACTACTATGACTACGACAAGTACTAGCACAATTTTGATAATGTTTTGCTTCTTTGCTTCCCACGGCAATCTCCCCTTTTTTAAAGAAATGCAAGACAATCCAGATGCCAAAAGCATCTGGACTTATCATTGCTTAATTAGATTTTGGTTTACTTGATTTTGTTAAGAAATAAGTCACGATAATTGATAAAATACTTGAAACAATAGCTGTTACAACAATCCAAATGGTATTATCTTTTTCTGCAACGACACCACTTGTTGTTTTCTTCGTGATATTCACTGGATTTGACAAGAAATTCATAACAGCTTCATTATCAGTACCACCACTACGAGCATTTTTGAGCACTTTAGAGAAGTTAGTAGCATAAGTTGTACTGTCTTTAATATTTCCAGCTTGGCTACTGATAAGCTTGTTAGTATTTGCCATGGTATCATCAACATCTTTTTGAATGGTATCAACTTGAGAAACTAATTGTGTAAATTCATCTGTCATTGTTCCCAAAGCTTGATAGTTACTTGTTGTTGATTGCGCATTATCTGATGTTGATTTAACAATTTCTGAAATACTGCTATAAAGAGCATCTCCACTAGAAGCATCAACATAAAGGCTATTGCCGTCAGCATTACCACTTCCGTAAGGAGCTACATTAAGTTCTTTGGCTTGATTATGTGACCAATTTGAATATTCAGCATTCAAACTATCTGCAGCTGAATTATACCACGCTACTAAGTTTTGCAAACCTTGAGCAAAGTAATTACGAGGTAAACGATCATCAGATAGACCTGGCAAGTCATTGATAGCTGATTGCAACTCTGTCATTTCATTTGTTAATTCAGTGTACAAAGTAACACCTGAATTTTTGTAATTATCAACGTCAAGACCTGCAATATTATCGTAAGTCAAATTACCGTACATTTTAACAACTGAGTTAGCAGAAGGATTGGCTACATCTACTTTACTAAAATCAGTTTGTCCAGGTTCTCCGTATAATGTTTGAACCATAGCTGCTGCTGTACTGATATTATTTAGCTGTGCCAAAATAGTTTTCAAATCATCTTTAACCAAAGCAACATCATCTGCAGTATCCGTTACAAATGTTGTATAAGTCATTGGAATAACATTATCACCAATTTTCAACTTAAAGTTAATCGTATGAGTTCCAACTGCAAGTGAATCAAAAGTATAAGCAATTTTCAGGTTTTGAGCACTTGAGATTTGTTTACTTGTTGAACAGTCATCAGCAAAAGCAACGCTTCCTCCTGAAACATCTGTAATCGCAACAGTTGTAGCATCTTGTTTTGTCTCAGTGTTTTCTGTAGTTTTTGCTTGATCATCTTTTGATGCTGATTCAGAAGTATTTTCAGCTTGGTCTGCTGCCTTAGTTGTCGTTGTTACTTGTGTTGATGTTGGAGCTACATTGATAGAAACAACGTTTGATTGGCTAGGTTTAGCATCCTCAGCAGTTAAAAATGAATAAGTTGCTCCACCAGCAGTTGTCACCCCTTTGACTGCTTGGTATTTGCTAAGTAATCCTAACTTAGCTTTATAGCTAGCAACTTCGGCAGATGTGATAGCTCCCATACTTTCTAATTTTGAAAAGAGAGCATTATAATCAGCGCCATTCACATCAATACTTCCCATAAGGTTAGCAATTTCACCCTCGTACTCTGACGGAAGAGTACCACCAAGCGATGTTCTAATCTGATTAGCAAGAGCATCTTTAACTTGTTGATCAGTCACTTGATTTTGAACGTCACTTTTAATCGCTGACTTACGATCTGCTTGATTACCAATGTTTAGATAATTATTCTTATCAAGTCCTAAATCACCGTTAAAGTATTGTGCTGATACTTTTGAACGTGTTTCTTGAACTTGGTTCAATAAATCTGTTAAATGATTACGAGTATTTTCAACTTGTCCACGGTAATTTTCAATAATGCTATTGTAATCTGAAATGCTATTAGCAAATAAATTATAAACAGTCTCACCACCATTTGATTCACTTGTAATAGGTGATGGGGCGTAAAATTTATTTAAGCTACTAACAGCATTGTCATTTAAATGATTATACAAATCAGTATCTGTTTTAAATTGATCAGAAATAGCTGAATTAGCAGTAGCCACATTACTTTTAGCGATATCTGCTTGAAGATCAACAAAACTTTTGACTTCTGGCAACTCACCATTTAAACCATTGCTTGTAGAATTAAGCATTTCAAAGACGCCCTTGGTGAAGTTTGCTTGGCTATCTTCAAAAGCTTTATTGCCTGATTGAAGAGAATTAGCGAAACTTGTCAAACCACTAAGATTTTGACTAGCTTCATTTGATGGTGTGTAAATGTAGTTAGACAAACTTGTGTAACTTGTTTCTTGGTCGTTAACAATGTTAGCGACATTACGTTTGGCATCGTCCAGGTTACCAATAACACTTGAGAAGTACATTTTAATCACACGTTGATTAATCAAGTTCAAGTATGTCCCTACTTGGCTTTCAACATTTTTTTCTTTAACAGTGTCTGTTGATTTTTTAACTTTATAACCAATTTTAGCTTGTGACGGATTAAAACTTTCCAACTGAAGAATTTTGTCTGAAAAGTCGTTTGAAATATAAATAATGACATCTGCACTGCCATCACTATATTTACTTTCAGCTAAACTACGTGGCATGGTAACCCAGTTCTCTTTGGAATCCCCTGCATTGGTTAATAAATTCGTGAATTCTTGACCGAAGTTATAATTGACATTATTTAAGTTACCACCTGCATCTTCATTAACCAAAGCAACGGTCAATCGCTCATCTTTTTTAGCTTTATCAGTTACAGAAACTTCCTTGTCTTGCGTATAGACAAATACTCCTGAGCTAATTGCCAAAATTGAGATAAAAACACTCAAAGCAATCACTACAATACTTGGTTTAATCTTAACTTTTTTCATTTTTCTCCTATCCCTTAGGTATTTTAACGCGGGTAACCTCTCTTCCTTCAAAGAATTGTGCTTCATCTGCTTCTAGTAGAGGCTCTCCGTAACGTGTTCGACCTTTAATAATGGTTTGATCTGCAAATCGTGTACCAAACATCCCAGCTGGAATATTTGATCTTAAGCGTTTGTTAAAGTCATCAAAACGTGTTTCGATTGTTTTTTGATGACCTTGGAAAATAAAATAAATATTAACTTTAGCTGCTTTTTTCAAAATAGTATCTAAAGTACTATTTGACAACATCAACTTATCATTGATCGTATGAGCATCTGGTAGGTAAACGAAAATTGGCTGATTAGCATTTTCTGGAGAACGTGAGTTCATTTCTCCAAGCAAATCATTCATAACCGTGCTATAACTTCCTTCTGATGCTACCAAATCAAAGCTTTCTACAGCTCCTTCAAAACGTTGATCTGGATCAAAGACGATACGTTGCGCGTGACCTTTAAAGTAAGCCATATTTCGAATAATAATGGTTTCAAATAAACGTGTTTGCGTTGGCGTATCATCCATAATAACAAAGTAACCATGTTTTTCAGGAATAAAGCCAACGACATTTGTTGTTTCCTTATCAAAGGCGAGCGGCATTTGCAAATGATTTATCATTGTCATCGTATAATCATTGCCATAGAAGTCAGAAAGGCTAATATCATTTGGAAGCATTGGGATAGCTTTCGGACGTTGTCCTGTCCAAGCTCTATCCATTTCAGCCACTTCTTCTTCCAAATAACGCAAACGCTCAATATCTTCCTCACCTTCGCTTGGAAGATAAATTTGGATTTCATATGGCATATCATCGTGCACCTGAGCACGTCCAAAAATTTCTTGTGGAATCAAAGCATTACGTCCGATAACATCCTTAACAGCATGATCCTCAACCAAGAATAAAGCCATCTTAGTTGAAACATTACTTGACATACTGATTTTTAGACTATTTGCACGTAAAGCAGTCACAATCAAATAGCAACCCAAACTTGAACCTTCTCGTAAAATTCGATTCATACAAGCTTCGATAACTTCTTCTTTGGGACTATCCTTAATAGCATCAAAACCATCCATGACAGTAAGAATGACCGGAAGTTTTTGGCCTGTTTTTTGCTCATATTGAGCAAGACTAGCAACGCTGTATTGCGCAAACAAATCTTTTCGGGTCTTCAATTCATTATCGATACGTTTTAAGAATTTCAATAATTTTTCTTCTTCGTCCAAACGTGTCAAATCTGCAACGTGAGGTAAATCTTTCAACGGTAACAAACCATTCGTACCAAAATCAAAAAGATTAAATTGTACTTGTTCTGGCGTATTAAGACGAGCAAAGTTCATTACCAAAGTTTGCAAAGCAACAGATTTCCCAAAACCAGGAGAACCATAGATAACCGTATGACTTAATTCTTCAACGTCAAAATCAAAATTACGTTGCGCTTGTTCAGATGGCACATCCATCATCGCAAATGGCACCGCCAAATGTTTCTCGTCAGACCAAGAAATAGCTAAAACAGGAGAAATAATTTTGTCTTTCAACGGAGGCAACCAAGGTTTATCTGGAATTTCTACTCCAGCTTCTTGTGAATAGGTTGAAATATAATCAACCAAGGCTTCTAATTCTGTTTGACTCTTCTCTGTTTGTACACTAAGTTCTTCTTCCAAAGAAAGGTCATCTGTTAATAATTCGTATTGCCCCAAATCATTAATCAACCAAATACGGTCATCAACTTCTTCTTTTTTCTCAGATTTATTAGGTTGATAAGTTGCACCACTCCAAGCTGATTGAAAGAGTTCGTAAATTTCATTATTTCCGACTTGAAGGTAAGCACGACCAGGCTCTACGATGCTAGCTGCATCAGGTGTTTTAATAATTTCATTTGAATCCGATTTATCAGATACTTTCAAAGCCAATTTAAAACGTGAGTTTGACCAGATTTGGTCATCAACAACCCCAGATGGTTTTTGGGTTGCTAAAATCAAATGAACACCTAAGGAACGACCAATACGTGCGGCAGAAACCAACTCTGACATAAACTCAGGCTCATTAGCCTTCAATTCTGCAAATTCATCACTAATCAAGAATAGATGCGGAAGTGGTTTTGTTGGGTAATGCCCTCCATCAGTAGCTGTTTTTCCTTGCTTGTAAAGCTTAGTATAACCATTAATATGGTTCACACCAAAGGCTTCAAAAAGACGTTGACGCTTTTGGAGTTCCGCTTTAATTGAAGCAAGGGCACGCGCACTAGCTGCACCATCCAAGTTCGTAATGACCCCCATAAGATGTGGAAGACCTTTAAAAAGGTTAGCCATCCCACCACCTTTAAAGTCAATAGGTAGAAAGCCAACATCTTCTGGACCAAAATTAACAGCTAGAGATAACATATACGACTGCAAGATTTCAGATTTCCCTGAACCGGTTGTCCCTGCAACCAATCCATGTGGACCGTGAGCACGTTCATGTAGATTCAATTCAACAATATCATCACGACCACGAAGTCCCAACGGCACCGCTAACGTCTTAGAAGTATCTGCCTTAGCCCAACGTGCTGCTAATTGTAATTCCTCAACTTTTTCCACCTTGTAGAGTTCTAAGAAAGTAACTGATTTAGGAATAGAATTTTTTTCAACTTCCACATGGTGTAAGTTAGCCAATGTTCGAGCAATGGCTTCGTAATTTTTACTTTCTGGATAAGGAGTAAAACGTTGTGCTAGATATTCCCCATTATCATTGATAATTTGGCCAACATTTTGGTTTTGATATTCAACCAAAGTTGTGACAGTTTCTGGCAAGAAACGCTGTGCTTCTTTAATCCAAATAACCGTGACACCTAGTTCCGTCAAATCTTCAGCCAAATATTCATTTAAACTGTGCCCAGCCAAATAAGAATCATCAAAAATCGTCACAACGTAATGAGGTGCAAAACGAACATCTTTACTTCCCATTTCACGCTTGAGCTGCATACGTTTTTGAATAATTTGGTAAAGTGCATTTAAAACAGCATCTCGACTACGTGCATCATGGACAATACCACGGACATTACGCTCTTGAAGTTTAAAATGTGGCAAGAAACGCCATTGATACCAATCTCTAGCATAAGATTCTTCAGGAACCAGAATCACAAAATTAATATCTTGATAACTGTGGAAAACCGCTAACTGAACCAAAAGGTTTGAAATCGCAGGATAAGTTGTATCGTATGTTCCAATAATACCAACAGTCGCTTGGCTAAGTGACAAGGTAATCGGAACTTGATGTTGTTTTCGATACTTTTCAACTGTCTTTTTGGCAAAAATAGCTTGTTTGTCCTTGCTTTGCTCCTTAAAAGAAGTTTGAAGCTTCAACTTAGTATCAATATCACCAGTCCCTAAAGACACTTGCAAAAAGTCAGCATTATAATTCATACGTTCATAAATACGAGAATCATAATCAAATACCATTTTCGCCAAAGTATCTATATCAGGCTGGTTGTAATTTAAAATATCTTTTTCTTCGTTATGATAATGACTTATTTTAGAAATTTGTTTTAACAGATAATGATCATAATCTTCTACACGGATAAGCTCTTGTTTTTTATAGTATTTTTTATCTTGGAAGTACTGTGTCAGTGTCATTCCAGCAGTTAACAAACTAAAACCACCCATACCAAGCATCATCCAAGGATTTCTGCGGCTAACCAAACTCGTCAATGCTGTAATCCCAAACATTCCAAGTGGTGGAACAATAGCACGAAGAAGAGAATTACGCCCCATTGAATTGGCTTGCATTGGACTGTCAAGCACGATAGCATCACTATAGATAGTTGGCATAATTCGAGGACTTCTGTGATAATCTGGGAAATCACTTGGAAATTCTTTCATCGGCGCTTGGAACAAGAAGTTTTCAACTTGTCTAAACTCAGGCTTCTTCCAAAGACGTGTTACTTTCCATTGATGATGACGACGTTCAATTAAATAATCTTCAACAAAGACAGAATCTCCAACATTAAATGGTGATGATACATTGCCGCTAACACGATTACCATTAACATAAATCAAAGAAGTACTAGGAGATTCAACATAGACTTTGCCTTGAGAAAATAAAACAACTGTTTCACCCTCCAACTGAATATCTGCCGTATCAGATGAAGATAAGACAAAATTTTCATGTGGTGGGTAGACATAAAGCGTAAAAATATCTGTTTCAGGTCTCAAAAAATAATAATCTTCTGTTTCTCCCAAAACTTTTTGACTAGTTATCTTCTGACCATTTCTAAAAATCTCACCATCACTAAGGCTGTAGTGATTTCCATCAAAAATCAATGGAAATTTTTCTGAGAAACGCATATATAATAATTTATCAGACAAGCTCAACAAAAAAGCCTGTGACTGACTCTCGTCTCCCAAATAATCCCCAAGATGGTGGTAATAAGTTACATTATCATTTTGAATCATAAATCATTAATCCCCGTTAGATTTTGAACCTGTTGTTTCTCCAAGTTCTTTAGAAAGCTTACTAATTTCTTTCTCGTATTCTGTGAGTTTCTTTTGTTTTTCAGATCCACTCATTTTCGTGTCAGCTTTCACTTTTTCATATAGATTCGTATAAGCGTGCAAAATTAATTGAGTATCTCCAATATTTTGAGCTACATCTAGTGCTTTTTCTAAATCACCACGCCCTAAATAAATCCAATAATTTAAAATCGTTTCATCTGAAGACTGGGTAATAGTATTCAAAACAGCTTCCATTTGTTCAGAACTCAGATTGTCCAATTTTACAAAACTTGTTGCTAAAATATATTTGGCTGATTTAGGAAGACGATTGACACTGTAAGGCTCCAAAGTATCAATGGCTTTATCGTAATCAGTAGCCATAAAAGCAGATTGGGCATCAATCACAGCATTTTTCAAAGGTAAATCTCTTGAATATGACTTATAGGTGAAAAAGCCTAGTGTTAAGGTTGACACCGCTAAAACAATCACACCAACCAATAAAGCACGCCATTGTTTTTTATTGACTTGAACCTTACTTTCTTTATTCTTTTGCTCTAAACGATGAAATTCTTCACTGATAAAGTGGTTAATTTCAGCAACAGACTGAAAGGCATTAATTTTTTCAGCGATTGTTTCACGAACAGCATCTAACCCTTCAACAGCCAATTCAAAATCAACTTTTGGAAGCAAAATTGAAGCTATTAAAGCTTTGTAAACCTTCAAATAGTGCTCTATATCAAAAACTTGTGGTGCTAAAATATGACTAATCCCATAATGAATTAATCTAACATCATTACCAGAAACATAAATATTTTGCGGATGTGGGTAAGCAACATTAAAATCATTTGGCTTAACAGTAATTGTAGCGATTTTTTGCGCCAGAGAATAACGTTCTAGATCCGTGTTTGCCTTTGCTATACAAGCAGCAAGACTCTCTGAAAAGGCAGGTAAATCATATGACAGCACCAATTCACCAGTTTCAGTTAATGAAACCTGCGCCTGAACATATTCCTCAATAAAAGCTTGGCTTTTTCGATCATAATCGACTGGCTGCACTGTTACAATTAACTGATTGTCTTTTTCTACAAATTTTAAATGATTGTCCTCAAATATCATAAGTTCTAATCTCCAAAATATCCCCATTTCCTAACGGAAAATTAACTAACATCTCGTAACGATTTAAAGTAATCGCCTTATTCTTCAAACAAAGTTTCCAAGCTTGATTGTCTTTTTCCACAAAACCTAACCGAGATAAAATATTTAATTCTCTCAACAGCTCTTCTAATCTAACAAGAGACAAACCTCGTGAAATCCTTAAATCAATCTGTCTATCTTGGTAAGCAATTGTAATATCAATGTTGTCGAATGCCATGACGCTTCCTTCCCAAAAAAATTCCCAATCCTGTCATCAAAATAAAAAAGCAAAAAACAGTAATCGAATTCAAATACGATTTCTTCTGAGCTTGATCATCTTTAGCAACTTTGTAACTCTCATCAACATGATAATTAACAAATTGCTTTGCTGTAACCTTCTCAGTATCTAAGTGATAATAAGTCGTCTTCTTACCATCAGCTTTAAAAACAGAATGATTGGCGGTTGTTAGCATCTTCTTTTCTTTTTGATGTTCCTTATCAACAACATCTTGCGTTCGATTCAAGAAAAGATTAGGCGCATAAAGCTCTTCAATACTGTTACCCGCTGATTTCTGTTTCGTGTTAGAAATAGAATCCGTATTTAAATTTAAATTACCGTTTTCTGCAAAAACGATGTGTGTGCTTAATAATAAACACAAAATACAAATCCCCATTATCCCTTTTTTCATTTTCCTAATTGTCTATATTAAAATTACCTTTCATATATGTCTAATAATTATACCACTTTTTTACCCATCTACCAATAGGAAATTAAGCCTTTACACCCAAATATTTTATCATATAAAACGGTATCATACTCTAAATTATTTATTCAAATTTTGAAATAGAATGGATTTTTTTACACTTTTCACTTTACAAAAAAAATTAAAAGCGTATAATTTAGAAAAAAATAAATTTTAAAGGAGATTTTTATGGCCGCTATTAGCGTAACACCAGAACAACTTAAGGAGCAAGCTCAAGTTTACACTCGTTCAAAAGAACAAATTGAACAAGCTATTCAATCTGTTAACAGCATGAATAGCCAAATTGCTGAAGAATGGAAAGGTCAAGCATTCAATGCTTACCTTGAACAATACAACCAACTCTATACTCAAGTTCAAAAATTTGAAGAGTTGCTTGCAAGCATCAACCAACAATTGAACAACTATGCTGAAACTGTTGCTGAACGTGATGCTCAAGATTCTGCTTCATTCGGACTTAACTAATTGTTCTGGTAAAGGTGGAACTGGGAGACTCTAGTGTATACCATTAGTTGATAACCACCTTTCCTAAATTTGTATGTAAAGCTACTGTAAACTAAGTTTACAGTAGCTTTTTTTTTGCCACAAAATCAACATTTTAAAATATATAAAATTTTTATATATTATGCTTGACTTTTAAATTAACCTGATTTATAGTTTATATATAAAATAATTATATATAAAAATTTTATATATTGTCAGAAAGGAATTTGCTATGTACTTTCCAACTTCTGCGACCGTTATTGAATTTCTTATTCTAGCTATCGTCGATAAAGAAGATTCTTATGGTTACGCCATTAGTCATACAATCAAAGAAGTAGCCAATATTAAAGAATCTACACTTTATCCAATTTTAAAAAAACTAGAAAAGGCAGGCTATTTAGACACCTACCAACAAGAATACCAAGGTCGTAAACGCAAATACTACACAACTACAGAAAGTGGTAAACAACAACTTACCTTTCTAAAAGGTGAGTGGCAACTGTATACCGCTAAAATCAAGGAGATTGTCGAAGGGAGATTAAAGGATGACGAGAAATGACTACCTGGCAAAACTAGATAAATATCTAAAAAAACTGCCAAAAGATGACTATCAAGAAGCCATGGACTACTTCAGAGAATATTTCGATGAAGCTGGTCCCGAAAATGAAGAAGCAGTTATTGCTGAACTAGGATCACCTAAAGATGCAGCGCACGACATTATTAGCCGATTACTCGATGAGAAGATTGTTGAAGATGAAAAATCACCTAAAAACAAGGCTGTCATTATCTGGATTGCTATCCTCGCTATTCTAGCTAGCCCAGTTGCCCTACCACTTATTTTGGTACTGCTTATGGTTATCATTACTATTTTGGCGTTCGGAATTGCCGTTATAGCTATGGTACTAGCTTTAGGAGTCGCCCTTTTAACATCTGGTGTTTACATGCTGATTGACAGTTGGTCTTATCTTAGTATCGCGCCATCAACAACAGCCTTGGGATTAGGATTGGGACTTTTATCACTTGGCTTAGCACTACTAGCCCTTCTGGCTGCTGGTGCTGTTGGAAAATTGGCAGGAAAAAGTATCAGTAAATTAATTCAAAAAGCGGCAAGTAAAAGGAGAAAATAATGAAAAAGTGGACAAAAATCGTTTTAGGTATTGGGATTGGTGCTAGTTTAGTAGGAGCAGGACTGGCTGGAGTTGGCCTAGCTACTGGTGGCTTAACTAAACTAGATCAAAAATACGAAGTTAAATCACACATCAAGCAAAGCAAAGTAACTCTTGACCAATTTAATAAAATTGACATTAATGCCTCAACCTTTGATGTTGTGGTTTCAAAAGTCGATATTGATAAACCTTTTATCTCATATTCAGACACAAAAAAACTCCCAGTCTCTTATCAGGTTACAAGCGATGGGACGCTTACCGTTAAACAAACTGGTGGCTGGCAAGATCACTCAACATCATTTAATTTCTTTAGCTTAAAAGACCTCATCAATCTTGCTAAAACCGGTACGATTACCAATAAGCACACCATTATTATTTCTATCCCTAAAAATATGGATATTCACTCCATAAAAACTAATTTGAAAGCCGGTGATTTGCAATTCAGTGATGTGACTGCCGATTACGCCAACATCGAACTCAGTGCAGGGGATTTAGATATTACCAACTGTAACTTTAATTCTGGTAAATTGACTGTCGCTGTCGGAGATGGAAATTTCCAAAACTGCAATCTAAACAAGTTCAGCCTAACAACAAGCACAGGTGATATTGATTTTGAAAATGGCAAAATCATTGACTCAAACATTGACATTTCAATCGGTGATTTTTCTGCAAATGGTATTAATTTGGAAGGTATCAATACATTATCTAGCTCAACTGGCGACGTCGACATTACCCTTGCCAACAAAGAACTTACAGTTCAAGCTAGTAACAATATCGGAGATAGCGATATCTCTAGCTCACTTACCCCTTCAACTAAAAATATCTTGAAAATCAGTGGCAACACTGGTGATATTTCAGTGAATTAAATTAAACAAAAAAACGAAGCTGAGCTTAATACTCAACTTCGTTTTTTTAGTCTAAAATAACAAGGTTACTAAAGCTAAAATAGCTAAACCACCTTGTTTAAAAATAATCTTTCGATCAGCAGTCACACTACCATAAAGAGCTGCCAGAACAACATTCAAAAGGAAAATAACCACAACAGTTGCATTTCCTGTAAAGATACCGTAAAGCAAAAAGACAGCGATCAAACCATTATAAATCCCTTGGTTTTTAAATAGATTAGTTACTGACTCACGTTTCAACTCCTCTTCTGACATGTTAAAGACACGCGCTGTTGCTTTAGACTGTGTCGCAAATGTCTCTAAATACATAATGTAAAAATGTTCCAAAGCTACTAAAGCAGCTAAAATCAGTGTAATAATTGACATTATTTCTCCTCCTTCTCATAACCTACAGATTTGACACACCTGTAAACTCATCGTAAACGTTTTTAAATTAATCGACTTTTGTTAAGTATACAAAAGCTTAAGACATTCTTCAAATGATTTGCCTACAAAAAAACAGAGGATAGGAAACCTATCACTCTGCATCTTGTTTTCTATAAATGACAAGGCCTAAGACCATGAAGGCAAGAAGGAAACCAGTTAGAACAGCAACTTCTTTACCATTTGAGCATGTCATTGAAATTGTTTGACGTAATCCAGTAACAATGTATGACATCGGCATGTATGGGTGAACGACTTGGAAGAACTTAGGACTAAGTTCAATTGGATATGAACCACCAGCAGAACCCACTTGCAACAACAACATAATCAATGAAGCAAATGAACCGTAGCGATTATCCCAACCGACTAATGCTGTTACAAGAGCCATCAATGTCCAACCGCTCAAAATAATGAAGAGTAGTGTTTGCCAACCATAGTTAGCTTCAAATCCAAGGAATTGAATAGCAGCGTAAAGAATTACTGAACCTGCTGTTGAAATCAAACCATTGATGAACAATTTTTGTTTTGCCCATTCAAAGCGATTCTTAACAGGACGACCTGATAATGAATCAGCAAAGATAACATTTGTTGAAAGAGCAACAACCATAAGTGATACAGCAATCATGTAAGGCGCCATACCAATACCATTTGTTTTCACGCTATCTTTATCTTTAGCAGCTGTAGATACCGGAGCAGAAACCATTTTCGCATTCTTACTATCTACTGAAACTAATGATAATTGATGACTAGCATCAGATAATGAGCTTGTCAACGTTGTCAAGCCATCTGTCAATGTTGTCAAGCCATTTGTCAATGTGCCACTGCCAGCAGCCAATTTGCTTGAACCAGAAGCCAATTCTTGTGCTCCTGATTGCAATTTCTTAGCACCACTATTTAGCTTATCATTGTTTGAAGCTAACTTGTTAGCACCTGAGGCTGCGTCACTTGCACCATTTCTTAATTCATCACTTTTAGCATCGAGTTGATTAGCTCCATTTTCTGCTTTTTTAGCTCCATTTACTAACTTATCATTTTTCGCAGCCAAAGCTGAAGTTGCAAATTGAACTTGAGCAAGACCATTACTTAATTGAGGACTGTTGGCAACTAGTTGTCCTAATCCAGATTGTAAAACGCTGGCAACACCATTTAATTGAGAAAAAGCAGATAGTAACATTTCATTATTACCAGCTATTTTGTTAGCACCAGTGGTTACTTGGCCAACAGCTGCTGTATAGTTAGAAACACCTGAAGCATAAGATGAAAGTGCTGTATCTGAGAAACCAGCTTTAAATTGTGTCAAACCATTTACTAATTGTTGACTTCCTGCACTAGCAGCAGAGCTATTAGCTTTCAGGGTAGCTACTTTATCAAGAAGAGCTGATAAATTCGTTAATTGCGTTGATAAACCTTGAAGTGAAGCAAGTTGTGTTTGAATACCTGAAATTTGATTTACCAAATTATTCGCAGTTGCTGCACCAGTACTATTTGTAATAGCTGCATCGATTTCAGCTTGTTGTTCTGAGCTAAGACCTTGGTAAGCAGAAGTTGCTTGAACAGCCGCTAAATCTGAGCTATTAATAGATGAAATTGCTGAACTCATCGCAGATAGACTTTGCCCTAGTTGATTTAGCTCATTAAGACTGGCTTGCAATTGTGATGTATCTGGCAAGCTTGTATTATTTAGTTCAGTTTGAAGAGCTTGCAAACCATTATTAAGATTTGTCGCACCTGTGATTAATTGATCTAGATTATTACTGCTTACTGTTTGTAATTGATTAATGCCATCAGTTAACTCTTTAGATTTAGCATTTAATTGAGTTAGGCCTGCTGATAGCTGACTGACACCATTAGTATATGATGTTAAAGCTGTTGCAAAAGTGGTTTGTCCTGCTGACAAAGCATTCATACCAACTGATGTCTTATTAACACCACCTGCATACGTATTAAAACCTTGTGTCAACTGGGGCATAACTTTAGCAACCTTACCTTCAACAGTGGTGTACTCTGTCACGCCTGCTGATAACTCTGGTAACCCCGCTGCTAATTGTCCTACACCATTTGTGTATGCTGACACACCTCCAGAGAGTTTATCAAGACCAGGTGCTAATTGTCCAACACCGTCTGTGTATTCACCGAGACCATTGACAAGTGTTGTTGACCCGTCAGCGAGTTGTTGACTTCCTGAAGCGGCTTTATTTAGGTTATCTGTAATGGTTTGGCTGCCTGATTCAAGTTTTTGACTACCATCAACTAATTGATTACCACCATCGCTAGCCTTTTTCAAACCATTTTGCAAGTCTGTCATGCTCTTGAAGACTGCTTTTGTATAGGTCTTTGTAATATTTTCTGAAACGGTATCTTTAAGCTTAGTCATTGCTGATTCACTCATTTTTGAGGCAACCACACTACGACCTGCTGTTGTTTGATACTTAATATTTAATTTCTTCGGATTATCCGTTAATAAGCTAGAGGCTTTCTCTGACAAATCTTCTGGTAATGTGATAACCATGTAGTAATCGCCATCTTTTAAACCTTTATCAGCTTTTTTCTGGCTGACAAAGTGATAATCAAGGGCTTTATTTTTAGACATACTGTCTACCATGTCATCACCGATTGTCAATGTTTTATCATTTAGCGTTGCTGACTTATCCTCGTTAACAACTGCCACTGGCAAATTCTCTACATTTCCATAAGGGTCCCACATAGAGCCTAAGAATGACAAGTTATAAAGAGCTGGAACAAGCGCAACCCCAATCATTGTTACCCAAAGTTTGGGACTTTTAATAAGTGCTTTTAATTCTTCTAACATATTTTCTCCTAATTTAGACACACTGTTCAAAAATTATGATAAAATATATTATACAAGGATATGAAATAATTTCAAGACAAAAGAAGGAGATTTTGGACACTCTGTCTAAAAGTGTTCAAAAGAAATTGTTTATGGCACATGACAACCGCAAAGCAAACACTAAGAGGGCTATTCAAGAAGCTATGGTTAGCCTCTTAAAAACAGAAAGTTTTGATGATATTACAACAATCAAGTTGGCAAAAGAAGCTGGTATTAGCCGCTCTAGCTTCTACACTCACTACAAGGATAAATTTGAGTTGATTGATTCTTGCCAACAAACGCTCTTTAATCAGGTTGAATACATTTTTGAAAAACACGAAGGCAATAAAGCTCAAGCCTTTTTGGAAATTTTTGAATTTCTAAAACGTGAGCAACTCTTATCTGCCTTGATTTCTGCTAACGGAACTCGTGAATTCCAAGCTTTTATCATTAATAAAGTACGTATTTTCATTAATACTGATTTACAAGACCGTTTTGGCCGTGACGAATTGAGTCCTGTTGAGAGAGAATACAGCAGTATTTACTTCGCCTATGCCTTTTTCGGCCTTTGCCAATCTTGGATTGCTAAAGGTAAAAAAGAATCACCACGCCAAATGACTAATCTCATCTTAAAACTTTTGCCACTTTAACAAAAGCCACCATAAAGGTGGCTTTTTTACATTCAATAAAAAACAAAAAAACCACGGAAAAACCGTGGTTTTAAACACTTCAATAAACAGTGAATTAAAGCATTTTGTTGTAGTATTCAACGATAAGAGCTTCGTTGATTTCTGGGTTGATTTCGTCGCGTTCTGGAAGACGAGTCAATGAACCTTCAAGTTTTTCAGCGTCGAATGATACGAATGCTGGACGTCCAAGAGTAGCTTCAACAGCTTCAAGGATAGCAGGTACTTTAGCTGATTTTTCGCGAACTGAGATAACTTGACCTGGAGTTACGCGGTATGAAGGGATATCAACACGTTTACCGTCAACAAGGATGTGACCGTGGTTAACGAATTGACGAGCTTGACGACGAGTAGTTGCAAGACCTAGACGGTAAACAACGTTGTCAAGACGACGTTCCAAAAGAACCATAAAGTTGAAACCAAGAGTTCCACCTTTAACTTTAGTAGCTTGTACGAACAAGTTACGGAATTGTTTTTCACCTACACCGTAAGTGAAACGAAGTTTTTGTTTTTCAGCCAATTGCAAACCGTATTCAGAAAGTTTGCTACGGTTGTTAGGACCGTGTTGACCTGGCACGTAGTTACGACGTGCTAATTCTTTACCTGTACCTGTAAGAGACAAGCCAAGGCGACGAGATTGTTTCCATGATGGACCTGTATAACGTGACATTTAAAATGTCCTCCTATAAAATAAAAATTTTGTAGGAAATAACAATTTAGAGAATCCTGATTCGTGCAGGTGACTTTCATCTAAACAGCCAAGATTACTTTTCCGACTTCTAGAAGCTTTTCTATAGGAAGAAAAACTGTAGAAGAGCCAACTGTTGACGAGCTTCATACTCTCCCGCTATTATTTCACACGGAATTTAGTTTAACATAAAAAAAAGGCTCTGTAAAGCCTTTTGTATGTTAATTCTTAGATAAAATTAATCAAAATAACGAATCAATGTTTTTTCAGTTAAAATGTCTGAATAAGTGTATGATTCAACGTATGAATTATTAATCGCACCTGGAACATCAGAGTTTTCATTGTATTCAACGATAAACAATGATGGGTAAACTTCAGTCAAACGACCAATTTTATTTTTTTCACGTTTACGACCATTTTCGAGTGTCAATTCAACCAATTGACCTTCGTGGGCTTTAATATCTTCTTTGATTTTCTTCATTTTTGCTACATCTGCAAATGCATCACTCATCTTTTATCTTACTCCTTATCTTTATTAACGCTCTTCAAACTGCGCAATACTAGAAAATTTATTATATTCTTTTTGGAAAATTAATTTCACAGTTCCACGCGCACCAGAACGGTTTTTCTCTAAAATAACTTCAATCGTATTGTCTTCAACAGCATCTTCGTTATCTTCACCTTCACGACGATAATAATCATCACGATACAAGAAAGCTACAATGTCAGCATCTTGCTCGATAGAACCAGATTCACGAATATCTGACAGTACTGGACGTTTATCTTGACGTTGTTCAACACCACGAGACAACTGACTCAGTGCAATAACAGGCACTTTTAATTCCTTAGCCAAAATTTTCAATTGACGTGAAATATCAGAGACCTCTTGTTGTCGGTTCTCAGGACGCGTTCCTGTAATCAATTGAAGGTAGTCAATAACAATTAACCCAAGACCTCCTTCAACTTCTTGCGATAGCTTACGTGCACGCGCGCGAATCTCAGTAATTTTAATCCCTGGTGTATCATCAATATAAATTGGTGCGTCCGCCAAAGCTCCTTGAGCAATGGTGATATTATTCCATTCCTGATCTGTTAACTGACCTGTTCTAAGATTATGAGAATCAACCATTCCCTCTGCAGCTAACATACGGTCAACCAAGCTTTCAGCTCCCATTTCCAGAGAAAAGATGGCTACTGGTCTATTTTGCTTAGTTCCAACATTCTGCGCAATATTCAAAGCAAATGCTGTTTTCCCGACGGCTGGACGTGCTGCTAGAATGACTAATTGATCAGGGTGTAAACCTGTCGTAATCTTATCCAAATCACGAAAGCCTGTTGGCAAACCAGTAACGTCGCTCGTTTGGCGTGAACGAATTTCCAAATTTTCATAGTTCACCTTCAAGACGTCTGAAATCTTGCGAAAACCACTACGATTGCTGTGTTCATTAATCTCAATAAGAGCTTTTTCTGCTCCAGCAATCACATCTTCTGAATCTGTAGCACCTTCATAAGCCAGGTTTACAGTTTCTGTCAACCTAGAAATAATATTACGCAACATTGCCTTTTCAGCAACAATCTTAGCGTAATATTCTGCATTGGCACTCGTTGGCACACTGTTGACTAATTCAACAATATATGACAAGCCACCAATATTTTGCAAATCACCTTGGTCATCAAGAATTGTTCTCACTGTTGTAGCATCGATAGCCTCATTACGATCACTCAAAGTAATCATTGCTTTAAAAATAACTCGGTGAGAGTATTTATAAAAATCATCTGGGCTAACAAATTCACGGACAGTGATGAGTTTATCTGGTGAGATAAAAATAGAACCTAAGACAGATTGCTCTGCTAATAAATCCTGTGGCTGAACTCTCAATTCTGGCTCTTCTGCCAATCTTTTCACCTCCCCTAGTAAACTCAAATCTTAATTATGCTTCTTTGATGTTTAATTTAATTTCAGCAGTTACTTCTTTATGTAATTTCACAGGTACTTCAACAGAGCCAATAGCGCGAATTGGGTGATCCAAAGCAATGGCACGTTTGTTAACTTTTAAACCGAATTGTTTTGACAATTCTTCTACGATTTTCTTAGCTGTAATTGAACCAAAAGTACGTCCGTCAGGACCAACTTTTTCAGTGAATTTAACAACAGTTTCTTCTTTTTCAAGTTCAGCTTTAAGAGCTTTAGCTTCAGCTAACACTTCAGCTTGTGCTTTTTCTTCTGATTTTTGTTTACCTTTTAATTCACCAATGGCTTGATTAGTAGCTTCTTTAGCAAGATTTTTCTTAATCAAGAAGTTTTGGGCATAACCTGTTGGAACTTCTTTGATTTCACCTTTTTTACCTTTTCCTTTAACATCTGCTAGAAAAATTACTTTCATCTCTCTGCCTCCATATTTTCTCTTAAATCATTTTCAATCACATCAAGTAAAACACCTTCGGCCTGGCTCACTGACATATTTTCTAACTGACAAGCAGCTAGAGTAAAATGACCACCACCACCAAGTTCTTCCATCATGCGTTGAACATTAATCTTACTACGACTACGTGCTGAAACAGCCACTTTATTAGGAGCCACTTGCACCAAAACAAATGTCGCCTCGATACCAGCTAAAGATAACATGGTATCTGCAGCCTTACTAGCAACTATTTTACTATAATTAACACCATCACGGCCACTGGCAACAATGATGTTATCATAAATTTTTCGTCCTCTAAGAATTAATTCATTAACCAATCGATATTCCTCAAAATCCGTTTGAGAAATATTTTGAATTTCAATACTATCACTTCCATGTGCTCGTAGATAACTGGCCACATCAAACGTTCTGCTAGTTACGCTGGCTGAGAAATTCTTCGTATCAAGCATAATACCAGCCATTAAGACGCTTGCCTGAATTTTACTCAAACGTTTCTTGGCATTCTGGAACTGTATCAATTCTGTAACCAACTCACTTGCACTACTTGCTCCACTTTCGATGAAGGTCAAGACTGCATTTTCTGGGAAATTATCATCACGACGATGGTGATCCACAACAATCACATCTGTAAACTTGTTGTAAAGCTTTTGCGACAAGGTAAGGTCAACCTTAGAATGATCAACCATAATCAACAATGATTGTTCTGTCATCATTGACAAGGCTTGCTTAATGGTAATCAACTTGGTTTTGGCATCCTCTCGCAGTCTTTTTACAGCACGTGTAATATCTGGGCTCATTTCATCTGGATTATAGACGACATAAGATTCTGCGTTAATATTACTTGCAAAGAATTGCATCCCTACAGCTGATCCTAGAGCATCCATATCGATATTGCGGTGACCAACGACAAATACACGGTCAACGCCTTTAATATGATCTGAAATAGCTGTCATCATGGCACGTGTACGCGTACGTGTACGCTTAACAGTAGATACTGAACCACCACCAAAATACAACGGCTTCTTATGCTCATCATTTTCACAAATAACAACTTGATCTCCACCACGTACAAGCGCCGTATTTAGGTTCTGCAAAGCAACCTGACCGATTTGTTGATGGTTATCATCACCATAAGAAACCCCCATACTAAGTGTTAGTGGTAGGTTGTGCTCTTCTTTAGCTTGTTTTCGAAAAGCTTCCAAAACATCAAATTTATCGTCAATCAAGCTACTCAAAACAGCGTAATCTGTAAAAAAGTAGAAACGATCCATATTGACACGACGATAAAAAATATTTTTTGACTTCGTGAAATTCGAAATAAAGTTTGCAATAAAGCTATTGATTTGTGAAATCTCAGCATCTGATAAATCATCTGTCACATCATCGTAATTGTCAATGGAAATAATCCCAATGACTGGACGCAAAAAGGCTGCATCACCCAACTGACGATTTCCCATAGATGTATCAAAGAAATAGAAAATCCCCGTTGATGAATCGATGTAAGACGAGTACTTATTGCCATTTAACTCAAATGTCTGGGTAGCGTCACCTTCTCGCTTAGCCCCGATAATTCTACGAATGATGTCATCCTCAAACTCTCCTTCTTCACTAGTGAAAATGAGCTCTGCATATGGATTAAACCACTCTACCTCGTTTGTTTCTTGATCAAACTGAACAACACCAACTGGCATTTGTTCTAGAAGATGTTTTAGACCAACTTCCGTTTGGTTGTTTAATAATTCAATTTGTTCAAGTTCCGATAACTCATAATTTTCTTTCTGATAGTAGAGCAAAGCTACAAGTAAAGAAAGCGCCAAAAAGATTGCAGCTAAGATAGCTGACTCCGTCTGAAAAAGTCTGACACAAATAGCCAAGATACCAAATAAAATAAGGCCAATCATGACTAAGTGGATAGTTGCAAATCGAAATCTTTTCATTGGTTAACCTCTTAGCTTACAATTATACCATAAAACAGCCCTATTTAGTAGGGCTGTCCTCTGTTTAATGATTACAGTTTAATGACTTAATCTTCTTGGTTTCGATGGTGCTTTTGTTTACCTTCTAAATAAACCATCAAAATAGAAATATCAGCTGGGTTAACCCCTGAAATACGGCTTGCTTGTCCGATTGTTTCTGGGTTAATTTTCTTGAATTTTTGACGAGCTTCTGTCGCAATAGAATCGATATCATCCCAGTCAATATTAGCAGGGATGCGTTTTTCTTCCATGCGTTTCATTTTAGCCACTTGATCAAGTGCTTTGTTGATGTAACCTTCGTATTTGATTTCAGTTTCCAAAAGTTCAATTACTTTGCTATCCAGTTTTTCTTCCGCAGGACCGACAAAACTTGTTGCAATTTCATAATTGATTTCTGGACGACGCATGAATTCTTTAGCTGTCAAGGCATCTGTCAATGGTTTGAAACCAAGTGCTTCAATACGTGCATTAGTTTCCTTGACAGGCTTGATTTTAAGACTTGACAGTCTTGTCAACTCATTGTCAAATTGACGTTTACGGTTCAAGTAACGTTCATAGCGTTCTTCATCAACCAAACCAACACGGTGACCAATTTCAGTCAAACGCATATCAGCATTATCATGACGCAAAATCAAACGATATTCTGCACGACTTGTCAACAAACGATAAGGTTCCAAAGTTCCTTTTGTTACCAAGTCATCAATCATAACACCAATGTAAGCATCACTACGTTTTAGGATCATTTCTGGTTTACCTTGAACTTTAAGAGCGGCATTGATACCAGCAACAATCCCTTGTCCCGCAGCTTCTTCATAACCTGAAGTACCATTAGTTTGACCTGCGGTAAAAAGTCCAGAAATTTTCTTAGTTTCAAGTGTTGCACGCAATTGGTGTGGCAAAACGATATCATACTCAATCGCATAACCTGTACGCATCATTTCAGCATTTTCAAGCCCTTTAATTGAGTGAACCAATTCTTTTTGAACATCCTCAGGAAGACTTGTTGACAATCCTTGAATGTAAACTTCTTCAGTTTCACGTCCTTCTGGTTCTAGGAAAAGTTGGTGACGTTCTTTATCTGCAAAACGAACAATTTTATCTTCGATAGATGGACAATAACGTGGACCTACCCCTTTAACAATACCTGAGAACATTGGAGCACGGTAAAGGTTTTTGTTAATGATATCGTGACTAGTTTGGTTAGTATAAGTCAACCAGCATGGAATTTGGTCTTTGAGGTAATCTTCATCATTAGACATGAATGAGAAATGATTTGGTTTTTCATCACCCGGTTGAATTTCTGTTTCATCATAGTTGATAGAACTTGCTTTAACACGTGGAGGTGTCCCTGTTTTGAAACGTCCAATTTCAAGTCCAAGTTCTTTCAAATTATCTGCAAGTCCAATTGAAGCTAGGCTGTTATTTGGACCAGATGAATATTTAAGTTCACCCAAAATAATTTCACCGCGAAGAGCTGTACCAGTTGTGATAACGACAGCTTTAGCTGAAAATTTTTGATTAGTAGCTGTGCGAACACCAACAACTTTTCCATCTTCAACTAAAACTTCTTCAATCATTGACTGACGTAATGTCAAATTCTCTTGCTGTTCAACAGTATGCTTCATTGTACGAGAGTAAAGCGCCTTATCAGCTTGTGCACGAAGAGCACGTACAGCAGGACCTTTACCAGTATTAAGCATTTTCATTTGGATGTAAGTCTTGTCAATGTTTTTACCCATTTCTCCACCAAGAGCATCGATTTCACGAACGACGATACCTTTGGCAGACCCTCCGATAGCAGGGTTACATGGCATAAAGGATAACATTTCCAAATTGATTGTTGCGAGCATTGTTTTACAACCCATACGAGCTGCAGCCAAACTAGCTTCAACACCAGCATGCCCAGCACCGACAACAATTACATCATAATTTTCAGCAAATTCATGTGTCATGATTCAATTACAATATCAAGTAAACCTTTGCCAATCTTTTTATCAAATTAAAGTAATCAAAAGATTAGCTAAGCTACTCAAAGCATTCCTTTCCAAATATAAAATACGATTAGTAAAACAAAAAAACGATCAAAACCCTCGAAAACTGTGCGACAAAAACGCACAATTCTCATGAGCTTTGACCATCATGATTATTGTTATGATTATTGTATCAAATTAAGTTAAATTGTCAATTTAATCGCCGATAATTTTTCGAGCAATAATGACTAATTATTAAACAACATTTGTCAATCTATGTTTACAAAGTTGTCAATTAGATGTATTGGCAAGCAACACCATCTTTATAAGCCATATCGATGATTCCGCCACCTAGGCATTCTTCACCATCGTAGAATACAACAGCTTGACCTGGTGTGATAGCACGTTGTGGTTCATCAAAGACAACTTCTGCTTTGTCACCTTTAACATGAACAGTAACTTTTGAATCAGGTTGGCGGTAACGGAATTTTGCAGTAACTTCCATTGTAAATTCTTCAGGCATATCACGTGTAAAGTGAATACTTGAAGCATCAAGGCTAGTTGACATTAGTGACTCATGGTAGAAACCTTGACCAACGTAAAGAATATTTTTTGAAAGGTCTTTTCCGACAACAAACCAAGGAGCATTGTCGCCACCTTGTTGACCACCGATACCAAGACCTCCACGTTGACCGATTGTGTAATACATCAAACCAGCGTGTTCACCCATATCACGGCCATCAACAGTCATCATGCGACCTTTTTGAGCTGGTAAATATTGACTAAGGAATTGTTTAAAGTTCTTTTCACCAATAAAGCAAATTCCTGTTGAATCTTTTTTCTTAGCTGTTGCAAGTCCCGCGCGTTCAGCAATTTTTCGCACTTCTGGTTTTTCCAAGTGACCAAGTGGGAACATTACTTTTTGCAATTGTTCTTGTGACAATTGACTCAAGAAATAAGTCTGGTCTTTGTTATTATCTGCACCACGAAGCATGTGAACTGTACCATCTTCATCGCGAGAGACTTGTGCGTAGTGCCCAGTTGCCACATAATCGGCACCAAGTGTCATAGCGTAGTCAAGGAAGGCTTTAAATTTGATTTCCTTATTACACATTACATCTGGATTTGGCGTACGTCCTGCACGGTATTCCGCAAGGAAGTATTCGAAGACACGATCCCAGTACTCTTTTTCAAAGTTAACAGAATAATACGGAATACCAATTTGGTCAGCTACAGCTGCCACGTCTTTATAATCTTCGGTTGCTGTACAAACACCGAATTCATCTGTGTCATCCCAGTTTTTCATGAAGACACCGATAACGTCATAGCCTTGCTCTTTCAAAAGAAGAGCTGTTACAGACGAATCAACGCCTCCACTCATACCAACAACAACACGTGTTTTTGAATTATCTGTCATGATAATCCTCCCATCAAGATATTTTTTTCGAACATAGGCTTGAAGGGCCCAGTTTTTCAAAAATCGATTTGAAGGTCGATTTTGAATGCGTGAAACCACGCGAAGTCTATTATAACATGAAATTCTTGTTATGTAAGTCTTTTGTGCTTCCTTTTTACATTTTTTTCTCATTTTTAATCAAGTTAAGCGATTTATTATCGTTTACCCAAGTCTTTTCCTTTGTTATAATAAATAAGCATAGATTCTAGAAGGAGTAGATATGAAAAATCTAAAATTCCAATCTGTCTTTGACATTATTGGACCCGTAATGATTGGCCCGTCAAGCAGCCACACTGCTGGAGCTGTTCGTATTGGAAAAATTGTAAATTCTATTTTCGGAGAAATTCCTGATTCCGTAACATTTCATTTATATAATTCATTTGCTAAGACCTACCGTGGACACGGAACTGATAAAGCACTCGTTGCTGGTATCCTAGGAATGGATACCGATAACCCAGATATTAAAAATTCATTAGAAATCGCTCACCAAAAAGGCGTTCGTATTTATTGGGATATCCTAAAAGATAGCAATGCCCCTCACCCCAACACTGCTAAAATCACCGTGGAAAAAGGGGATAAAACAATGAGCATCACTGGTATCTCAATTGGTGGTGGAAATATCGAAGTAACTGAACTTAACGGTTTTTCTGTCTCTTTAAAAATGAATACACCAACCTTAATTATCGTTCACCAAGATATCCCTGGTATGATTGCCAAAGTAACAGATATTCTTTCTGAACACAACATTAATATTGCTCAAATGAACGTCACTCGAGAACGCGCTGGTGAAAAAGCAATCATGATTATCGAAGTTGACTCACGTGATTGTCACAAAGCTGTTGAACAAATCCAGCACATCCCACACTTACACAATGTGAACTTCTTTGATTAGAAAGGAAAAGAATGTTTTATTCTATTAAAGAATTAGTTGAACAAGCCGATAAAGACTTTAACGGTAATATTGCTGAACTAATGATTACCACAGAAACTGAATTAAGTGGACGTAGCCGTGAAGAAATCATTCACATTATGAAGAAAAACCTTCAAGTCATGAAAAATTCTGTTACTGATGGACTTACTCCTAGTAAATCAATTAGCGGTTTAACCGGAGGAGATGCTGTCAAAATGGACAACTATCTAAAATCTGGCAAAAACTTATCTGATACAACTGTGCTAACAGCCGTACGAAATGCTATAGCCGTTAACGAATTAAATGCCAAGATGGGGCTGGTTTGTGCCACACCAACAGCAGGCTCTGCTGGATGCCTACCTGCCGTTTTAACAACAGCCATTGAGAAATTAAACCTTTCTGAAGAAGAACAACTTAACTTCTTGTTCACTGCGGGTGCTTTTGGACTTGTTATTGGAAACAACGCATCAATTTCTGGGGCTGAAGGTGGCTGTCAAGCCGAAGTCGGATCTGCTTCCGCAATGAGTGCAGCAGCCCTTGTAAAGGCCGCTGGAGGGTCTGCTTATCAAGCTAGCCAAGCTGTCGCCTTTGTTATTAAAAACATGCTAGGACTTGTCTGTGACCCTGTTGCAGGACTTGTTGAGGTTCCTTGCGTTAAACGTAATGCTCTTGGATCTAGTTTTGCCTTGGTTGCTGCTGATATGGCACTTGCTGGCATTGAATCGCAAATTCCAGTTGATGAAGTTGTTGATGCTATGTACCAAGTTGGATCTAGTCTTCCAACAGCTTTCCGAGAAACTGCCGAAGGTGGGCTAGCAGCCACACCAACTGGACGCCGCTTACAAGCCAAAATATTCGGAGAGTAATCAATATAGTATTAAAATACTAAGTGCTAATTTTCTTGCTGATTGACGACATTGTCAATCAATATTGACAAAATTTACAGGAGAGTAAATATGAAATCAATCTTATTTGACCTTGATGGAACACTAGTAAATTCAAGTCCTGGTATTAAAGCAGCTTTTAATTATGCTTTTGAAAAGTTACATCTACCTTTACAAACGGATAAACAACTGTCAACATTCATCGGACCTCCACTAGAAGTGACTTTTGGACAATATTTTGATCAAGCTGATGAAGTCGATCACGCTATCAAAACCTTTAGAGACTATTATGGAGAAAAAGGTGTCCATCAAGTCTCCCTTTATAATGGTATCTCAGAAGCACTGCAAGAGTTAAATGATTTAAATTACTCATTATTTGTTACCACAAGTAAACATCAACCAATGGCTAATCTCATGTTGACAGAACTTGGCATCATTTCACATTTTGAAAAAGTCTACGGTTCTACTCCCCAACATTTCCATAAAGCAGATGTAATCAATGCCTGCCTTACAGAACAAGGCATTCAAGCACACGAAGCTGTTATCATCGGTGATACAAAATTTGATATGATTGGTGGTCAAAAAACAGGGATCAGAAGACTCGGTGTAACATGGGGATTTGGTAGTCTCGAAAGTTTACAAGAACATGGCGCTGAAAGTATTTGCCATCACCCACATGATATTAAAAAAGCACTATCATCTTTATAAGATGATTAGTGCTTTTTCTTCTATTAAATTAATATCCCCAAGCTGAAAGTCCTTGTGTATTATAGACATTGATAGCTGTTGAGATTTGATCTTGAACAGTAGCTGTTGAACCCCAACCCGGCATCGTTTGGAACAATCCTGATGCTCCTGATGGATTAGCAACATTAGGATCACCATTAGACTCACGAGCGATGATTGCTTCCCAAGTTGATTGGGGGACACCTGTAGCAGCTGCCATTTGAGCTGCTGCAGCTGAACCAATAGCACCAGCTGTATTTCCGTTTGCAGCTACTACTGAAGGCGCTGATGATTGTGGCGTTGTTGAAGAAGGTGCCGTAGAGCTTGCTGCTACAACAGTTGTATCATCAGTAACGGGTGCAGCTTCAGAACTTGATACTTCAGATTCTGATGCCTCTTCAACTGATGAAGATGATTCAACTTCTTCACTTTCTTCTACAGAACTACTAGATGATTCAGAATTCGACTCTGTAGAGCTGATACTTGTAGTAGACATAGCAGAGCTTTCTGAACTTGACGTTGATACAGATTTAGCAGCTCCTGCTTCTGAACGAGTTGTAATAGTTTCTGCAAATGCTTCTATTTTTGGAATAAGAACAACAATCATTGCCGCAACAAAAATGACTCCAAGGATGCTGACAATAATATTTCTGATTTTTCTATGTTTTGCTTTAGTAATCCTACTATACATAATAAATAAAATATATACCTCTCTAGAACTCCTGTTTCCTATCATATAATTTATTTATTACTCGGAGATTGAAAATATGTTAAAAATATTACAGAGATATTGAGATTAACATCAAGTTCCCAATGAAAACGCTAATTTTTTTGATGATAAAACAAAAAAAGATTGAAGAAATTTCTTCAATCTTTTTATTCTAATACTGGTAATTCTATCTCTAAATCTTAGTACCAACCATTTGCATTCCAGAATGCAAGGGCAGCAGACCATGAACCATAGCGTCCTGCTACGTATGAATCAGCAACACGTTCTTGGTTTTCAGCTGACAAGTCACCGTTTAGGTATGACATTGTCAATTGGTAACGACCATAGTATTGACCGTTTTGTGCTGTGTAGCTACCGCTTGATTCGCGTTGAGCAATGATTTCTTTAGCTTGAGCGTCTGAAGTACCCAAGTTTGATGTGTAAGAAGTAGTTGTTGTTTCAGCTTGCGCAGCTGGTGCTGCTGCAGCTGAGTTATCAGTAGCTGCTGGTGCAGCTTCTACTGTAGCAGTTTCAGTTGCAACTGGTGCAGTAGCTTCTGGATCTAGTTCTAAGATTTGACCTACAGTAATGAAGTCAACATTTGCAATGCTGTTTACTGAAGCCAATTTTTCAACTGTTGTGTTGTAAGTTACAGCAATTTCAGAAAGTGTATCACCTGATTTAACTGTGTATGAATCTGCGCTAGCAACTGTTGGGATAATTAGTGCTGCTGCAGCGGCTACACCGGCAAGACCAAGTTTAATAGATTTCGATTTAGTTTTAAAAATATTTGTTTGCATTATATGCTCCTTTTTTTGTTTCAAAAATTAGTACAGGCTATATAATACAGACAAAATGTTACTCTGGTTTTAGAGTTATATTAAAAATATTACAATTACATTCTTATATTATAAAGAAAACGCCTACAGATTAGGCGTTTTAGCTTTCTTTAAGATAAAATAAGAGAATTCCTAAAATTATGACAAGTAAAATGGTTACTGAATCTTTAACTGTCCACTGTAAAATTCGATATTTTGTACGTCCATCTCCACCTTGATAGCCACGTGCTTCCATCGCAAGAGCTAATGCATCCGCACGTTTAAAACTAGAAGCAAAGAGTGGAATAAGAATTGGAATAATTGATTTCACCTTTTGAATAAGATTTCCTTCGCCAAAATCAACCCCACGTGCTCTCTGAGCTTTCATAATACGTGTAGTATCGTCCATCAATGTCGGAACAAAACGTAAACTCAAAGAAAGCATTAAACCAATTTCATGAGCAGGTACTTTAAAACGAACAAATGGTTTTAACAAAGACTCAACAGCATCAGCAAGGCTCAACGGTGTCGTTGTCAAGGTTAGAAGCGTTGAAAAGAAGATAATCAAGACAAAACGCATGAAAATCAATACTGCTTGACTAAACCCATAACTTGTAATCTTCAAAATTCCAAATTGAAAATAAGTTTCTCCTCCATGTGTGAAGAACATTTGGAATAACGTCGTAAACAAAATAATACCAATCATTGGACGAACGCCTCTTAAAAAGAAGCTCAATTTAATCTTTGATAATAAAACAACTACTAAAGTAAAAGCAATCATCAATAGATTAGTAACAAGGTTATTCGCCCAAAAAACAATGATAATATATAAAATCATCGCTAGAAGCTTACTACGAGGATCTAGACGGTGAATTAATGAATTTCCAGGTACGTAACGACCAAGTATTAATTTATCCATGTTTCACCACCTCTGCAAATTCTTCTATAGTAATTGGTAAAGTATCTAAATGTAATCCACGTTTTACAAGTTGTTGAGCAAACTTGGTGATTTTTGGAACACCTAATTGCTTACTTTCAAGAAATTCAACGTCCTGAAAAACTTCTTTAGGATAGCCTGAACGGACTAATTTACCACCTTCAAGGACATTAACATAATCAGCGTAATTAGCAACATCATCCATTAAATGGGTTACTAACACGATTGTCATCCCATTTTGGTGTAATTCTTTAAACAAAGTCATCAATTCACGACGCCCTTTAGGGTCTAAACCTGCTGTTGGTTCGTCTAAGACTAAAACTTCGGGTTCCATAGCTAAAATACCAGCGATAGCCACACGGCGCATTTGACCACCAGACAACTCAAAAGGATTCTTTTCAAAAAATTCTTCATGAATCCCAACCATAGCTAGCTTTTCTCGTGCTAACTGTTCAGCTTCTTCTATAGAAACACCAAAATTTTGTGGCCCAAATGCCACATCTTTAAGGACTGTTTCCTCAAAAAGTTGACTTTCAGGAAATTGAAAGACTAAACCAACTTTTTTACGAACAGGCTTAATCTCCTTATTCTTTGAGTTAGCTGTAATTTTAATATCATCAACAATCACAGCACCCTCTGTAGGAACGTTAAGACCATTCAAAAGCTGCATAATCGTCGACTTACCTGATCCAGTATGTCCAATAAAAGCCGTATAAGAGCCTTCTTTTATAGTAAGATTAATGTCAAAAAGGGCACGCCCTTCAAAAGGTGTCCCCGCTTGATATGTGTAATTTACGCCTTCAAGAGTAATTCCCATAACTGATCTTCTAATTCCTTTTCCGTAAGATAATTCTCTGTAAACTCAAACCCTTTATTCTTTAAAGTAGAGATAAGATTGGCTGAAAAAGGAATATCCAATCCCAAAGTCAATAATTCTTCTCCTCTAGCAAAGAGTTCTCGCGGTGTTGAACTTGATTCAACTTTTCCTTTTTTCATAACTAAGACACGGTCACTAAGAGCAACCTCATCCAAATCATGAGTAATAGACACAACTGTCATATTGTATTGATCACGAATCTCTTTTATTGTTTGAATTAATTCTAGACGTCCTTCTGGATCCAGCATACTAGTTGCTTCATCTAAAATAATGATATTTGGACGCATTGCAATTGCGCCTGCAATAGCCACACGCTGTTTTTGACCACCTGAAAGACGAGCTGGTTCACGATCAGCAAAAGCTGACATTCCCACTAGCTCGAGCGCTTCTTTCACACGTGCTTGCATTTCTTCTAATGGAATTCCCTTATTTTCCAATCCGAAGGCAACATCGTCTTCAACGGTAGCTCCAACAAATTGATTGTCCGGATTTTGAAAAACCATTCCAATTTTTTGACGAATGTTCCACACGTTTTCTTCGGTTAAAAGTTCCCCTTCTACAAAGATTTGACCTGATTCAGCAGCCAACAGTCCATCAATTAAACGAACTGTTGTTGATTTTCCTGAACCATTATGCCCAATGATAGACAACCATTCTCCTTGTTTCACGTGAAACGATAAATTATCTAAAGTGTAATTTTCTTGATGATCAGTATATTTGAATGTTAAATTTTTGACGTCAATACTGTTAAATGTCATTTAAATGTGTCCTTAAAGAGGAAGCCTGCCCCTTTGAAATAATCATAACCAGAATAAATTGTGAAAATCAAAGCGACATAAAGTAAAATTGTTCCAATAGTTGAAAAATGGAAAAGTAAGAAAATAATTGAAAACATTTGAGTAAATGTTTTGATTTTACCAGGCATAGCAGCTGCCAAAACTGTTCCACCATTCTCAACTAGTAACAAACGAAGACCTGTTACCGCAAGCTCACGACAAATGATAATCGCAGCAATCCAAGCAGGAACCATTCCTAATTCAACAAGCATGATAAATGCTGTCATTACTAACATCTTATCAGCCAATGGATCTGCAAATTTACCAAAGTTTGTAACAACTTGCCATTTTCTTGCAAGATAACCATCTAAATAATCCGTAATACTTGCCAATGCAAAAACTACTGCCGCAACCGCATGACCTGCTGTATTATTCCATATACAAAGGATCAAAATAAATACTGGAATCAAAACAATACGACCTAATGTTAACAAATTAGGAATGTTTTCTTTTTTTGTAAAATCGATTTTCATTTTCCTACCTTATTGAATATTAATTGTAATATAACTTAATGTTGTACTTGTCAAAGCAGACGTATCAACTGCTTGACCATTAATTGAAACTGTGACACCTGCAGTTACACCAAGTGTAATCACAGATGTTTTTGTACCTGCAGGAAGCGTTGCTGAATAGCTTGAAACTCCTGTTGAAGAAAGTAACGTTCCACCATCACCAGCTTCTGAATTACTTACAGAAACCCAGCTGCTATCTGCACCAGATAAACTGATATCAACAGTCAAATTATCTGTAACATTTGATAGATTAACCGTTAAGTTACTTCCGCCTCCCTCAGTTTCCATTTTCAATGTCTTTTCTTCAGATGAAGAAGAGCTTGTCGAAGAGGAACTTTCTGTTGTTGAAGAACTGCTTGATGCAGATGAACTATGAACAACAGAGTAGCTTGGATTTGAGTGATTGCTATCACTTTGAAGCTGTGTCCAAGTCACAAAAGAAACAAAAGCTAAAATGCCTAGAGCAACTAAGCAAAGTAAAATAATTGGTAGATAAGATGCCGTTTTTTCTGAACTCTTATAGCGACTTGAACGTGAACCAATTCCAAATTCATCAGTCTGTTTAGGTTCTAACTTAGAAACAGGAGCTTGTTTTTTCGCTTGTAGCTCTGCTTTTTTATGACTTGGTACAATTGTAATTCGTTCGTCATCAGCAACTGTTGGTGTTTCTTCTTTCACTTCAGCCACTTGTTCTCGATAGCGCTTTAATAGTTCTGCTGCATCAACGTCAACCAATTCCGCATATTGTTGAAGGTAAGTTTCAACTTCATCCTTAGGAATTAATTTAAATTTTTCTAATTCTAATGCTAAAAGATGTGGTGAAGGAATAGCTGTTTTTTCTTCAACATCTTCTAATGACAAGTTTTTGGCAACACGACCTTTTCTTAAGATCTCACCAATTGTTTCTTCTCTCATACAAGGTTTCCTTTAACAAAATATAATCAGATTTATTATAGCAAATTTTAACAAGTATTTCGATTTTATTTTGGTAGGATTGTGAATTCTGTCGCATCTGATTGCGTTAAGAAATCATTTCCTATTTTTAACACTTCTTCAAAACTTAAAGTACTTAGAATTTTAGGTACGGCTAAGTAGGTCTCTTCATCAGATAGGTGATTTATAAATTGAGCCGATAAATTATCAATTGAATCCATGCTCTTGAAAAAGTCTCCATAGAGTTCTTTTTTTACAATTTCAAAATGATCTTCTGATAAATCATCTAAATCGCTAGATATTGCTACTTTATCTAAGTATTGTCGAATATTAGTTGCCATAGCAATTGGTACTGAGGTATCTAAAGAGATGATTAAAAATTGAAATTGTTGATAGACCTCAATTTCAAAATCAAAAGAGTCATCAATTTGACCACTTTCGTAGAGTTCTTGATAACGTTTTGATGTCCAACCCAAAATCATAGCAAAGAATATTCTCAAAGCTAGTTCTTGACGTAGTGTAGAAGTACTTTCTGCTAAAACCGGACCTCTTAATCCAATAGCCAATTTAGGTTGAGTCACTTCCATTTGAACAGCTGTCTTAGGGACAACAGGTTCATAAATCAACTCTTGACGATTAAGGGCATGAGAAACACACGTTTTATCTTTTTGACTCTCTTCAATTTGTCTAAAGATGTCATCCTTATCAAAATTACCAACAACTAATAGTGTCATCTCTTGTGGAGAATAAAAAACATCATGATTTTCTTTTAAATCCGCCACAGAAATCTTAGCAATACTTTCATGAGTTCCAGCAATATCTCGAGCAAGAGCGGTTTTAGGATACAAATTTTCAAGAACACCTTGATACAAACGATAATCGGCATCATCCTGATACATATCAATCTCTTGACCAATAATCGATTTTTCTCGTTCAATTGACTCTTCTGTAAAGGCTGTATCTGCTACAAAATGCTGCAATAATTCCAAATTTTCCTTTAAATGATCAACTGTTGAAAAATAGAAGCATGTCTTGTCAAAAGTTGTAAAAGCATTACTATTAGCACCAGCATTAGTAAATAATTCAGATACATCTTGTCCATCTTCTAGCTCAAATAGCTTATGCTCTAGAAAGTGAGCGATACCTTCTGCATATGTTTTAACACTTTCATCCAGTGTAAACTTGTTGTCAAGGGAACCAAAATTGACAACTAACATGCCACAGCTTTCTTGAAAATCAGTTTTAGGAATCAAAAAGACTTTCAAGCCATTTTCTAATACGGCAGTATACAAATTTTCACCAATTTCAGGGAAAACTGTCTCAACTAATTTTGTCATTTACTTTCCCTCCAAAAAATATAGTGCTTGTAATTTTAATTTTTTTGTCAAATGAAGAATATCTGCTTTACTAACTTTGTCAATATTGTCAATCATATCGTCAACACTGTAATGATTTTCCAAATATTGACCATTATAACAACGCTCAATCAATACTTTAGGAGAATCTTCAGCTAGTCTCAAATTGACCTGCAACATTTTCTTAGTCTGTTTTAAAAGTGCTTCAGAGAAACGTCCTGATTTAATCGTTGAAAATTGTTTATTAATCAATTGCATCGCACGATTACGATTTTTCTTGTCAATTCCAGCGTAAACATTCAGTAAACCTGTAAAGATATCAAAATGACTTCCAATAGTATAAGCAAGCCCTTCTTTCTCTCGTACTTCTGTAAATAAGCGTGAATGTGCAAAACCTCCAAACAAGCCATTAAAAACAAGCAGTGTAAAGTAATCCTTGTCACCGTAACGAATTGGGAAGGAATAGCCCAACTGTAAAATCGATTGGTTAACCTCTCGAACTTCTAATTTTTCTTGGACAATATTATTAAAATCTTGTTGGTAGTCAAATACTAAATCTTTGTGACGATCTTCGAAAGGAAATCGATTAAATAATTGTAACATGCGATAATCATCAAATTTCCCTAATAAAAAGATGTCTAGGCGATCTTCACGAAGCATCTTTTGAAATTCTTGGAAAGCTGTATAAGAATTTTCAGCAGCTGCTAACTCTGCTGTTCCATATTTTGAAGTTTGAAAAGCTGGATTCGTAAAGAACAATTTTTTTAGACCTAGTTCACTGCTGTAAAAACTATCGTCCTTATCAGCTTTTAAATAATTAATCAAATTTGCTTGTTCAAGCTCAAATAACTTAGATTGGTACTGTTCAACCGTCACAAGTGGTGAAAAGAGAACTTGATATAAAAACTCAATAACTTCTTCCAAAAGATTCTCTTTAGTCATCACATACTGATTCTTCATAAAAGCCAGTTCAATATCAACAATGTGAACCAATCCCTTTGTTGATACTTTAGTTGACAAAGTTGCTCCATAAAGACTTGCCAAACGCTCTCTAAATCGTTGAGCAGTCGGATATTTCTCATTGGCAGTTGCTAAAATTTGAGCCACTAAAACACGTCGTGCTACCGTTTTTTGATTAAAATCTCCAGAAAACCGAAAAGTAATATGGTTCATTTTGAATTTTTCGTTTTTGATTAGATGTAATTCAACACCATCAACTATTTTCATTACAAATTCCTTACTAAAAACACTTTATTAGCTAAAATTATACCACGTTTATGTTATAATTACTTGAATTATAAAATGGAGAAAACGATGGAATACAAATTATTTGATGACTATATTACTTTACAAGCTTTACTAAAAGAACTGGGTATTATCCAAAGTGGTGGTGCTATCAAAGCTTATCTAGCAGAAACAACCGTTCTCTTCAATGGCGAAGACGAAAAACGCCGCGGTAAAAAAATTCGTATCGGTGATGTTGTAAGCATTCCAGAGGATAGTATCATTATTGATATTATCGCACCGACAGAAAAGGAAAAAGAAGAGCACCTTGAAGCCATGGCTGAAAAAGCCCGTGTTGCTGCAATTGTTAAAGAATTAAACGCTAAAAATAAAAAAGATAAGAAACAAAATCAGCCTAAAAAGAAAGCTAATTCAAATAAAGAACGCAAACCCGTTCGTTTCCCAGGAACTTAAATATGTGGATTCAAAAAATAGCGTTAAAAAATTATCGTAATTATTTAACTAATGAGCTTGAATTTTCCCCTGGACTTAATGTTTTCATTGGAAAAAACGCCCAAGGAAAAACCAATTTCTTAGAAGCTATTTATTTCTTATCTTTAACACGCAGCCATCGCACACGTACAGACAAAGAGCTAATTCACTTTCAAGAAAAAGAACTTCGGGTTTCAGGAATATTACAACGCTCAAGTGGTACGGTTCCCTTAGAAATCAACCTCTCAAGTAAAGGACGAGTTACTAAAGTTAATCACCTCAAACAAGCTAAATTATCTGATTATGTTGGTGTTATGACAGTAGTATTATTTGCACCTGAAGATTTGCAACTCATTAAAGGGGCACCAAGTCTTCGTCGAAAATTTATTGATATTGATTTAGGGCAAATCAAGCCTGTTTACCTGTCTGATTTGTCTAATTATAATCATGTCCTCAAACAACGTAACATTTACCTAAAAACAGCTGAAAAAGTTGATGTCGACTTTCTAGCCGTTCTTGATGAACAATTGGCTGACTTTGGTAGCCGTGTAATGGAACATCGATTAGAGTTTATTTCCAATTTAGAAAAAGAAGCTGACCGGTATCACTATGCTATCTCTAATGGACTGGAACATTTGAAAATTCACTATTTATCATCTATTCCCTTTCAGGACAAAGCTGAAATCAAGGAACAATTTTTAAAAGCATTGGAAAAGAATCGCAAACGTGATATTTTCAAAAAAAATACTGGCGCAGGTCCTCATCGTGATGATTTAGAATTTTTCATCAATGACATGCCTGCTAATTTTGGTAGTCAAGGACAACACCGTAGTCTGATTTTATCTCTTAAAATGGCTGAAATTGAACTTATCAAGAATGTCACTGGTGATTACCCAATCCTTCTTCTTGATGACGTTATGAGTGAACTAGATAACTACCGACAAACAGAATTGTTAAAAATGATTATTGCTGAAAATGTTCAAACCTTTATCACAACGACAAGTCTTGAACACCTTTCAAAACTCCCAGAAGAGTTGAAAATTTTCACTGTTAATCAAGGAACTATTGAAGAAAACTAAAAAAGCTGGCCTAAGCCAGCTTTTTTGTGTGTTTACAACTGAATTGACAATGTTGTCAATGATAATTAGTAAGATTTAACAATTCCTAGTAATACAGCTCCAAGAACAAAGCATGCAATACCAATTACCAACCAACGCATTTCTTTACGTGTTTTAGTTTCACCCAAGAAGAGGATACCACCCATAATAGAAATGATAACACCAAGTTGTGAGAAACTAAAGGCAATAGCAAGACCTGCTTTAGCAGCAGCAAGAAGCATGAAGATGTTACCAACACCCCACATCAAACCAACGATTGCATTTTTGATAACAACTGTTTCAAATTTAACGTTAAATTTCATGAACATAATAGCTCCAAGCACCATACCTACAGCCATTGGGAAAATAACAGCTAAAGCATCGAATTTCATGATGTTGTTAAATAGAATAGTGTAAGAAAGGTAACCAACTGTTGAATAAGTCAAAGCACGGAAACCTTTACCAAAGTCAGTAAGTTCGCTAGTTTCAACTTTTTCAGCATCTCGTTTACTTGTGAAATAGAATCCGATAACCAAAAGAAGCAAAGCAATAATACCAAGTGTGTATTGAACTGGTTTGCTCCATTCACCAAATACAATGGCACCAATCAAGCTACCAAATACAAGTTGTGCTCCACTTGACAATGGGTTACCTACTGAAACACCCATGTATTGCATTGCACGGAATTGGCCGTTTTGTCCCATAGACCAAAGCATACCACCGATGATTCCGACAACCCAAAGTGTTACTGACATTTCTGGTTGAACAAACAACCATACAACAAAGGCAAATAAAAGCGCCCCTAAAGTCATTCCTAATGTTTGTTGATCTGGTTTACCTCCAATTTTATTGCTGACAAACCCGATACTTCCCCATGCAATCATGGGAATCAATGCAAATAAAATACCCTGCATTTTTTCTCCTTTACGCTATGTTTTACAGATTAGTAAACGTTGTTTACACTGTTGTAAATATATAATTAACTATTCGCTTTTTATGAAAACGCTTTTTCAGAAAAGTAAAAGAAAATTTCATGTTTTTTGCGAACATAGTTACATATTCTAACACATAACCTACCATTTTGTAAAGGTCTAAACAAAAAAATCTCTGATAAGTTTATCAACTCATCAGAGATCATATCTATAACATCAGTTTTTCTTAGTGTACTGAGTAGTTTGGTGCTTCATTTGTAATTTGAACATCGTGTGGGTGACTTTCAATCAAGCCAGCTCCTGACATTTCAACAAATTGAGCTTTTTCGTGAAGAGCTGTGATGTCTTCAGCACCAACATAACCCATACCAGCACGAATACCACCTAGAATTTGGAAGACGATATCAGCTACAGCACCCTTATAAGCTACACGACCTTCAATTCCTTCTGGAACTAGTTTGTTAGCTTCATTCACTGAACCTTGGAAGTAACGGTCGCTTGAACCTTTCTTCATAGCTGCAATTGATCCCATACCACGGTATGTTTTAAATTTACGACCTTGGTAGATTTCAGTTTCACCTGGTGCTTCATCTGTACCAGCAAACATAGAACCAAGCATTACAGCATTACCACCTGCTGCCAAAGCTTTTACGATATCACCTGAGTATTTAATACCACCATCAGCGATGATTGTTTTACCGTATTCACGCGCAACAGCTGCAGCATCATAGATAGCTGTGATTTGAGGAACACCAACACCTGCTACAACACGTGTTGTACAGATTGAACCAGGACCGATTCCGACTTTAACAACGTCTACACCAGCTTCATAAAGAGCACGAGCACCTTCTGCAGTTGCTACATTACCAGCAATCAATGTACGTTCTGGGAAGTGTTGACGAATTTCAGCAATTTTACGTAGAACTCCAGCTGAGTGACCGTGTGCAGTATCGATAACAATAGCGTCTGCTCCTGCTTCAAACAAAGCTTCTGCACGTTCAAATGTATCTGAAGTAACACCAACAGCACCAGCAACTAAAAGACGACCGAATTCATCTTTAGCAGCATTAGGAAATTCAATAACTTTTTCAATATCTTTGATAGTGATAAGACCTGACAAACGTCCAGCTTCATCAACCAAAGGCAATTTTTCAATACGATGTTCGTGAAGGATGCGTTCTGCAGTTTCCAAATCAGTTCCAACAGGAGCTGTTACCAATTCTTCACTTGTCATATGTGCAGAAATTGGAGCATGGTAATCTGAGATGAAGCGCATATCACGGTTTGTGATAATCCCTACCAATTTACGATTTTCAAGAGTTTCAACAATTGGAACACCACTGATGCGGTAACGTTGCATCAATTCTTCTGCTTCAGAAACAGAATGTTTAGGTGTTAAGAAGAAAGGATCAATGATAACACCGTTTTCTGAACGTTTTACTTTACGGATTTCTTCTGCTTGTTCTTGAATTGACATATTTTTGTGAACAACACCAAGACCACCCGCACGTGCAATAGCAATTGCCATTTTACTGTCAGTAACAGTATCCATAGCCGCTGTCACGATAGGAATGTTCAATGTCAAATTTTTTGCAAGTTTTGTTTGCATGTTAACTTCGTTTGGAAGAACATGACTTTCAGCAGGAATGAGTAGTACGTCATCAAAAGTGTAACCTTTTTTCAAAAATTTAGTGTCCCAATTTGACATTAAATAACCCTCTTTTCTATATATTTGTAGGGGATTTTAACCCTAGCTAATTTTTTATTGTTACTATAATAACACGCTCAAATCATTTGTCAATAAATTAAATTCAATTTTTTTCCAAAAATTCTTTCCTATATTAGACTGATTATTTTTGCAATTCTCATTTAAAACACATGTTACTAATTACCAAAAAAACTCCAAGGCATTTGCCTCAGAGTTCTGTTGATTTTAGAAGTAGTTAATCCCCATAGCTGCTTTAACTTCAGCAAGAGTTTGCCCTGCAACTTCACGCGCAGCTTCGCTTCCTTTTTCAAGCATACGGAATACTTCACCCATATCTTTTGCATATTCTAAGCGACGTTCACGAATTGGTGCCAATTCACGTTCAAGAATCTCAAGCAAGTAACGTTTTGTTTTCACATCACCAAGACCACCACGTTGGTAGTGTTCTTTCATAGCAGCAATCTCTGCTTGATCTTCTTCACGTCCAAAAATATCAAGGTAATGGAAAACCATGTTTCCTTCAATTTGTCCTGGATCTTCAACACGAATGTGGTTAGGATCTGTGTACATGCTCATTACTTTTTTACGAACAGTGTCAGCATCATCAGACAAATAAATACCATTTCCAAGAGATTTAGACATTTTCGCATTACCATCTAGCCCTGGCAAACGACCAGCTGCTTCATTTTTAGGGAAAATTCCTTCTGGTTCAACCAAAACATCTGTTTTATAAGTGTGATTGAAACTGCGTACAATTTCACGTGTTTGTTCAATCATTGGTTTTTGGTCATTTCCAACTGGCACATAATTAGCTTTAAAAGCTGTAATATCTGCTGCCTGAGAAATTGGATAAACCAAGAATCCTGTTGGAATTGAGCTACCAAAACCTTTTTGAGCAATTTCTGTCTTAACTGTAGGATTGCGT
The DNA here is from genome assembly GCF_900104225.1 of Streptococcus equinus. Taxonomy (GTDB): domain Bacteria; phylum Bacillota; class Bacilli; order Lactobacillales; family Streptococcaceae; genus Streptococcus; species Streptococcus equinus_D. The sequence goes on along the minus strand of NZ_FNJK01000003.1, from coordinate 26,552 downwards.
TCCAAACGTGATAATGATACCAAGTTCATGTAGTACATCGTTAGCTCAGCCAATTCAGGAATCTGACTTTGAATAAAAATTGTTGATTTAGCTGGATCAAGTCCTACTGATAGGTAATCCAATGCAACATTTCCAACTGATTCTCTGATGATTTCAGACTCTTTAGCGTGGTCTGTCAAAGCTTGTTGGTCTGCTAAGAAAACAAACATATCATATTTGTCTTCATTTTGTAGAAGCACACGATTTTTTAGACTTCCAACATAGTGCCCTAGGTGCAATTTTCCTGTTGGACGGTCACCTGTTAAAATAATTGGTTTTGCCATTTTATCACCTCAAAATTAATTTCAAAAATAAAACACCCACACGTCGTAAAACGACGTGAGGGCGTTATCAATACGCGGTACCACCTCAATTGATAGGAGAATCCTACCATCTCTTTACCACTATATAAAAATTTACACGATAAATGTAAAGATTATTCTTTTTAATCATCAGCCCATTCATGTAAGCTTACTACTGATTCTCAGCACCATCAGCTCTCTAAAAGTACGCGTTTACATTACTCTTCTGAATCTTCTCCATTTTATGAAATTATAGCCTCTTTGTCAAGCTGACGCTAACTTTTCCCTTAAATCTCCCCTATCAGTAAAGATAGAATAATTATACATTTTGCTTCTTAATTAAATTAGAAAATGAGAAAAATGCTTGTAAGCCTCTTTTTACCACTAAAAATCTTGACGATAAAGGGCTTCTTTGCCATAATATAATCGTTTGTTATAAAAAAGAGGACTACATATGAAGAAAAAACTAATTGATTTTGGGCTCGTAACTGCTGGAGCCTTTATTGCTGCTGTTGGCTTTAACAGTTTTTTCCTTGAAAACCATATTGCTTCTGGTGGTGTTGTTGGATTAGCTGTTAGTTTGAAGGCCTTATTTGGATGGAATCCTGGTAACTTCGTTATGATTACCAATGTTCCATTGCTATTAGCTTGCTTTCTTTTTCTAGGAAAAGAGACATTTTTTAAGACTATCTATGGCTCTTGGATTTATTCTATTTTTGTTAAATTAACAGAAGGTTTGCCAAATTTAACCCACAATCCGCTCCTTGCTGCTTTATTTGGTGGTATTATTTGTGGATTTGGTTTAGGAGTTGTTTTCTGGGGAAATTCTTCAACTGGTGGTACAGGTATCATCACACAAATTCTCCATAAATACACTCCGCTCCCACTAGCTGTTGCCATGACAATCGTTGACGGTTGTAGTGTAGCTATGGGATTTGTTGCTTTTGATGTTGACACAGTCATGTACTCAATTATTGGTTTGTTAGTCATTGGTTATGTTGTCAATAGTATGCAAATTGGTGTTACCTCATCGCGCAACATCATGATTATTTCACCACAAAACGCTTTAATTAAAGACTATATTTCAACACAAGCTGACCGAGGGGTGACAGAAATTCCTGTCACTGGTGGTTTCTCAGGTGACCATCAAACAATGCTGATGACAACCGTCTCACGCCAAGAAGTCCCTCGTTTAGAAAAAAATATTCAAAAAATCGACAAAACAGCGTTCATCGTTGTTATGCCTGCCACACAAGTTATGGGACGTGGCTTCAGCCTCAAAAAATACTATAAACTTGACGAAAAAGATGCCATTTTACCAATGTAACCCAAACGTAACTCAAAGCCCCACTTCTCTAATTGAAAATTGGGGCTTTTTCATGTACAATGAGCTTATAGATAAATATTATGAGGTGAAAAATTGCTTACAGTTTCTGATGTATCACTACGTTTCAGCGATAGAAAACTGTTTGATGAAGTTAACATCAACTTTACAGCTGGAAATACCTATGGTTTAATCGGTGCCAACGGTGCAGGAAAATCTACATTCTTGAAAATCTTGGCCGGAGATATTGAACCAACAACAGGTCATGTTTCCCTTGGACCAGATGAACGTTTATCAGTTCTTCGTCAAAATCACTTTGACTACGAAGAAGAACGTGCCATCGACGTTGTTATCATGGGGAATGAACGCCTTTATAACATTATGAAAGAAAAAGACGCTATCTACATGAAACCTGATTTTTCAGATGAAGATGGTGTCCGCGCAGCAGAATTAGAAAGCGAATTTGCTGAGCTTGGCGGTTGGGAAGCTGAGAGTGAAGCTTCACAATTGCTTCAAAACCTTAATATTCCAGAAGATCTTCACTATCAAAACATGAGTGAACTTGCTAACGGTGACAAGGTGAAAGTCCTTCTTGCCAAAGCTCTTTTTGGTAAACCAGATGTTCTTCTTCTCGACGAACCTACCAATGGTCTTGATATCCAATCAATTTCTTGGCTTGAAGACTTCTTGATTGACTTTGAAAATACTGTTATCGTTGTTTCCCATGACCGTCACTTCTTGAACAAAGTATGTACACACATGGCTGACCTTGATTTTGGTAAAATCAAACTTTACGTCGGTAACTACGATTTCTGGAAACAATCATCTGAACTTGCTGCTCGCTTGCAAGCCGATCGTAATGCCAAAGCAGAAGAAAAAATCAAAGAATTGCAAGAATTCGTTGCTCGTTTCTCTGCCAATGCTTCAAAATCAAAACAAGCTACTTCTCGTAAGAAAATGCTTGATAAAATCGAACTTGAAGAAATTGTTCCATCAAGTCGTAAATACCCATTTATCAACTTCAAAGCTGAGCGTGAGCTTGGTAAAGACCTTCTAACAGTTGAAAACCTATCTGTAAAAATTGATGGTGAAACCGTTCTTGATAATATCAGTTTTATCTTACGTCCAGGTGATAAAACAGCCTTTATCGGCCAAAACGATATTCAAACAACGGCTCTTATCCGTGCTTTGATGGATGACATCGAATACGAAGGAACTATCAAATGGGGTGTTACAACAAGTCGCTCTTACCTTCCAAAAGATAACTCACGTGATTTTGCTTCAGGTGAATCAATCCTTGAATGGCTTCGTCAATTTGCTGATAAAGAAGAAGACGATAACACATTCCTTCGAGGATTCCTTGGTCGTATGCTCTTCTCTGGAGATGAAGTTAACAAATCTGTTAGCGTCCTTTCAGGGGGAGAAAAAGTGCGCGTGATGCTTTCTAAACTGATGCTTCTCAAATCAAATGTTCTTATCCTCGATGATCCAACAAATCACTTAGATTTGGAATCAATCTCAAGCTTGAACGATGGATTGAAAGATTTCAAAGAATCTATCATCTTCGCTAGTCACGACCACGAATTCATCCAAACTTTGGCTAATCACATCATTGTTATTTCTAAAAATGGTGTCATTGACCGTATTGATGAAACTTACGATGAGTTTCTTGAAAACGAAGAAGTTCAAGCAAAAGTCAAAGAACTCTGGAAAGACTAATTACTCTGTCATAATTTATTGTGACATTTACAATACTTTAGATTATAGAAAAGAAACAGGTTGGGATTTTTATCTCAACCTGTCTTACTAACATTATGAAATTAAAATCTTTTAAACTAACAAATAATATCATTTACTACCTAACAGCATTCTGTTTACCTTTCATTATCTTATTTCTAGCTCTTTTAGCTGAAGATATTACCCTAAACGGTGAGACAACTATTTTAGCTAGTGATGGTTTTCATCAGTATGTTATTTTCGCTGAAAATCTACGAAACATCTTACATGGCTCAGATAGTCTATTTTATACTTTTACAAGTGGACTCGGTTTAAATTTTTATGCTCTAATTAGTTATTATCTTGGAAGTTTCTTCTCACCTTTGGTCTACTTCTTTAGCTTAAAGAGCATGCCAGATGCTGTTTATCTCTTTACTTTATTAAAAGTTGCCTGCATGGGATTATCTAGTTTTTATAGTCTTCGTCAACTTTATCCAAAGGTATTAAAATCATTTACTGTTATTCTGTCAACCTCATATGCTCTAATGAGTTTTGCTGTTAGCCAAATTGAGATTAACATGTGGTTAGACGTTTTTATCCTCTTACCTCTAATCATTCTTGGACTTCATCGATTACTAGATCAGAAAAAATTTGTCCTATATTACATTACCTTAACCATTCTCTTTATCCAAAATTACTACTTTGGTTTTATGGTTGCCATTTTCCTTGTCCTTTATTTTCTCGTTCAAGTAAGCAAAGAAAAGCACTGGAAAACGATTGGACGCCAATTTATAGACTTTACAATTGTGTCAACCTTAGCTGGACTATCTAGCTGTGTAATGCTCTTGCCAACTTACCTGGACCTGTCAACACACGGAGAGAAATTTTCTACCTTTACAGAATGGTTTACAGAAAATTCATGGTTTCTTGATTTATTTGCCAAAAACTTTGTTGGCTCTTATGACACAACTAAATTTGGCTCAATTCCTATGATTTATGTAGGAATTTTCCCTTTAATCTTAGCCATTATTTTCTTTACAATTAAGTCAATCAAATGGCAGACACGTTTAGCCTACGGTGTTATTTTGCTGCTAATTATTGCAAGTTTTTACCTTGAGCCTTTAGATTTAATGTGGCAAGGAATGCATTCACCAAATATGTTCCTTCACCGTTACTCTTGGACATTTTCAATAATTATTATCCTTCTAGCAGCAGAGACCTTATCACATCTCAAAGAACTAACTGTTAAACACTATCTTATTGGAATTATTCCTCTAGTCGTTGGATTTTTAGCTACAACGCTACTGAAAAGTCATTATCAATTTTTAGAAGCACCACAAATCATTATTACGCTTTCTTTCTTAACAGCTTATGCCATTATATTGATTAGCTACGCTAAACAGTACCTAACCTTTAACTTATTTGTCAGCTTTACACTTCTCTTTACATTATTTGAAATATCCCTAAACACTTATTACCAGATTACTGCATTAAATAATGAATGGGTATTTCCATCACGTCAAAGTTATGAACTTCATTTGACAGATACTGAACAACTCATCCAAAAAAACAATAAACTTAACACCACTTTCTATCGTACAGAAGAATTACTTCCTCAAACAGGTAACGATAGTATGAAATATAATTACCATGGTATTTCCCAATTTTCATCTATTCGAAACACCACTTCTAGTAGTACACTAGATCGCCTAGGATTTAAATCAACAGGAACCAATCTCAATCTTCGTTATCAAAACAATACCTTGTTGATGGATAGTTTATTTGCTGTAAAATATAATCTTTCTGAAACGGATGTCAATAAATTTGGTTTTCACTATAAAGCTAGTTCGGGCGATACGTCATTATATGAAAATCAATATGCTAGCCAACTTGCTATCTTAACAAATGGCATTTACAATGATGTCAACTTCAGTGTCAACACACTTGACAACCAAACCAACTTAATTAACAATTTAACTGGTCTTTCTGAAAGATACTTTACTCGTGTAGCTTCTCAATTAACAGGTGGAGCTAATCTTCTAAACGGCCGTGTAACATCAAGTAATGACGATGAATTAAATGCACATGCCAATTACGATTTAACCGTAGCTCCTAATACTCAACTTTATGTTAGTGTTCCCAATATCACATTTTCTAATGAAAACAGCCAAAAGGTACAAATCACTGTCAACGGTAAAACAGTAGACTATACGACTGATAATGCCTATACTTTCTTTGATCTCGGTTATTTTGAAGATAGTCAAGTTTTACATGTAACACTTACATTTCCTGAAAACAATCAAGTATCATTCAATCAACCCAACTTCTATGCACTTGATTTAGCGAATTATCAAAAAGCTATGTCTATCATTGATAATCAAGATGTCAAAGTAACAACTCATAAAAATACCGTAACAGCTGCCTATAAAGCTAATAGAGCCTCATCGCTCTTCTTTACCATTCCATATGATAAAGGATGGACAGCTACTCAAAACGGTAAAAAAATCACCCTATCAAAAGCTCAAGATGGTTTTATGAAGGTTGATGTGAAACCTGGAAAAGGAAAAGTTATCCTAACTTATGTTCCAACAGGATTTAAAGAAGGTGTCGTTTTATCACTAATTGGTATCACATTATTTATCATCTACACTATCACTAGAAAACGAAAAAAAGTATTTAGAACCTAGTATTTATGAGATTACAACAAAAAAAGGCTAGAACAAATGTTCTAGCCTTTTTGAGTAATAAAAAATCCTAAGTAAAACTTAGGAAGGTGTCTTATCACTCCGGCAGTAGGACTCGAACCTACGACATCATGATTAACAGTCATGCGCTACTACCAACTGAGCTATGCCGGATAAACAAAAAAACTGCTAAGCAGTAGTTTTATAGTCCGTACGGGATTCGAACCCGTGTTACCGCCGTGAAAAGGCGGTGTCTTAACCCCTTGACCAACGGACCAGAAGTTTTAGGATTTCCCCTCAACACTTATACTATTATAGCAGATATTTTTTCTTTGTCTATAGTTTTTTTCAATTTTTTTTACTTTTTTTGAAGTTTTTTTGCACTAAACTATCGCCAAAAAATTCAAATAATTTTAACGTGTGAAAAAGCCTGATATTATAGGCTTTTATAGAGTAACCATTAGTAAACAATCGAGAAGAGTTTACCAGTTAAAAAGTATTTTTTAGTTTACTTGTTTTTTTACTTCTAAATAGCTAGTATCATAGGTTAAAGTACGATTTTTAGTTGACAGCAAAGCTGTTATTTTGATAGAATGATTAAGTTGATATGGTCTCATAGCTCAGCTGGATAGAGCATTCGCCTTCTAAGCGAACGGTCGCAGGTTCGAATCCTGCTGGGATCAAATCTTTAACCGGCTTTAGCCGGTTTTTTATTTTATATCATTGATGTTTCACATGAAACGAAAAAGATAGGTTGAGTCAAAAATACTCAACCTATCTTTTATGCAATTATAGTCAGTAATACGCGGTAGTTAGTAGGAGAGTACGTTGTCATAGCCCGTTTTAGGTCAGTAACGAAAAATTAGGACTAGTAAAAAATCGATTTTTTTCAAAATTAGCCATTTACTTTTCAGTTTTTAGGCTCATAAAAGAGAGCCTCCAATGAAAACTTCAGATTAATGAAAAAATCCATTTTGGATATTTTTATTCAATCTTTTTTTCTTTTTGTTAAAAAATAAAAACTCTTAGAAATACCGTTGTCCCAGCATTTCTAAGAGTTTATTCAAGTCGACAGACACACTTTAAATTTACAATAGTTATACTGCTAAGAGAGTTTGTCTACGTATTTATTTTACTTATGATAGGGACTTCCTTGTTGAATCATAAAAGCTCGATAAATTTGTTCTGCCAAAACTAAACGCATCAATTGGTGGGGTAGTGTCAATAAACCAAAACTTAGTTTAAGATTAGCACGTTTTTTAACTTTATCAGCTAACCCAAGACTTCCTCCAATGACAAATACAATATCTGAATATCCTCTCAAAGTTGCTTCAGCAATCACTTTGCTAAATTCTTCTGATGGGAGTTGCTTCCCTTCAATCGCTAAAACAATAACATAATCACGATCAGATATTTTTGCTAAAATGCGCTCACCTTCTTTTTCCATAATTTGGTTATTTTGCGCATCACTAGCATTATCTGGTGTTTTTTCATCCGGTAACTCGACAATTTCAAATTTTGCAAAACGACTCATGCGTTTGCCATATTCAGCAATACCATCTTTTAGGTATTTTTCTTTTAATTTTCCAACAGCAATAATTTTTACTTTCATGCTTTCTATTCTACCACATATTCACAAGCTTTTCACACATTATCCACATGTTAACAATCTATAAACAAGCTTAAAATCCGCTTAATTGGGGGATTTTTAAACATATTTAAAAAGTTTTCCACAACCTGTGGATTACTTTATTTTTTTTGGCTTTTAAGGTATAATTAAGTCGTTTTTTATATTCTATCTGTGAATAAAAAAGGGAGGTCGAGACATGAAAAAATTAAAATTAAAAAAAGTCAATTACCAGAAACTATTAAAACCTTTAATAGTTATTTTAGTTGGTTTTATTGGAGGAGTAGCTGGGACACTACTTGTTTTAGATTTGACTGGGGTATCAGTCAATAACGTTAGTGGTTCAAGTATTAAAACCACAACTAGTAAAGTAAATTATTCAAATTCTAATGATACAACAAAAGCTGTCGAAAAAGTCGGAGAAGCTGTTGTATCAGTCATCAATTACCAATCAAATACATCATCAAATGATTTGTACGCCCAAATGTTTGGTGATGGTTCAAATTCTAACAATAATAATACTTCTGATGACGACTTAAGTATCGCAAGTGAAGGTTCTGGGGTTATTTATAAAAAAGATGGCAACTCTGCCTATGTCGTTACTAATAACCACGTTGTTGATGGTGCTAGTCAACTTGAAATCATGCTTTCTGATGGTACAAAAGTTGTCGGAGATTTAGTAGGTGCTGATACTTACTCTGATATTGCTGTTGTAAAGATTGCTTCTGATAAAGTTAAAACAGTTGCTGAATTTGCTGACTCAGATAAAATTACTGTTGGTGAAACTGCTGTTGCAATTGGTAGCCCGCTCGGTACAGACTATGCGAACTCTGTAACCCAAGGGATTGTATCAAGCCTAAGCCGTACAGTAACAATGACTAATGACGATGGTGAAACTATCTCAACTAATGCCATCCAAACTGATGCAGCTATTAACCCTGGTAACTCTGGTGGTGCCTTAATTAATGTTGAAGGTCAAGTTATTGGTATTAATTCAAGTAAAATTTCTTCTACATCAGATACAGGTTCTGGAAACTCTGTAGAAGGTATGGGATTTGCTATTCCATCTAACGACGTTGTCAAAATCATCAACCAATTGGAAGCAAACGGAAAAGTAATCCGTCCTGCACTTGGCATCAAAATGGCTAATCTAAGCGATTTGCCAACAACAACAATTAGTCGCCTTAATATCCCAACTAGTGTTACAGCTGGTGTCGTTGTAGCTTCTGTTCAATCAGGTATGCCTGCTGAAGGAACACTTAATAAATATGATGTCATCACAGCCATCGATGATAAAGAAGTTAGCTCTACCACAGACCTCCAAAGTATTCTTTACGGTCATTCAACTGGAGATTCTGTCAAAGTAACTTTCTATCGTGGTACTGATAAGAAAACAGAAACAATTAAGCTAAGTAAAACCACACAAGATCTCTCTTAATCAAATCAATAATTTAGGAATAAAAATTAATGAGGCTGGGTTCTCTCAGCTTCATTTTTTAGAGGAGAAACTATGATTGAAACACTTAACCTAATAAATATTGACGATATTGCTCCCAACCCATACCAACCTCGCTTAGAATTTAAACAAGAAGAATTAGAAGAACTTTCTCGCTCTATTAAGGCTAATGGGCTAATCCAACCTATCATTGTCAGAAAATCAGCTATCTTTGGTTATGAACTCATAGCAGGAGAAAGACGCCTAAAAGCATCTAAAATGGCTGGCCTAAGCGAAATTCCTGCAATCATTAAAGATATTTCTAACAAAGAAAGTATGCAGCTCGCTATCGTCGAAAACTTGCAGCGCTCTGACCTCAATCCTATCGAGGAGGCCAAAGCCTATCAGCAACTCTTAGACAGAAATCAAATGACACATGAAGAACTGGCTCAATTTATGGGGAAATCTCGCCCCTACATTACCAATTGCTTGCGCTTATTAAATCTCCCCCAAAGTATCTCTAAAGCCGTCGAAAAAGGTGACCTTTCTCAAGGTCACGCGCGCGTGCTACTAACACTTAAAGATGAAAAAGAACAGCAGAAGTGGTATCAAAGAATAGTAAGTGAAGAAATTAGTGTTCGCAAACTGGAGCAATTGGTAAAATCCGGCAAAAAGAAGAAAAAATCTTCTAAAACAAATCAAAAAAATATTTTTATCCGTCATCAAGAAGAAGAACTCTCAAAAATATTAGGTCTTCCTGTCACCTTATCCCTTTCCAAAAGCGGCTTTAAAGGAGACTTACAATTACATTTTCAGTCTGAAGAAGACTTAAACAGAATTATCAACAGGCTAAAATAGCTTGTGAATTTCTCTTTTTCAATTTCATAGTTTTCCACAAGAAAAATAGGCTAAAATCATTGATTTTAGGCCTTTTTCTTTGTTTTCCACAACCTGTGGAAAACTTCTATAAACAGTGTGGATTTTTTATTTCCACTGTTGTGGAAAACTTTTTTATTTTATGTTAAAATAATTTATGAATTATCCACAAAAAGGAAATGACTATGACTGAAAATGAACAAATTTTTTGGAATAGGGTCCTTGAACTGGCAAAAAGTCAATTAAAACAAGCAACTTATGAATTTTTTGTTTTAGATGCTCGGTTAATTCAAATTGAGCAAAATACGGCGACAATTTACCTGGATCCTATGAAAGAACTGTTTTGGGATAAAAATTTAAAACCAATCATTTTAACGGCTGGTTTTGAGGTTTATAATGCTGAAATTGTAGTTAACTATGTCTTTGAAGAAGATTTAGCAAAACAAGCAGTAGCAGAAACGGCATCTCAAGTTCTCCAAACACCACAAAAAAGCCACTTGCCACAAGTTGATTCAGACTTGAACACCAAGTATACTTTTGACAACTTTGTCCAAGGTGATGAAAACCGTTGGGCCTTTTCTGCGTCTTATGCCGTTGCTGATGCACCAGGGACAACTTATAACCCCCTATTTATCTGGGGTGGACCTGGACTTGGAAAAACCCATCTGCTTAACGCCATTGGTAATGCGGTATTGCAAAACAACCCTAAAGCGCGTGTCAAATACATCACTGCGGAAAATTTTATCAATGAATTTGTTATTCATATTCGTTTAGACACTATGGAAGAATTGAAAGAAAAATTCCGTAATCTTGATGTTTTGCTAATTGATGATATCCAATCATTAGCTAAAAAAACCTTATCTGGTACACAAGAAGAGTTTTTCAATACTTTCAATGCACTTTACGATAACAACAAGCAAATCGTACTGACCAGTGACCGTACACCAGATCACCTCGATAACCTCGAACAACGTTTGGTCACGCGCTTCAAATGGGGCTTGACTATCAATATCACACCACCTGATTTTGAAACACGTGTAGCTATCTTGACTAATAAAACACAAGAGTACGATTACATTTTCCCTCAAGATACTATCGAGTATCTCGCAGGACAGTTTGATTCTAATGTGCGTGACCTTGAGGGAGCGCTAAAAGATATCAGCCTTGTAGCAAGTATCAAAAAAGTTCAAACGATTACCGTAGATATTGCAGCTGAAGCTATTCGCGCACGTAAGCAAGATGGTCCGAAAATGACCGTTATCCCAATTGACGAAATCCAAAGTCAAGTTGGTAAATTCTACGGTGTTACTGTCAAAGAAATCAAGGCAACCAAACGTACACAAGATATTGTTTTAGCACGTCAGGTAGCCATGTATTTGGCTCGTGAAATGACAGATAACTCACTTCCAAAAATCGGAAAAGAATTTGGTGGACGTGATCACTCAACCGTTCTACATGCCTACAACAAAATCAAAAATATGTTGGCTCAAGATGATAGTTTGCGAATCGAAATTGAAACCATCAAAAACAAGATTAAGTAGGACTTGTGGATAAGTAATAAAAAACAATGCAATTTATCCACAGGTTGTTAACAACTCTTGATCTGTGATTTTTCAGGCGTTTTGAGAGTTATCAACAGTTTAAACAAGACCTACTACTACTACTAATTTAATACTTATAAAATAAAGGAGTTATCTCATGATAAAGTTCTCAATTAATAAATCCTTCTTTCTTCAAGCATTGAATGCTACCAAGAGAGCAATCTCTTCGAAGAATGCTATTCCAGTTTTATCTACTATCAAAATTGAAGTTCAAAATAGTAACATTACTTTAACTGGTTCAAACGGACAAATCTCAATTGAAAATACTATTCCAACTTCTAATGAAAATGCAGGTCTTTTGATTACTTCACCCGGTGCAGTACTATTAGAAGCAAATTTCTTTATTAATATTGTCTCAAGTCTTCCAGATGTTACTTTAGATTTTGAAGAAATTGAGCATCATCAAATCGTATTGACAAGTGGTAAATCAGAAATTACCTTAAAAGGTAAAGACGTAGATCTTTACCCACGTCTTCAAGAAATGGAAACTGAAAATCCATTAGTTTTGGAAACAAAATTATTGAAATCTATTATCACTGAAACTGCCTTTGCAGCCAGTCTTCAAGAAAGTCGTCCAATTTTGACTGGTGTTCATATGGTACTTAGTGATCATAAAGATTTTAAAGCAGTCGCAACTGACTCACACCGTATGAGTCAACGTAGATTGACTTTAGAAAATACGTCAAATGACTTTAATGTTGTTATTCCAAGTAAATCATTACGTGAATTTGCAGCAGTCTTTACAGATGATATTGAAACTGTTGAAGTATTCTTCTCAGACAGTCAAATGCTTTTCCGCAGTGATTACATTAGTTTCTATACACGTCTTCTAGAAGGAAATTATCCTGATACGGACCGTTTGTTGACAAACTCATTTGAAACAGAAGTAACGTTCAATACAGTTGCTCTTCGTTCAGCAATGGAACGTGCTCATTTGATTTCAAATGCTACTCAAAACGGAACTGTGAAACTTGAAATTGTTAATAATAGCGTATCAGCTCACGTTAACTCTCCTGAAGTTGGTAAAGTAAACGAAGAGTTGGATATCATTGACCAATCAGGAAGTGATTTAACCATTAGCTTTAACCCAACTTATTTGATTGAAGCTCTTAAAGCTTTGAAGAGCGAAACAGTTGTTATTCGTTTCATCTCTCCAGTACGTCCCTTTACGTTGATGCCAGGTGATGATGCTGAAAACTTCATTCAATTGATTACACCTGTTCGCACAAACTAAAAATCTTTAAGGAAACTTTAAGGATGAATTCGTATACTATAATCATCCTAAAACTTTTCTTTTTCATAATCTCCAGCAAGGGCACCGTCTATACAGTGCTCTTGCTTTTTATGTTATAATATCTCTTGATATGACACTTTATATTATTGCTAATCCTCATTCAGGAAATCGTAGTGCCAAAGATGTTATTACAACGTTGAAAAATAAGCTAAATCAAGAGATAGCTGTTTTTCTAACGCGATATCCAAATGATGAAAAAAATCAAGTTAAATACGTTTTGGAAACATTTCAGCGTGATCAAGATAGATTGTTAGTTCTAGGTGGTGATGGCACCTTGTCAAAGATTTTATATTATTGGCCAGCTAGCCTTCCTTTTGCTTATTATCCACTTGGTTCTGGAAATGATTTTGCGCGTGCTCTCGGAGTGAAAAAAGATTTCACACGTCTTATTGAGTCTACCAAGCAAGAACCAAAAGAGATTACTGTTTATACTTACCAGAACGGACTGGTATTAAATAGTTTGGATCTTGGTTTTGCTTCTTGGGTCATTGATCATGTTGAACAGTCACAACTAAAGGCTAGACTTAATAAATATCATTTGGGAAAATTGACTTATATCATAACAGCCATTCAATGTTTGATTAAGAAGCCTGCTTTTGCTTCGCTTTGCTTGGAGACTGAGTCGGGAGAATCTGTTGAGGTCAATAATCACTTTTTCTTTTCACTTGCCAATAATACCTATTTTGGTGGTGGTGTGATGATTTGGCCACATGCGACAGCTTATTCAGAACAATTAGATTGTGTTTATGCTAAGGGTGACACTTTATGGGAACGCGTGTTAGTTTTATTAAGTCTTGTTTTTAAAATTCATGAATACTCACCTTATCTGCAGCATCAGTCGTATAAAGAGGTGACCATTAGGACACCTGAAAAAAGTTTAGTAGAGATTGATGGTGAAATCGTGTCATTGGATGAAGTGACACTAACACCTCAAAAGCGTTATATTTATCTGTAAAGGAGAAATCATGTACGAAATTGGAAGTCTTGTTGAAATGAAGAAACCTCATGCTTGTACCGTTAAGGCAACTGGTAAAAAGGCAAACGAGTGGGAAGTGATCCGCATCGGAGCCGATATTAAAATTCGTTGCACTAATTGTGATCATATTGTCATGATGAGTCGTCATGATTTTGAACGCAAGTTGAAGAAAGTATTATAATATTTAAAATCATTAAGTCTGCGCATATAGCAGGCTTTTTTGAGTAATTTTATGCTATAATAGTTGTGATTGAATAAATTTAACGGAGACTAATAAAATATGGCTTTAACAGCAGGTATTGTTGGTTTACCAAACGTCGGAAAATCAACTCTTTTTAATGCGATTACAAAGGCAGGTGCGGAAGCTGCTAACTATCCTTTCGCGACAATTGATCCTAACGTTGGTATGGTAGAAGTTCCAGATGAACGTCTACAAAAATTGACTGAACTTATCACACCTAAAAAGACAGTTCCAACAACTTTTGAATTTACTGATATTGCGGGTATTGTAAAAGGAGCATCTCGTGGTGAAGGTCTTGGGAATAAATTCCTTGCTAACATTCGTGAAGTAGATGCTATTGTTCACGTTGTTCGTGCATTTGATGATGAAAATGTTATGCGTGAACAAGGGCGTGAAGATGCTTTTGTTGATCCACTTGCTGATATTGATACAATTAACTTGGAATTGATTCTTGCTGACTTAGAATCAGTTAACAAACGCTATGCGCGTGTTGAAAAAGTGGCACGTACACAAAAAGATAAAGATTCTGTTGCAGAATTTAACGTTCTTCAAAAAATCAAGCCAGTACTTGAAGATGGAAAATCAGCTCGTACAATTGAATTCACCGAAGATGAACAAAAAATTGTTAAACAATTGTTCCTTTTGACAACAAAACCAGTTCTTTATGTAGCAAACGTTGATGAAGATAAAGTTGCTAACCCAGACGACATCGAATATGTAAAACAAATTCGTGAATTCGCAGCAACTGAAAATGCTGAAGTTGTTGTTATCTCAGCACGTGCGGAGGAAGAAATTTCAGAACTTGATGATGAAGATAAAGAATTCTTCCTTGAAGATCTTGGATTGAAAGAATCAGGTGTCGATCGTTTGACTCGTGCAGCTTACCACTTGCTTGGTCTTGGAACTTACTTTACTGCGGGTGAAAAAGAAGTTCGTGCATGGACATTTAAACGCGGTATTAAAGCTCCTCAAGCAGCTGGTATCATTCACTCTGACTTCGAACGTGGATTCATCCGTGCGATTACAATGTCTTACGATGATTTAATCAAATATGGTTCTGAAAAAGCTGTCAAAGAAGCAGGTCGTCTTCGTGAAGAAGGGAAAGATTATGTGGTTCAAGATGGTGATATCATGGAATTCCGCTTTAACGTCTAAGCAAAAATCATAATAAAACATCAAATGAGGTTGGAAAAAGTTTTTCCAGCCCTTTTGGCATTTGAAAGGAAAAAATAATGGTAAAAATGATTGTTGGTCTGGGAAACCCAGGCAGTAAATATCACGAAACAAGACACAATATTGGCTTTATGGCAATTGACCGTTTAGCCAAAGATTTGAATGTGACTTTTTCAGAAGAAAAGAATTTTAAAGCTGAGGTAGGTTCTTGTTTTATAAACGGAGAGAAAGTTTACTTGGTTAAACCAACAACTTTTATGAATAATTCAGGAATTGCAGTTCACGCTTTGCTGACTTACTATAATATTGCTATTGAAGATTTTATGGTAATTTATGATGATTTGGATATGGAAGTTGGGCGTATTCGTCTCCGTCAAAAAGGTTCAGCTGGTGGTCATAATGGTATTAAGTCTATTATTGCTCACACAGGAACACAGGCATTTGACCGTATTAAAGTGGGTATTGGACGTCCTAAGCAAGGTCGCTCAGTTGTCGATCATGTTCTTGGAAAATTTGACAAAGACGACTATATCACTGTTACTAACACACTTGAAAAAGTTAATGATGCTGTTCAATTTTACTTACAGGAAGCTGATTTTGTAAAAACAATGCAAAAATTTAATGGGTAAGTCTATGAATATTATTGATTTATTTAGTCAAAATAAGCTGATTCAGTCATGGCATGGGGGTGTGTCTACTCTTGGGAGACAACTTGTCATGGGATTATCAGGAGCAAGTAAAGCTCTTGCTATCGCCTCAGCTTATCAGGCTAATGAAGAAAAAATAGTAGTTGTCACATCAAGTCAAAACGAGGTTGAAAAATTAGCTAGTGATTTATCTGGTTTGATTGGTGAGGACAATGTTTACACGTTTTTTGCGGATGATGTTGCTGCTGCAGAATTTATTTTTGCATCAATGGATAAAGCTCATTCGCGCCTAGAGGCTTTAAATTTTTTACAGGATAATAATCAATCTGGTATCTTGATAACAAGTCTAGTTGGGGCACGTGTTTTGTTACCAAATCCTAAGACATACTCTGAAAGTCAATTACATTTTGTTGTCGGTGAGGATTACAATCTTGACAAGGTTGTAAAGGTGTTGTCAAATGTTGGGTATCAAAAAGTCTCTCAAGTCTTGAACCCTGGTGAGTTTAGTCGACGTGGCGATATTATTGATATTTATGAGATAACAGCAGATTATCCTTACCGTTTAGAGTTCTTTGGTGATGAAGTTGATGGCATTCGTCAATTTGATGCGCAGACTCAAAAATCTCTTAGCAATGTTGAACAAGTAACAATCTATCCAGCTGATGAGTTAATCTTATCAGAAGAGGATTATGCTAGAGCTAGCCAGGCATTTGAGAAGTTTTTAGAAAATGCAAAAGAAGAGCAAGAGGTTTATTTGAGCGAGCTTTATGCAGCAACACAAGAGCACTACAGACATCAAGATATTAGACGATTTTTATCACTGTTTTATGCTAAGCAGTGGACACTTCTAGATTATATTCCTAAAGGAACTCCTGTCTTTTTTGATGACTATCAAAAGATTGTTGATCGTAATGCCAAGTTTGATTTAGAGATTGCAAACTTGTTGACAGAAGATTTACAACGTGGTAAAGCAGTGTCAAGCTTGGTTTACTTTGCTGATATTTATAAAAATTTGCGTCAGTATCAGCCAGCAACCTTCTTTTCAAACTTCCATAAGGGTTTGGGAAATCTAAAATTTGATAAGCTTCACAATTTCACACAATACCCAATGCAAGAATTCTTCAATCAATTTCCTTTGTTGATTGATGAGGTTAATCGTTACCAAAAATCTAAAGCAACAATTTTAATTCAATCAGATACTCAGCATGGTCTAGAACGTCTTCAAGAAAACTTGCAAGAGTATGGTTTAGATTTGCCAGTAGCGGATGCGGGTGATTTACAAGAACATCAAGCGCAGCTAGTGGTTGGTAATTTATCAAACGGTTTTTACTTTGCTGATGAAAAGCTTGTTTTAATTACGGAACATGAAATTTACCATAAAAAGATAAAACGTCGTATTCGTCGTTCAAATATCAGTAATGCAGAGCGTTTGAAAGACTACAATGAACTTTCTAAGGGTGATTATGTGGTTCATCACGTTCATGGTATTGGTAAATTTTTAGGTATTGAAACCATTGAAATTCATGGTGTGCACCGTGATTATTTAACGATTCAATATCAAGGTTCTTCAACGATTTCATTACCCGTAGAACAAATTGAAAATCTATCGAAATACGTTTCGGCAGATGGTAAAGAGCCTAAGATTAACAAATTAAATGACGGCCGTTTCCAAAAAACAAAACAAAAAGTCTCTAAGCAAGTCGAAGACATTGCAGATGATTTGTTGAAACTCTATGCTGAACGCAGTCAACTAAAAGGTTTTGCTTTTTCACCAGATGATGACTTACAAAAGGAATTTGATAACGATTTTGCTTATGTAGAGACTGAAGATCAGCTTCGTTCTATTAAGGAAATCAAGCATGACATGGAAGAAGCTAAACCAATGGATCGTCTATTGGTAGGGGATGTTGGTTTTGGTAAAACCGAAGTTGCCATGCGTGCTGCTTTTAAAGCTG
Source organism: Streptococcus equinus (assembly GCF_900104225.1). Classification (GTDB taxonomy): domain Bacteria; phylum Bacillota; class Bacilli; order Lactobacillales; family Streptococcaceae; genus Streptococcus; species Streptococcus equinus_D. The sequence goes on along the minus strand of NZ_FNJK01000003.1, from coordinate 8,662 downwards.
TTAAGGACCATAAGCAGGTAGCTGTTTTGGTACCAACGACCGTTCTTGCTCAACAGCACTATACGAACTTTTCAGAGCGTTTTGATAATTACCCTGTAGCAGTTGATGTGCTTAGCCGTTTCCAAAGTAAAAAAGAGCAAACAGCTACTTTAGAAAAATTGAAAACAGGTCAAGTTGACATTATTATCGGAACACATCGTCTATTATCAAAAGATGTTGAGTTTGCTGATTTAGGTCTGATTATCATCGATGAAGAACAACGTTTTGGTGTGAAACACAAGGAAAAACTGAAAGAACTTAAGACTAAAGTTGATGTTTTGACGTTAACAGCAACACCAATTCCACGAACACTTCACATGTCAATGTTGGGTATTCGTGATTTATCAGTTATTGAAACACCACCAACTAACCGTTATCCTGTTCAAACTTATGTTTTGGAAACTAACCCTGGTTTAATCCGTGAAGCTATTATTCGTGAGATTGATCGTGGAGGTCAAGTTTTCTATGTTTACAATAGAGTTGACACCATTGACCAAAAAGTCTCTGAATTACAAGAATTGGTGCCTGAAGCAAGCATCGGTTTTGTTCATGGTCAGATGAGTGAAATTCAACTTGAGAATACGCTCATGGATTTTATTGACGGTGTTTACGATGTTCTGGTTGCGACAACAATCATTGAGACAGGTGTCGATATTTCGAATGTGAACACTTTATTTATTGAAAATGCTGATCACATGGGATTGTCAACCTTGTATCAACTTCGAGGTCGCGTTGGGCGTTCAAACCGCATTGCTTACGCCTACCTCATGTACCGCCCAGACAAGATTTTGACAGAGGTTTCTGAAAAACGTCTGGATGCCATTAAAGGATTCACAGAGTTGGGGTCTGGATTTAAGATTGCTATGCGTGACTTATCCATTCGTGGTGCGGGAAATATTCTCGGTGCTTCACAAAGTGGTTTTATTGATTCCGTTGGTTTTGAGATGTATTCTCAATTATTAGAAGAAGCGATTGCTAAGAAACAAGGAAAATCCCAAGCGCGTCGTAAGAGTAATGCTGAGATGAATCTTCAAATTGACGCCTATCTACCAAGCGATTATATTGATGATGAACGTCAAAAAATTGAAATTTACAAACGCATTCGTGAAATTGAAAGCCAGAAAGATTATCAAAGTTTACAAGATGAATTGATTGATCGTTTTGGCGAATACCCTGACCAAGTCGCCTACTTACTTGAGATTGGTTTGGTCAAGTCTTATATGGATAATGCTTTTACAGAACTTGTAGAGCGTAAAGATAACAACTTATTGGTACGTTTTGAGAAAGTTTCGTTACAACATTACTTGACACAAGATTATTTTGAAGCTCTTTCTAAAACAGACTTGAAAGCCCGTATTGGTGAAAATCAAGGTAAAATTGAAATTACCTTTAATGTTCGCGGAAAGAAAGATTACGAAATCCTAGAAGAACTTCAAAAATTTGGTAGCATGCTAGCTGAAATCAAAGCCAGAAAAATACAACAAGACTAGCTGTCAAAGACTTTTGTCAATGAAATGCTAGTTTGTCAAAGTAGCTTTATGGTAAAGTTTTTGATAAAGCTTAGACTGGCATTATCAAGGAGGTCAAAATGAAACTTGAACGCAGATTAGTTGAATTGAGAAAGGAAAAAAATCTCTCTCAAGAAGAGTTGGCAGAAAAGCTCTATGTTTCACGTCAAACAATTTCCAACTGGGAACGTGGTAAAACTTATCCAGATATCAATTCACTCTTGTTGATTGCGGCCTATTTTGATGTTACTTTAGATAATTTAATCAAAGGGGATGTTGAGATTATGAAACATCAAGTTGACCAGTCGCAGCTTAAGAAATGGCTCATTATTGGAGGAATTTCTTGGTTTCTTTTTTCGGTAGCAGTACCCACACGTTATTTACTTGATTCAGTACAAGAGTCTATAATTCTCTGGCTGTTAGCTATGCCAGTTGCTTATTCAGTTTTTCAAATATTTTATATTTTAAAAAATCGAGAACTTCAGACTTATGCTGATATTTTAAATTTCTTAAATCCTAATAAGAATAAAAAAACAAGTCTTTTAAGTGAACTATGGTTTGTGGCAAGTTTGCTAGTGATTGTATTTATTATCTTTTTTGCTGGTACAATTGTTTCTACTGTGATTTTTTATTGATAATTTTTTAGATGTTACTAAGAGAGCATTAGCTCTCTTTTTATTACATTATCTTAACAAACATATTGAAAACAGTTATTTTCTGAAAAAAAGTGATAAAATAGAAAAGATTGCGAGGTAAAATATTATGAGATTAGATAAATATTTAAAAGTATCCCGTATTATAAAACGTCGTCCAGTTGCTAAAGAAGTAGCTGACAAAGGACGTATCAAAGTAAATGGTATCTTAGCTAAATCATCAACTGATTTAAAAATTAACGACGAAGTTGAAATTCGTTTTGGAAATAAATTGTTGACTGTACGTGTCTTAGAAATGAAAGACAGTACTAAAAAAGAAGATGCAACTAAAATGTACGAAATCATTAATGAAACAAGGATAGAAGCGGATGGAGAAGCCTAATATCGTTCAATTAAATAATCAATACATCAATGATGAAAATACCAAAAAACGTTACATAGAAGAAGAAAATCGCAAACGCAATCGTTTTATGGGATGGATTTTAATTGTTGTCATGTTATTGTTTATTTTGCCAACTTACAACCTTGTCAAAAGTTATCAAACTTTACAAGAACGTAAGGATAAAGTTGTTTCACTTCAGAAAACATATAACAATCTGGTCGTTGAAACGGATGCTGAAAAAGTTTTGGCTAATCGTTTGAAAGATGAAAATTATGTTGAGAAGTATGCTCGTGCTAAGTATTACTTATCACGTTCAGGCGAAACGGTTTATCCATTGCCAAATCTATTACCAAAATAATATGGAAAATTTAATCGAAACTATTGAAAAATTTCTAGCTTATTCAGATGAGAAGTTAGAAGAATTGGCTGAAAAAAATCAAAAATTACGAGAAGAAAATCACCAATCAACTGAAAAATAATGAAAGGAGGAGCCAATGAAAAGATTATTCGCAGTGATGCTAATACCATTTTTCTTGACTTCTCTTTCTGTTGTTAGTACCGAAAAAAATGTTGATTTAAGTAATGCAGCAAAATACCAATTGACAGCTGGTGTGGCAGCATCGACAACTTACTTTGATGCTTTACCATCAAATCCTGTCCTTGCCCAAACCAGTGATGTTTATAAAGATAGTAATTTGACGGTTGCTTCAAGAACAATTGCTGCTAATAGCCAATTAGATATTGATAGAATTCTAATCAATGATAATTCACAACCAGTATTTGAGTTATCTGATGGTAATTATATTGAAGCTAGTCATCAATTAATTTATGATGATGTCATTCTTAGTCAGGAAACAGTGTCAAAAAATTATTGGTTAAAGGATGATTTTCAAGTTTATCAAACACCATATGTTGTTGGAACTCAGGAAGTAAAAACAGATTTAAATGCTTATTCAGCAGTTACCGTTTCTCAAAAAGCGACAACTTATCATGGAACTTATTATAGAGTTGATGGTAAAGGATGGATTAGTAGTGACTCTCTTTCTGATACAGATAACCGTATGGAAAAAGTGCAGCAGGTTCTTAATCAGAAATATAATAAAAGTAACTACTCAATTTACGTTAAACAACTCTCAACACAAGAAACAGCAGGGATTAATTCTGATACGACAATGTATGCAGCTAGTGTTGCTAAGCTAGCGACCCTTTACTACGTTGAAGAAAAAATTCAAGATGGCAGTGTTAAAATGGACGATAAGTTAAAATACACTGCCGATGTTAATACTTTTGCTAAAGCTTACAATCCAAGCGGTAGCGGAAAAATTAGCAAAACTGCTGATGACAAAGATTACAGCGTTGAAGATTTATTAAAAGCTGTTTGTCAGAATTCTGATAACGTTGCAACCAATATTTTAGGCTATTATATTGCCAAACAATATGGTGATCATTTCACATCAGATATTAGTGCTATAACGAATACTAATTTTGATATGAAGGCACGTGAAATGTCATCTAAAACCGCTGCTGACTTAATGGAAGCTATCTATCAGCAAAATGGAGATATTATCTCATATCTATCATCAACAGCATTTGATAATGCACGTATCTCTAAAGATATTAATGTTCAGGTAGCTCACAAAATCGGTGATGCTTATGATTACAGACACGATGTTGCTATCGTTTATGCTAATCAACCGTTCATCTTGTCAATTTTTACAGATAAAGCTTCTTACGACGATATTTCAAATATCGCTAATGACGTTTACAACATTTTGAAATAAGTGAAGTCTTATGTATGATAAATTAGTAAAAGAAATTCAAAAACAGGCATATTTCGCCAAACATAAAAAAATTTTAATAGCTGTCTCAGGTGGAGTAGATTCTATGAATCTGCTACACTTTTTGTATATATATCGAAAAAAATTAGACATAGAGATTGCTATTGCTCATGTCAATCATAAACAGCGTATTGAGTCAGATACTGAGGAAGCTTATTTACGCGAGTGGGCAGGAAAACATCAGGTACCAATTCACGTTGCTTATTTTTCGGGGACTTTTTCTGAAAAAGCTGCGCGTGATTTTCGTTACAGTTTTTTTAAAGAGATGATGAATGAGCACCATTATACAGCTCTTGTAACGGCTCACCATGCAGATGATCAAGCTGAAACTATTTTTATGCGTCTTTTACGTGGTAGTCGCTTGCGTCATTTATCTGGAATGCAGCCAGTTAATGCATTTGGTAACGGTGAGTTGATTCGTCCTTTCTTGACTTATTCGAAGAGGGATTTACCTGACATTTTTCACTTTGAAGATGATACCAATCACTCTTTGGATTTCTTGAGGAATCGTATTAGAAATCGTTATTTTCCAGTACTAGAGGAAGAAAATCCTAAATTTAAACAAGCTCTCCGCTATCTTGGTCATGAAAGCCAACAACTCTTTCAAGCATTCCAAGATTTAACACAAGGTATTGAGGCGACAAACTGTTCTCAATTTTTAGCTCAGACTCCCGCAGTTCAAGCCCTTCTTTTTCAAAATTACCTTGAAAACTTTCCTGAATTGCAAGTGTCTCATGGACAGTTTGAGGAAATGTTGCATCTTTTAATAAATAAATCTAATGCTAACTATCATGTGAAATCAGATTACTGGCTAGTTAAAGATTATGAAACATTTCAAGTGAAAAAAATCAGCCCTAAGACCGATGGGGAACTAGTTCAAAAGATGCTAGAATATAACAGCATAGTCAATTATGGTCAGTATCGATTTCAATTTGCTGGCAAAGATAAGGAAGGCATAGCCGTTTACAGTTTACATCCTATTCTTTTAAGACGGAGACAGGAAGGGGACCGTATTGATTTTGGAGATTTTTCGAAAAAATTGCGCAGGCTTTTTATTGATGAAAAAATTCCAAGTCAGGAACGTGCAAATGCCATTATCGGCGAACAGGATGGAAAAATAATTTTTGTTCAGGTTGCTGATAAAACTTATTTGAGAAAACCCTCTAAACATGATATAATGGAGGGCAAATTGTATATTGAAAAAATTAGAAATAGGTGATGTCATGCTTGAACAAGATATTGAAAAAGTGTTGTATTCTGAAGAGGAGATTATTGCCAAAACCAAAGAATTAGGCGCACAACTTACAAAAGACTATGAAGGTAAAAATCCTCTATTAATTGGTGTTTTGAAAGGTTCTGTTCCTTTTATGGCAGAATTAATCAAACATATCGATACACATGTCGAAATTGATTTTATGGTTGTCTCTAGCTACCACGGTGGAGTAAAAAGCAGTGGTGAAGTAAAAATTCTTAAAGACGTTGATACAAATATTGAAGGTCGTGATGTTGTCTTTATCGAAGATATCATCGACACTGGACGTACTCTAAAATACCTTCGTGATATGTTTAAATACCGTAAAGCAAGTTCAGTAAAAATCGCAACTCTTTTTGACAAACCAGAAGGTCGTGTCGTTGACATCGAAGCTGATTATGTCTGCTATGATGTTCCAAATGAATTTATCGTAGGGTTTGGTCTTGACTATGCTGAACGTTACCGTAATTTACCATATGTTGGCGTTTTGAAAGAAGAAATCTATTCAAAATAGTAGAAAGTCGTTAGTTAATATATGAAAAATAACAAAAATAATGGCTTTGTTAAAAATTCCTTTATTTATATTCTTGTCATTATTGCGGCGATTACCGCATTTCAATATTATTTGAGAGGAACAAGTACACAAAGTCAACAAATTAATTACTCGACTTTAGTTAAGCAACTTAAAGCGGGTGATATTAAATCGATTACTTACCAGCCAAACGGTAGCATTATTGAAGTAAGTGGTAAGTATTCGAAACCTAAAAAAACAAAATCAAGTGCTTCTCTTCCTTTCCTAGAAGGAAGTAACTCAACATCAGTTACTGAGTTTACATCAATTATTTTACCAAGTGATTCTTCTATTGATACACTTACTAAAGCGGCAGATGATGCAGATGTTGATGTAAATATCAAACAAGAAAGTTCAAGCGGTGCTTGGCTATCTTTGGCATTAACTTATCTTCCACTTATCCTAGTAATTGTCTTCTTCTTCATGATGATGAATCAAGGCGGAAATGGTGCTCGTGGAGCAATGAGTTTTGGTAAAAATCGAGCTAAGTCACAAAATAAAGGTGACGTTAAAGTGAGATTTTCTGATGTTGCTGGAGCTGAAGAAGAAAAACAAGAACTTGTTGAAGTTGTTGATTTCTTAAAAAATCCGAAAAAATATAAAGCACTTGGTGCTCGTATTCCAGCTGGTGTTCTTTTAGAAGGCCCTCCAGGAACAGGTAAAACTTTACTTGCTAAAGCTGTTGCCGGTGAAGCTGGCGTCCCATTTTTCTCAATTTCAGGTTCTGATTTTGTTGAAATGTTTGTGGGTGTGGGTGCGAGTCGTGTTAGATCACTATTTGAAGATGCTAAGAAGGCAGAGCGTGCGATTATTTTCATCGATGAAATCGATGCTGTCGGTCGCCGACGTGGTGCTGGCATGGGTGGCGGAAATGATGAACGCGAACAAACTCTTAACCAACTTCTTATTGAAATGGATGGTTTTGAAGGAAATGAAAATATCATTGTTATTGCCGCAACTAACCGTAGCGATGTTCTAGATCCTGCTCTTCTTCGTCCAGGACGTTTTGACCGTAAAATTCTTGTTGGAAGTCCTGATGTTAAAGGGCGTGAAGCAATACTTCGAGTACACGCTAAAAATAAACCGTTGGCAGAAGATGTCAATTTGAAAGTTGTTGCACAGCAAACACCAGGATTTGTTGGTGCAGATCTTGAAAATGTCCTAAATGAAGCTGCACTTGTTGCTGCTCGTCGTAATAAAACTAAAATCGATGCTTCAGATATCGATGAAGCCGAAGATAGAGTTATTGCTGGTCCTTCTAAGAAAGACCGTACGATTTCACAACGTGACCGTGAAATGGTTGCTTACCATGAAGCTGGACACACTATTGTTGGTTTAGTTCTTTCAAGCGCACGTGTCGTTCATAAAGTAACAATTGTACCACGTGGTCGTGCAGGAGGTTACATGATTGCTCTTCCAAAAGAAGACCAAATGTTACACTCTAAATCTGATCTTAAAGAACAACTAGCTGGATTGATGGGTGGACGTGTTGCAGAAGAAATTATCTTTAATGCGCAAACCACAGGTGCATCAAATGACTTTGAACAAGCAACGCAATTGGCACGTTCAATGGTAACGGAATATGGTATGAGTGAAAAGTTGGGTCCTGTTCAATATGAAGGTAATCATGCTATAATGGCAGGCCAAGTATCACCAGAAAAATCATATTCATCACAAACAGCACAAATGATTGATGATGAAGTACGTGCCCTTCTAAATGAAGCACGCGATAAAGCTGTTGATATCATCAACAATAACCGTGAAACTCATAAACTTATTGCAGAAGCACTTCTTAAATATGAAACATTAGATGCTGCTCAAATCAAATCTATCTATGAAACAGGGAAAGTACCTGAAGAATTAGAAAATGATACTGAGGAAGCACATGCACTATCATATGATGAAGTGAAAGAAAAAATGGATGATTCTGAAGAATAATCTATAGTAAAAGGCAAAAGAAGGCTCTCTGAGCCTTCTTTTTATATATTGATATGTAAAATATAGAGAATATATAAATGCGCGTAAAACGAGCTTAAAAATGGGCTATAAAATAGTAGCAAGAATAAATCAAAAAACTATCAAAAAAGTGTTGACAGTGAAAGTTAAGTTTAGTATACTAAATAAGCTGTTGTTTGAGGCAGCAAACATTTCAGAAGGCTTTAAAAAAACTTAAAAAAGTTCTTGACAAAGCGTGATAGAAATGCTAAACTAATATAGCTGTTGTTCGAGAGGACAGCGGTAACAAGTTTGAAACGAGTTTGAAAATTTCTTGAAAAAGGTGTTGACAACAAGTTTTAAATTTGATAGAATATAGAAGTTGTCTCTGATGAGACAAAGACCTTTGAAAACTGAACAATACGAACCAAACGTGCGGGTTACGGAAGTAACCTGTCAAAGAAACGATAAATCTGTCAGTGAC
>NZ_FNJK01000015.1 GCF_900104225.1 Streptococcus equinus | reverse complement strand
GCGGTTCGATTCCGTCTCGCGCCATTAAAATTTAATAAATGCGGGTGTAGTTTAGTGGTAAAACTACAGCCTTCCAAGCTGTTGTCGCGAGTTCGATTCTCGTCACCCGCTTTTTATTTTATTTATATTGGTTATTCCAAGTTTCATGGGCGCATAGCTCAGCTGGTTAGAGCGCACGCCTGATAAGCGTGAGGTCGGTGGTTCGAGTCCACTTGTGCCCATACATGGAATGGAGAATTACTCAAGAGGCTGAAGAGGACGGTTTGCTAAATCGTTAGGTCGGGTAACTGGCGCAAGGGTTCGAATCCCTTATTCTCCGTGCTATTTTTCAAGCGAGATTATCTTTTGATATCTCGTTTTATTTTTATATTCTAAGTTAGTTGGTGCACGATCTTGAAAAAATTAAGAATCTCTCGTCTCGTTTTCTTCGCTGTGTTGATTTTATTGCTTCTCTCATTTTCTTTGGCTTTCCTTTTTAAGAATGAGGGAGTTGTTTCTGGCTTAACTTCTCCAATTAGGAGTATAGTAGCCAGAGTGGATTCTGTTGTTTCTGCTCCTTTTAGATCCTTAGATTCTCTTAATGAGGATATTCATGATCTTTTTGATACTTATTCTGAAAATAAAAAATTGAAGAAAAAGGTTGCAGAGCTCGAAAATCAAAGTGAAGTAATTGATTCTTTAAAATCTGAGAATGATCAATTAAATAATGCTATTAATGCATCATCATCTATCACTACTCAGTTTTCTGCTACAGGAAAAGTTATTGTTCGTAGTCCAGTTTCTTGGTATGATTCTTTAACTGTCAAATTAGGCAAAAATAATAATGTTACTAAGAAGATGCTTGCTTTATCGAATGGTGGTCTTATTGGTGTTGTTACTGATGTTGATTCAACTACATCAAGTATTGCACTTTTAGCCAATGGTTCAGATTTCAGTATACCTGTTAAAATTTCAACTGCTTCAGGTGATGTTTTTGGAATTTTAGAGTCTTATGATTCTAATAAGAAGTGTTTTGTTGTTTCAAATCTTAATTCTTCTACTGATATTAGTGAGAGTGATAGCGTTGTGACGAGCGGTCTTGATGGTGATACTGTTGCAAATATTACGGTTGGTTCTGTTTCAAGTGTGAAGAATAGTTCAAAAAATTTGGAGCGTGTTGTTTATGTGACACCTGCTGCTGATTTTTCTGATATTTCATATGTAACAATAGTTGGTGACTAAAGTGGCATTTTTTAAAAATAAATATTTTTTACTTTTTTTGCTTTTTCTCTTGATGTTGATTGATGGTCAACTTTCCTATTTAATGAGCTCAATTTTTTCATATCATGTAACAATTAGTAGCCATCTTCTTTTGCTGGCAATTATTGATTTTTATCATGACAGAAATAAGTATTTTGTTTTATTTAGTACTTTAATCTTAGGGGCTCTTTATGACATTTACTATTTGAATCGAATCGGGTTAGTAGTTTTTCTTCTACCGATTTTAGTAATTTTTACTAATAAAATTACTAAGAGCGTTTTTGCTAGTAATTTTCAAACATTAACTTTCTATATTATTGTTTTGTTTTTGTTTGAAATTGTTGGTGAGTCGGCAGCTGTTTTATTGGGTATGACAACGTTATCAATGGCTAATTTTATAGCATATAGTTTTACGCCGACCCTTATTTTTAATATTTTGTTGTATTTGATATTCCAGAAATTGTTTAAAAAAGTATATTTTAACGCTTAGATTACCATAACAAAACATAAATGTAACAATCACGTAATATTAATTGCGTGATTTTTTGGTAAAATAATAGTGTCTTATCAAAAAGGAGTAGTTTAATTAATATGAAAAAAAGAATTTTATCAGCTGTTCTTGTCAGTGGTGTGACACTGGGGACAGCGGCCGTAACTGTAAATGCGGACGATTATGATACACAAATTGCTGCACAGGATGCTGTTATTAGCAACCTTACATCTGAACAAGCAGCAGCACAAAGTCAAGTTGATGCTATTCAGAGCCAAGTGTCTTCTTTACAATCACAACAAGCTGATTTGGAAGCACAGAATGCACAGCTTGAAGCTGAATCACAAAAATTGAGCGAAGAAATTCAAGCTCTTTCAAGTAAAATCGTTGCTCGTAACGAAACTTTGAAAAACCAAGCTCGTAACGCACAAAAAAATGCTTCAGCTACTAGCTACATCAACACAATCTTGAACTCTAAATCAGTTTCTGATGCTATTAACCGCGTTCAAGCTATTCGTGAAGTAGTTGCTGCTAACAAAAAAATGCTTGATGAACAAGAAGCTGACAAAGCTGCTATCGAGCAAAAACAAGCAGAAAACCAAGAAGCTATTAACACAGTTGCTGCTAACAAAGCAACTATCGAACAAAACCAAGCTGCTTTGGCAACACAACAAGCTGAATTGCAAGCTGCTCAATTGAACCTTTCTGCTCAATTGGCAACTGCTGAAGATGAACGTGCTAACTTGGTAGCTCAAAAAGAAGCTGCTGAACAAGCCGCTGCCGAAGCTGCTGCTGCGCAAGCTGCTGCTGAAGCACAAGCACAAGCAGAAGCACAAGCGCAAGCTGAATCTGTAGCACAAGCACAAGCTGCTGTTCAAAATGGTACAGCAACAACTGATACTACTACAGATACTTCTGCTCAAGATTCATCAGCTGATTCTTCTGCGCAAGCACCTGCACAACAAGCTCCAGCGCAACAAGCATCAACTCCAGCACAAAGTGCACCTGCACAACAAGCATCAGCTCCAGCACAA
>NZ_FNJK01000010.1 GCF_900104225.1 Streptococcus equinus | reverse complement strand
TTTGTATAAGGACCAGTTTGAGGTAAATCAGAAAAGTTTTCACCTCCCATGTAACCTGAACGTTCCCAAATATCTGGCAATCCTGATTCTCGTGTGATTGCCTGAATAGAATCTTCTTGGAAACCGAACTTCCCTAGCCAATCATAATTTACTCTACCGTTTTCAATTGATTTAACATATCTAGCATGAATAGGCACTTGAATATCGGTTTTATCTTGAATACGATAGTATGCTTTTTGTAGATTCTCTACCTTTTCTTCTAGTGATAGATTGCTATCTCCAACCTCTTTAAGAAAATTAGCATATTCTTCATAGCCATTTAATTGTTTAGGAATTGATAAGGCTTTTGAGTCGTTAATGTCAGTTACTACAAAATCTATTTTATTTATTGTCTTTGTATTATTAAAAGTAACAGATTTTATATTCTTTTTGTTTAATTTCCCAAACAATTTATCAAATTTAGAAACTTTCACCCCATCTTCAACTTTACCAACGGTTGAGGCGACTTCCTCGGTTTTGGCGAGTTTAGCGAGGTTGCTTGCTTCGTCGACGTATTTGAGTTTGCCAACAGCAGCAGGGCCGACAAGTGTGGCGACATCGAAGAGGTAGCCACCGATTTCAAAAGTGTTTCCTGAGGTGATATTATGAAATACTTGGCTGGCAGAATTTTCAATGCCTTTATAAACGGCTTTCCAAGCATCTATATCGCCGTGTTGGAGTTGTTTGATGAAAATATCTGTGGTAAGGATAGCCATTCCAGCACTTGTCACATCATCTTTAACCCATTGAGGTGTTTTTAGGTTAAATAGGGGACTTGCGCCCCATTCAATTCCTTCGAAAGCTAGTTGGCCAAGTTGAACAGCTCCAAGGGCCAGTTGGTCAATGGTTGTTTAGAAAGGATTATAGAAATAGGCGCATTGTGCGCCTAAATATATATTATGAAAAGTTTATTGTAAGCTATTGATTTTTTCTTTGGACAGTGGCTTAACTGCAACAGATTTGGCATCTACCATAAAAATACCATCAGTTAATGATGTTAAGAATTCTTCGTAACCAACATCAGCAAGCTTTTTTCCTTTGGTATCCATGATAAATAAACGTGGAGTTAACATTTTTTTACCTTGGTACTGTTTCTGATGTTGAAATGTTAACTCAGGTGTTGCAGGTAAAACAGTTAACACTTCGCTATTAAGATAATTGACAGGAAGGATGAATTCATCGTTGTTTTGTTCAATTTTAAAAACTTGTTGCTCTGAAAAATAAGCATTAATTTGTTGGGTCAGCCCTAGTCGTTTATCATAACTATCCAAAAATTGGTCATCAGGAACATTAATAATTTGTCCAAAGTAATTCTGATTAATAAAAATAGGTCGTCTAATACCTGATAATTGGACACCTGAGTGAACTTGAAGTTCTTTTACTAATTTACTAATAGCTTTTAAAAGAACAGGTGTGAAACGGTAGTTTAAAATACTATCACGTGTAAATGTTTTTCCTTGACTTTGTACAGTATTCACCTCAAGAGTCACCAGTAACATGTTTAAAAACATTAAAGCACCAGTCCAATCAGAAGGTGTTGCTAACTCTGAAATTGAAAGCTGATATTCAGAGCTTTCATAAGAAAGGCGAAAGCCAAATGTTGATTTTCCTTTTACTGCAAAAAGAACAGATTGGAAAAGTGAAATTTTAGAATTTGCACTTGGTGTATTTTGTGCATCTTTTGCAGCAACGCTTATACATTCAAAAATGTCACTTTGAAGTAAATCTCCAATAGTTAATATCTTATCGCTGTTAATTGTAAAAATAATTGATTCCAATACGATGTCCTTTCTCTAGTCAATTGGTAAATCTTTTCTTGTCCTTAAAATTGTAACCTCACTGACAGGGATTCGAGAAGAGTGGTAGAAACGGTGGCCGTATTGATTATCTACAACTTCAGCGCCCTCCCAGATATTATTTGCTTTTAAAAACTCCACATCATCAGTAACAATAGTAATCCATGAGTCAGGTTGATCAAAATTATCGTCACTTGATTGGAAGATTTCACATTCTCTTCCATTGATTAATGCAGTATCAGTGATACGGTATTTTTTTTCGATTTCGTTTTTGGGTATTAATTTTTTATAAGTGACTAGATACCCTTTCTCTATTTCTCCAGTATTGTAATTTTGGTATACAATAATTTCTTCTTTTATTGCTTTATACCCCTCTTTTAGTGATTCTTTACTATCTGAAACTAAAAAATAATTATTGCCATCTGTGCTGTAACCAGAAATGGCTTTACCATTATGTACTATAAAATTTTTGTTCATTCTATTCCTCCGATATAATTAAAAACTCCATTATTGTCAGATATACCAACTAAAATTTCATTTCCATCAATATTTAAAAACATTTTAGCGCCTTCTAATAGATGGATTCCTTCTCGATTATTTGAATTAATGTTATATTCTGGTATTGAATATTTTGTGGATTTAGTAAAACCATTTCCTGTTGCAGGGTCTGGATCTAAACCGACTCCATTATGCTCTCCTAATGGAATATTTATATACTCTGTATCTTCGGTTTGAAATTCAATACGAACATAGCCACTAGTAATAATATTACCATCAGCATCAACAAATTTTGAACCGTCATAATCTAAACGTAAACCTTTAACGGCTTCTTCAATATTAGTGATATTAGTGACATCTTCTCGTTTGGTAATATATCCCCTAATTCCCCAAGCATTTTCTCCGAAATAATTATCCGCCTCTTCGATTGGAATAATTTTTTGCATGACAGTTTGGCTTGTTGGATGTGGAATGGCATTCCGAATATCAACCATCATATCATATTCAGCTTGGGTCATATCTACAACACGAGTAGCACGCAACCTGTTGAAATTTGCCATAGTTGTATTATGTTCAATGAGTTTTTGTTGGATGATTTCATAAGTTGACTGTCCAACCTTCACCCCATCTTCAACTTTACCAACGGTTGAGGCGACTTCCTCGGTTTTGGCGAGTTTAGCGAGGTTGCTTGCTTCGTCGACGTATTTGAGTTTGCCAACAGCAGCAGGGCCGACAAGTGTGGCGACATCGAAGAGGTAGCCACCGATTTCAAAAGTGTTTCCTGAGGTGATATTATGAAATACTTGGCTGGCAGAATTTTCAATGCCTTTATAAACGGCTTTCCAAGCATCGATATCGCCGTGTTGGAGTTGTTTGATGAAAATATCTGTGGTAAGGATAGTCATCCCAGCACTTGTCACATCATCTTTAATCCATTGAGGTGTTTTTTGCTTAAATAAGGTATTGCCACCCCATTGGATGCTTTCGACAGTCAGGTGACTAATCTGGGCGGCACCCAGAGCTAAATCTCCTATAGTTTCACAAGCTTTTGATATGAAACCTAGACGTAGAGAGATTTGGTCTTTGACATAATTAGCCCCAGGAACATTCAAATTAAAGTCTTGAACCTCTTGGTTAGCCCATTTGAATAATTTTGTGGTTTCGTCATTGACGTTTTGTAATAAAGCTTCAACTGGATGATGCTTAGCCCAGTCTTTTTTGGCTTTTTGCTCAGCTTGTTCTTTAGCTAGTTTTTCTTGTTCTGTGAGTTGTTTGTCGACAGATTTGATGCCTTTAGCGAAATTGACATCACTGATAAAGCTAAGGTACTGGCTGTCGGTGTATGGTAAATCAGTAGTCTGGCTAACTTGATTAACTTCTGTATCAATGGCAGCAAGCAAGTCAGCAGAAGTAGGTGCAGTTCCACTACTATCAAAACTTGTGACTTTATCAATCGTCGTGCTTAGGAGCTGGCTTGCGGTGTCGCTATCTGCATCGTAGTTACTCTGAGGACCTGATAGTGAGATTAAATCACTAATACTAGCATAGATGCTAGAAATATTCTCCTCTTGCGCTCCATGTTGGTTTTTGAAATTGTTTAGATTATCTTTTAGTTGATTGAGATAATCTTCGTCTAGTACTGCGCTATTTGAAGTTTCTCCGATGCTTGAGTGAAAGCTTGATAGCAGACTTGAAAACTCACTAGCCATGACTTTTGATGTATCTGCTAAACCAACAAGGACAGCAGCATCAACGTTGTTCAGTTGTTGGTAGATAGCTTGTCCGGTCTTTCCTTGGAGAGCTTCAGATGTGATGATTTTGTTGACGCTATTTTTTGCGTCTGTTAATTGTGTCTCTATTCGGCTGGCTTCTTGATTGAGTTTGTTAGCAGCCTTGTGGAGTTCTTCGAGGTCAACGTGAAATCCCATCTAGTCACCTCCCCCAGCTTTTTTGAGGAAAGCATAAGCTTCGTTTTTTGTCATAAATGACGTTGATAAACGTTTTTCTTGAAGCTGTGTTTGTTTTAATTTTTGACTAAATGATTTTTCGTAGTCGTCTTCATAACCACGCGCAACGACCTTTCCAATCATCATGTTTGTGATTGTCATTGGAGTGATTGGTGGGAAGCCGCCAAGCGGCCATAGCTGCGCTTGATAATCAACGACGTAATTTCCGATGCTATCAGCAACAGGTAGTTTGCGACCTGTGATAATCACCTTTGCTCCAGGAGTATGTGAGAACATTTCTCTGAGTTGATCTGGAAAGAGTCGCGTATCAAGTTCGACAACACTTCCTAGTGGCAGAATCTTGCTGTAAACTAAGTCAATCAATCCCATAAAAATGAGAAAGTTTTCCAAAGACAGGGTGATTTTATATTGTTTATCACGTGTGATAATAACATTATCTTCTTTATAATGAAAGTTTATTTCGATAGGGGCACCTAAAAATGCTTGATAGACGTAGCTTTCTTGATTTTGACAAAAAGCTATGTAGCATTCTCTAAGAATATCTAATTGTCCCCCAACGTATGTCCCAAATTGTATTAAGTCATCTGTTACCAAGTCAGAAAGCGCATCGTTTTCTGACAAAAGCTTAGTAAAAATTGTATTCAAATCTTCATTCATCATTTAAACCTAACCGTATTCTTCTTAATTTGATTAGCAGCTTTTTTATCTTCTGCGACAATCTTATCAGCTACTTTGGTCATTTTTTTAGCATTTGCTGCAGAATATGTTTTGAAGTGTTCTAAAGTCGTGTTGAAGTTATTTTCAATATCAACAAAGGTTTTAAAACGTGTTAAGGTTGTCTTACCAATAGAAGAAACCTTAATGTCTTCAATATCTGAAATGCCATTAGCCGCCGTAGAAACGAGGCTTTTCCAATTCTTTTCATCAAGACTAACTTTTACCATAAAGCACCTCAACGAATTAAAGCTAGGCAATCGCTAGCTGATTTATTAAAGGCGCTAATCAGACCGCTGAGAGAATTTTGCGATGCTTGACGTTTTTGAATTTCGTTAGTCAATGTGTCCACATTAGCTTTATGAGTGCTGATGTCTGACGTAATATCAGATACAATCGTTGTTGCATGACCATCAAATGTTGTTCGAATACTTCCCTTGAAGTTGGCATTATCCATATTATCAACAAGGGTTGAGTTGATAGATTTTTTGACTTCTTTGTAAGAAGTGATGGCAGTTTTTAATGAAGATTTTGCGGCTTTTAAACGCTCAATTTCTTCTTGTTTAGCATTATAGGTCGATTGAAGTTCATTGGCTCTTTGCTGAAAAGTAGTAGCGAGAGCACGGTTGACAGCATTATTTTTCTGCCTTTGAACTTCATCGTTAAATGACTTCTCCATAAAATATCTCCTAATTCCCATTTTTACCCTAGATTATACCATATTTTCTTTTTTAATTTTAATTTTTAGATAACTTTTAGTTTAAAAAATAAAAAAAGCGCCCTCAGCAGAGAGCGTTTAGATAGTGTATTATTTCGTACTTTCGCGAAGGGTTAATGTGGTTGCGAGTCGTGTCATGGTTGGGACGGTATGACGTTTGATCAGTTGATGATTTAAGATATCTACGGCTGTGCGTCCCATTTCTTCGGTATAAACGGTGATACTTGAAAGAGCAGGAAAGACTTGTTTAGTCAAGGCAGTATCATTGAAAGAAATGAGGCTGACGCGGTCAGGCACGGCGATGTTAGCTTCTTGAAGGGCACGAAGGGCACCAATGGCTAAAGTGTCGTTGGCAACAAAGAAAGCTTGTGGGAGGTCATCACCTAGTTCAGTGATGGCTTTTTTCATTAAGGCATATCCTGAAGGCGCTGAAAAATCTCCTACAAAGACATAGTCAGGGTTGTAGAGGTTATTTTCATAGGCGTAGTTCTTAAAAGTACGGAAGCGTTGGTCAACAATGAGTTCTTTTTGGTCAGTTGTACGTTCTTCACCAGCAATCATTCCGATTTTAGTAAATCCTTTTTGCATGAAGTAATCAAGAACTTTCACAACGGCATTATCAAAATCAGTTGTAACGCAAGGGTGGCCAGCGTTTAAAGTGTCACTGTCAACGAAAACCAGGTTTTTAGAAAGAGTTTCGAGGCGGTTAATTTGTTCACTTGAAAATTTACCAATGGCAATAATGCCACTGACATTTTCTGAAATTGTCAAAATATCATTATTAAAATAACGCACGACATCATAGCCTAATTCTTGGGCGCGTTTTTCAAGACCGATACGAATACTATAGTAGTAAAGATCATTTAGTTCTTCTTGTTCGCTATACCATTGAACGATAGCAATCTTTTGACGTTCTTGCATAGCGTTGGTGCTGCGTTTGTGTTTTTCGTAACCTAACTCTTCAGCAACGGTCAAAATACGGTGTCTTGTTTCCTCACCGACTGAGAGGGTTTTATCTTTATTCAGTACTCGTGAGACAGTTGCGGATGAAACATTTGCTAACTTTGCGATATCTTTTAATGTAGCCATAGGTCTTCCCTTCTTTCTTGATAGTATTATATCACATCATTAGGAAAAATAAAACTTTTAAGTAAAACTTTAGTAAATATCATTGACTTGTTTTAACTAAGGCAGTAAAATGAAACCGTAATCATAATAAAGCAAGAAAAAAGGAGACCCTCATGAATACGAAAGAACTTAATCAAGCTTTTACTAATGTTTTTGGAACAGAAGCCGATGCTACATTTTTCTCACCAGGTCGTATTAATCTAATTGGTGAACATACGGACTACAATGGTGGTCATGTTTTTCCAGCAGCTATCACTCTTGGAACATATGGTGCTGCTCGAAAACGTGATGATAAAACTTTTCGTTTTTACTCAGCAAACTTTGATGAATTAGGTATTATTGACGTGGATCTTGATCATCTTGTCTTTGATAAAAAAGATAGTTGGACAAATTATCCAAAAGGTGTCATTAAATTCTTGAAAGAAGCAGGGCACACCATTGATAATGGGTTTGAGCTTTATGTTAACGGTAATATTCCAAATGGTTCAGGCTTGTCATCATCAGCTTCGCTTGAACTTTTGGTAGGAATTGTCGCTGAAGAATTATTTGACCTAAAATTAGACCGCCTTGACTTAGTAAAAATTGGTAAACAAACTGAAAATGACTTCATCGGTGTGAATTCAGGAATTATGGACCAATTTGCTATTGGTATGGGAGCTGATAAACAAGCCATTTACCTTGATACTAATACGTTAGAATATGACCTTGTTCCACTTGACCTTGGTGACAATGTTATTGTCATCATGAATACGAACAAACGTCGTGAATTGGCTGATTCAAAATACAACGAACGCCGTGCTGAATGTGAAAAAGCTGTTGAAGAATTGAATCAAGTGCTTGATATCAAGACACTTGGTGAATTGGATTTGCAAGCTTTTGATGAGTACAGTTATCTCATTAAAGATGAAAATCGTCTCAAACGTGCTCGTCACGCAGTTTGGGAAAATCAACGTACCCTTCAAGCTAAAGAAGCTTTGATGGCAGGTGAACTTGAAAAATTCGGTCGTTTGGTTAATGCGTCTCACGTCTCACTTGAACACGATTATGAAGTTACTGGTATCGAGTTAGATACCCTTGCTCATACCGCTTGGCAACAAGAAGGAGTTCTTGGAGCTCGTATGACAGGAGCGGGCTTTGGTGGTTGTGGTATTGCTATTGTTGCTAAAGACAAAGTAGATGAATTTACTAAAACTGTTGGACAAGTTTACACTGAAACTATTGGATATGCGCCAGCCTTTTACATCGCTGAAATTGCTGGTGGTTCACGTGTCCTTTCACGAAAATAAAGAATAAAAAGAAGATAAAATCATGAAACTTTTAGATACTTTTGTCGCGAAAATAATTGAAGCTAGCGACTATACTGAAGATGATATGTTTTACTTGCGTAACCGAATCCTTGCCCTTGTGGGCGAGGAAGGTGCAGAGCAAGAAACTAAAGAAACAGAACTAATTGCTCTCAAAGAAGAACTGGTTAACCTAGCTGTGAAAAATGGCAAGGTTGGTGACTTAATGGCTGAAAGAGATTGCTTGGGTGCTGAATTGATGAACTTTATCACTCCTGTCCCAAGTCAGGTAAATCGTAAGTTCTGGGACACTTATGTTCAATCTCCTCAACAAGCTGTCGCAGATTTTTACGATCTCAGCAAACGAAATGACTACATTAAAGTAGCCGCAATCGCTAAAAATATCGCTTTTACTGTGCCGTCACAGTACGGTGATATTCAAATTACCATCAATTTATCAAAACCTGAAAAAGATCCCAAGGCTATTGCTGCAGCTAAGTTAACTAAGGCATCTTCTTATCCAAAATGTCAGTTATGTATGGAAAATGAAGGCTATCAAGGTCGCCTTAATCATCCAGCGCGTGCTAATCACCGTATCATTCGCTTAAATTTAGGTGATGAAAAATGGGGTTTCCAATATTCGCCTTATGCTTACTTCAACGAACATTGTATTATTTTAAATACTGAGCATGTTCCGATGGTTATCAGCAAAGATACCTTTGAACAGCTCTTAGATATTGTCGATATTTTCCCAGGTTATTTTGCTGGGTCAAATGCCGACTTGCCGATTGTTGGTGGGTCAATTTTAACTCACAATCACTACCAAGGAGGACGACATGTCTTTCCGATGGAAATAGCAGAGCTGGACAATGAATTTCATTTTAAAGGCTTTTCTGATGTGACAGCTGGTATCGTCAAATGGCCAATGTCAGTCATTCGCCTTCGTAGTAAAGACAAAATTCGTTTAGTTGAATTGGCTGAAAAAATTCGTTTAGCTTGGCGAGATTATTCTGACGCGAGTGTTGATGTGGTGGCTTATACAGGCGATACGCCACACCACACAGTGACTCCGATTGCGCGTAAACGTGATGGGCAATTTGAACTAGATATCGTTCTTCGCGACAATCACACCACTGCTGAATTTCCTGATGGTGTTTATCATCCACATGCTGATGTGCAACACATTAAAAAGGAAAATATTGGACTAATTGAGGTAATGGGCTTAGCTATTTTGCCACCTCGTCTCAAAAATGAACTGCTAGAAGTTGAAAAATATCTTTTGAACCAGTATAATGAAATCGCTGCCTATCATAAGGATTGGGCAGATGAGATAAAAAAACGTTCGGATATCACGACTGATAGCGTACATGATATCGTACAAGAAGAAGTCGGCCGCGTTTTTGTTCGCGTTTTAGAAGATGCAGGTGTTTACAAACGTGATGAAAAAGGAAGAGAAGCCTTTATGCGCTTTGTGAACAGCGTGGGGTTAGAATAGGAGAAAAATAAATGTCAATTTTAGTGCTTGGTGGGGCTGGTTACATTGGCTCTCACATGGTTGATCGTTTAATTGAAAAAGGTGAAGAAAAAGTTGTTGTTGTCGATAGTTTGGTAACAGGCCACCGTGCAGCGGTTCATCCTGATGCAACATTCTATCAAGGCGATCTTGCTGATCAAGATTTCATGCGCAAAGTCTTTACAGAAAATCCAGACATTGATGCTGTGATTCACTTTGCTGCTTATTCATTGGTTGCTGAATCAATGGAAAAACCACTTAAATATTTCGATAACAACACTGCTGGTATGATTAAATTGCTTGAAGTGATGAATGAATTTGGTGTTAAATACATTGTCTTCTCATCAACTGCAGCAACTTATGGTATTCCAGATGAACTTCCAATTAAGGAAACAACACCTCAACGTCCAATCAATCCATACGGTGAAAGTAAACTCATGATGGAAACAATCATGAAATGGTCTGACCAAGCTTACGGCATTAAATTTGTTCCACTTCGTTACTTTAACGTGGCTGGTGCTAAACCAGATGGTTCTATCGGTGAAGATCATGGACCAGAAACACACTTGTTGCCAATTATCTTGCAAGTGGCACAAGGTGTTCGTGAAAAAATCATGATTTTCGGTAATGATTACAACACACCGGATGGTACAAATGTGCGTGACTACGTTCACCCATTTGACTTGGCAGATGCTCATTTACTTGCTGTAAAATATCTTCGCGAAGGTAACCCATCAACAGCCTTTAACCTAGGTTCTTCCACTGGTTTTTCAAACCTTCAAATCCTTGAAGCAGCTCGTAAAGTAACGGGTAAAGAAATTCCTGCAGAACTTGCTGACCGTCGTCCTGGTGACCCAGATACCCTTATTGCGTCATCAGATAAAGCGCGTGAAATTCTTGGTTGGAAACCACAATTTGATGATATTGAAAAAATTATTGCTTCTGCTTGGGCATGGCATTCAAGTCATCCAAACGGATACAATGACCGTTAATAAATGATTATAGTCTGAGGCAAGTGCCTCAGGTTTTTTGTGCATCATGAGGATGTGCTAGAAAAAGGAAAAAGATGATGTCAATAATTAAGACACCTTGTTTAGATAAAGAGCAAAAATTACAGGTAGAAGCATTAATCAAAGAAGTTCAGACTTTTGATGGGACTCACCGCATCCCGTATTTATCGAATAATCTCAATTTTGATCAGGAGATGCCAGCTTTCTTTTTAGCTTATGAGAAGAATCAACTTGTGGGGGTGTTGACAGTCTATGCTGATGAGCCAGACGAGGCAGAACTTGCTATTTTGGTTCACCCAAACTATCGCCGTCTAGGATATGCTAAGCAATTATTTCGTGTTTTCCGTGAAACCATGAAAGAGTATCAGTTGAGTTTTACAGTAATGTCGGAGCAATCTTTCTTAGCAAAACACCCAGATGTGCTGGCTAATCTTGGCATGACTTTAGAAGATGATTTTGAGTATTGGCTTAGTCGACAACGAAAAGCCTATTTGCTTGAAAAGCGTGACGATTTGTCGGTCATCAAAGCTAGTAGAGAACACCTTGAAGCGATTGCAGACTTTCAAGCAAAAGCTTTTGGAGATCCTTATGAGGTTGCACTGCGCTATGCCAAAGAAGCTCTAGTTGATGAGACTGAAAAACTTTATATTGTGATGAAAGATGACAAAGTTGTTGCTTCTTGCACGGTGGATTTTAGCACGACTTACAATTACCTTTATGGCTTAGTAGTTGCCGAAGGCTACCGTGGTCAAGGGATTGGGACTTATTTTATGAAAGTGCTTATCAATAGCCTGTTAGCTGAAAATGAGAAGGTCTTTCAAATTGCGGTTGAATCAGATAATTTAGCAGCTAAACGTCTTTATGAAAGTTTAGGTTTTGAAGAACAAACGCAGGTTGTCTACGCTAAGGTGACTGACGCTAGTAAACTTTGGGAGATTTAACGGTCATTTCTTGCGTTGTCAAGGGGAATTTGGTATAGTTGTCATTAAGCTTATATTTATGGAGGATTCTTATGCCAACAGTTATTATGTTGCTCGTTATGGTTGGTTTGATTTGGTTCATGCAACGTTCTCAAAAGAAACAAGCACAAGCCCGTCAAGATCAACTTAAAGCATTGCAAAAAGGTGATGAAATCGTAACAATCGGTGGTCTTTATGGTGTTGTTGACGAAGTTGACACAGCTAACCAAAAAATGGTTTTGGACATCGATGGTGTTTATTTAACATTTGAATTAGGTGCTTTGAAACGTGTTGTTAACAGAGCTGAACAAGAAGTTGTTGAAACTGCTCTTGTTGAAGAAGCTGTTGAAGATAACCAAGAAACAGCCGAAGACACAGCTGTTGAAAGCAAAGATTAATAATAGAAATTTCCAGATGAGAAATCATCTGGCTTTTTTTATGCCAATATTCCCTAAAAGCCACCAATTAAGTAGAGAAAAAATGGCTATTTTATGGTAAAATATTATGATGAGTATGCTTTTAAGGAAATTGTATGTTTAAATTTAAATTTAGAAAAAAAGAAGAGGCTGTCAGCCTAGACAAAATTCCTAATCATATTGGAATTATTATGGATGGTAATGGTCGTTGGGCCAAAAAACGCATGCAACCACGTGTCATGGGACACAAGGCTGGTATGGATGCTTTGCAAGACGTGACGATTGCTTGTTCAGAACTTGGTGTAAAAGTTTTGACTGTCTATGCTTTCTCAACAGAAAATTGGTCACGACCCGAGGACGAAGTCAAGTTCATCATGAACTTACCGGTTGAGTTCTTCGACAAATATGTTCCTGAATTAGATGCCAATAACGTTAGAGTACAAGTGATTGGTGAGACATATCGTCTACCGCAAGCTACTTTTGATGCTATGAAACGTGCTTGTGAACAAACTAAACATAATTCTGGACTTATTTTGAATTTTGCCTTGAACTATGGTGGCCGTTTAGAAATCACAGAAGCGGTTAAAAATATTGCACAAGAAGTGCTTGAAGCTAAAATTAGTCCAGATGATATTACAGAAGATGTAATTGCCAATCACTTGATGACTAATCATTTGCCGTATTTGTATCGTGATCCGGATTTGATTATTCGTACAAGTGGAGAACTTCGTCTTAGTAATTTTCTACCATGGCAATCAGCATATAGTGAATTTTATTTCACACCAGTTTTATGGCCTGATTTCAAAAAAGACGAGTTGATTAAGGCGATTGCCGAATACAATCGACGTCATCGCCGTTTTGGTGGAATCTAGAAAGGAAATATCATGAAACAACGTGTGATTTGGGGGGCAATTGCCTTATTGATTATGCTGCCTTTTCTATTGCATGGGGGTCTACCGTTCCAAATTTTCGTAGGCTTTTTAGCAATGATTGGTGTGGCAGAAATGTTACGCATGAAACATCTCGAATTTTTCTCAATTGAGGGTGTTTTAGCAATGTTAGGTGCTTTTGTTTTGACAGTGCCTTTGGATAACTACTTTACATCACTACCCATAGATTCTAATTTTGCTGTCTATGGTTTGCTAGTTTTCTTGCTTTTGGCAGGAACAGTTATCAATAGTGATGAGTATTCATTTGATGATGTCTCTTATCCAATCGCAGCTAGCCTTTATGTTGGTATTGGTTTCCAAAATTTGGTCAATGCTCGCATGGGTGGCTTAGACAAAGTGCTCTTTGCTTTGTTTATTGTGTGGGCAACTGATATTGGTGCTTATATGATTGGTCGTCGATTTGGTCAACGTAAGTTGTTGCCGAAAGTTTCTCCGAATAAAACAATCGAAGGTAGCCTAGGTGGTATTGCTTGTGCTGTTGTCGTTTCATTAATTTTTATGTTAATTGACAAAGCTGTATATGCACCGCACAATCTATTTGCTATGTTTATTTACGTCATCTTGTTTAGTATTTTTGGTCAATTCGGTGATTTGGTTGAAAGTGCTATTAAACGTCACTTTGGTGTTAAAGATTCTGGAAAACTGATTCCTGGTCATGGTGGTATCTTAGACCGCTTTGATTCAATGATTTTTGTTTTCCCAATTATGCATCTATTTGGTCTTTTCTAATTGAGTTGTTTGGCAATTGCCACAAACTTTTGGAGTTTGCTTACTAGTGAATGGTTATTAGGATAATAATGTTACTGGTATAGAGAGGAGCAAAATGCTCGGAATTTTAACCTTTATTATTGTTTTTGGAATTTTAGTTATTGTCCACGAATTTGGTCATCTGTATTTTGCTAAAAAAGCAGGTATCTTGGTGAGAGAATTCTCTATCGGAATGGGCCCGAAAATCTTTTCACATTTTGACAAAGAAGGTACAGCTTATACTTTTCGTATTCTTCCTTTAGGTGGTTATGTGCGAATGGCTGGTTGGGGTGACGATACTACTGAAATCAAAACGGGTACGCCGGCTAGTTTGACTTTGAACAAAGATGGACTAGTCACACGCATTAATTTGTCACAAAAACAATTAGACAATACAGCTCTTCCGATGAATGTGATATCTTACGATTTGGAAGATAAACTTGAAATCACAGGCTTAGTTCTGGATGAGCAAAAGACCTATGCTGTTCATCATGACGCAACAATTGTTGAAGAAGATGGTACAGAAATTCGCATTGCGCCTCTTGATGTGCAATATCAAAATGCAACTGTCTGGGGTCGTTTAATGACAAACTTTGCTGGTCCTATGAATAATTTTATTCTGGGAACTTTAGCCTTTATCTTACTTGTCTTTATGCAAGGTGGTGTCCCGAATACAGCGACAAATGCTATTCGTGTAACTGATGGTGGTGCCATGCAAGCTGCAGGGGTTAGAGATGGAGACAAGGTCTTAGCTGTTGGAAATTACAAAGTCTCAAATTGGTCAGAATTGACTGAGGCCGTTGCCAAGTCAACCAAGGGCATTTCAAAAGATGCTACTATTTCTGTTAAGGTAAAAGATACATCAGGAAAAACGAAAACTTTAGATGTTAAACCTGTAAAAAGTAATGGTAGCTATCTCATCGGTGTCTCTTCGTATTTGAAAACAGGCTTTTGGGACAAGATTACTGGTGGCTTCCAGATGTCTTGGCAAAGTGCCATGCTGATTTTAAATGCTTTAAAAGGTATTGTGTCAAACTTTAGTTTGGATAAACTAGGTGGACCTGTTGCCATGTACCAAGCTTCAAGTCAAGCAGCTTCTTACGGATTGACATCGGTGATTAATTTGCTTGCTGTTTTGTCAATCAACCTTGGAATTGTAAACTTAATTCCAATTCCAGCTTTAGATGGCGGAAAAATCTTGATAAACCTCATTGAGATTGTTCGTCGCAAACCACTCAAACAAGAAACGGAAACTTATATCACTCTAGTTGGGGTTGTCATCATGATTATTTTGATGGTAGCTGTGACTTGGAATGATATCATGCGAGTTTTCTTCTAAATTTAATTCATTTAGTACATCATTTTAAATATAAATACACATTTTTTAGAAAGGAATTGACACGGTCTTTCCTAAATTATGGGCATAAGTGAGCTACTTGTTTTTAAAGCAGCTTACTTATTTTCATGATTTGACCGCAATATTTTATTATGAAACAATCACAAATGCTTATCCCAACGCTTCGCGAAATGCCAAGCGACGCTCAAGTTATTAGTCATGCTCTTATGGTTCGTGCAGGTTATGTTCGTCAAGTGTCTGCAGGTATCTATGCTTACCTACCACTTGCTAACCGTACCATTGAAAAATTCAAAAAAATCATGCGTGAAGAGTTTGAAAAAATTGGTGCTGTTGAAATGCTTGCACCAGCACTTTTGAATGCTGATCTTTGGCGTGAATCAGGTCGTTACGAAACATACGGTGAAGACCTTTATAAACTTAAAAACCGTGATAAATCAGACTTTATCCTTGGTCCAACACACGAAGAAACATTTACAAGCCTTGTTCGTGATGCGGTTAAATCATACAAACAATTGCCATTAAACCTTTACCAAATCCAATCTAAATACCGTGATGAAAAACGTCCTCGTAACGGACTTCTTCGTACACGTGAATTTATCATGAAAGATGGTTACAGTTTCCACGCAGACTACGAAGGATTGGACGAAACTTACGAACAATACCGCAAAGCCTATGAAGCAGTATTCACACGAGCAGGACTTGATTTCAAAGGTATCATCGGTGATGGTGGTGCTATGGGTGGTAAAGACTCTCAAGAGTTTATGGCTATCACTCCAGATCGTACAGATCTTGACCGTTGGGTTGTTCTTGATAAATCAATTGCATCAATCGATGAAATTCCAGCTGATGTTTTAGAAGACATCAAAAAAGAATTGTCATCATGGTTGGTTTCAGGTGAAGATACAGTTGCTTACTCAACAGAGTCAAGTTACGCTGCTAACCTTGAAATGGCAAGTAATGAATACAAACCATCAACAAAAGTTGTGGCTCAAGAAGATGTTAAACGTGTAGAAACACCTAACTGTAAATCAATCGATGAAGTAGCTGCTTTCTTGAATGTTGATGAAGAACAAACAATTAAAACTCTTCTTTTCATCGCTGATAAAGAACCAGTTGTTGCTCTTCTTGTCGGAAATGACCAAGTTAACGATGTTAAATTGAAAAACTACCTTGGTGCTGACTTCCTTGATCCAGCAACTGAAGAAGATGCTGTTAAAGTCTTCGGAGCTAACTTTGGTTCACTTGGCCCAGTTAACCTTCCTGAAAATGTTCGTATCGTTGCTGACCGCAAAGTTCAAGACGTTGCTAACGCTGTTGTGGGTGCTAACGAAGATGGTTACCACTTGACTGGTGTTAACCCAGGTCGTGACTTCGAAGCAGAATACGTTGATATTCGTGAAGTTAAAGAAGGTGAAATTTCACCAGATGGTAAAGGTGTTCTTAAATTCGCTCGTGGTATCGAAATCGGACACATCTTCAAACTTGGTACTCGCTACTCAGAAAGTATGGGAGCAACAATCCTTGACCAAAACGGTCGTGCTGTGCCAATCATTATGGGATGTTACGGTATCGGTGTTAGCCGTATTTTGTCAGCTGTTATCGAACAACACGCTCGTCTCTTTGTTTCAAAAACACCAAAAGGTGCATACCGCTTTGCATGGGGTATTAACTTCCCTAAAGAATTGGCACCATTTGATGTGCACGTCATCACAGTTAACGTGAAAGATGAAGAAGCACAAGCTTTGACAGCTAAAGTTGAAGCAGAGTTGGTTGAAAAAGGTTATGAAGTATTGGTTGACGACCGTAACGAACGTGTCGGCTCTAAATTCTCAGATAGCGACCTTATCGGACTTCCAATTCGTGTGACAGTTGGTAAAAAAGCTGCTGATGGTATCGTAGAAGTTAAAATTAAAGCAACTGGTGATACAATCGAAGTGAACGCTGAAAACCTTATTGAAACACTTGAAATTTTGACAAAAGAAAATTAATAATAGTAAGGTCGGGCATCTAGCTCCGGCCTTTTTGTTTTGTCTCGAAAAAAGCTCACTTTTATGATAAAATTGAAAGACGATATTGATAGATAAAAGAAGTGAAAAAGTAGCATTTGTCTCTTTTTTACCTAGTATAAAAGATTAGATTTTGGAATTGAGGTAATTGACGTTTTATGTCAGAGTTATTTAAAAAATTGATGGAGCAAATCGATATGCCGCTTGAAATGCGACAATCTTCTGCTTTTTCATCTGCAGATATTCGTGAAGTTAAAGTACACTCAGTATCCCGCCTTTGGGAATTCCATTTTTTATTTGCAGAGATTTTGCCGATTGAGATTTATCGGGAGTTAGCTTATCGTTTGGTTAATACCTTTAAGCAAGCAGATATTACAGCGACTTTTGACATCAAGGCTGAAAAAATTGATTTCTCACAGCCGCTTTTGCAGGCTTATTATGAAGAGGCGTTTGAACACTCACCATGTAATAGTGCTAGTTTTAAAGCCTCATTTAGCAAGCTTCAAGTGTCATACGACGGTCATAAATTATTGATTGAAGCGCCAGCTTTTGTTAATAATGAGCATTTCCGAAAAAATCATTTGCCTAACCTTGCACGTCAATTTGAGGCCTTTGGTTTCGGAAACTTGATGATTGATATGGTTTCAAATGAAGCTATGACACAAGCGCTTCGAGAAGATTTTACAACTAGTCGTGAAGCTATGGTGGAAAAAGCTGTTCAGGAAAATCGTGAAGCGGTTAAATCTCTTGAAGCCTCAATGCCACCAGTTGAAGAAGCACCAAAACCAAAATTTGATTTTAAAGAGCGTGCTAAACAACGCCGTGCTGGTTTTGAAAATGCTGAAATCACTCCGATGGTCGAAATCACAACAGAAGAGAACCGCATTGTCTTTGAAGGAATGGTTTTTGATGTTGAGAAGAAAACAACTCGTACAGGTCGTCACATCATCAATTTCAAAATGACGGACTATACATCAAGTTTTGCTATGCAAAAATGGGCAAAAGATGATGAAGAGTTGAAAAAATACGACATGATTGCTAAAGGATCATGGCTTCGTGTTCGAGGAAACATTGAAAATAATAATTTCACGCATGCACTGACAATGAATGTGCAAGATGTTAAAGAAATTGTTCACCATGACCGCAAGGATTTGATGCCAGAAGATCAAAAACGTGTGGAATTTCATGCCCATACTAACATGTCAACCATGGATGCTTTGCCAACGGTTGAAGAGTTGATTGATACAGCTGCTAAATGGGGGCATAAGGCGGTTGCTATTACTGACCATGGAAATGTTCAAAGTTTCCCTCATGGTTACCATAGAGCACGTAAAGACGGTATTAAAGCCATTTTTGGTCTGGAAGCCAATATTGTTGAAGACAAGGTTCCTATTGCTTACAATCCTGAAGATTTAGAGCTAAATGAAGCAACTTATGTTGTATTTGACGTGGAAACAACAGGGCTTTCTGCTGTTAATAATGATTTGATTCAGATTGCGGCTTCAAAAATGTATAAAGGTAATATTGTTGAGCAATTTGATGAATTCATCAATCCAGGTCACCATTTGTCAGCTTTTACGACAGAATTGACAGGGATTACGGATAATCATGTTCGCAATGCAAAACCAATCGAACAAGTGCTTCAAATGTTCCAAGATTTCTGTAAAGATACCGTGCTTGTTGCCCACAATGCAACCTTTGACGTTGGCTTTATGAATGCCAATTACAAACGACATGGCATGCCAACAATCACACAACCAGTCATCGATACCTTGGAATTAGCTCGTAACCTTTACCCTGAATACAAACGTCATGGTTTGGGACCATTGACCAAACGTTTTCAAGTATCGCTAGAACACCACCACATGGCCAACTACGATGCCGAAGCAACTGGTCGTTTGCTCTTTATTTTCTTGAAAGAAGCGCGTGAAAATCATGGCCTTACAAACATGATGGACTTGAACACAAAATTGGTGGCTGAAGACTCATATAAAAAAGCCCGTGTCAAACACGCAACCATTTATGTTCAAAACCAGACAGGGCTGAAAAATATCTTCAAGCTTGTCAGTCTTTCAAATGTTAAATATTTTGAAGGTGTGGCTCGTATTCCAAGAACAGTTCTTGATGCTCATCGCGAAGGACTCTTGCTAGGAACAGCATGTTCTGAGGGTGAAGTCTTTGATGCAGTTTTGACATCAGGTGTGGATAAAGCTGTTGAAGTGGCTAAATATTATGATTTCATCGAAGTCATGCCACCAGCTATTTATGCGCCGCTGTTAGCACAAGGAACGATTAAAGACGAAGAGGGTATTCGACAAGTTATTCGAGATTTGATTGAAGTAGGTCGTCGTCTTAATAAGCCAGTGCTTGCAACCGGAAATGTTCATTACATTGAACCAGAAGATGAGATTTACCGTGAAATCATTGTACGTAGTTTGGGACAAGGGGCACCGATTAACCGTCCGATTGGACGTGGTGAAGATGCTCAGCCAGCTCCATTACCAAAAGCCCATTTCCGCACAACCAACGAAATGCTAGACGAATTTTCTTTCCTCGGTGAAGACTTGGCTTATGAAATTGTTGTTAAGAACACCAATGATTTCGCAGAGCGTTTCGAAGAAATCGAAGTGGTTAAAAAAGATTTGTACACGCCTTTCCTTGAAAAATCAGAAGAGCGTGTTGCAGAAATGACTTATCAAAAAGCCTTTGAAATCTACGGTAACCCTCTACCGGATATTGTCGACAGACGTATCGAAAAGGAATTGACCTCAATTTTGGGTAATGGATTTGCCGTGATTTATTTGGCGTCTCAAATGCTGGTTATTCGTTCCAATAAACGTGGTTACTTGGTTGGTTCGCGTGGATCTGTTGGTTCAAGTTTCGTGGCAACCATGATTGGGATTACCGAAGTTAACCCAATGCCGCCACACTATGTCTGCCCAAATTGTCAGCATTCAGAATTCATTACTGATGGTTCTGTCGGATCTGGTTATGACCTTCCTGACAAGGATTGCCCAAACTGTGGCACACGTTACAAAAAAGATGGACACGATATTCCGTTTGAAACTTTCCTTGGATTTGATGGAGATAAGGTTCCCGATATCGATTTGAACTTCTCTGGTGATGACCAACCGTCAGCTCACTTGGATGTTCGTGATATTTTTGGAGAACAATATGCCTTTCGTGCCGGAACCGTTGGTACGGTCGCTGACCGTACAGCTTACGGATTTGTTAAAGGTTATGAACGTGATTACGGGAAAATGTACCCAGAAGCAGAAGTTGAACGCTTGGCACAGGGAGCTGCTGGGGTGAAACGTACAACGGGTCAACACCCGGGTGGTATCGTTGTTATTCCAAACTATATGGATGTTTATGACTTTACACCAGTTCAGTATCCAGCCGATGATTTGTCGGCTGAATGGCAAACAACTCACTTTAACTTCCACGATATCGATGAAAACGTCTTGAAACTTGATATCCTCGGTCATGATGATCCTACCATGATTCGTAAATTGCAAGATTTATCAGGTATTGATCCAAAAGATATTCCAGCTGATGATCCAGATGTTATGGCACTTTTCTCAGGTACAGAAGTTCTTGGCGTTACGCCTGAACAAATCGGAACACCAACAGGAATGCTTGGTATCCCAGAATTCGGAACAAACTTTGTTCGTGGAATGGTTGAGGAAACCCACCCAACAACCTTTGCAGAATTGCTACAGTTGTCAGGATTGTCACACGGTACCGACGTTTGGTTGGGAAATGCCCAAGACTTGATTAAAGAGGGGATTGCCACCCTAAAAACCGTTATCGGTTGTCGTGATGATATCATGGTTTACCTCATGCACGCGGGGTTAGATCCGAAAATGGCCTTTACCATCATGGAACGTGTGCGTAAGGGACGCTGGTTGAAGATTTCTGATGAGGAACGTAATGGCTACATTCAAGCGATGCGTGACAATAATGTGCCTGATTGGTACATCGAATCTTGTGGTAAAATCAAGTACATGTTCCCGAAAGCCCACGCGGCAGCCTACGTATTGATGGCCCTTCGTGTGGCCTACTTCAAGGTTCACTACCCACTTTATTACTACTGCGCTTATTTCTCAATTCGTGCCAAAGCCTTTGATATCAAGACAATGAGTGCTGGTCTTGATGCCGTTAAAGAACGCATGGCTGAGATTTCAACCAAACGTAAAAATAATGAAGCTTCAAACGTTGAAATTGACCTTTACACAACACTCGAGTTGGTCAATGAAATGCTTGAACGTGGTTATAAATTTGGTCAGCTTGACCTTTACCGCAGTGATGCGACAGAGTTCATCATTGACGGTGATACCCTTATTCCACCATTTGTAGCTATGGACGGTCTTGGTGAGAACGTTGCAAAACAAATTGTTAAGGCGCGTGAAGAGGGCGAATTCTTATCAAAAATGGAACTTCGTAAACGCGGTGGTGTCTCAGCAACATTAGTTGATAAAATGGATGAGATGGGAATTCTTGGCAACATGCCAGAAGATAACCAATTAAGTCTATTCGACGATTTCTTCTAATAAGCCAATTTTAGAGAAGTTCTCAAAGTGAGGGCTTCTTTTTTGAGCTCTGCTATTTGTCAAAAATCTTAGTGAGTGATATGATGTAAAAAAAGCAGAAAGAGGTAGCGATGAGCGATTTCAAAAATACCGCTGTAAAAGCCATGGTTGTTTTGCGAAAAGCGTATCGAACAATTGATGCTAAAACGTCAGAATCATTCAAGGAAGATGATTTAACACAAACACAATTTGCAGTCTTGGACGTTCTTTATAGCAAAGGAGCGATGAAGGTTGGCCAATTAATTGATTGTATCCTAGCGACTTCGGGGAATATGACAGTGGTTATTCGTAATATGGAGAAAAAAGGCTGGGTAGTACGCCAAGCTTGTCCGGGTGATAAGCGTGCTTATCTGGTTAGTTTGACTGATGTAGGTCGTCAAGTCATTGAGCATGCTTTGCCACTTCACATGGCAAAAATTGAAGAGACTTTTTCAGTTTTAACTGAGGAAGAACAAGATCAATTAATACGACTTCTGAAAAAATTTAAACCGCGTGAGCAAAATAATTTACAAAAGTAAAAATAAACTATAAAATGACAACATAATAACAAATCACTAATTAGTGATAAATGATTTTTGATTATTAAAATACTAATACCTTTTTGTTAGGAGAAATATCATGAAAAAAATTCTATTTGTTGTCGGTTCATTACGTGAAGGTTCTTTCAATGCTCAAATGGCAAAAAATGCTGAAAAAGCACTTGAAGGAAAAGCAGAAGTTTCTTACCTTGATTGGTCAGAAGTACCAGTCTTTTCACAAGATTTAGAAGTTAATACACCAGCCGCTGTTCAAGCTGTGCGCGATGCAGTTTTGGCAGCAGATGCCATTTGGCTCTTCTCACCAGTTTATAACTTTGCTATTCCAGGTTCTGTTAAGAACTTGCTTGATTGGTTGAGCCGTGCTCTTGATCTTTCTGATCCAACAGGTCCATCAGCGCTTAATGAAAAAGTCACAACTGTTTCTATCCTTGCAAATGGTGGACACGAACCAGTGGCAGATGCTTATCGCGCATTATTCCCATTCATTCGTACACAATTTGTTGATGAAATTACTACAACACAAGTGAATGACTCAGCATGGGTTGACGGTAAGTTTGTGGCGACTGATGATGTTCTTGCCAACCTTGATAAACAAGCTCAAGCACTTCTTGCTGCAATTGATTAATGATTAATCTAAGCTTTTTAAACATTTAACGAATCCGTGAGTGAGCTTTCCTATTTTTGCTTAACTCACTATCTTCACAGTAATATTGGTTTAGCCTTTCAATATAACGCTGTGACTAAATAAAAAGAGGTTGGGATAAAAGTTCCCAGCCTCTTTATTTATATAGTTATAATAAACAAAACACAGTGTCAAAAACGGTTTGAGGATAGACCGTTTTAGGTCAGCAACAAGAAATTGAGATTTGCTGAGAAATCAAGTTTCTATGAAACTACTGATTCGCTTTTTAGTTTTTATTTGTCCCACTCTCGTTTGTTATATACAAAAAAACTGAGGAAATGTCCTCAGTTTCTCTATGTATTATTCGACAATTAGCATACCGTCTTTGATAGCAAATGGGTTCTTTTCGTTGATGTGATCGTAGAACATGATACCATTTGTGTGGTCAATTTCGTGTTGAACGACGATTGAGTTGTAACCTTTAAGTTTGATGCGGTGTTTTTCACCATTTTTATCGAAGTACTCAACTGTAACACGAGAGTGTCGGACAACGTATCCTTCAACGACACGGTCAACAGACAAGCAGCCTTCACCATCAGCAAGCGCTGCATCTTGAACTGAGTGTGCAACAACTTTCGGATTGTACATCACTTCTTGGATGCTGTAAGCTTCTTTTGGTGGGTTACCATCTTTATCTTCCATATTTGGCACAAGAACGGCAATGATTCGTTTTGAAACATTCAATTGTGGTGCTGCAAGACCAACACCACCGCGCAAGCCCATTTTTTCAGCTGTTACAGGGTCTTGAGAATTTTTCAAGAACTGCATCATTTTTTCACCTAAAATGATTTCTTCATCAGATAATGGGAATGTGACATCATCACAAATCTTACGCAAAGTTGGATGACCTTCGCGAATAATATCGTTCATATTGATTAAATGACTTGGTTTAGCTAATTTTTCAATAACTGACATATTTTCTCCTCAAATTATTCTATATAACACTATAGCATAAAAATGCTGAACGAGAAAGCTAAAGGCTCAGTTAGTAATCTTCAAGTCAATGAGTTGCGCCATATCTTTGATATAATAGTTAGGGCGACGTTTTTCAATAATTCCTAAATCGATAAATTCATGAATGACACGAAGTAAATGACGGTAGCTGACACTGAAGGAATCAGCAAGATTAGTTAATTCTAGTTTGAAGACACCTTTATCTTCGATAGCCAAGATATGAGTAGCTAGGCGTTCTTTAAGTGTGTAATTCAAGTTCGTTGAGGCATGGATGTTTTGCTCATAAAGCGACTGAGCAAGTCCTCTGCTAAGATTTAGGAGTAAATCATTATCAGCTAATAATTCTTCGCGAATTCCAGTCAAGGGAAGTTGGATAACCAGAGTATCTTCAAGAGCAACAACTGAAGAGACAATCGGTTGATTAGTTAATAATTCAATATCACCGATGAGGGTTGGTTTTTCCTTGATATCTAAAATATGTTCTTTACCGTTAAAGAGACGGCGAACAATTTTCAATTTTCCTTTAGCGAAAAAAGAAAGTGCCGTTAGGGCTTCTCCTTGGTGACAAATAGCATCTCCGGCAGCTAATTCGCGAACTTGCAATTTATCAAAATAATGTCTTGGAAAGATTTTTTCAAGCTGATAGTCTTGGATATATTTTTCTAAAGACACACAGACCTCCTTTGTGACAAAAGTCATATTTTTATGCGCTAACTTTGATTATACTGGAAATGATGAAAAAAACAAGTAAGGAGTTTCTATGAAAACATTTTTGGAGAAATTTAGTCTCCTATCTTTATCTTTAATGCTGGTCTCGACTCTATCACCGTCGACAGCATTACCCCAAATGATTACAACATTTCATCAGCAAGGATACGCTGTTAGTCAAGTTGAATTTTTATTTTCACTATCATCTTTTGCAATTCTTGCCATGTTGTTGTTAAATCCAATAATTGAACGTCTGATTTCTGAGCGTCTCAGCATTATTCTTGGACTTTTATTAATTGCCTTTGGTGGTAGTATGCCTGTAATGTTGCAGAGCTACTCATTAGTTGTGGTCTCACGTGTTTTACTTGGTATTGGAATTGGTTTTATTAACTCACGTGCGATTAGTATCATTAGTGAAACTTATGCTGGTAGAGAACAAGCTCAAATGCTTGGCCTTCGTGGATCGTTTGAAATTATTGGTAACGCCTTGTTGACCATGATTGTTGGTTTTCTTGTTGTTCTAGGTTGGTCATGGACGTTTAGTGTTTATTTATTTGCTTTACCAATTCTCGTATTCTACCTTCTCTTTGCACCAAAAGCTAAGGGAAAAGTTAAAGATACCCCAAAAGAATCACGTGCTAAGTTTACAAAAGCTGATATTTTATATATTGTTGGATTATCGCTGTTAGCTGGTTTTGTAATTAATATTAACAGCGCAAATAGTCTTCGAATCCCAGTTATTGTTGACCAATTGCATCTTGGAAGTCCTCGTCAAGCCAGCTTAATCTTGAGTGGCATGATGCTTATGGGAATTCTTTCAGGAATTTGTTTTGAAGGTTTGCTTGGACGCTTTAGCAAAAACTTGATTACCATTTCAATGATTCCATTTGCTCTTGGACTATTTATGGTAGGTTTTGCTAACAATCTTTGGGTGATGCTAATCGGTGCAATGCTATCAGGCTTCTGGTACAGTATTGTGGTTACCTGCGTCTTTAGTGATGTTTCAACTAACGTTTCACCGCAATTAATCGGAAATGCGACTACGCTTATCTTGATTTTCTGTAATCTTGGTGGGGCAAGCGCAGCTATTGTTTTGAACCTCTTCTCAAAATTTAGTCCACAACCAGGCTTTGCCTTTATCATTTACGCTGTTATCAGCTTGGTTATTTGCCTAGGTTTGATTATTAAAACACGTTTTTCAAAGAAAAATTAATTTGTGTTAAAGTCACGTTAAATTAAGGGAAAACCTTTGACAAAAGCAGAAGTAATCTGCTACAATAAGGACTGTCGTAAGACAAGTAACTTCTTCTTGGTCGTAGGATCCGCCAAAAACCTACCACTCGGATGAAGCAATATAAAGGAGAAAAATTATGGCAATCTCAAAAGAGAAAAAAAATGAAATCATCGCTCAATACGCACGTCACGAAGGTGACACAGGTTCAGTTGAAGTTCAAGTAGCTGTTCTTACTTGGGAAATCAACCACCTTAACGAACACATTAAACAACACAAAAAAGACCACGCTACTTACCGTGGATTGATGAAAAAAATCGGTCACCGTCGTAACTTGTTGGCATACCTTCGCCGCACAGACGTTAACCGTTACCGCGAATTGATCGCATCACTTGGTCTTCGTCGTTAATCTGACGTTCGGTCGAGCAAAAGCTTCTTGGATTTTCCAAGGAGCTTTTTTTGTATATTCAGTTACTTATTTTGAAAGATATTGAAGGACAGATTTTTAATGAAAATGAGTTTTTGCTGAAGATGAAAATGTCAAAAGTGGCAAAAGTATTAGTGTAAAAGGAAAAGATAGGTATATAAATGTATCCCCTTACATTAGCTTTACAATAAAAATGAAAAAGCTTACAAAAAATACTTGACCTTTTTTTGAAAAAGGGTTAATATGGTTGGTGAAGAATATCACAATGATATGATGATTAAAGAATTTAACTTTTGATTTTGTGTAGTTTATGTAGTGAAGAGAACCTCAAGTAATAACGTTGAGTTTTGAAATTCCAGACTATACGGTCTTGTTTTTATTTTAGTATCAATCATTAATATAGTTCTTCTCAAAAAATGAGGCACTTATTTTTAAGGGTACTTATAAGGAGGTTTTCTTAATGGCTAAAGCAACAAATGCAGATGTAAAGAATAACGAGTTGAGCGCAGAAGAATTGGCTCAACAGTACACTGGAGCTCTTGTCGAAAAAGCTCTTGAAGCTGAACGTGTTTATGCAACTTATTCACAAGAACAAGTTGATAACATTGTCGCAGCGATGGCTCTTGCAGGTTCAGAAGCTTCGCTTGAATTAGCAAAAGAAGCTCATGCAGAAACTGGTCGTGGTGTCGTTGAAGATAAAGATATTAAGAACCACTTCGCTACTGAGTATGTTTATGAACGTATCAAAAATGAAAAAACAGTAGGTATCATTGGGGAAGATAAGGTTTCAGGAAGTATCCAAATTGCTGCACCTCTTGGTGTTTTGGCTGGTATTGTTCCAACAACAAACCCAACATCAACAACCATGTTCAAGATTTTGGTAGCTCTTAAAACACGTAATGCGATTGTCTTTGCTTTCCACCCACAAGCGCAAAACTGTTCAGCACATGCCGCACAAATTCTTTATGATGCCGCAGTGAAAGCTGGTGCTCCAGAAAACATTGTTCAATGGATTGAAACACCATCTCTTGCCAATACATCAGCGCTTATCCAAAATCCGAAGATTGCTTCTATTTTGGCAACTGGTGGACCTGGCATGGTAAATGCCGCTCTTAAATCAGGTAACCCATCAATGGGTGTTGGTGCTGGTAATGGTGCTATCTACGTTGATGCAACAGCACACGTTGACCGCGCTGTTGAAGACTTATTGTTATCAAAACGTTTTGATAACGGTATGATTTGTGCCACTGAAAACTCTGCAGTTGTTGAAGCACCGATTTATGACGAATGGCTTCAAAAAATGCAAGATAAAGGTGCCTACCTTGTACCTAAAAAGGACTATAAGAAAATCGAAGACTTTGTCTTTAACGACAGACACGGAGTTAATGGTCCGGTTGCCGGAATGCCTGCGACTTGGATTTGTGAACAAGCCGGTGTCAAATTACCAGAAGGTAAAGATGTTCTCTTGTTTGAACTTGATAAGAAAAATATCGGTGAAAAACTATCTTCTGAAAAACTTTCTCCACTCCTTTCAGTTTATAAAGCTAAAGATCGTGCTGAAGGTGTTGAAATTGTTGAAGCACTTCTTGACTACCAAGGTGCAGGACACAATGCTGGTATTCAAATTGGTTCCCAAGCAGACCCATTTGTTGCTGAATATGGCGACGCTGTGAAAGCATCTCGTGTCTTGGTTAACCAACCAGATTCAGTCGGAGGTATCGGTGATGTCTACACAGACGCACTTAAAGCTAGCTTAACACTTGGAACAGGATCATGGGGGAAAAATTCATTGTCACACAATCTTTCAACTGGCGATCTCTTAAATGTTAAGACAGTTGCCAAACGTCGCAACCGTCCTCAATGGATTCGCCTACCAGAAAAAACTTACTACGAAAAAAATGCCATTTCTTACTTGCAAGATGAATACGAACCAATGCAACGTGCTTTGATTGTTGCTGACCCAGGTATGGTTCAATTTGGTTTTGTTGATACTGTCCTTGCTCAATTGGCATTGCGTGATGAAAAAGTTGCGACATCAATTTACGGCACTATCAAACCAGACCCAACACTTGGTCAAACGATTGAAATTGCCAAACAAATGCGTGATTTCAAACCAGACACAGTTATCGCAGTCGGTGGTGGTTCTGCTCTTGATGCAGCTAAAATTGCACGTTACATCTATGAATACTCACTTGATCAAGAAGCTGATTTCCTTGACAGCTATGAGAACGTCAGCGAACTCTTCTTACGTTTGCAACAAAAATTCATTGATATCCGTAAACGTATCGTAAAATTCAAACATCAAACAGCAACTCGTCTCTTCTGTATCCCAACAACATCTGGTACAGGTTCAGAAGTAACACCTTACGCTGTTATTACTGATGATCATACTCACGTTAAATATCCATTGACTGACTATGAATTGACACCACAAGTTGCTATCGTGGACCCAGAATTTGTTATGACAGTGCCAAAACGCACAGTAGCTCTTTCTGGTCTTGATACTTTGTCACATGCCCTTGAAGCTTATGTTTCAGTTATGGCATCTGATTTGACTCGTCCATGGTCACTTGAAGCTATCAAGTTGGTTATCGAAAACTTGGAAGATTCATATAACTATGATCCTAAACACCCAACACTTCGTGGTGAACAAGCACGTGAAAACATGCACTACGCAGCAACTCTTGCTGGTATGGCCTTCTCAAATGCTTTCTTGGGTATTAACCATTCAATCGCACACAAAACTGGTGGTGAATTTGGCCTTCCTCACGGTTTAGCTATCTCAATTGCTATGCAACACGTTATCCGCTACAACGGTGTGGCTGGAAATGTAAAACGTTCAGTCTTCCCACGCTATGAAGAATACCGTGCACAACGTGACTACGCTGATATCGCTCGTAGCCTTGGTCTTAAAGGTAAAGATGATGCAGCATTGGTAGAAGCACTTTGCGAACGTATTGATGCTTTGATGAAAGCCGTTGATGTTGACCCTCGTCTTTCTGCTAACGGTGTTACAAAAGAAGCCTTTGATGCAGCTGTTGATAAATTAGCATCACTTGCTTACGATGACCAATGTACACCTGCTAACCCTCGTCAACCATATATTGCTGAGTTGAAACAATTGTTGATTGACATGTTCTAATACCTCTTCTTAACAATTGTATTAGTTGACATTTTTAAGCCTCCCTTTGGGAGGCTTTTGTGGTAGAATGAAAGTGTTAATAAAAACGGTTAATCAGGGATTTTTGTAAGACCTGTCTAGAGATATTGCATTAAAGGAGACTGTTATGATTGGATCATTAATTGTTGGGGCTTTGATTGGGATAATCGCAGGAGCTATCACTAAGAAAGGTGAGTCAATGGGCTGCATTTATAATATTTTTGCAGGTCTAGTGGGCTCATTTGTTGGTCAAAGTTTGTTTGGTTATTGGGGACCTAGTCTTGCTGGCATGGCAATTTTACCATCTGTACTTGGCGCCATTATCGTTATTGCAGTTGTTGATTTATTTTTTGGGTAATTATTTGATAAAACGCTATAAGAAGAAGCAGTTACTGTTTGGTAGCTGCTTTTTAATGATTCTTAAAAAACTGTGCTGCAAGCTCTGCTATTTCCTATAAAATGTGATAAAATAATGGAGATACGTGGTTTTATGCAAAGACGAGTTTATAAGTCTTTTACAGACTGGTTTTTGTAGAAAACAGACGTATCAAAATAAAATGTTAGAGGAATAAAAATGTCAAAACAAACTTTTGAAACGACTTTTGCAGGTCATCCACTTGTTGTTGAAATTGGTCAAGTTGCTAAACAAGCTAACGGTGCTGCAGTGATTCGTTACGGTGAATCAACTGTTCTTAGTGCAGCTGTCATGTCTAAAAAAATGTCAACTGGTGACTTCTTCCCACTTCAAGTAAACTACGAAGAAAAAATGTATGCTGCTGGGAAATTTCCTGGTGGTTTCAACAAACGTGAAGGTCGTCCAACAACTGATGCGACATTGACAGCACGTTTGATTGACCGTCCAATTCGTCCAATGTTTGCTGAAGGTTTCCGTAACGAAGTTCAAGTGATTAACACTGTTCTTTCTTATGATGAAGATGCTAGCGCACCAATGGCAGCCATGTTTGGTAGCTCATTAGCCTTGTCTATTTCAGATATTCCATTCAATGGACCAATCGCAGGGGTTCAAGTGGCTTATATCGATGGTGAATTTATCATCAACCCATCAGCTGAACAAAAAGAAGCATCTCTTCTTGAATTGACTGTTGCCGGTACAAAAGAAGCCATCAACATGGTTGAATCTGGTGCTAAAGAATTGTCAGAAGACATTATGCTTGAAGCTCTTCTTAAAGGACATGAAGCAGTTCAAGAATTGATTGCCTTCCAAGAAGAAATCGTTGCAGCTGTTGGTAAAGAAAAAGCAGAAGTTGAATTGCTACAAGTTGACCCAGAATTGCAAGCTGAAATCATTGCAGCCTACAATGCTGACCTTCAAAAAGCTGTTCAAGTCGAAGAGAAAAAAGCGCGTGAAGCAGCAACTGAAGCTGTCAAAGAAGAAGTAACTGCTGTTTACGAAGAACGCTACGCAGATGATGAAAACTATGAAACAATCATGCGTGACGTGGCTGAAATTCTTGAACAAATGGAACATGCCGAAGTTCGTCGCTTGATTACAGAAGATAAAATCCGTCCTGATGGTCGTCGTGTTGACGAAATCCGTCCATTGGATGCTGAGATTGATTATCTTCCAAAAGTTCACGGTTCAGGTCTCTTCACACGTGGACAAACTCAAGCCTTGTCAGTTTTGACACTTGCTCCAATGGGTGAAACTCAAATCGTTGATGGACTTGGTGCTGAGTACAAGAAACGTTTCTTGCACCACTACAATTTCCCACAATTCTCTGTTGGTGAAACTGGACGTTACGGTGCACCAGGTCGTCGTGAAATTGGTCACGGTGCTCTCGGTGAACGTGCTCTTGCACAAGTTCTTCCAAGCCTTGAAGAATTCCCATATGCTATCCGTCTTGTAGCTGAAGTTTTGGAATCAAATGGTTCATCTTCACAAGCATCAATCTGTGCAGGTACCCTTGCTCTTATGGCTGGTGGTGTGCCAATCAAAGCACCAGTTGCTGGTATTGCCATGGGATTGATTTCAGATGGTAGCAACTACACAATCTTGACAGATATTCAAGGTCTTGAAGACCACTTTGGTGATATGGACTTTAAAGTTGCTGGTACACGTGAAGGTATTACGGCACTTCAAATGGATATCAAGATTGAAGGTATCACTCCTCAAATCTTGAAAGAAGCTCTTGCCCAAGCTAAGAAAGCTCGTTTTGAAATCCTTGATTTGATTGAAGCAACTATCCCAGCTCCTCGTACTCACTTGGCACCAACAGCACCAAAAATTGATACTATTAAAATTGATGTTGATAAAATCAAAGTGGTTATCGGTAAAGGTGGCGAAACTATCGATAAAATCATCGAAGAAACTGGCGTTAAAATCGATATCGACGAAGAAGGAAATGTATCTATCTACTCATCAGACCAAGCAGCTATCGACCGTGCCAAAGAAATTATTGCTGGTTTAGTTCGTGAAGCTAAAGTTGGTGAAGTTTACCACGCTAAAGTTGTTCGTATTGAAAAATTCGGTGCTTTTGTTAACCTCTTTGATAAGACAGATGCCCTTGTTCACATTTCAGAAATTGCATGGACACGTACAGCTAACGTTTCTGACGTTCTTGAAGTTGGTGACGAAGTTGATGTTAAAGTTATCAAAGTAGATGACAAAGGACGTGTTGATGCGTCAATGAAAGCTCTTCTTCCACGTCCACCAAGAGCTGAAAAACATGAAAAAGAACACAAAGGGCACTCACCATTTGGCGGACACTTGCGTGATCACAAAGAAAAACACGATAAAATCGACTAATCACTTTTTGGCTTGCTCATCTTTTTATAAATGTGGAGTTTAACGATGACAAATTTAAATGAACTTGATATTCGTTTGCGCGCGTTTGTTAACGCACCAGACAACTTTTTAGATAGCATTGCGCTTGTCAATGTTTTGCACAACATCCCAGTTTTGGCTAGTGATCAACCTTATGCTCTTGATATTGAAGGGCAAAAGGTGACTCCTGTCTTTTCTGATAAGGAAGATTTGGAAACTTTCAAATCTGAACAAGCTAGTGCCAATGATCAAAATTGGGTTGA
This sequence comes from Streptococcus equinus, assembly GCF_900104225.1. GTDB lineage: Bacteria > Bacillota > Bacilli > Lactobacillales > Streptococcaceae > Streptococcus > Streptococcus equinus_D. The sequence continues at coordinate 9,296 of NZ_FNJK01000010.1, read as the reverse complement.
ACGTCCAACTTTGGATGTTTTAAAAGAAGTCATTGAAAAAGGATTAACTGGAATTGTCTTTAACCTTAAGAAAACAGGCGATTTTGGCAATTCAACTATCTTCAAAAGTAGTGAATTAATCCAATTTTTGAATGCTTACACAACTATTTTGAATAAACTTATGGGTGAAGAAAACCTTGCGGCTGATACTTTGGACAAATACTACCTTGTCCCAGCCTTTGTTCACCCACGTGACGATAAAAGCTTTGACCGTATGTTCCCAACAATGTCTACACCAGAAGGTAAAAGCTATGTTCCAGCCTTTTCAAATCTTCAAAGCTTTGCTAAATGGTATAACCACAAAGATTTTGGAACACCATTTCGTAATGCTCAAGGAAGTATTTTGACATGGCGTTTGGCTGATATTTATCAACCTGGACACGGTGAAAACGACATTGATGAAACGGTCGGAGTTGCCATTAATCCCTTTGATGACCAACAAATTCTTGTTGATTGGTCTGAAATCGACGAAGACGAATAAAAGAAAGGAGAAGATATGGGTTGGTGGAAAGAAACCATTGATATTGTAAAGAAAAACGATCCAGCGGCTCGTAGCTCTCTGGAGATTATACTAACTTACCCTGGTGTCAAAGCTTTGGCTGCGCATCGTATCTCACATTTCTTGTGGAAACATGGCTTGAAATTATTAGCGCGCATGCATAGCCAATTCTGGCGCTTTTGGACACAAATTGAAATTCACCCAGGAGCTGAAATTGCTGAGGGTGTCTTTATCGACCATGGTTCTGGTCTTGTTATTGGTGAAACAGCTATTGTGGAGAAAGGTGTTATGCTCTATCATGGTGTAACCCTTGGTGGAACAGGTAAAGATGTTGGAAAACGTCACCCAACTGTACGTGAAGGAGCACTTGTTTCTGCCCATGCACAAGTTATTGGACCTATCGAAATCGGTAAAAATTCTAAAGTAGGTGCAGCAGCTGTTGTTGTTTCAGATGTTCCTGCAGATGTAACAGTAGTCGGAGTGCCAGCGAAAGTTGTTCGTGTTCATGGTAAAAAAGATGAAAATGCTATTCATGACCTCGAAGAACATCGTGAGTATTACACATCAAAATTGGAAGAAGCACGCTATCAAAGTTTACATTCATCAAAACTTTAATGGAAAGATAAATGGAGATTGGAGGAAGGAACATGACAATTAAGATTTATGATACAATGACTCGAAGTTTGCGCGATTTCGTGCCAATTACTGAAAATACAGTTAACATGTACGTCTGCGGGCCAACAGTTTACAATTATATCCATATCGGAAATGCTCGTAGTGTTGTTGCCTTTGACACTATTCGCCGTTACTTTGAATACCGTGGTTACAAAGTTAATTACATCTCTAACTTTACTGATGTTGATGATAAAATCATCAAAGGTGCAGCAGAAGCTGGCATGGATACGAAAGCTTTCTCAGATAAATATATCGCTGCTTTTATGGAAGATGTTAAGGAACTTGGTGTAGAACCTGCAACAAAAAATCCTCGTGTCATTGATTACATGGATGAGATTATTGCCTTTGTTAAAGATTTGGTGGATAAAGGTTTTGCTTATGAAGCAAACGGAGACGTGTATTTTCGTGTCGCTAAAAGCAAAAACTACGCTAAATTAGCTAATAAAACCTTAGAAGACCTTGAAGTAGGTGCCAGTGGTCGTGTAGATGGTGAAGGTAACATTAAAGAAAATCCTTTGGATTTTGCACTCTGGAAAGCTGCTAAACCTGGTGAAGTTTCTTGGCAAAGCCCATGGGGACAAGGTCGTCCAGGCTGGCACATTGAATGTTCAGTAATGGCGACAAGTATTTTGGGCGATACCATTGATATCCACGGTGGTGGTGCTGACTTAGAATTTCCACACCATACAAATGAAATTGCTCAATCAGAAGCTAAAACTGGTAAGACATTTGCAAACTATTGGATGCACAATGGTTTTGTTAACGTGGACAATGAAAAAATGTCAAAATCACTTGGAAACTTCGTAACAGTTCATGATATGTTAAAAACTGTCGATGGCCAAGTGCTACGTTTCTTCCTTGCGACACAACAATACCGCAAACCAGTGAACTTTACTGAAAAAGCAGTTCATGATGCATCGGTTAACCTTAAATATTTGAAAAATACCTTTACCTTGCCACTTGGCGAAGCTGTTGATGCAGCTGAACTTGCAAAATTCAAGGCTGATTTTGAAGCAGCCATGGATGATGATTTCAACACAGCAAATGGTATTACAGTTGTCTTTGACATGGCGAAATGGATTAATTCAGGGAATTATGACCAAGTAACCAAAGATACTTTTGCTAAAATGCTTGCTGTATTTGGTATTGTTTTTGAAGAAGAAGTGCTTGATGCGGATATCGAAGCATTGATTGAAAAACGCCAAGAAGCCCGTGCAAATCGTGATTTTGCAACAGCAGATGCTATTCGTGATCAGCTAGCAGCTCAAGGTATCAAATTGCTTGATACTAAAGATGGTGTGAGGTGGACACGTGACTAAGGTAGATGTCAATCTGATTAATGGTATTGCTCTTGCATTTGAAGGTGATGCGGTTTATTCTATGTACGTTCGTAAGCACTTGATTTTTCAAGGTTTAACGAAACCTAATCAATTACACCGTAAAGCTACAAGATACGTCTCAGCCAAAGCTCAAGCTATGTTGATTAATCTAATGCTTGAAGAAAAGCTTTTGTCTGAAAAAGAAGAAGAAATCTACAAACGTGGTCGTAACACCAACAGCCACACTAAAGCCAAAAATGCTGATGTCGTGACTTATCGCATGTCAACAGGGTTTGAAGCGGTGATGGGTTACCTTCATATGACAGATCAAATTGATCGCCTGGAAGAACTTATCGATTGGTGTATTCAAGCTGTTGAAAAAATTGAAGATTAAGCAAAAAATAAAAATAGCCAGTTCTCGCATGAGAGCTGGTTTTCATGTTATAATAACACTATGAAGAACAAAGATTTTAATGAAGCAAACGACATCGTTTACGGTGTCCATGCAGTAACGGAAAGTTTAACGGCTAATACAGGAAATAAACTCTACATTCAAGATGATTTACGTGGAAAAAACGTTGATCGAATTAAAAGTCTAGCAGCTGAAAAGAAAGTTTCTATCTCTTGGACGCCTAAGAAGACACTTAGTGAGATGACTAATGGTGCTGTTCACCAAGGTTTTGTTTTACGTGTATCAGAATTTGCTTATGCTGAATTAGATAGCATTTTGGAAAAAGCTGCGCAAGAAGAAAATCCGCTTATTCTTATCTTGGATGGGCTTAATGACCCACATAATTTTGGCTCAATCTTGCGAACAGCTGATGCTACAAATGTTACTGGTGTAATTATTCCAAAACATCGTGCAGTAGGTGTAACTCCAGTAGTATCTAAAACATCAACAGGTGCTGTTGAGCATGTGCCAATCGCACGTGTAACAAACCTTAGCCAAACACTTGATAAGTTAAAAGAACAAGGTTTCTGGGTGTTTGGTACAGATATGAACGGAACACCATCTCACAAATGGAATACTTCAGGGAAATTAGCATTAATTATTGGTAACGAAGGTAAAGGTATCTCACCAAATATCAAAAAACAAGTCGATGAGATGATTACGATTCCGATGAACGGTCATGTTCAAAGTTTGAATGCTAGTGTCGCTGCAGCGGTATTAATGTATGAAGTTTTCCGTCATAAAGTAGACTAAGATTCATGTAAAGCCAAAAAAACTAGCCATCCATGAAAGGAATAAAAAATGAAGAAAAGAGTCCTCTTAGTTGATGGTTACAATATGATTGCCTTTTGGCAGGAAACGCGTCAACTGTTTAAGACAAATCGATTAGATGAAGCGCGAAATCTTTTGCTACGCAAGCTCAATAATTACGCTCATTTTGAAAATCTTGACATCATTTGTGTCTTTGATGCGCAATATGTTCCAGGTGTTCGTCAACGTTACGATCAATATAAAATTCAAGTCATTTTTACAGAAGAAGATGAAACAGCAGATTCTTACATTGAACGTACAGCTGCTGAGTTAAATACTCCACGTCACCTTGTAGAAGTGGCTACCAGTGACTTAAATGAACAATGGACCATTTTTTCACAAGGAGCTCTTCGTGTCTCAGCACGTGAGTTGGAACAACGTGTTAACACTGTTAAGTCAGATTTAGATAAAATGTCAAAATATATCGATTTAACCACACCAAAGCTTCGCCCATGGAATGACGGGCAAATGGATCAATTAAAACAGTTACTTGATGACATTTAAACTAGTAAACTTTTTAAAGGAGCTCGCTAAATGCGGGCTTTTTTGTTATAATAAAAAATAAATCATTTGATAATCAAAGTATTTTTGGTGAATGATTGTTATTTTAGACAATATGTTAGTTAAGAAAATAGTTTTAAGTGTTAAAAAGGGAGAATTATGACTTTTAAATTAATAACAGATTCAACGGCAGATTTAGATGAGAATTGGGCAAATGATCATGATGTTGAAATTTTAGGCTTAACAGTTCAGCTTGATGGGGAAATTTATGAAACAGTAGGTCCTAATCGTTTGACTAGTGAGAAATTGCTTGAAAGTATGAAAAATGGTGGAAAACCAACAACTAGTCAAGTCAATGTAGGTCAATTTGAAGAATCTTTTCGTCGTCACGCTGAAAATGGCGATAAAGTCCTTTATTTAGCATTCTCTTCTGTGCTTTCTGGGACTTATCAAAGTTCAATGATTGCGCGTGATTTAGTGTTAGAAGAATATCCAGATGCTACGATTGAGATTGTTGATACGTTAGCTGCTGCAGGTGGTGAAGGGTATTTGTCTATTCTTGCAGCTGCAGCGCGTGATGAAGGTAAAACACTTGAAGAAACAAAAGCGATGATTGTCGATATTTTGCCACGTCTACGAACATATTTCTTGGTTGACGATCTTTACCATTTGATGCGTGGTGGACGTCTTTCAAAAACGTCAGCCATCATGGGCAGTTTAGCTAATATTAAGCCACTTTTGTGGATTGAAGCTTCTGGTAAATTAGTTCCTTTGGCTAAAATTCGTGGACGTAAAAAAGCATTGAGAGAAGTGGTTTCACAAGCGACACAAGCATTAGCTCACAGGACAGCTGTGGTTGCCTACGCCAATGACATTGAAGGGGCTGAAACGCTTAAAAAATCATTGTTAGAACACGAAGATATTGACAATGTTCTTATTATGCCATTAGGCCCAATCATTTCAGCACACGTCGGACCAGGGACATTGGCTGTCTTTACTATCGGAAAAGAAGCACGATAAAATCAAAAAAGTGGACTTAGTCTGCTTTTTTTGTAAAACATAATGACGGTGGTATTTAATATTTGAATTGGAGTGAGGGAAGATGGTTGTAGCTATTGAGACGGTTGGTTTGTGTCTGTTCTTTTTTATCTTGTGCTTTTTAGGGACAGGAACTGATGATAAAAATTTAAAAAGTTTTTCATCGTATCCAGATGAAGTTCAGACTTTGATAAGAAATAATGAGGATTATCGAGCAAAAGTTAAAACAACTAATAAGTGTGTGGCATTCTTGCTAAATTTTTTAATCTTTTTGGTAATATTATTTATTTTGGGAATAGCTATTAGAAAGCCAAACTTTTTACACAATTTCATTTGTTTAAGCATTATAGGACAAGGATTGAATTTGTTTGATTTACTTGTGATTGATTTAATTTGGTGGAGACGTACAAAACGTATCCGTTTTACAAAAATGCCTGAAAAGAACTTGTATCAGAATCCTAGAAAACATATAGAATCATTTACAAGAGCTTTTGTGATGTATCTTCTAATTGCCGTAATAGATGGTTATTTGTTGCAATTTTTGTAACGTCAAATTGCTAAATGGGATATGTCAAAGAGTTTTGCTATGATGTCAAAAGGTATTTGCTAGTATTCAAATGAAAAAAAGAGGATAATTTTGGTGAAAGGTGGAAAAAGAATGAACATCAGTGAATTACGAAAACAAGAAAAATTGAGTCAGGATGATTTTGCTAATATTTTTCATGTCTCAAGACAGACTGTATCAAATTGGGAAAATGGAAAAAGCTATCCAGATGTAGAAATGCTGATTAAAATTAGTGATTATTTTGGCATCTCTGTTGATCAATTAGTCAAAAAAGAAACAAAATCAAGTGTTTCAAAAAATCCTGAGAAGCAGAAGAAGTTGTGGCCAATGCTTGCTGTAATTGCCACAGTGGTTTGCCTTATCGGAGCATTCTTTTTGTATAACTATAATGAAGAACACTCAGTCAAGTTTTCAATGAAAAAAGATAAGACTTATGGTCAAAGTGCAACTAGCCAAAAAACTTTAGAAGTTGCTAAAGGTTATTTCACATTGCCAGAAGATGAAAAGTTGAATCTTAAAGTAAATGGGATGACAGACGATGGAGATTTACATTTAAGTATTGTTGATGAAAATAACAAGTGTTGCTATCAACTTGATGGCGATGAATTAAAAGATAGCCAAAAACTTTACTTTAAAAAAGGGTCTTATAAAGTTCAAATCACTGCTGACAATTATCACGAGAAGGTTGTTAGTCTGGACTATGATGTTCGTGTTAAAGGGTGAAATTCATAATAGTTATAACCAGCCATAGAAAAATTCAATACCCTCAATCTGCTTTATTTTTTGAGAGAAGTGATATAATTTTAAAAAATCAAGGGAGGTAGATTGATGACTTTAACGTATGCAGTACTTGGAAGTGGTGCAATGGGATTACGATTTGGACTATTGCTGAAGGAACATTTGGGAGCTCAAGTAGACTTTATTGATACTTGGCAGGAACAAGTTGATACAATTCAAAAACAAGGCGGTGTTTACCAGTCGCGTGATGGCGAAAACCGCCATTTGGTTCCGATTGATATTTACCTACCAGAAAACTACCATGGAAAACCAGATGTCTTGATTATTTTTGATAAACAGATGCATCTACAAAAATTATTAGAGCGAAGTAAACATTTCTTCAATAGTAGTCAATACGTTTTTACTGGCATGAATGGCATGGGGCACATTGAAAAGATTAATCACTATTTTGTTCCTGAAAAAGTTTTGGCAGGGACTTGTTTAATTGGAACAGTTTTAAAAGCTGCAGGAGATGTCGATTTTATCGGAAAGGCTGGCGCAGGTTCAATTAATTTAGCTGCACAGTCCGGTCATGTCGATAGCGTTCAAAAGCAGATTATTGCTGATTTTAGTGCATCAAACCTTAATCCAAATCTGACGGATAATTTTTTAGGAACACTTTATACAAAGGTTGTTTTTAATTCAGTTATTAATACGATTTGCACCCTTTTTGAAATCTGCATGGGGCAATATATTGATTATGAAGGTGCAGAAGCTTTAGGAAAACAGTTAATTGATGAAGCCTATGATGTTGCAGAGTTGGCTGGAATAAAACCACTTGGCAGTCGTGAGCAAGAATGGGAGACTATTCGATATGTTAGTGCAGAAACGAGTCCGCTTCACTACCCATCAATGTATCAAGATATGAGTAAAGGTAGGGAGACAGAAGTTGATTATATCAATGGTTATATTTACGATTTAGGTGTAGCCAATGGTTATCAAGCTAAGACTCACGACTTCTTACGTCACTTGGTTCATTTAGCTGAAAATACTCGGAAATTCCGCTAACCGCTTTCGACAAAAAGTGCAGAAAAAAGCTAAAAAAACTTAGAAAAGATGGTTCGTAAGTATTGACTTACTACCACTTTTTTTGGTATTATAATAAACGGTATTGTTTACCCCATTTGTAAGGCCCCGGAACCTTTCAAATAACTCGTGGACCGGAACATCCACATTTTGTAAACAAAAACGAATTCGTATAGGAGAACTCATGAACAAAACAACATTCATGGCTAAACCAGGCCAAGTTGAACGTAAATGGTACGTTGTTGACGCAACAGATGTACCTCTTGGACGTCTTTCTGCAGTAGTTGCTAGCGTACTTCGCGGAAAAAACAAACCAACATTTACACCACACACTGATACAGGTGACTTCGTTATCGTTATCAATGCTGAAAAAGTTAAATTAACTGGTAAAAAAGCAACTGATAAAATCTACTACACTCACTCAATGTATCCAGGTGGATTGAAACAAATCTCAGCAGGTGAACTTCGTTCTAAAAATGCTGTTCGCTTGATTGAAAAATCAGTTAAAGGCATGCTTCCACACAACACTCTTGGACGTGCACAAGGTATGAAATTGAAAGTCTTCGTTGGTGCTGAACACACACACGCTGCTCAACAACCAGAAGTACTTGATATCAAAGGACTTATCTAAGAGAGAAAGGAGCATCAATTAAATGGCACAAGCACAATACACAGGTACTGGTCGTCGTAAAAACGCTGTTGCACGCGTACGTTTGGTTCCAGGTACTGGTAAAATCACTGTTAACAAAAAAGATGTAGAAGAATACATCCCACATGCTGACCTTCGTCTTGTTATCAACCAACCATTTGCAGTTACTTCAACTGTAGGTTCATACGACGTTTTCGTTAACGTTGTAGGTGGTGGATACGCAGGTCAATCAGGAGCTATCCGTCACGGTATCGCTCGCGCATTGCTTCAAGTAGACCCAGACTTCCGTGATTCATTAAAACGCGCTGGTCTTCTTACACGTGATGCACGTATGGTTGAACGTAAAAAACCAGGTCTTAAAAAAGCTCGTAAAGCTTCACAATTCTCAAAACGTTAATCAACACGATTATATCAACGTTTCAAGACATTCAAGATTTTTATCTTGGATGTCTTTTTTTGCTTTTAAAAGCTAAATAGCTATCGCATTTGCTGAAAATCTGCGATATAAGGCTCTTTTAGAGCATAATAAACGTATGGTAAGAAAAAAACTAAGCATGAAAAACAGAACTGCTTTTAAGGGCTTAAAATAACTTTCAGGATTGATGCTAATGCTGTAAAAAAACTATCAAAAAAGTGTTGACAGTGAAAGTTAAGTTTAGTATACTAAATAAGCTGTTGTTTGAGGCAGCAAACATTTCAGAAGGCTTTAAAAAAACTTAAAAAAAGTTCTTGACAAAGCGTGATAGAAATGATAAACTAATATAGCTGTTGTCCGAGAGGATAGCGGTAACAAGTTTGAAACAAGTTTGAAAATTTCTTGAAAAAGGTGTTGACAACAAGTTTTAAATTTGATAGAATATAGAAGTTGTCTCTGATGAGACAAAGACCTTTGAAAACTGAACAATACGAACCAAACGTGCGGGTTACGGAAGTAACCTGTCAAAGAA
>NZ_FNJK01000001.1 GCF_900104225.1 Streptococcus equinus | reverse complement strand
TAAAGAAATTCTCTTATATGATAATCTGTATGGTTACGCAAAATATACTTTTGAAACGTCAGTTTCCAACAAAGGAAAAGTTGCCTTTACTTTTAGTCAATCAGGATTGGATAGTGTGACATCTGGAAATACCACTTTAACTAAAAAAGGTGAACTAAATTTACCAGTTTCTGGTTCTGCTTTAGAAGGACATCCATCATATGATGTTAGTGCTAATGCTAAGGGGGTTAGCGGCATATCAGGAAGCATCGGAAATGATAAATCAAAAACAACCTATGGTGTTAAGTATATTAATGGGGCATTAGCTGCTTACACAAGTAACCAATCGAATTTCGCATTGCCACAACAAGCCACAAACGATGTAGCGACCCTAAAAGAAAAAGTCACTTTCGAACAAGGCCAATACCTGAGAGATGGTGGGGGACCAAACTTGACTAAGTATGATTATTGGGTAAAATCAGGAGATTTTGAGACTGCAGGAAAAATAATGCGACAAGAAGCTGCGTCGGAAGTAAAATGGCTTTTGGGTATTGGTGCAGTAGCAATAGGTGGTTTTATTATATCAGTTCTTGGAGCTGGCAGCTTGGTATCCATAGGTATAGGAAGTTTGACTGGTTCAGCATTAATATTAAGAGATAGTCACAAGGAGAAAAAACATGAAGAATAAATTTCAGAAATGGGTTTCAAGACAGCCTTCTATGTTTATTTGTAATCTTCCAAAGATATTTTTGGCGTTTATAATGATTCCTATAGTGTGGTGTATTTATCAACTTTTTCAAGTACAGAAAGATAGTACTATAATATTATTATTGCTTTTTATTATTATTATTGAGTGTTTTTGGATTTTTAGTTATAAGTTAGTTCTGAATTCGGTACAACTCATATTAACTGAAAATATTGATTTACAAAAGTACAGTCAATGTTTATTGCGTATTTTATCTCATCATTTTTTGGGAAAGAAAAAACTTCAGTTACAATCCGATTTTGTGAAAGCACAAGTAGCTTTTTTACGTGGTAACTTTGAAGAATCATTGCAATTACTAACTCAATTAAAAAATAATGAGGTATTTTCATCAAGCAGTGAGACTCTTAAAGAAAATCAATTATACTACGAATTTTTAAATTATTGTAAATTATCTCAGTTTGAAAATGCTGAAATTCTTTTAGATAAGCTACCTGAAGAGTATAAAGAAAGTTCAAAATTTATTTTGAAAGTTTTAAGAGGTAATGTAAGCGACTATGTTTTTGAGTCTGAACCACGTACAAAGTTAGTGAAGATTGGGAGATGTTATTACCAAGCACTTAATTATTTAAATGCTAATGATAAATCCTCTGCCAAAGAAAACTTCCAAAAAATCGCAAATGAAAATCCAGAACTTTTCTATGTTCGTGAGGCTAAGAAGTATTTGGAGGAATTAGATAATAAATAGAGAACATTTACCGATTGGGAGTGTTGTTCGTGTGAATGGTGGTTCGCAGAGTTTAATGATTACGGCACTTTTTCCTGTTACTGAAAAAGATGGGCAAAAAGGTTATTTTGATTTTGGAGCAGTGCCTCTTCCTTTAGGAGTGGTTAATCAGGATTTAGCCTTTTTCAACAAAGAAGATATTGATGAAGTTCTCTTTTTGGGCTATGTTGATGTGTCATTTCAGCAATTGATCGCTAATTACGATGAACTCATTTCAAATATTCAATATCCTAAATTTACAGTTGAAGATTACAAAAAGTAAAATCATACAAAAAACACGAGATAACTCGTGTTTTTTACTTTAGTATTTCAGCATCTACCTTTGCTTCACAGAATTTATTAAGGCAATCATGGCATGGGCGTTTTTCTTTGTTAGGAGTAGTTTGTTTCTTGATATCATGCGGGTAAACACCGATATACTTTTTAAATAGGCTAGCAAAACGGCTGTGTGAAGTATACCCGACTGCAATAGCCACCTCTTTGATTTCTAGTTGGGTTGTCATTAATAAGTGCTCTGCTAGCGCCATACGACGTCGTTGGATGTATTCGGTAATTGTCATATGATACTTGGTCTTAAAGGCTGTTTTGAGCTTGGTTTTACTCATCATAGCAATTTTAGCCAGTAAATCTTGTGGAATTGTTGCCATCAGATGATCATTGATATAATGGCGGACATTATCCAAAGCGAGGCTATCTTCTTGACTCATTTCTTGTTCATCTTGTGCGGCATAATAGTTATTAATAATGACGCTTAGCCATTCTTTAGCCTTGATTTCATAGAAAAGTTCGCTGGCAGAAGATCCCAACTTATAGTGTAAAATATCATCAGCAATTTTTCCAAGTCCTGCTCCCAGAAAATGATTGGCTTCTTTGAAAATATGACATAAATCATCAGGGTTTAATTGGTAGCGTCCGACAAGGCAGTCATCGATGATTTTTTGTTTAAAGTCAAAACAAACTGCTTGAAAATTAGTGTGCTCATGTAGTAAAGTTTGAAGAATTTGGTGTTGGTTGCAAATCACAAAGCTATCGTTACTTGAGAGTTGCTGGTAAGGTGGCAAGATTTCACCATTAGCAGAAATGACATGGGCTGAAAAGAGGGCAGTATCAGGAAAAGCTGACAAATCGCAACAATAGATAGTTTCCTTTTTTAGAGTAAAATCAAAAATACTAACTCGGAAGTATTCAGTCTCATAGGTCCAATAAAATCCTTCTAAATCATCACATGACAAGTAATAGCTTTGACCGTGTGGAGTAAAAAGGATGCGCTTATACAGTTTGGATTAATAGATAAAATAGAGCGACACCCACAAAGTTTGTCAGGCGGTGAAAAACAACGTTTATTGTTAGCTATGGCAAAAGCTTCAAATAAGCCGATTATCGTCTTAGATGAGCCAACAAGTGGCCTGTGTAGACAACAAATGGACAAGATGATTGAAGATTTGCAGCAAATGGCCCAAACAGGAAAGATTATTATCGTGGTAACACATGATTATGAGCTAATTAAGCATTGCAAAGGAAGAATCATAGAATTCGTCGAATAAGCTTAAAATATCAAATATATAACGTATATATAACGTAATAATATATCATAGAATATATTTAAAATAGATTGTAAATCTCTGACAGAAAAATTATTTGTCAGGGATTTTTTTCTGTTTAAAAAAATAAAACAAAAGTAAGAGTACAAGTTAGCCAAAAAATTCTAAAAAGCATTAAAAACGTTGATAAAACACGTTTTTTTACAAAAAGCCATAAATGAATGATATCTCTTTCTTTGCATTTTTCTCATTACATCTTTCCGAAAAACTGTAATTTTCTTGAAAAACAAATCAGTCTATGATAAACTACTATTATAAAGACATCTAGGGAGATTTTTAGATGAAACGTGAAAAATTACTTGAAAAAATTGATGAACTAAAAAATATAATGCCTTGGTATGTCCTTGACTATTACCAATCAAAACTTTCTGTACCATATAGTTTTACAACTTTGTATGAATACCTCAAGGAATATCGACGATTCTTTGAATGGATTCTTGATTCAGGTATTTCAAATGCTAATCAAATTGCTGATATTGAATTAAGTACTTTAGAACATTTATCAAAAAAAGATATGGAATCCTTCGTTCTTTATCTACGTGAACGTCCTTCTTTAAATACCTATTCAACTAAGCAAGGGGTTTCACAAACCACTATCAACCGCACACTCTCAGCACTTTCAAGCTTATTTAAATATCTGACAGAAGAGGTCGAGGACGAAAATGGTGACCCCTACTTCTATCGAAATGTCATGAAAAAGATTTCAACCAAGAAAAAGAAGGAAACCTTGGCTGCTCGTGCTGAAAACATTAAAGGAAAGCTCTTTTTAGGTGATGAAACTATGGCATTTATCGAATATATCGATAAAGAATACCAAAGTAAGCTCTCTCATCGTGCTCTCTCCTCCTTCCAGAAGAATAAGGAACGTGATTTAGCGATTATCTCACTTCTTCTTGCCTCAGGAGTTCGTTTATCTGAAGCTGTTAATCTTGATTTAAAAGATTTAAACCTTAATATGATGGTTATCGAAGTTACTCGTAAAGGTGGTAAACGCGATTCAGTTAACGTTGCTTCTTTTGCTAAACCGTATCTTGAAGAGTATTTAAAAATTCGTGCACCTCGTTATAAAGCAGAAAAACAAGATCAAGCACTATTTTTAACAGAATACCGTGGTGTTCCAAATCGTATCGATGCTTCAAGTATTGAAAAATTAGTTGCTAAGTATTCGCAAGATTTTAAGGTCCGTGTAACGCCCCACAAACTTCGTCACACCTTGGCAACGAGATTGTATGGCGCAACTAAATCACAAGTTTTGGTTAGTCACCAATTAGGTCATGCCAGCACTCAGGTTACTGACTTATATACTCACATTGTTAATGATGAACAAAAAAATGCGCTTGATAAATTGTAAAAATAAATCTGGACTTAATTGTTAGTCCAGATTTTTTTATATTTTTATATATAAAGAAAATTTAAAAGATCTTAAAATGTGTATTTTACATAAATATTATTATGTCTTTTGAATTAGACTTCTAAGGGTTTAAAGTTACCAATGATTTTTCCAATGATTCGTGGATTTTCATCATAGGGAGCAAATTTGTCAGCATAATGTTTATTGAGAGAGACTAAACGTAATCCATCTTCTTCTCGATAAACTTTTTTGATGTAAGTTTGTCCATCCCAATCAACGGCGTAAATGGCTCCATCATAATCAAAGCCAGTTTGCTTAATAAGGACTACTTCACCATTTAAATAGGTTGGTTCCATTGAATCACCAAAAACCCAAGATGCAAAATCGTGGTCTAACTGCTCATCATAAAAGACTGTATCGTAATTGCCATCGCCAAAATAAGAGTAACCAGTACCTGCAGATAACTTTTCAAAAACCTTATAAGAGTAAAGTTTTGGCAATGGTTTAACAATTTCTTGCTCTTTTAGGAGATTTTCTGCGTAGTTCTCTAATTTTAAGCGATTATCTGGAGTTAATTTTAGGTAAGTGTTGACAATATCATGCTCAGAAAGGAAATACGTTTCATCAACTTTAAAAATCTGACTTAATTGTTCTAAATTTTTTTGATTTGGTTTTGTTTTCCCATTCTCCCAATTAAAGTACGAAGCTCTTGATATTTGTAGTCTTTTGGCTAAATCAGCTTGAGAATAGCCTTTTTCTTGACGTAATTCTTTTAATTTTTTCCCAGAAAACATGGCTTCCTCCTTCTGTTAGTTTATAAACTAACATTATTATAAAAGATATTCAGTAAAAAAGCAAGACGAAATAGTCTTGCTTAACGTTTTTTAGGTGTGATGTAAACTTGCGTTCCCTGATCAATTTGGCTTTGAATCGTGATATCAAGATTAAGGCTATCTAGGACTTGTTTTGTCATATAAAGACCAAGACCTGTGGCTTTTTGATGTTCATGACCGTTGAAGCCAGTGAAACCTTCTTCAAAAATACGTGGTAAATCTTCTTCAAGTATGCCGATACCATCATCTGATATTTCAATACTAGCTTGAGAAATGCGGATGATGATTTTGCCGTTATCTTTCGAATACTTAATGGCATTGTCGATTAATTGAGTTAAAGCAAAATTAACCCACTTTCTGTCGGAATTGAGCTCCCAATTACCTGTTACCTCAACTGAAAGATGTTTTAATAAACAAGGAATACGATATTTTTTGATAATTGAAGTTACAATATTTTTGACAGATAGTTTCTCAAATCGAAAATCGTCTTTATTTTGGCTGAATTTAAGATAATTTAACAAGGTATCTAAATAATTTTGTAGACGATTTAACTGCTGTTCCACTTCTTTTGGTTCAAGTTGATTTGTTTGAGCCATCAGTGAAAGGGCAGATAATGGGACCTTCATCTGATGTGACCACATTTTAATAAGATTTTGAACATCTTCCATCTGAGTTTGAAGTTTTAAGAGCTCACTAGCATGAGTCTCTTTTTGCTGACAGATGATTGCTTTGAAAGCTTGTTCAGACGGCAAGTGAAAATCATTCAACTCTTTTACATAAATAAATTGTTGTAAAATTAATTGCTTGCGCTTAAATTTATAGTATTGCCAAATCGTGATAAAGATAAGAATGGTGATGTTGACACTAAAACTGACTTTAAAGTAGGCAATCGGCAAGTGAAATAGAATAAAAGTGGTTAAAAATAAGGTCGTTAAAATGGTGTAGGTAAGATACCAAACACCAAATTCTTTAAAAAATTGTCGTATCATTTTAAAAGATAACCGACTCCTCTCACGGTATGAATGCGATCAAATCCTAATGGTTGAACTTTTTTACGTAAGCGTGTCATGTTGACACTTAGCGTGTTTTGGTCAATAAAACTCTCATTTTCCCACAATTTCTCTAGTAACTCTTCTTTTGGTACGACTTGATTTTGGTGTTCGAATAGGATGCTAAGGATTTTGTTTTCCGTTGGCGAAAGGTTAATCTGTTTGCTGCCATTTGATAGAATTCCTTCACGTGATAACGAAAATTCATCGAGCTGATAATTATCGGAAGTGAATTGATAAGCTCTACGCAAAAAAGCAGATATCTTGGCATCTAAAATAGTCAATGAGAAGGGTTTAGAAATAAAATCGTCTCCTCCCATATTAAGTGCCATAACAGTATCCATTTCATCATCGCTGGATGAGATAAAGATGATTGGTAAAGTCATCGTTTTACGAATTTCTGTTGTCCAATAAAAACCATTGAAATAAGGCAAAGTGATATCCATCAAAATCAAATCAGGCTTAATTTCTTCGATTTCTTGCTTAATCGCACGAAAATTATTAACGCTAAAGACATCATAAACTTTGCTTAAATGCTGTTTTAATAGAGTTACAATGGTGTTGTCATCTTCTACGATATAAATTTTTCCTTGTTTCATAGCTTCATTTTAACAAAAAATGGTCTTTACGACCATTTTCAGCTGAGTTTCTTATCAAAATATTTGTAGTTAGTCTTATTAAAGAAAGTAGTTTTTAGTAACTAACGATTGATGAGCTTATAATAAGTTCGGCTTGTTAGTTTATAGATAAAGAAGTAAATGATAACCAAGCATAGTATTGTAATACCACTTACAGTAACCATACTTGAACCAGCTACTCCAAAGAGTAAGAGCATTTGTTTTAGCATAGTTAAAGCGAAAACAAAATGTAAGATAGCAACGCCAAGTGGCATGAAGAAAACAAGTAATGTTTGTGAATTAACTGTTCGTTTCACTGCTTCTTTGCTCATTCCGACTTCTTGCAGGATTTTATAAGATTTTTTATCTTCAATTCCTTCGGTGCGTTGTTTGTAGTAAATGATTAAGGCTGCACCAAGCAAGAAACTGAGTCCTAGTAAGAATCCTGTAAACAAGAAACCTCCAGTAATAGCATACATGTCATTCATAAAGGTTTTCTTAGTGTAAATATCACTTTGGATTTCACTGTTTTTATCTGATTTTAATCTGTCAGAGATTGTTGAAATGTCTTTAGTTGAAAGATCAGCATAAGCTGTAAAAGTACTTTGAAACATGAGATCATGTTGTTTGAAAAGCTCTAGCATTTCTTCCATAACCGCATTATTACTGAAAATAATAACACTCGGATTATAGGTATTTCCTAGTTCAGGAAACTTGAAATCTTTAAAGTTTTTGACGTTTTCAAATTTTTTATCAAACAATGTCAATGTTTCAAGTTGACTGTCTCCCTTTTGTTTGTAAAAAGCAATTTGATTGTCTTTTAATTTTGGAAGATCATTTCCGAGTTTTTGAATAGCGTCTTGAGTTGTTAAATAAAGAGCACCAAACGTATTGACATCGGGATGTTTGATTGAATCGTCATTAATAGCCATTACTTTTTCATTTGCAAGGGAAGCTGAAGACATGGCTGACTGATAAGTTATGTAATCACTGCTTGGCTTATCTAGTTTATCGACGATTTGATTTTGGAATTCTTCTTTAAATTCATCCTCAGAGATTATTCTAGAATCCTTCTCAACATAGCCATTATTAGAAAAGGTTATTTGTGTATTTTTAGGAAATAGAATATTGGCTTGATTTTGACCACTAACATATAAAGAAGTTGTTGTTGCGATGGTTACAAAAGTCATTGTAGCAAGCAAAGTGATATTGGCAAGACCAACGGCATTTTGCTTCATTCTGAAAATCATTTGTGCAGTTGTGACAAAGTGTTCTGGTTGGTAAAAATAGTTTTTATTCTTACGACGGCGTTTGAGATACCATGTCATAAAGCTGACGTAAAATAGGTAAGTCCCAATAATAACAAGCACTACTGCAATGAAGAAACGATAGACAACCACAAGCGCAGCTACTTTTGCAGAGGAAATAGACATGTAATAGCCAATACCTAGGCTGATAATACTTAGCAAAGCTAAAATTATATTTCCACGAGGTTCTTTTTCACCTTTTTCTTGACGTTTAAACAAAGCAAGTGGTGATGAACGATGAATAATAACCAGATTAATAACTTCTAGCAATACAAAGATAGCCGCAAAAGCAAAAGCAGCAAACATAAAGGCAAGTGGTGATAATGTCAAAACAAACTTATCATAATGTAAGAGATTAACAAAAATTAGGTAGAACAATTGTGAAAATATGGCTGATAAGATGCTACCAATTATGATAACACCTACAAACATAATAGCTAATTCAATTGTTGACACCAAACCGACCTGACGTCTATTCATCCCAAGGATATTGTAAAGACCGAATTCCCTACTTCTTTGCTTGAGCAAGAAATTATAACTATAAATCTCCATGATGACTGTAAAAATCATCAAAACAACAATAGCCAGTCCTAATACGGTGTTACTGTAACGCATGTCGTCTGATACTGGACTAAAGAGAATTAACAAGGTTGAACAGTCAAGGATAAAAAGGACTACACTGGCGAGTAAAAATGGGCCGAAAATATCAAGTGATTTTTTCAAATTTGACCAAGCTAGTTTAGCATAGAACATCTTATTCACCTCCTAAAAGGGCTGTCATGGCAAGTGAAATGTCTTTACTAAATTCTTGATTGGTTTTGTTACCACGGTAAATTTGGTGGAAAATACGACCATCTTTGATAAAAAGCACACGTTTAGCATGGCTTGCGGCGTTGGCTGAGTGAGTTACCATAAGTATTGTTTGGCCATAGCTGTTAATGTCTTCAAAAAGATTTAAGATATCTTCTGAATTTCGATAGTCAAGCGCTGCTGTTGGTTCATCAGCCAAAAGAAGCTGCGGATTAGTAATTAAACTACGAGCAATGGCAACACGTTGTTTTTGACCACCAGATAATTCAAAAGGACGTTTTTCAAGCAACTCTTCAATGTGTAATTTTGGAGCAAGTGTTGCAATGCGTTTTTCCATTTCTTGATGATGAACTCGACCAAGAACTAATGGCAAGAAAATATTGTCTTTAACAGACAAAGTGTCGAGCAAGTTGAAATCTTGAAAGACAAAGCCAAGATTTTTTAAACGAAATTCAGCCAATTGGCTTTCTTTGATTTTCGTGACTTCTTCACCATTTAGAATAACAGAACCTTTAGTAGGTTTTTCCAGTGTTGCTAGGATATTTAGCAATGTTGTTTTCCCTGAACCTGATTCCCCCATGATGGCGATGAATTCATTCTTGTCTACTTTAAAGTCGACATCTTGCAAAGCACGTGTGACTTCTTTTGAAAAACGTGTGCGAAAGACCTTTTCGAGGTGATTGATTTCCAGTAACATAATTTCTCCTTTTTTTCATTATACCTTTTCGGTTTAAGAAATGCTTAGTTAGTCTTTAGTTTTCGAAACTTTTTTAGTTTCTTTCAGGTCTTTTTTAGGGGGCGTCTGCCGTTCCAGTACCAAAAAAGCTAGGCCTGCTACTCCTACTACAATAATCAATAAAATGGTTATTAGACTGTATCGTGTAACCATACTAAGCACCTCCTTTTACTTTGTTAGGCGAAAAGCGTAACAGATGATATAAGCAATGGAACCCAAAAGGAGTAACACTACCCAAATGAAAAAATTGTTCCATAAATTTACGTGTCTTTTGAGTTCTTCTTTCATGTTGCTACTCCTTTCTTATTGACACCTTTATTTTATCGGAAATAACTTCTTCTTTTCTTACAATTTCAGGGATGAAACCTTACAAAAATGTAAGAAAAACACAGAAGCCGATACTTCTGTGTTTTAGGGTTATGATATTACAAATCTTGTGCAATCTGTTTTAGGTAAGCATGACTTTCGAGCTGTTCAACTGGATTAGTTAGGTCTTTTAAGTTAATTTCGTAGATGCTACTTGCTTTCTCATTAAAGAGTGGCAAAGCTTTCGCCCAATCAATTTTTCCATGCCCCAGCGTTAAGCTATCATGCGTTTGCCCAAGTGAGTCTACCAAATGGTAATGAACGATATGATCTTTCAAAGTCTTTAGAGACTGCTGAAGAGCCTCATTATCACCGTGGAGATAGATAAAAGCATGTGAAACATCGTAAGCTAGTGGATAACCTTTTTCAGCAAGCAAGTGATCAAAATCAGGATTTCCATATGAATAGAGTTTTGAAATACCATTTTCAAACATGATATGGCCTTTGCCGATATGGCAAAAATGATCCATACGGGTGAAAAGGTATTTTCGAGCTTCCTCAATAGAATCAAATGGTTCTAGTAATTCAGCTTCTTCTAATTCATAAGATCCGTGAACAAGTACTTTGCAGTGATAAGCTTTAGCTAAATCGAGTAATTTTTGCGTTGAAAAATCAATAAAGTCAACTAATTCAGCATTGTTTTGCGGGTGTGCGACTAATTCTAATCGCTTGCCATGATATTTCATGGGATGATGAAGAACGATAGTCTTTACACCACTTGATTTTACTTTCTTGATAGCTTCTTCTAGTTGTTTTAAGCCATCAGTTGTAAAATCAGTTTCACTTGTAAAAAATTCAAAAACATCAGGATGATATTTTAAGCGACTAGCTACTTGTTCAGGGGCACAGCTAGCTTTTAGTCCTAATTGAATCGGAAACATTTTGTCACCTCTTCTAAGATAGTGTATTAAACGTTAAGGTATTCTTCCAAATCTTTCAAGGCACGTTCAGCAACTTTTTCGTAACGTTCTTTTTTATCGCGAATACGTGGACCTTCAAGTTCTTTAACGATACCAAAGTTAACGTTCATTGGTTGGAAATGTTTGCTTTCGGCATGAGTGATGTAGTGTGGTAAAGCACCGATAGCTGTTGTTTGAGGGAAAATAACAGGTTCTTCACCCTTGAAACGACGCACAGCATTGATACCAGCTACAAGACCTGATGCAGCAGATTCAACATAACCTTCAACACCAGTCATTTGTCCAGCAAAGAAAAGATTTGGATTTTGTCGTGTGGCAAATGTTTCTGTTAGAAGGTTTGGCGAATCCATGTATGAATTACGGTGCATAACCCCGTAACGGACAAATTCAGCATTTTCGAGGCCTGGAATCATACGAAAGACACGTTTTTGTTCTCCCCATTTAAGGTGTGTTTGGAAGCCAACAATGTTAAATAGACTACCAGCAGCGTTATCTTGACGCAACTGAACAACAGCGTAAGGTGTTTTAAATTCACCGTCACGTGGGCCTTTGTAGTCATCTGGGTATTCCAAACCAACTGGTTTCATTGGACCATAGAGCATTGTTTTAATGCCTCGTTTTGCCATGACTTCGATTGGCATACAACCTTCAAAGTATTTTTCTTTTTCAAATGAATTTAATGGTGCTTCTTCAGCATTGACAAGAGCTTCGTGGAAAGCCATAAATTCTTCTTTAGTCATCGGGCAGTTAAGGTAAGCAGCTTCCCCTTTGTCATAACGTGATTTAAGGTAAACTTTATCCATGTCGATAGAACTTTTATCAACAATTGGTGCTGCCGCATCGTAGAAATAGAAACCATCGCCACCATTTAATTCGTGGATTTTTGCAGCCAAAGCATCTGAAGTAAGTGGTCCACTAGCGATAACTGTAATAGCATCATCTGGGATTTCAGTGATTTCTTCGCGAATGACTTCGATAAGTGGGTGGTTTGTGACTTCGTCAGTTACCATTTGTGAGAATCCGTCACGGTCAACTGCAAGAGCGCCACCAGCAGGGACGCGCGTGCTTTCAGCAGCTTTCATGATAACAGAATCCAAACGGCGCATTTCTTCTTTCAAAAGACCGACCGCGTTTGTCAAACTGTCACCACGAAGCGAGTTTGAGCAGACGAGTTCAGCAAATTTATCAGTTTTATGCTGAGGTGTTGGTTTAACCCCACGCATTTCATAAAGTTTAACTTGAATACCGCGCTTAGCAATCTGATAAGCAGCCTCAGAACCAGCTAAACCAGCTCCAATAACGTTAATGTATGATGATTGAGACAATATACTAATACCTCCAAAAATGAGCTTAGAAAAGCCTAAAACTCATTTTCCAGATGTGGGAGTTTGCCCATATCTGAATCTTTCTATTTTTGATACCTGACTATCATAACATAAAATCAGTGAAATACAAATAAAATCTTGTAATTATTTACGTAAGTAAAATTATGTAAAAGTCAATGATTATCTTTTCTAATCATATTCTGATACTGTAAGTGAATGCCGATATGACCAATTCCTAAAATAATTGCTGCTAAGGCTAAAAAAGGATTCTTACCATAGATGGCTAGGCATAGAACTGCAAAAACTGGTAAACTTGCTCCGGCTACTGGTATTTTCAAAATAGGGGCGTAAAAATCAGTCATCCTTTTTGATCCCATAAAATAACGAATCCAAAAGATTTCATAAAGAAGCATGCAAAGAGCTGCTGCTATTAGCCACCAATTCCAATTTGTCCAAGAATGCCAGTTAAAGTCAGAAAAGATGAGAACTAGACAGGTAACAAGCACTTCTCCAATACGTTCAAGTAGGGTTAAGTACTTATTTTCTTGGCACTGATAGTGGTCATAATCTTTTGGTTTATGTCGTGTCCAAATAGGATTTGGTACAGTTAGCAGTACTAAAAAGATCAATCCAACATAAGAAAAGCCAAAATGCATGATTATCCTCCCTAGAATATACAAATCCAAGCAGCTAATAGAACACTTAAGATACTAAATAATGAACCAATCAGATAATATTCTGCAAATGTTGGGCTCTCTGAAATCTTGTTATAACGTGCAATTGATTTTGCTGTGAAAACCAGACCGATTGAGGCAAATTGATTAAAGATAATACAAATACTCATCACAATACGCTCTAATAGTCCAATAGTTGCTCCAGCCCCTGGAATGGTATCCATTTTTTGATTATCGTGTGGTTGGTATTTTTGAAAGAAAATTTTAAAGACGATATTCGTTGGTTTGGTGATTAAGACAAGAAATAAAATCATATTTAAAACTTGCCCCGCAAACTGGCTAGTTATCAGACCTAACCCCTCTTGATGGCGTGTTAATAAAATAATAATCACTAAATGAAGGATTTGATCAAGAAGAAAAGTCACCGTAGGGTTTAATCGAAGCCAGTTAGCCACATTAGATTTTCCAAAATCAATAATCGAATGTGTCACTAAAATGACTAAACTAATCTTCCACAAACTTGGTAAAAAGAGAGTTACTACTGCCAAAGGAAAGGCAACACCTAAAAGGTGAATTAGAAGATATTTACTCTCCGTATTTTTACGATCTGCAACTGTTTGACTTTGCAGATGAAAATCGGATAAAAAGTGACAGATTAAGAAAAGTGTCAAAATGGGATTTTGAATGAGATAGTGAGAAAGTCCAGTAATAGGCATTAAGCTAACTCCTCTCCATAATGTTTAAGGCATTTCAAAGCCGTTTTACGTGCGCGAAGGTAGACTTTGATGTTGCTACTTTTGAGCCGTTTAGACAAAGCGCTGGTTGTTAATTCTAAGCGTTTGGCAAGTATTTGCTGATCAAACTGCTCATCATATATACCAAGAGTTAACAGTTCCTTTAAAATCATTTCTTGACTTGCTCGCCAATCTGATTTGATGGCTTCGCTACTAGCAATCAAGGCATTCACAATGTTAACTTGACTTTCATCATCAAAAGAAACTGCAATTTGCGTATTGCCATAATCATTTTTTTGATGAATATAATTAATTGCTTTTCTAGCGTGCCAATAAGCTGGGCCATCAGCACCAATACTTTGTTCAGGATTAATGTCTGTTAAAATTTTGCCTAATCCTATCCCAAAACGTACTTGGTAAGGCTGAATAGCGAGATTGATGCGGTCAATAATTTGAAATAAAGGGGCATCAAGCGTCAATAATCCTTGAAATTCATCCCCTAAAGTAATAGAAAGTTTTGAAGCTAAGACTTCTTTAAATTCTGTATTTAAATCATTTAGACAAGCTTCTAACGTTTTTTGAACCTGATAGCGGTTATCAATTTTCTTTGAATCGATAATATCACCAATTAATGCAAAATAATTCATAGGCTACCTCTCTTATAAGTCTATTATAACAGACTTAACTCAAAAAGTCCGTTATAACGGCAATTATTTCAAAAGTCCATTATAACCACAATGATTATCAAACAAAAAACCTACAAAATGAATTGTAAGGTTTAACAGATTATTTAACTTTTGCTTCTTCGTAGTCACATTCTTCATTGCTGCAGACGACTTGTTTACCGCCGCCACGAATTTTTTTCTCAACAAGGAATTGACCACATTTTGGACAAGAACGTCCGACTGGTTTATCCCATGATGTAAATTCACATTCAGGATATTGATCACAACCATAGAAAATACGGTTACGTTTTGTTTTACGTTCAATAACTTGGCCTTTACCACAAATTGGACATGTTACACCAATTTCCTTAGTAATGGCTTTGGTATTATGACATTCAGGGAAATTACTACAAGCATAGAATTTACCGTAGCGACCAAGTTTAATAACCATCGGATGTCCACAAACATCACAATCAAAGCCGGCAGGTTCATCTTTGATTTGAATTTTTTCAATCTCAGTTTCTGCTTTTGCCAATTCTTTTTCAAATGGTTTGTAGAAAGCATCGATGACCTTTTGCCATTGTTCTTTACCTTCTTCGACTTCGTCAAGTTTACCTTCCATATCGGCAGTAAATTTGACATCGACGATATCAGGGAAGAATTCAACAATCAAATTATTGACGATTTCACCAAGTTCTGTTGGTTCAAAACGTTTTGAAACCAAGCGAACATAGTAACGTCTTTGGATAACATCGAGTGTTGGGGCATAAGTTGATGGACGACCAACACCATTTTCTTCAAGGGTTTTAATCAGTGTAGCTTCTGAATAACGTGCAGGTGGTTGAGTAAAGTGTTGTTCAGGACTTGTAGAAACTTTCTTAACAACATCACCCTCAGCCATATCTGGCAACATTTTATTCTTATCAGAATCGTTATAAACAGCTAAGTAACCATCAAATTTTACTTTACTACCGTTAGCTGTGAAGCGCACGCCATTTTGCTCCAAGTTCACTTTCATCGTGTCAAAGACAGCTGCAGTCATCTGACTGGCTACAAAACGATTCCAAATTAGTGTATAAAGTTTTAATTGATCTTTATCTAAGTGTTTTGCAATTGATTCTGGTGTTAAATTAACGTTTGATGGGCGAATGGCTTCGTGGGCATCCTGAGCACCTGTAGCATTTTTCACACGGCTACCATGTTTAGAGTAATTTTCACCAAAACGTTCTGTAATGAAACCAGCGGCATCATTTTGAGCAACAGGACTAATACGTGTAGAGTCGGTACGCATGTAAGTAATCAAACCTTGAGTACCACTCTTACCAAGACTAATTCCTTCGTACAATTGTTGTGCAACCATCATGGTTTTACGTGTACGGAAGTTGATTTTATTAGCAGCATCTTGTTGAAGAGATGATGTTGTATATGGAAGTGGTGCGTTACGACGACGCTCTTTCTTTTCAACTTTTGCTACGTTAAATTCATCACTAGTGAGACGAGCAAGAACTTCTTGCACTTCTTCGTTAGTGTTAAGTTTTAATTTTTTACCATCAATGCCATAAAAAGCAGCTTGGAATTTCTTTGTTCCTTTTTTGAAGAATCCATCAATAGTCCAGTATTCTTCAGGTTTAAAGGCTTTAATCTCGTTTTCGCGGTCAATAATTAGTTTTAAAGCAACTGATTGAACACGTCCAGCAGAAAGACCTTTTTTAACTTTTTTCCAAAGTAATGGCGAAATAGAATAACCAACAATACGGTCAAGAACACGACGGGCCTGTTGGGCATCTACCAAATCCATATCAATCTGACGTGGTTCAACGAAAGCATTTTTAACAGCGTCTTTCGTGATTTCGTTGAAGACAACACGGTTTTTATCATTCTCATCAAGTCCCAAAATATGTGCTAAATGCCATGAAATAGCTTCTCCTTCACGGTCCGGGTCACTTGCGAGATAAACTTTTTTAGATTTTTTAGCCTCTTTTTTCAAATCGTTAATCAGAGGACCTTTACCACGAATATTAATATATTGCGGTTCATAATTATTTTCAAAATCAATAGACATGCTTGATTTTTTCAAATCGCGGATATGACCAACTGAAGCGACAACTTTGTAGTTGCGTCCTAGATACTTTTCAATGGTTTTTGCTTTAGCTGGTGATTCCACAATAACCAAGTTTTTCTTGGCAGCTGTTTTTTTCTTTGTCGTTTTTTTACTTGTCTTTTTAACAGCTGTTTGGGCTTTTGTAGTAGTCGTTGCCATAAGCTCACTTCCTATCAGTAATAAACTTATAACATGATACCCCGCTTTTTGCGAACTGTCAATAAAAAAGTTGTATTTAATAGAAAAAACTTGTTTACATTTGGTATTCCGAAAGAACGTCTAGCCCTGATGTGATGCACTTTGCACCCTCTTTGATTAAGTGATGACAACCATCTGATTTTCCATCTAGGATATTACCAGGAATGGCAAAAACATCTCGCCCTTCTTCTAATGCTCGTTCACAAGTAATGAGACTGCCTGAGCGTAGCTTTGCTTCTGCTACGATGACGCCTTGTGATAAGCCTGCAATGATCCGGTTTCTTTCTGGAAAATGGTATTTCAGCGGTGCTTCTCCTGCGGTGTACTCGCTCAAAATCAGATGATTTTTTCCTAAATACTCCTGCAACTGCTTGTTTTCCTTGGGATAATAAACATCAAGACCACATCCGATTACTGCTATTGTTGCACCGCCATTTTTTAAGGCTGAGATATGGGCGCTGGTGTCAATTCCTCTAGCTAAACCACTGACAATAACAAAATGATTTCCAAGTTCATTGATGATTTTTTGAACAGATTTTGTTCCAGTTTGAGAACTAGTTCTCGCTCCTACTACTGCCATCTTCGGTCGACTGAGTAAGTCGATATTTCCTTGATAGAAAAGTAAAACAGGTGGATTATAGCAATGTTTTAGTTCCAAAGGGTATTCATCATCTAATATCGAGATACTAGGGTATTGATTAAAAAGTTTTCTTAACTCCTTGCTATCTAAAGCTTTATATTTTTCCATAAAGAGAATTGGGTTCTTACACTTAGAAACCACAGCCATATCACGCAAAGAAAGAGATTTATTTACTTGCTTCTGATAATCCAAAATGGCAAGAATGTTACGGTTAGTTAGTCCTGCTTGTTTTAATTTAAAAAGTTCAAAATTATTCATTAGTCACCTCACTACTTTTCTATTCGAAAAAAAGCCCTGAAAATCCAGGACTTTGTAAGGTTATTTTAGTTATTGTCTATAGTTTTAATGATTTTAGCTGGATTTCCAGCAATAACGACATTATCGCCGAATGACTTAGTAACAACTGATCCAGCTCCTACCACGACATTATCACCTAAAGTAACACCTGGTAAAATGGTTACACCACCACCTAGCCAAGCATTATCTCCAATAGTGATTGGTGCCCCATATTCTAAACCTGAAATGCGGTCTTTAGCATTTAGGGGATGAAGAGGTGTTAAAAGCTGGCAATTTGGGCCAAACATGGCGTTATCACCAATGTGAATCTCGCAGACATCCAGCATGGTGCAGTTATAATTAGCGAAAAAGTTCTCGCCGACATAGATATTAGACCCATAATCACAGACAAAGCGTTGCTCCATAAGAAGATTATCGCCTGTTCCACCAAACAATGATTTGATAATCTCTTTACGCTTATTGCGGTCTTCTTCATTGTTAAAAAGGGTGATTTGTTTACGGGCATGTAGACGCATGGCAAGTAGCTCACTATCACCAGCGTCATACAGCTGGCCAGCTAGCATTTTTTCTTTTTCGCTTGTCATTTATTGCTCCTTTAACATGGATTTAATTGGTTCAAAAGATTTACGGTGAATAGGTGTAACACCAAGCTTTTTAAGACCTTCGAGATGATCTTTAGTTCCGTAACCAACGTTTTTCTCAAAGGCATAGCCTGGATATTCTTTTGCGTATTCAGTCATCATACGGTCACGAGTCACTTTAGCGACAATGGATGCAGCCGCAATTGAAAGAGAATTAGCATCGCCTTTAATAAGCGATTCTTGAGGAATATCAGTATCGAGATGCATGGCATCGATTAGCAGATAATCTGGTTTTGTGATTTGTCCTTTGAGCTGGTCAATTGCTTGTAACATACCAACTTTTGTGGCTTCGTAAATATTGATATCGTCGATAACATTATTATCAATAACACCAATACCAACTCCTAAAGCACGCGCAAGGACTTCTTCATAAATTTCTTCGTGATGTTTTTTAGGAATTTTCTTGGAATCATTAAGATGCTTAATCTTACAATTTTTCGGCAAAATAACGCAGGCAGTCACGACAGGACCCGCTAATGGGCCACGTCCTACTTCATCGATGCCTCCGATAGCTTCATAACCAGCTTGATAAAGTTCTTTTTCGTAGCGCAACATTTTTTCAAGACGTAAATTTTCATCGATATCAGCTTGAATAGCCTTTTTACGCTGAATGATAGCCTTTTGAACGCCTGCTCTGCTATCTTCCTCGTAGGCTTTCCAGCGCGCATCGTCAAGACTATCAATCTCAGCTAAAGCTTCTTTGATTTCTTTAACGGTCGCCATCTTCTACTTCTCCTACAATGTCCAAAGTATAGCGACCAAGTTTGCCTTCACGAACGTCTTTAACAAAAAGGCTGTAGAAACGATCATAGTCATCACGGAAACCAAGTTTTTGTGTCATAGCCATAATGATTTCTGGCGCTTCTTCTTCCAAATCAATACCCTTATAACGTTCGATAAGACGTTCTGGATAATGTTCTTTGAAGAAATTCAAACCAAAGATTGTTACTTCATCCATTGGCAACAATTGATCTTTAATTGCTCCTGTAAGAGCAAGTTTTAGGCCTACAACTTCATCTTCAAATTTTGGCCAAAGAATCCCTGGTGTGTCAAGGATTTCCAAGTCTTTGTTTGATTTAAGCCATTGTTGACCTTTTGTGACACCTGGTTTATTACCGACAACAGCAATTTTCTTACCAGCCAAACGGTTCATGAGCGTTGATTTACCAGCATTTGGAATACCGATAATCATCGTACGAAGAGTTTCTTTTTGAATTCCACGTTCGCGTAATTTAGCTAACTTATCAGCCATTAATGACTTAGCGGCATCAGTGACTAACTTGACAGTTGATTGTTCTTTAGAATTAACAGCAAGGGTTTTAATGCCTTGATTTTCAAAATAATTGCGCCATTCTTTTGTGCGGTTACTATCAGCCAAATCTGTTTTGTTTAAAATCATTAATTTGGGTTTATCACCAACAATTTTTGTTAGCATTGGATTTTGACTAGATAATGGAAGACGTGCATCAACCAGAATTGTTACAAAATCTACGTGTTTGATATTTTCTTGAACTTGTCGACGAGCTTTCGACATGTGACCAGGGAACCACTGAATAGTTGCCATAAGTGTATAATTCCTTTCCTTGTTAAACTAATCTATGTTTTAGTATTGATTATTTCTTGTTTTCCACAAAAAGTGAAAAATATACCACATATCATTATAACATAAAGTGTTTTCGAAATGAGCGTTCGCCAGCTCCTTTCTTGACTATCCTTTCTTAAGACGATACAATGAAATCAAATGAGAAAAGGCTTTATTTAAGGAGATTCAAATGGACGATTACAAAGAAAAGACAATCAAAACTTATTTAACAGAACGTTTAGAACCTGCAATTAAAAGTTATGACAAAAAAGCTCGTTTTCATCGTGCCTGGTTTATTGTTTTTAAAGTTATTCAGATTATTGTATTAGCTTTGGTTCCAGTTCTAGCTAGTTTGCCAATTCCTTGTTTTAAACTCCTTGCTGTGATTAGTTCTTCTCTAGTACTTATTCTTGAAGCACTTATTGCACTATCAAGTCATAAAACCAAATGGCAACTTTATCAAGAGACATCTAAAACGCTTGCTTCAGAAAAATTTGCCTTTGAAACTGGAGCAGGTATTTACGAAACTTCTGATGATGATCGACTTTCTCTTTTAGTAGAACGTTGTGAAGCTATTATAAAATATCGCAATTAATTAAAAGAACCCCCGTGTTTTTAGAAACATGGGGTCTATTTTTTCTTTTGTAGTGAAATTAGTATTGGAATACTAGTAAGCGTTAGGTAATATAAAACATAAAACCATTTGTGACTTTGACCAAGCATAACGTAACTCATGATTAAATAAAAAATACAGTATCCTAGCCATAATTTTGCTGTCGTTTTAGGGTGATTTCTTATAAACGAATTAACTTTTTTAATCAATAATCTGATATTCCTTTTCAAATGTTTTTTGAGCAATAATACGGCGATTGGTAATATCGATATAATCGCCCAAGTATGCCAATTCATACATACCGTAGCCGGCAAATCCACCACCTAGACTTCCAATTGCTCCTATTTTAAGGTTTTTAACCGTTGATGGCTTTAAACCAGCCGTTAAAACACGAAGGTGGTTATCTAACCAGCAAAAATATCTTTTTGCAAAAGCTTCTTTTACCCAGTCAGGACTATTTCGATTATCTTTGCTGACTTGCCAAACATCTGCAACTTTTCCCTTATAAGTAGCTTTCATTTTTTTCTCCTTTTTTATTTCCCTTTTTATGATTTGTTAAAAGATTACAGTGACTATCAGTTTCACTAGGACGATGATACTTAGAGACTTTTGAATATTAGATTTAAGTTTTCTAGGCCACTTCATTAATCGCGTGATAGCTAGACAAATGCTTAAAAAACTTAAATAACTAACTATTGTTATCAATTGTTGCATCTAATTTACCCCAAAGTAATACTTCTATCCTCTATTTTACCAGATTAATCATTAAAAAAACGACCATGTCGTAAACAGTCGTTTTTTCGTCGTAATTGGTTAGTTTTCAATTAATAGCATTACTTTGGCTATAAAAAAGAGACCTGTTAAGTCTCTTTTTTATTTTACATAAGATCATTGAAATCCCAGACTTCAGTCCAGCCTTCGTAGAAATCTGGTTCGTGACAAACCATAAGAATACTTCCTTTGTAGGCTTTCAAGGCGCGTTTGAGTTCTTCTTTGGCATCAACGTCTAAGTGGTTAGTTGGTTCGTCAAGGACAAGGACGTTGTTTTCACGGTTCATCAATAGACAAAAACGAACTTTAGCTTGTTCCCCACCAGAAAGTACTTGAATTTGACTTTCAATGTGTTTTGAAGTTAAACCACAGCGAGCAAGTGCAGCACGAACTTCTGCTTGGTTCAATGCAGGAAAGGCATCCCAGACAGCTTCAAGCGGTGTTTGACGATTACCAGCAGCAACTTCTTGTTCAAAGTAACCAAGTTCAATGTAATCACCACGTTCAACACTTCCTGAGATCGGCGGAATAATTCCTAACAAACTCTTAAGAAGTGTTGTTTTACCAATACCGTTGGCACCAATGATGGCAACTTTCTGATTACGTTCAAAAGTTAGGTTAAGTGGTTTTGTCAATGGACGATCATAACCAATTTCCAAATCTTGTGTTTGGAAAATAAAGCGACTTGGTGTACGTGACTCTTTAAATTCGAATGATGGTTTTGGTTTTTCAGCCTGTAATTCAATACGATCCATCTTATCCAATTTTTTCTGACGTGACATAGCCATATTACGTGTGGCAACACGCGCTTTGTTACGATTAACAAAGTCTTGCAAGTCAGCAATTTCTTTTTGTTGACGTTCGTAAGCAGCTTCAAGCTGTGCTTTTTTCATAGCATAAACGGCTTGGAAGTTATCATAGTCACCAGTGTAACGAACCAAATCATGATTTTCCACGTGATAAACAATATTAATGACATCATTTAGGAATGGAATGTCATGTGAAATCAAAACAAAGGCATTTTCATAGTTTTGAAGGTAACGTTTCAACCATTCGATGTGTTCAGCGTCAAGATAGTTAGTTGGTTCATCAAGAAGCAAAATATCTGGTTTTTCAAGCAAGAGTTTTGCTAAAAGCACTTTGGTACGTTGACCACCAGATAGTTCTGTTACATCAGATTCCATTCCAAAGTCCATGACACCAAGAGCGCGGGCGACTTCATCGATTTTAGCATCCAAAGTATAAAAATCACGTGATTCTAGACGATTTTGCAATTCTCCTACTTCTTCCATAAGGGCATCCATATCAGCGCCTTCATCAGCCATAGACATGTAAATCTCATTTATACGTTCTTCTGTTTTGAAAAGCTCGTCAAAAGCTGTACGTAAGACATCACGTACTGTCATCCCTGCTTCAAGTACAGTATGTTGGTCCAAGTAACCTGCAGTGACGTATTTTGACCACTCAACTTTTCCTTCATCAGGTTGTAAATGTCCAGTTACGATACTCATGAAAGTTGATTTTCCTTCACCGTTTGCCCCGACAAGACCAATATGCTCTCCTTTCAACAGACGGAAAGACACATCCTCAAAAATCGTACGCTCACCAAAGCCATGGCTTAAATGTTTAACTTCTAAAATACTCATCTCTTATATTCTTTCGTTTATTTTCTTTTTGAAAATAGCTGCGCAAACAGCTTATTTATAATAATCTTTTCAATTATAGCATGACTTTAAGCGCTAAAGCAATGACTTTAGCTGTTGAAAACGCAAACTAAAAAGCCTTTTTAAAAGGCTTTTGTGATTTAATCAGAGATAGCTTTAGCGTGGCTTTTTTCTGGAATGAAGAATTGTTTTAAGATTGGGTATAAAATTGGCACAGAAATAATTGTGACAAGCGCTGAACCAAATGTCCCACCGATTTTAACCAAAGCTGTCAAAAAGGCTACTTGCAAATGAAGACCACCCACAAGACTATTAATCAAAGTATATTTAACAAGGTTACTAATGATTTTTGTAATGGCAGCTACGACCCCAACAATGATCACATTGCGTGTTTTAGTATCAGAATGCAACAGTTTTTCAAAAACAAAATGAAGAACTAAACAAACAATTAAGGATTCTAAAATGGTAATCCAGACTTCTGCTGCGTAACCATTAAGCACATCAAACAATCCTAGGCCGATAGAGGCGACTAGAGCGCCGATTTTTGAGCCAAACAATAAAACAGCCACAACTACTAAAGCATTGCCAAAATGGACAAATTGAGCGCCTAATGGGATACGTAAAAATTGTACACTAATAAAAATTAAGGCTGAATAAAAACTAAGTTCAACAAGTTGACGTGTGGTAAGATTTTTCATGCTTTTTCCTCTATTAATTGTTTCATTTGTAGGGCTAAATCAGTTAAAAAAGGCTCAAAAGATAGTCCAAAGCGTAAATTGCGTTTCAATGCCAAAGTTCTTTGCAAAGATTTGTCAATAAAAGCTAAGGCAAGGCTGGTGACATCATCTAAAGCTAATCCATGAAAATAGCCAGCACCAAGAACTGCCGTTAACAAGTCACCAGTTCCGAAGAAATGATAAGGATATTTTTTTGAAAAATGATAAGAGATACGCCCACTATTACAATCAAAATGAGCTAAACCAATTTTGTCATTTTCAAAAGAAACCCCTGTTAAAATAATGTGTTTATTATGAAGGGGTACTAGTGCTCGAAACAGCTGCTCAATATCTGCTTTGCTGTAAGACTCACCAAGATAAGGACAATCAGCTAAGAGACAAGCTTCAGTGATATTTGGCGTGATCACATCGGCATTTCTACAAAAATCACGCATGGCTAAGACAAAATCTTCCTGATAACCAGCATACAAGCGCCCGTTATCAGCCATGATAGGGTCTACAAAACGTGGAAGATGATTTTCAGCAGCAAATTCAGATAGCAAGTGCAATTGCTTTTGAGTTTTAAAATAGCCTGTAATCACTCCATGACAAGGAAAATCAAGCATCTCCCACTGTTTGATAAAGCCCTCGCTAGCCTGAGTTAAATCTATGATGCTAATGTTGTCAAAACCACCCGTGTGTGATGACAAAAGAACAGTCGGTATCGGCATAACTTCAATTTGGCAAGCTGATAAAACAGGTAAAGCACTTGATAAGGCGACTTTCCCAACCCCAACAATGTCATTAGCAACAATCACGGATTGTGTTAGATGATTCATAATAAACAACTTTCTAATCTTGTTTAAAACCCAATTTATCAAGAAGAAAAGGGTTTAAATTAAGAGTTTAGAAATATTGTAAGAAAATTCAATTTATTATACAATAGGTATCATAAAGAACTGTATGGGGACAGATTATGACAAGTAAATACCAAGACATTATCACATCGATTATCAGTCAAATTGAAAGCGGCCAATTGCAAAAAGGAGATCGTATTCCATCGATTCGTCGTTTGAGCCAAAGCTATCATTGTAGTAAAGATACGGTTCAACGTGCTTTGTTAGAATTAAAATTCAAAAATTATATTTATGCTGTTGAAAAGAGTGGGTATTACGTTCTTGAAGGAAAAAATCAGAAAGAATCCCCCTTAAATCTTAGCTTATCTGACTACAATAATATGGCTTACGAGGATTTTACAACTTGTTTAACAGAAACGCTTGTCAATCGTGAAAATTATCTCTTCAACTACTACTACCAACAAGAAGGGTTGCAAGAATTGATTCATTCTTTGCAGATTTACCTTGAAAAAAGTGCTATTTACGCTAAAAAAGAAAATATTTTAGTAACATCTGGAACACAACAGGCTCTGTATATCCTTTCTCAAGTACACTTTCCAAATCACAAGGAAACCATTCTCTTGGAACAACCGACATATCATCGTATGATTGATTTGGTCCGGTCGCTTAATTTGCCTTATCGCACAATTGAGCGTGATTTTGACGGAATAAATCTAACGAAGTTGGAAAACTTGTTTAAAACAGGCAATATCAAGTTCTTCTACACTATTTCACGTTTTTCTAATCCGCTTGGCTTGTCTTATTCAACCAGTGAGAAACAGAAAATTGTTGAACTAGCTAAGCGATACGATGTTTATATTATAGAAGATGATTATATGGGAGATTTTGCAAAATCAACGGATCTACCACTTCATTATTATGATACTTCGGGTCATGTCATTTACCTAAAATCGTTTTCAATGACGATTTTCCCAGCTTTGCGCTTAGGTAGCATTATTTTGCCATCTGCCTTAACACAAGCTTTTCTTGATCACAAAAAGATGATTGATTATGATACTAATCTTATTATGCAAAAGGCACTTTCGCTTTATCTAGATAGTGGTCTGTTTGAGAAAAATCTCAACTATCTTAAACAAGTTTTTCACAAGCAAAACTACAAAGCTGAAGCCATGCTAGCGCAATTTCCGGCTATTGAGCATTTTAGTACTTCTCTTCAAGGTTTGGTGCTTGAACTTCCACCAAATCACCATCTAGGAGATCTCAAATTTACCAATAAAATCAATTATTTAGAGACTAATTATCTTTCTTCAGCCGAGAAGCAATTTATTAAACTTCCTAATGACAAACATCTTCAGGAAACATTAGCGCTAATAGCTAAGCAACATACAAAATAAAACTCCAGAGACCATCTCTAGAGTTTTATAGTTGTTTCAAATAGTCAATTAATAATCAGGGCGTAAAACACCTGTAACGGTTTCTTTAGTAGCTTCCACATCGCCATCAATAACAACATTGATAATACGTTTAGCGTCTTCTGGTGGGCAACATACCAAAGGAAGACGTAGAGGACCTGTTTCAAAGCCAAGATAATTCAAGACAGCTTTAACAGGTGCTGGACTTGGGTATGAGAACAAGGCATTAACTTTCGGAATGAACTGACGTTGAATAGCAGCTGCTTTTTTAATATCGCTATTTTCAATAGCTGTCAACATTTCATGCATTTCATCACCGTTAACGTGAGAAGCAACTGAGATAACCCCATCAGCACCAAGGTTCATAGCATGAAAAGCATCTCCGTCTTCACCAGTAAAGATTAAGAAATTATCTGGTTTGTGTTCAATAAGATATGCCATGTTAGCAAGACTTGTGCATTCTTTAACACCGATAATATTTGGATGTTCTGCTAAACGTAGCATTGTTTCTGGAGTCATTTCGACAACGACACGACCTGGAATGTTGTAAATGATAATTGGAAGGTCACTGGCATCCGCAATGGCTTTGAAGTGTTGATACATACCTTCTTGAGATGGTTTGTTGTAATAAGGAACGATAGCAAGCCCCGCAGCAAAACCACCAAAGGCAGCTACCTCACGCGCAAACTCGATTGAGTCACGTGTATCATTAGTACCAACGCCTGCAATCAAAGGCACACGACCTTTAACGATTTTTTGAACAGCTGCAAAAAGTTCCAATTCTTCATCGTGTGTCAATGTTGGACTTTCAGCAGTTGTCCCTGCCAACAAGAGCGCATCTGTATGGTGTGCTAGTAAGTGTTCAACAAGTTTTGGCAGTGCATCAAAATTAATTGAGCCATCTGCGTTAAATGGGGTAATCATCGCGGTGATGATTTTGACATCTCTTAAATCTTCAATAGACATAATAATCTCCCTCTTTGTCTAAGAATGTAAAACCTAATTGATTAAATATGCTCAAAGACCAGTTTCTAAGAGAAACTGGCTTGAGTTATTATTTGAGTTCGAATTTAAGCTCTTTTGTTGGGTGTACAAGTCCACGTTCGTGGAGGGTTTCAGCGATTTGAACTGAGTTCCAAGCAGCACCTTTAAGAAGGTTGTCTGAAACAACCCACATATGAATACCATTTTCAACATCCAAATCTTTACGGATACGTCCAACGAATGTTTCACGTTTGCCGACAGCATTAGCTGCTTGTGGGTAAACTTGGTTAGCTACATCGTCTTCAAGAACTGCACCTGGGAAAGCTGCAATAGCTGCTTTCACTTCTTCAATTGGAGCTACTTCTTTTGTTTCGATGTAAACTGATTCTGAGTGTGAGAAGAGAACTGGCACACGAACACATGTTGCAGAAACTGGAAGTTCAGGCTCTTCCATGATTTTCTTAGTTTCGTTTGTCATTTTCATTTCTTCGTAAGTGTAGTCATTATCAGTGAAAACATCAATTTGTGCTAGAGCGTTAAATGCGATTGGGAAATGTTTCTTATCACCACCACATGGCAAAATATCAGCATGAACGTCTTTAGGTTCTAGGCCATCATTAACAACTTCTTTGATTTCGCGAAGTGTTTCGTTAATAGCTGATTGACCTGCACCTGATACGGCTTGGTATGTTGATACGATGATACGGCTTAAGCCCCATTTTTGACGAACTGGTTCCAAAGCAACCATCATTTGGATAGTTGAACAGTTTGGACAAGCAATAATACCGTTATGTGCGTCTAAGGCGTGTGCATTGACTTCAGGTACGACAAGTGGCACATCTGGATTTTGACGGAAATAAGATGTGTTATCGACAACAACTGCTCCTGCTTTAACAGCGTATGGAGCGAATTTTGCAGAAACAGAACCACCTGCAGAGAAAAGAGCAATATCAACGCCTTCAAATGAATCTTCAGTTGTTAATTCAACAGTAACATCTTGTCCCTTATACTTCAAAACTTTCCCAGCAGAACGTGAAGATGACAAAAGACGTACTTTGTCAATAGGGAGTGTTGATTGTTCTAATTGTTGAATCATGCGAGTTCCAACGGCACCTGTGGCACCAACGACAGCGACTGTATAGCCCATTTCAATACCTCTTCCTGGAAAATAGTATACTATTCTCAATTTTCTAAAAATTTATAGTAGCTACATTATACAATTTTTTAGAATAAAAGAAAAGACTGAATTTTATTTAATTTTAAAAATATTTTGAAAACAAAAAAATCCCCTACCAAAATGGTAAGGGATTGAGGCATTCAAAACTGAATGTGGCAAAAAGGTTCACACAGATTGCCAAAGTCCGCTCCTGCGTTTCTAGTTGAACTAGAATGACCTCCTCTTGCGCAAATAAACTCTCAAATCGAGTTAATTCGGCTCATCGCATGTAAATGATTATACCATAGATAGTAGGATTTGCAAAGAGTTACTCCTACATCAACGGTGCGATGGTTTTGACAAGTAATCCGATAAGTTTTTCGTGAGCTGGTCGGTTGTCGAGCATTTCTTGTGTTACGCGCTTACTTTTTCGCATGGTTTGAATGCAATCGTCGTAAATATCACGGATAGCATCGACTTTGTACATGTAAGTAGCACATTCAAAATGATGGTATAAACTACGGTAATCGAGATTAATCGTACCGACTACTGCTTTGCTATCATCGCTGATAAAAACTTTGGCGTGAACAAAACCAGGTGTGTAGAGATAAATTTTAACGCCAGAGCGCATAAGTTTGTTAAAGTATGTTTTAGCTAGCATATAAGGAACTTTTTTATCTGGAATACCTGGCATGATGATTCTGACATCTACACCACGTTCAGCCGCAAAACAAAGAGCGTGTTCCATTTCACTGTCTAATATCAAATAAGGTGTCATGATATAGACATATTCTCTGGCGTGGTTAAGAATATCGATGTAGACATTCTCACCAATTTTATCCGTATCAAGCGGCGAATCGCCATAAGGGATGACGTAGCCGTTTGCCTTGCGTTTTTTATCATGTTTTGCAAGATAAGGCTTAACCACCATCTGGCGCTCAGTAATTGACCACATTTGAAGGAAAAGAACCAAGAAGCTATCAACTGCTTCACCTTCAATCATCAGTGCCGTATCTTTCCAGTGACCAAAACGATTGATTTTATTAATGTATTCATCAGCTAAATTCACACCACCTGTGAAACCAACTTTACCATCGATAACAATAATTTTTCGGTGGTCACGATAATTGTAATAAGTTGAGATAAATGGTGAAATCGGTGAAAAGGCTTTGGCCTTAATACCGATTTTTTCCAAGCGTTGTGTATAGTCAAATGATAAGGTTGAAAATTCAATCATACCGTCGTAGAGAACACGAACTTCAACCCCTTCTCTGACTTTTTGCTCTAAAATTCGAAGAATTTCACCCCACATGACCCCTTCTGCGATGATGAAAAATTCCATGAAAATATATTCTTCAGCCTTAAGTAGTTGTTTTTTAAGTTCATCGAAAAACGCTTCTCCCGTTGGGAAATAGGTTACTTCTGTATTTTGATAGGCTGGAAAATCTCCTCGGCTACGGTCAAAATATTGAACCAAATGATAAGTTGTTGAGGTATTGCTTTTTAAAACTCGCAAAGTTTCAAGATTATCTTGCAAATACTGACTGCTAGCATCAACCAAATGATTCATGCGAAGCTTGAGACCACGATATCCCCAGTCAAGTTTGGTATAAATAAGAAACAACGACCCTAACAAAGGGGCAATCATAACCAAAATTAACCAAGTGACACGAGATAAAGCATCCATCTCGCTATTAACCAAGTATAGTACAGCAGCAATTGCAAGAGCACGCTCAATAATGGCAACCCAAATGCGATATTGATCTAACCATACA
The DNA here is from genome assembly GCF_900104225.1 of Streptococcus equinus. Lineage (GTDB taxonomy): Bacteria > Bacillota > Bacilli > Lactobacillales > Streptococcaceae > Streptococcus > Streptococcus equinus_D. The sequence goes on along the minus strand of NZ_FNJK01000001.1, from coordinate 544,213 downwards.
AATGATGCAATAATAAACAACAGTTGTAAAATTAGGAGAATAGAAATGACAGTCGTTCGACTAAAAATTCCCCGAAGAAAACTGCGACGGCTTTTATCTAATAAACGTATTGCTTTGATTTTATTTGTGCTTTTATTGTCGATAATCATAACCTCCCGTGTCGTCCTTTTTCATTTGCTACTATTATATCATACTTTACATTATGTCCTTTTCTGGAAGACAGAAAAAGCCGGCTAAAAGCCGACTTCATCTATATATGTATTAAATTAGAATAATCCAATAGCAGTTCCGTCTTCGGCAACATCCATATTAAGTGCTGCTGGTTTTTTCGGAAGACCAGGCATTGTCATAACATCACCTGTTAGAGCAACAATAAATCCTGCACCAGTTTTTGGTACAAACTCACGGATTGTAATATCAAATCCTTCTGGCGCTCCAAGAAGTGTTGGATTATCAGAGAAGCTATATTGTGTTTTGGCCATACATACTGGCAATTTATCCCAACCAAATTGAGCAAATTGTTTCAATTGGTTTTTAGCTTTTTTACCAAAGATAACTTTGTTACCACCATAGATTTCAGTAACGATTTTTGTTACTTTTTCTTCGAGACTTTGGTCATCTGAGTAAAGGCGTTTGTAGTTTGCATTTCCATTTTCAACGGCGTTTACAACGGCGTTAGCAAGATCAACACCACCGTCAGCTCCGTTTGCCCAAACGCTAGCAAGTTCTACTGGAACATCGATTTCGGCACAAAGTTCTTTAAGTGCAGCAATTTCAGCTTCTGTATCAGCAACAAATTCGTTAATAGCAACAACTGCTGGAACACCAAATTTACGGACATTTTCAACGTGACGTTTAAGGTTAGCAAATCCAGCACGTACTGCTTCAACATTTTCTTCGCCAAGATCAGCTTTTGCTACGCCACCATGCATTTTAAGGGCACGAATTGTCGCAACAATAACAACCGCATCTGGTGTTGTTGGAAGATTTGGTGTTTTAATATCAAAGAATTTTTCAGCACCAAGATCAGCACCAAAACCAGCTTCTGTGATAGTGTAATCAGCTAAGTGAAGGGCTGTTGTTGTGGCAAGAACAGAGTTACAACCGTGTGCGATATTGGCAAATGGTCCACCATGAACGAAGGCTGGTGTTCCATAGATTGTTTGAACAAGGTTTGGTTTAATAGCATCTTTAAGGATAAGAGTCAAAGCACCTTCTACTTTAAGGTCACGCACGTAAACTGGTGTACGGTCGTAACGGTAAGCAACAACAATGTTAGCCAAACGTTCTTTCAAATCTTTAATATCAGTTGCTAAACACAAGATTGCCATGATTTCTGAAGCAACAGTGATATCAAAACCATCCTCACGTGGAATACCATTAACTGGGCTACCAAGACCAACTGTTACATGACGGAGGGCGCGGTCATTAAGATCGACAACGCGTTTCCAAATAATACGACGTTGGTCAATGCCGAGTTCGTTACCCTGATGAAGGTGGTTATCAATAATTGCTGAAAGAGCATTGTTAGCTGTTGTGATAGCGTGCATATCACCTGTAAAGTGAAGGTTGATATCTTCCATAGGAAGTACTTGGGCATAACCACCACCTGCAGCACCACCTTTAATCCCCATTACAGGTCCGAGAGATGGTTCACGCAAAGCAAGCATTGTTTTCTTACCGATTTTGTTTAAGGCATCAGCAAGACCGATAGACATTGTTGATTTACCTTCACCAGCTGGTGTTGGGTTGATAGCTGTGACAAGAACAAGTTTACCTGGTTTGTTTTCTTGAACAGATTTGATTTTATCAAATGATAATTTTGCTTTATATTTACCATAGAGTTCAATATCATCAAATGTGATACCAACTTTTTCAACAACTTCTGTGATTGGTTTAAGCTCTACGCTTTGTGCAATTTCGATATCTGATTTCACGGGGACTCTCCTCTGATATTTTTTGATTGATAAAAACATTATAACACACTTTTTCAAAAACGCACGATATTTATTAAAATAATTATTAATGTTCGTGTTTTACCAATGCAAAACAATTATTTTTATCAATAGTTATAGTTATTCTTTATAACTAAGAACGTTTTGTGAACTCTCAAAGCATTGTTAATCTGGCATTTTACTGATATTTGGTTACTACTAAGTTCAATTATTTTATCATTCAAACTTCTAAAGCAAAAGTCATGAAATTGTTCGTATTTTAGCATATGAAAGAGTTAAAAAACTATTTTTTGAGATAAAAAACAACTTAAACAATTTACGAAAAAAACGTTTTTGTGTAAAATAAGTCTATGAAAATTTTAATTACATCCGGTGGAACCACCGAAAAAATAGATTCCGTTCGTGGCATTACCAATCACGCTACAGGATCCTTAGGAAAACATATTGCAGAAATTTTTTTAGAAAAAGGTTATCAAGTTACTTTGGTGACAACTAAACAAGCTGTCAAACCAAACGAGCATCCTCTTTTGACTGTACATACTATTACAAATGTTGAAAGTTTACTGACAACACTTGAACCACTAGTCAAAAACCACGATGTTTTTATTCATAGCATGGCGGTTTCTGATTATACTCCTGTCTATATGACTGGTCTTAATGAAGTTGAAAATACCAACAATGTTTCTGATTTGTTGCAACGTCATAATACTGAAACTAAGATTTCTTCTAAGGAAGATTATCAAGTGCTTTTTTTGAAAAAAACACCAAAAGTGATTTCTTTGGTAAAAACGTGGAATCCAGATATTACTTTAATCGGCTTTAAATTGTTGGTTGGTGTCAGCAAAGAGGAACTTTTTGCTGTTGCGCGTGAGAGCTTGCAAAAAAACAAAGCACAATACATCGTTGCAAATGATTTGACAGAGATTGATGGAAATCACCATCACGCTTACATGTTAGATGAGTCAAATGTTTATGAAGCTGATACTAAAGAAAGTATTGCTAGCTTGATTTTTGAAAGGGTGACCAATCATGACTAAAACGATTTTACTTGCTGTTTCAGGTAGTATCTCTGCCTATAAAGCAGCAGATTTAACTAATCAATTAACGAAACAAGGCTACGATGTTCATGTTTTAATGACAAAAGCTGCTACTGATTTTATTACGCCACTAACACTTCAAGTGCTATCAAAAAACGCTGTCCATCTTGATGTGATGACTGAAGGTGATCCAAAAAGCGTTAATCATATTGAATTGGCTAAAAAAGCAGATTTATTTGTCCTTGCCCCTGCTTCAGCTAATACTTTAGCAAAACTAGCACACGGTATGGCTGACAATATGGTTACAGCTACTGCTCTTGCTTTGCCATCCGATACACCAAAATTAATCGCGCCAGCTATGAACACAAAAATGTACGAAAATCCACTCACACAGCGTAATCTAGCTATATTAAAAGAAGTTGGCTTTGAAGAAATCGAGCCTCGTTCAAGTTTATTAGCCTGTGGAGATATTGGGCGCGGTGCGCTAGCTGAGCTTGACGCCATCATTGAACGTATAGAAAAAAATCTTTAAATTTTACTCTTGTCAAGACACTTGTAAATTTGTATAATGTATTGGGCTTTTGAAAGAAAAGTCGAAAAAAGTCGTCCTTTAGGAGGAGTTATGAAAAACAATAAAGCAGCAAGTAATATTGCTACAGTTGCAATTTTCTTTGCTATCATGCTTGTTATTAATTTTTTAACAAGTCTTGTCTTTAACCTTTGGCCTGTGCCAATCAAACCAACCCTTGTTCATGTTCCAGTAATCATTGCTTCTATTGTTTACGGACCGAGAATTGGTGCCACACTCGGTGCTTTAATGGGGGTTATCAGTGTCACAGTCAATACTTTGACTCTATTACCAACAAGTTATCTTTTCTCTCCATTTGTTGAGAATGGTAATCTTTCATCACTGATTATTGCTATGGTGCCACGTATCTTGATTGGTATCACACCATATTTTGTTTACAAATGGCTTCACAATAAATTTGGTATTGTTATCGCCGGCGCTATTGGTTCAATGACAAATACAATTTTTGTTTTAGGAGGCATCTTCTTACTTTTTGCTAACGTATATAGCGGAGACATTAAAGCGCTTCTTGCTGTTGTTTTCGGAACAAACGCAATTGCAGAAATGATTATTTCAGCAATTTTGACACTTGCAATTGTTCCAAGATTACAGAAAATCAAATCATAAATAATGAAAATCACGGGAAAACCGTGGTTTTTTAATGACATGAAGTAAAAAACTTGGTTAATTTTTACCTAACACAAACGTTTGCGTAACTTACAAAAAATGCTTAGAAAGCTTGATTTAACAATATTTTCACCAATATTAAATTTTTACTAGAAAAATAATTTACAAAGTGGTATAATGAAAGCGTTTATAAGATCATAAAAAGGAGTTCCATTAATGACTTACACTGAAAACTATCAAAAATGGCTCGATTTTGCGGGGCTTCCCGACTATCTCCGTGAAGAATTGTTAGCCATGGACGAAAAGACAAAAGAAGATGCTTTTTACACAAACCTTGAGTTTGGTACAGCAGGTATGCGTGGGGTTATTGGCGCTGGTACAAACCGTATCAACGTTTATGTAGTACGCCAAGCTACTGAAGGTCTTGCAAAACTTATCGAAACAAAAGGTGAAGACGTTAAAAAACGTGGTGTTGCTATCGCTTACGATTCACGTCACTTCTCACCTGAATTTGCTTTTGAATCAGCTCAAGTTTTAGCAAAACACGGCATTAAAGCTTATGTTTTTGAATCACTTCGCCCAACTCCAGAATTGTCATTTGCTGTTCGTCACCTTGGTACATTCGCTGGTATCATGGTTACTGCAAGTCACAACCCAGCACCATTTAACGGATATAAAGTTTACGGTGAAGATGGTGGACAAATGCCACCTGCTGATGCTGATGCTTTGACTAATTTCATTCGCGCTATCGATGATCCATTTGCTATCGAATTAGCTGACCTTGAAGAAAGCAAAGCTTCTGGTCTTATTGAAGTTATCGGTGAAAATGTCGATGCTGAATACCTTAAAGAAGTTAAAGATGTTAACATCAACCAAAAATTGATTGATGAATACGGTAAAGACATGAAAATTGTCTACACTCCACTTCACGGTACAGGTGAAATGCTTGCACGTCGTGCGCTTGCTCAAGCTGGTTTTGAATCAGTTCAAGTTGTTGAAGCTCAAGCTGTTCCAGATCCAGACTTCTCAACTGTAAAATCACCAAACCCTGAAAACCAAGAAGCATTTGCACTTGCTGAAGAACTTGGACGTAAAGTCGATGCTGATGTTCTTGTTGCAACTGACCCAGATGCTGACCGTCTTGGTGTTGAAATTCGTCAAGCAGATGGTTCATACCGCAACCTTTCAGGTAACCAAATCGGTGCTATCATCGCTAAATACATTCTTGAAGCACACAAAACTGCTGGAACTCTTCCAGAAAACGCAGCTTTAGCAAAATCAATTGTATCTACTGAATTGGTTACTAAAATTGCTGAAAGTTACGGCGCTAAAATGTTTAACGTCTTGACTGGTTTCAAATTCATCGCTGAAAAAATTCAAGAATTTGAAGAAAAACACAACCACACTTACATGTTTGGTTTTGAAGAAAGCTTCGGTTACCTCATCAAACCTTTCGTACGTGATAAAGATGCCGTTCAAGCTGTTCTTATTGTAGCTGAAATCGCTGCTTACTACCGTTCTCGTGGTTTGACACTTGCTGATGGTATCGAAGAAATCTACAAAGAATATGGTTACTTCGCAGAAAAAACAATTTCTGTAACTCTTAGCGGTGTTGACGGTGCTGCAGAAATCAAGAAAATCATGGATAAATTCCGTGACAACGCTCCGGTTCAATTTAATGCAACTGATGTCGTTAAAACTGAAGACTTCTTGGCTCAAACAGCTACAAGCGCAGCTGGCGTTGAAAAATTGACAACACCACCAAGCAACGTCTTGAAATACACTCTTGCAGATGATTCTTGGATTGCAGTTCGTCCTTCAGGTACTGAACCAAAAATCAAATTCTACTTTGCAACTGTTGGTAAAGATCTTGCCGATGCTGAAGCTAAAATTGCTAACATCGAAAAAGAAATCAATGCATTTGTTAAATAAATCTTATCAATGATGTTTAAACTCCTTCTATTTTATAGAGGGAGTTTTTGTGTATTGCTTTTCAGCTTTATCGCTTTAAAAGGTGCTTAGTTTTTAATTTACATAAATATATTTATATACAACAAAACAACACCCAAGGGAGAAAAGGTGTTGTTTTTTAGAGAGTTCGCATTTCATGAAATAGTAAGCTTTAAATATTACCAGTTAACCACGCAACGATAAAGAATAAAGCAAAACCAAATAAGTAAATAAGACCAATGATTGATAGAACTTTCAACCAAGGTTTGATTTGATGTTCTTTGTTGTTGACCAATGAATAGTTCAAATAACCAAAGAACGGTGTTGTAATAAATGATGCAATCATCGCAAAGCGAAGCATTGTTGCAACGTTACCAGCAAATAGGTAAACAATTACAAGACCGACAGCTGCTGTTACAGTCATCCAGATGTAAAGTGCTTTTTGAGATGATTCTTTTTTACCGAGCAACAAACGAAGAGATTCGTTATTGGCACGAGAGTAACCATCAATAACGGTAATAACTGTACCAAAGATACATAGGAAGGCGATTAAGGTAATCAAGAAACGAGACCATTGACCAAGAACTTTGGCATACATATTAACGAATTGAGCGATGTAAGCTGCTGATGCTCCTTGTACTTCTTCTCCTGAGCCAAATTGAATCAAAGCACCAAGAGCACAGAAGATAAGAGCAAGGATTGCTGTTCCGATATAGCCAATATTGAAGTCGAAAACAGCATCATCTTCAGACATATTGACGGTTTTACGTTTTTCGACAGACCACATTGAGTTAATGGCTGAAATTTCAATCGGACATGGCATCCATCCCATTAATGAAACAATAAATGGTAATGCGGCCATGCGCCATGGTGTAGGTGCTTCAAAGTTTGGGGCATATTCACGATGTTTAAACAAAGCAATAACTACCGCAAGAACAGTCGCAACAGTCAAAGCAGTCATTACCCATTTTGCAAGTGAATCAAGGAAGCGGTAACCACCGATGAGCAACATTGCCCAGATAATCACAACGATAATGGTAGTCAATTGTGAGATACTCATTCCCAATCCATTTGGAAATACGTTATACAAAATAGCTGCACATAGAATACCAACACCTGCAGTGTTAACAATTGCTGAAAAAACATTCAAAATGAAGAAAATGGCGAGCCAACCTTTTCCTTTTTCAGCATATCCTTCAATCAAGCTCTTATTATTTTCCATTGTGTATTGTGAACCAAAACGGAAAAATGGGTATTTGAAAATGTTAATCAAAATAATAATCAGAGCTAATTGCCATCCGTAGATAGCTCCTGCTTGAGTTGAAGAAACAATGTGTGAACCGCCGACGGCAGCGGATGCCATTAGAATACCAGGGCCGAGTGCTTTAAATTTAGTGCGCCAGGTCGACTGTTGTTCTGCGTTTTCAGTCATAAACCAGACCTCTTTCTAAATAAACTTTCAATTTTCAGATAATTCTGAATTGTGCAAGATTTATTTTACAACTCAAAGCAATGAAAGTCAACCTATTTCACGTAAATTTTCTGAAAAAACTGAAAAAATATTTATTTCTTTAAAAAATTAAATCAATAGCTATTTAATAATACTAAAAAACCAAGCATCTAGTCTTGGTTTTTAGGAAGTTCACTATTTTAGTTTCTAAAAAAATTTACATAACCTGCTGCTACTCTTGCTAAAATCAAGGTAGCGATTATAAGTTCAAGGGTAAATAAACCATTTAACCAATGATCGTTTCCAAAATACCTCGCACATCCTTTCAAAGCCGTTGCTGAAACAATTAAAGGAAATGTCATAGCTGAAAACCCTGGATTGAAACCATTTTTCAAGATTTTGGGGATTTGATAAAGAACGATGACATATAAAATTTGCGATAAAATGACTAAGACAAGTAGCAAAGATTGGTTAACAGGCTCAAAAGAGTTCTGATAGGCTACAACTACAAGTGCAGGAGCACAAAGTGTCGCGATATTTGCTCTTACTTCATCTGCAATACCATGTTTATAAAGTCTTAGAAAAACAATTGGTAACAATACGATAACAGCAAACAAGATATAGGCAAAAATGATTTTTCCAAGATATGAATATCCAGTCCAAGGAACGGTAACGCTAGATATCCCGATACCGATATAAAGGACTGCCCAAGAAGGATAAACATTATTTAACTTAAAATTCCAAAGAAAGCGTTTGGAAAAGATAATGATATAAATGATTAGCAAAATAAATGAGAGCCACCAGATCGTACGAAAAATTAATTCAGTGATTCCATACAGATCTGGAAAATCATCACAATAACTAATCATTAGCATGCCTTGCATCAAGAGTGTTGGAAAAATTGAAGCTGTCAATGGGTCTCTTAAAATATTTAAGTAAGTTTTAAATGATCTAAACACAGCAATCAATAAGAGAAAATATAACCCAAAAGCTATTGCACCCAAGACATAGCGTAATATGATTGAATAATCTCCTAAAATATTTCCAAGTGAAAAAAAGCTTAACCCCAATCCACCAATGGCTAAAGGAGGTTCTTTTAACTTTTTCATATATAGATAAATCTCTCCTAAAATTAAAGCGTAAAAAATACCTCATGCCTGTAATCAACACGAGGTATTGTTATTGTATCATAAAAGAACTGAAGTCAAAAGACCTTCAAATAATTAGAACAAGCCCTTAAAGAAGTTTACGATAGCTTGCCAAATATTTGCCAAGAAACCTTTACTTGATTCAATAGCACTTGAAGAATCAAAGTTAAGGTTAATTCCCTTAAAAGTTGAACCAGCATTTGAAACAATGCTATCTTTCAAAGAAGCTAAAGCTGATTTAAAGCTACTGCTATCAATAATGCTTGATTTTGAAAGATTAAAGGCAAAGTTGACAATCATATTGATTTGGTTGTTTGATAAAACATCTTTCAATTTATAGTTATCAAGTGTTTCATCAACGATTTTACGAACGTCATCCTTTGTTACATCTGACCCTGCATCTGCTACAGCTGATTTAATATCGGCTAAGGCAACGTTCAATTTGTCGGCATCATAACCTTCGTTTCCTTGGTTTTCAGCGTTAATTGTTGACAAAGTATTCAATTCTTCTTGTGCTAATTGTTTGCTTTCATCAGAAACTTTAGCGCCATTTTCTTCAAGTGAGTAATAGATACCCGCTAAGGCAGATTCACCAGTTACAGGGATTGGTGAAGCTACTGTGATTGCAGCATGCTCAATACCAAGAGTTACTGCTGCATTTCGGTACATGTCAGACGTTACTTTTGTGATGTTTTCAGGAGTGACAATATTAACTGTCAAAGTCTCTGAAGAACCTAATTTTTGAATTTTTACTGATGAATAGAGTTGTAAGCTTGGATCGTCAGCAACGTCCATGATTTTTGCATAAGCACTGGTTGTAATTGTTTTGACATTTGTATCTTTTGAACTGTCATAACCAAGTAAAGATAATGTTTGATTACGTTGATCATCTGATAGTGAATAGCCTAAAACATAATCAGGTTGAACGTATGTTTCATCAATAACATCTTGAACAGAATTACTTGCTGCTTGAACATGTCCAACGGTTACAGTTGAAAACAAAGCTAGGGCACAAGCCATAAGTATTTTTTTAAATTTCATCTCAATTAATTCCTTTCACTTAGGTATTTAATTATAGCACTTCTTATTTAAAGCGTCTGAAAAAAACTGTACTTATTCGTGTAATTCTAATGGTAGACCATCTGGATCAAAGAAAAAGGTCATTTTTTTACCTGTATAATCATCGTGACGGATAGGTTGGACGTAAATTCCCATATCTTCAAGCTCTGCTTTATAAGCTTCGATATTTTCAACATAGAAAGCTAAATGACGAAGGCCACAAGCCTCCATGTGGTACTCAGGTTGCCCAACTCGTTTAGGAGGAGCAATATAGGCTGGATCTGAGGTTTTATTGCCAAAAATCTCAAGTTCAATCGAGCCGCATTTTAAATCTAGTTTGTAATCATGGCGTTCAGGACGATGATTTTCACGAATAATGTCAAAACCGAGTTTATTGACATAAAAGTCACGTGATTTATCATAATCAGATACAATAAGAGCCACATGATGAACAGCGTTTAATTTCATAAAAATCTCCTTATTTGGGCATTTATCATAAAAGAAGCTGAGAATAAATCTTACTCCCAGCTTCTTCTTTAAAAGGTCATTTGATTGTAAGAATGTGAGAAAGCTTTGTGGATGTCATCAGATGCTTGGTCATAGGCAACGGATGATTCTAGGCTACCTTTAACTACAATACGTTTGGTTGCTTCCTGATCGGTACAAGTTACCAAAGTAACCAATGCCTGACCAGGGACATCATTTAAAACATCCGAACGGTCTGGAGTTACAGAAAATGCTTCTGTAATCACATAAGTATAAACATTCGATTTATCAGTAAGATAAATCTTCATTCCCGCTTTAGCGTTCTCTAAAGGAGAAAACAGCATCTTTGATGAACCAGAAACACCAAAAACATGGTGACTAGCGAGAGCGTAATTATTTTGCCCTCCCATTACTTGATCTTCTTTCATCGTTCCAGCACCATAAGACAATTCAGTATTTCCTAAACCTTTAAAAATTGGTAAGTTAATATCAAGATCTGGTACTGCAATACCACCAATCACTGGTAGGTCGGTACTAGTTGATTGTGTTTTTAAAATAGATTGAACTGTAACTGGTTCAACTGCAGAAAAATCATAAGTAACTTTTGCTTTTTGATTGTCTTGTATTTTCTTTTTAGTGACTTTGTTGATTTGATAACGATTTGATTGGTGACCAATCAAAAAATTACAAATGGATTTATTGAAAATCAAAGCGAGCCCTAATAGTAATAGAACTATAGACAATGTGACTCTAAGAAATGTCAAGAAACGATGTGTCTTCTTCTCTTTTTTTCCCATTCTAATCTTCTACTTCTTCAGTTTCCTGTTCTTCTTCTGGTTGTACAAGAGCGAGTGTCATGATTTTAGCATCTTGGTCAAGTCGCATGATTTTAACACCTAGTGTTGCACGACCAGTTTGTGAAATATCAGCAACACTTGTACGAATCATAACACCAGTGTCAGTAATAACCATGATATCTTCATCGCCATTAACGGTTACAAGTCCAGCTAATTGACCGTTCTTATCAGTGATATTAGCGGTTTTAATACCTTTACCACCACGACCTTTAGTTGGGTACTCAGAAGCAAGCGTACGTTTACCGTAACCTTTTTCAGTAATGACAAGAACTTCTTGATTATCTGTAATACGTGATGCGCCGATGACTTCATCGCCTTCACGAAGGTTAACACCACGAACACCAGTTGCTGACCGGCTCATGCTACGAACATCTGATTCATTAAAGCGAACACTATAACCAAATTTAGTACCGATGATGATATCATCGCTGCCATTCGTACGGATAACATTGATCAGTTCATCACCATCTTTAAGGTTAAGAGCTTTAAGACCATTTTGACGGATATTGCTAAACTCAGATTCTTTGGTACGTTTAACAACACCTTGTCGTGTAACAAAGAACAAATAATTTTCGTGATCATCGCTACCTTTTTCACTGATGATTGTTTGAACAGTTTCACCTTCATCGAGTTTTAGAAGGTTAACGATTGGCAAACCTTTAGCGGTACGACCGTATTCAGGAATTTCATATCCTTTCAAACGGTATACTCGCCCTTTATTCGTCATGAAGTATACATGATCGTGAGTATTGGTTGACACTAATTCACGAACAAAATCGTCATCATTAACACCAGTCCCTTGGACTCCTCGTCCACCACGGCGTTGAGCACGGAATTCATCTTGGGCTAAACGTTTGATGTAACCTTTGTTTGAAAGAGTAATCAAGACATCTTCTTCTTCAATCAAGTCTTCATCTTCAAGTGAAAGAACTTCACCCACCATCAATTCTGTACGACGTGGATCAGCGTATTTACGTTTAATCTCATCCATTTCTTCTTTGATGATTGTAATTACACGTTCCGGTTTTGCCAAAACATCAGCCAAATCAGCAATCAAAGCAAGAAGTTCATCATATTCTGCTTGGATTTTTTCACGTTCCAAACCTGTCAAACGACGAAGACGCATATCAAGGATAGCTTGACTTTGACGTTCAGATAAGTCAAAGCGACTCATCAATTCACCTTGGGCAATCACATCAGTTTCACTGTTTCGGATAATGCTGATAACTTCATCCAAGTGATCAAGAGCGATTAACAAGCCTTCTAAAATGTGAGCTCGTTTTTCAGCTTTCGCTTTATCGAACTCAGTACGGCGAACGATAACTTCTTTTTGGTGTTCAATGTAATCAAGAATGATTTGTTTCAAAGAAAGAATCTTTGGAACACCTTTTTCGATTGCTAGCATGTTAAAACTGAAATTTGTTTGCAAGCTGGTTAGTTTGAACAAGTTATTTAAAATGACATTTGCAGAAGCATCACGGCGTACTTCAATGATAAATCGAATGCCTTCACGGCTTGATTCATCACGCACAGCTGTAATACCTTCGATACGTTTTTCTTGGGCTAAGCGGACAATGTGTTCGTGAACCTTTGTCTTATTAACACCATATGGGAATTCTGTAACAACGATACGTTCGCGGCCACTCTTAGTTGTTTCAATTTCCGTACGTGAACGTAATACGATAGATCCTTTACCTGTTTCGTAAGCTTTACGAATACCAGATTTCCCCATAACAAGAGCTCCTGTTGGAAAATCTGGGCCAGGCAATACTTCCATCAACTCACGTGTTGTGACATCAGGATTATCCATAACCAATTTAACGGCATCAATAGATTCACCTAAGTTGTGAGGTGGAATATTTGTCGCCATACCAACGGCAATACCTGTAGCACCATTAACAAGTAAATTAGGGAAACGTGATGGTAAAACAAGCGGCTCACGTTCACTACCATCATAGTTATCTTGGAAATCAACAGTATTTTTGTTAATATCACGAAGCATTTCAAGAGCGATTTTACTCATACGTGCTTCTGTATAACGTTGTGCGGCCGCGCCGTCACCGTCCATAGAACCAAAGTTTCCGTGTCCGTCAACAAGCATGTGGCGGTAACTCCACCATTGTGCCATACGAACCATAGCTTCATAAATTGATGAATCACCGTGTGGGTGATATTTACCCATAACATCCCCGGTGATACGTGCAGATTTCTTATGAGGTTTATCTGGCGTCACACCGAGCTCATTCATTCCATACAAAATACGACGATGAACGGGTTTTAATCCATCACGTACATCAGGAAGAGCACGAGCAACAATAACAGACATGGCGTAATCAATAAAACTTGTCTTCATTTCTGAAGTTAGATTTACGTCAATTAAATTCTTATCCTGCATTAAGGAAAAACACTCCTTTTCTAGTGTAAAACTCAACTATATTATATCATAAATACAGCATTAAAACCACATCAACACTAATATCCTTTTACTCCTTTTTAACTGAATGTCAGATAAACTACCACTGCTTTTCATATGATTTTCAAAAACAAAATACGACAAAGATAAGTAAAATTTTTGTGAAAAATTCACTATTTTTTAGAAGGTAATATGACTAAATTCTCCTTAAAAAATTGCTTTCTTCTTTTTTCAATTTTTTCCAATTAGTTCGTGACATTTCTCACTTAACGTGTTAAAATATTATTCGTATGGGCGTCAGCCTAAAAAAATTAAGGAGATGTTTAGATAAATGACTGCAACTAAACAACACAAAAAAGTTATCCTTGTTGGTGACGGTGCCGTAGGTTCTTCTTACGCATTCGCACTTGTAAACCAAGGAATCGCTCAAGAACTTGGTATCATCGAAATCCCTCAATTGTTTGACAAAGCTGTTGGGGATGCTGAAGACCTTAGCCACGCTCTTGCTTTCACTTCACCTAAAAAAATCTACGCAGCTAAATACGAAGACTGTGCAGATGCTGACCTTGTAGTTATCACTGCAGGTGCTCCACAAAAACCAGGTGAAACTCGTCTTGACCTTGTTGGTAAAAACCTTGCTATCAACAAATCAATCGTAACTGAAGTTGTTAAATCTGGATTCAAAGGAATCTTCTTGGTTGCTGCAAACCCAGTTGACGTCTTGACTTACTCTACATGGAAATTCTCTGGATTCCCTAAAGAACGCGTTATCGGTTCAGGTACTTCACTTGACTCAGCTCGTTTCCGTCAAGCATTGGCTGAAAAACTTGATGTTGATGCTCGTTCAGTTCACGCATACATCATGGGTGAACACGGTGACTCAGAATTCGCTGTTTGGTCACACGCTAACGTTGCCGGTGTAAACCTTGAAAACTACCTTAAAGACGTTCAAAACGTTAACGAAGCTGAATTGGTTGAACTTTTCGAAGGTGTTCGTGACGCTGCTTACTCAATCATCAACAAAAAAGGTGCTACATTCTACGGTATCGCTGTTGCGCTTGCTCGTATCACTAAAGCAATCCTTAACGATGAAAACGCAGTACTTCCACTTTCTGTATTCCAAGAAGGTCAATACGCTAACGTAACTGACTGCTACATCGGTCAACCAGCTATCGTTGGTGCACACGGTATCGTTCGTCCAGTTAACATTCCATTGAATGACGCTGAACAACAAAAAATGGAAGCTTCTGCTAAAGAATTGAAAGCTATCATCGACGAAGCTTTCTCTAAAGAAGAATTCGCTTCTGCTTGCAAAAACTAATTTCTAGTTTTTAAATAAAAAGCTATCCGTAAGGATAGCTTTTTTTGTGTCTTATTTTGCATTTAAGGCAGCCATTGTAATGTAATTATATGGCTTATTGAAATGAGGTAAGAAGAATAAATCAGTAAGTGCGAGTTTATCAATTGTCACTCCTTCTTGGATAGCAAGTGAGAAAAGGTGAATTCCCAATGAAATATCTGCCATCGCCATCATTTGTGCACCTAAAATACGTCGACTAACTTTATCGTAAACGATTTTTAAAGTAACTTCAAAATTGTTTTTCTCAATAAAATCAAGCTTTTGTTTATCACTATACTCAACTTCTTCTGCATCGATACCTTTGGCCTTTGCTTTTTCGAGTGTTAACCCTGTTGAAACCATATTCAAGCCATAAATTGAAATACCATTTGAACCTTGGACACCAATCCCTTCAAGTTTATGACCACAAGCATTATGTGCAGCAACAATACCGGTTCTAACAGCGTTTGATGCAAGTGCAATATAGTCAGTTTCACGAGACGCATTGTTATAGATTGTTGCACAATCTCCAATTGCGTAAACATCTTGAGTACTTGTTTCTTGATTCTTATCAACTAGAAAAGCTCCATTTCTGAACAAATCGAGTTTGCCTTCAGCGAGACTTGTATTTGGTCGAAAACCTACGGCAAGAATAACCATATCGACATTATAAGTTGCCTTATCGGTAACAATTTTTTCAACTTTTGTTTTTCCGACAATTTCTTTTACAGTTTCACCAAAAGCTAGTTTAATGCCATGAACTTGAAGATTAGTAGCCATAATATCGCTTAAATCTTTATCATAGTATCCAGCGAGACAAGTATCAGCAACGTCGATTAAAGTCACTTCTTTACCTTTTCTTTGGAAGGCTTCGGCGAGTTCAACACCAATATAACCAGCGCCCACAACTGCAACACGAGAAATGTCTCTATCTTTTAGTTTTTCAATAACATCTTCGGCATTTTGGTATAACTTAACAAATTGAATATTTTCAAGTTCTGCTTCAAATTCTAGTGAACCTTCTTTCAAACTAACACCTTTGATTGGTGGGATGATTGGCTGTGAACCAGTAGCAAATATTAATTTATCGTATGATTCTACGTGAACTTTACCTTCAACTTGTGCAGTAACTGTTTTTTGATCAAAATCAATTGACCCTACAGGAGAGTTCATGTAAATTGTAGCACCTAATTGTTCAAGTTCTTCTTTATTCGAATAAAAAAGTCCTTCAGGTCCTGAAATTTGTTGACCAATCCATAAAGCCATACCACATCCCAAAAATGAGATATTAGAGTTTTGATCAAATACTACAACTTCGTTTTCTGAACCATAGTTAGTTAACATCGTTTTTATGCAAGCT
Source organism: Streptococcus equinus (assembly GCF_900104225.1). Classification (GTDB taxonomy): domain Bacteria; phylum Bacillota; class Bacilli; order Lactobacillales; family Streptococcaceae; genus Streptococcus; species Streptococcus equinus_D. The sequence goes on along the minus strand of NZ_FNJK01000001.1, from coordinate 527,964 downwards.
GTACCAGCGTGATTTGCTCCAATAACAACAATTTTACTCATAGAAGTAACCTCAATTATATTATTTTATTAAGATAACTATATCACACATGTAAACCGCTTACAAATATTTAGCTTAAAAAATAAGTTGGCTTCACACCAACTTATTTTCTTTATTTAGATTTAATGTAGTTAACACCATCTGCTTTTGGCGCTACTGCTTTACCAAAGAACGCTGCCAAGACAACGATTGTCAATACATAAGGAGCGACTTTTAGGTAAACAGGTGGAATATTTGAGAAGAATGGTAATTGTGCACCGATAATAGCAAGTGATTGTGACAAGCCAAAGAATAAACTTGAAAGCATTGCTCCAACAGGATTCCAGCGACCGAAAATCATTGCAGCAAGAGCGATGAAACCAGGACCTGCGATTGTAGTTACCGCAAAGTTGTTAGAAATAGTTTGGGCATAAACCGCTCCACCAATTCCTCCAAGGAAACCTGAAATCATAACACCAGCATAACGCATAAGGTAAACGTTGATACCAAGGGTATCAGCAGCTTGTGGATGTTCACCAACTGAACGAAGACGCAAACCAAAGCGTGTTTTAAAGATGATAAACCATGAAACAAATGACACCAAAATCGCTACATAAGCAACTAATGAGGTATTATTGAAGAAGACTTTCCCGATAAATGGAATATCTTTTAAAATTGGGAATGAGAATCGTCCAAATGTTTGTGTGATTGTATCAGTTTGTCCTTTACCAAATAAGTGACGACATTGGAAAACGGCAAATGATGGTGCAATCAAGTTCAGTACTGTACCAGATACAACGTGATCAGCACGGAAATTAATAGTAGCCACTGCGTGGATAAGTGAGTATAAAATACCAACCAAACCAGCAACAATTGAAGCAATCCAAGGTGTTGCGTGTCCAAAGACATCAGCAAAACTTAAGTTGAAAAGAACACCAGAGAAAGCTCCCATTACCATGATTCCTTCAAGACCGACGTTAACAATACCACCTCGTTCTGAGAAAGTTCCACCGATACTTGTAAAAATCAAAGGTGCTGAGTAGATTAACATGGAAGAAACTAATAGGGCTAACGTTGTTGAAAAACTCATCTTACTTTCCTCCTTCTTCTTTTTTAGTTTTGATAAATCGACGAATCATATAGTCTGCACCGACAAAGAAAATAATGAAGGCAGACACAACATCAATAACTTCTGATGGAATACCAATCATACCAGTTTTACCAATTGAAAGCACCGCATAAAGGAAGGCAGCAAATGGAATACCTACAGCTGAATTCACAGCAAGAAGCGATACGGCCATTCCGTCCCAACCAATACTCAATGAACTTGTTTGTGAGTACACATTTCCAAATGTTCCAAGCCCTTCAACTGTACCACCTAGACCAGCCAACGCACCAGAAATAATCATTGAAACAACAATCAAATGTTTAGCTGACATACCAGCATATTCAGCAGCATGTGGATTAATACCTACAGAAGTAATTTCATAACCAAGCGTTGTCTTACGCATCATAAACCAAACGATTAGAACAGCAAGTAAAGCAATGAAAATACCAATATTGATACGTGAATTATCAGTCAAAGCTGACAACCACTCAGTTTGATAAGAAGTGTTTTTTGAAACTTTGATTGTTGCTTCAGTTGTACGCATGATACTATCTGGGAAAACATCTTGAATCAAATATTGAGTTCCGTATAAGATAATGTAGTTCATCATGATCGTTACGATAACTTCACTTGTTCCAAGGAAAGCTCGTAAAATACCAGGAATTGCTCCTGCAATACCACCAGCAACAAGACCAACCAAAACAGTACAGATTACTGAAATTGGTTTTGGTAAATCTGGAAATGACAGAGCAAACCAAACTGACATTACCCAACCCATTAACGCTTGACCTGGAAGACCAACGTTAAAGAAGCCAGCTTTTGAAGCTACTGAGAAACCAAGGGCAATCAGGATAAGTGGACCCATTGCACGGAAGATTTCCCCAACATTTTTAACAGTACCAAAAGCTGTATAAAGCAAATCATTATAAGCCCAGAAAGGATTATATCCAAAGCAAAGCATAAGGATTGCTCCAAGCAACATTCCTAGGAACACTGCAATTAATGGAACAGCCCATTTTTGGGTTTTCTTAGACATTAACATTAGAATCCTCCTTTTCCACTTTTCCACCAGCCATCAAAATACCAAGTTCTTGTTTATTGGTTGTGGCAGGGTCTAAGATACCTTGAATTTTACCATCATGAATAACGGCAATACGGTCGGAAACATCAAGGATTTCATCTAATTCAAAACTAATAACCAAAACGGCTTTACCCTTATCTCGTTCAGCAACCAAACGTTTACGGATATATTCAATGGCACCAACATCAAGTCCACGAGTTGGTTGACTAACAATAAGCAAATCTGGGTTTCGATCGATTTCACGAGCGATAACAGCTTTTTGTTGGTTACCACCTGAAAGTGCACCACCCGAAACTAATTCACTTGCTGCACGAACATCAAATTCTTTCATCAACTTACGAGCATGTTCATTTAACTTATTATAGTTCATGAAACCATGTTTGCTAAATGGTTCTTTGTAGTAAGTTTGAAGGGCGATATTTTCAGCAATTGTCATATCAAGAACCATACCATCACGATGACGATCTTCTGGGACATGTCCAACGCCAAGTTCTGTAATTTTACGAGGACGTTGATTTGTCATATCAGAACCTTTGATGAAGAATTGACCAGATTCAACTTTACGCAAACCTGTAAGAGCTTCTACAAGTTCTGTTTGACCATTACCATCAATACCAGCAATACCAACGATTTCACCTGCACGAACATCAAGCGACAATTCTTTGACAGCTGGAACTCCACGGTTTTCGTTAACAACCAAGTCTTTGATTGAAAGAACGACATCTTTTGGATTGGCAGGAATCTTATCTGTTTTGAATGAAACAGCACGACCAACCATCATTTCAGCCAATTCATTACTTGTTGAATCAGCAACTGGAACTGTTTGAATTGATTTACCGTGACGAATAACTGTTACGCGATCTGCAACCGCACGAATTTCATCCAATTTGTGTGTGATTAAGATAATTGATTTTCCTTCTTTAACCAAATTACGCATAATATCAAGTAATTCAGTGATTTCAGAAGGCGTTAGAACAGCAGTTGGTTCATCGAAGATAATGATGTCCGCACCACGGTAAAGTGTTTTTAAGATTTCAACACGTTGTTGCGCACCAACTGAAATATCAGAAATTTTGGCAGATGGATCAACCGCTAAACCGTATTTCTCAGACAGTTCTTTAATTTCTTTACTAGCCTTTTTAAGGTCAAGAACACCTGCGCCTTTTGTGACTTCATTACCTAAGATAATGTTTTCAGCAACTGTAAAAGCTTCTACCAACATAAAGTGTTGGTGAACCATTCCGATACCCATCTTAGCTGACTTAGATGGAGAATCAAGTACTGCTTCTTCACCTTTTACTAAGATTTGACCACTTGTTGGTTGCAAAAGGCCAGCAAGCATATTCATCAAAGTCGATTTACCGGCTCCATTTTCTCCAAGAAGAGCGTGGATTTCACCTTTTCTGACTTGTAAATTAATATGGTCATTTGCGACAAAATCACCGAATTTTTTGGTAATCTCACGCATTTCTATGACGTTTTCTTGTGTCATGTGTGATCCCTTTCAGTCTAATAATAATTTTTAGGTCAGTTAAGCCCATTAAAAACTAACATTAATGAACTTAACTGAGATAAAAATACATTTTATCTCAGCCCCTGAAAAAAGGCGACCAATTTGGTCGCTTTTTCATAAGAGCGATTATTTGTTTACGCCATCGTCAACTTTTACTTCGCCTTTGATAACTTTATCTTTTGCAGTTTCTACAGCAGATTTAATGTTATCAGGAAGGTTTTTAGTAACAAGATCTACACCACCGTCTTTAAGACCGTATGTTTTAGTTGTGTTACCGTCAAATTTATCACCTTTAAGTTGACCGTTAGCGATATCTTTAACAACTTGACCTACTTCTTTGATTGTTGAAGTCAAAACGAAGTTTGATTTCACTTTATCAGATGAAGTGTAGTTACCTTCTTCAGTTTGGTCGCGGTCTACACCAATAACCCAAACTTTTTTGTCGCTATCAGCAGGCAATTTTTCATTGATTTCTTTAGCTTGTGAGAAGACACCAGTACCTGAACCACCAGCAGCATGATAGATTACATCTGCACCGCTAGCATACATTGTTGCAGCGATTGTTTTACCTTTAGCAGAATCAGAGTAAGAACCAGCATATTGAACGTCAACTTTGATTGAACTATCAACTGAAGCAACACCTTCTTTGAATCCAGTTTCGAAACGAGTGATTGTATCAGATTCAACACCACCTACGAAACCAACGTGTTTAGTTTTTGTTTGCATTGCTGCAGCGATACCTGCAAGGTAAGCACCTTCGTTATCAGCGAACAATACACTTTCAACATTTTTGTGGTCTGCTACAACGTCATCAATGATAACATAGTTTGTTTTTTCATTTTGTGGAGCAGCTTCATCAACAGCATCGTGAAGGTTGTAACCAATTGCAAAAACAAGGTTGTAACCATTTGAAACAGCTGAATCAAGGTTTGTTGCATAGTCTGACTCACTATCAGATTGGAAGTAAGTGTAGTCAGTATCTTTTTTCAATTTGTTTTCTTTACCCCAAGCTTGCATACCTTCCCATGCAGATTGGTTGAATGATTTATCATCAACACCACCTGTATCAGTTACGATAGCAGCTTTAACGCTTGAATCTGAGCTAGAGCTAGATGAATTTGAACGGCTACAAGCACCAAGAGCCAATGTTGCTACTGCAGCAAGTCCAAGACCAACAATTTTCTTGTTCATGAAAATGAACCCCCCTAAAAAACTTATAAGCAACGGTTGTTGCAAAAATCTATCAAGCCAGATGGCTTAATGAACACTCTGAAGATAGACTTAGACAAGTCTATAAAACTGTGGTAATAACACCACCTGACCGTCATCTCGACCGTCCACAATCAAAAATAGGTTGTGTTTAAATCACTCGATATTAATGATTAATAACTACCTTCTGCAGCAGTTTCACCATTAACAATTGCAACACCTGATGAAGCACCAATACGAGTTGCGCCAGCTTTAACAAAAGCTTCAGCATCAGCATATGTGCGTGCACCACCGGCAGCTTTGACACCAACATTAGGTCCAACTGTTTTACGCATAAGCGCAACGTCATGAACATTTGCACCAGCAGTTGAAAAACCAGTAGATGTTTTAACGTAATCAGCGCCAGCCGCAACTGACAGTTCACAAGCTTTTACTTTTTCTTCATCAGTCAAAAGACAAGTTTCAATGATAACTTTAACCAATTTATCACCACTTGCTTCAACAACAGCACGGATATCATTTTCAACAAGGTCATATTGTTTAGCTTTTAATTGGCCAATGTTAATAACCATGTCAATTTCATCTGCACCGTTTTCAATAGCATCTTTTGTTTCAAATGCTTTAACACGACTTGTGTTAGCCCCTAGAGGGAAACCGATAACTGTACAAACTTTAACATCTGAATCTTTCAAAGCTTGTGCTGCGTATGAAACCCAAGTTGGATTAACACAGACACTAGCAAAGTTATATTCTTTCGCTTCAGCAATAAGATGATCAATTTGATCTTGAGTGCTTTCAGGTTTCAATAAAGTGTGATCAATGTATTTGTTAATAGACATTAATATAATTTCCATTCCTTCCTGAAAATGTTATTTTCATTTCATTAATAATTACACTCTACCTATTCTACCATTTTTTTGATAGAATGTAAGTCTTTTTTGCTATTTTTTTAATAAACAGCAAAAATGGCAAAATCCGAAAATTCATTAAAACGCTTTTTTTGTTTCTTTTTTATCTATAAACCTTGTTAAAGCCTTGTTTTTGTACAAAATATGACACATATGTCACATATCATATTCGGTATTTCTGAACATTTTTATATTATTTTACTATAAACAACAAGTTTTTACGAATATAAAATCTTACTTTTTTGATACTCTGAGCGCTTTAAATTAGTGTATTTTATGACTTTTATGTGAATAATTATACTTTAAAAAGTGACCTTTGTGTCATAATTATTCTATGACATTTGTCACAAAGCTTATTATTGTAGGAATTCAATAAAAAAATCTCTATCAAACTAGAATCAATATCTAATTCAATAAAGATTTTTTATTCACTTATTAATTTTTTTCACTGCGCAAAATATAATAGCCTTTGTCACGTTTTAAAATCTCTACATTTCCAAAAACTTCTTCCATTTTCGCTTTAGCACTTGGTGCTCCTTGTTTTTTCTGAATCACAATTGTTAGATTCCCGCCTGCATTTAAGTAGTTGATACTTTCGGATATAATAGTATGAACTACTTGCTTACCAGCTCGAATTGGTGGATTACTGATGATATAATCAAATGTTCCATTCACTTTTTCGTAAATATTTGATTGGAAGATATCAGCGCAAATACCATTTTTTTGTGCATTTTGTTTTGCCAAATCAATGGCACGATTATTGATATCAACCATGGTCGGCTTAACCCCTTGAACTTTGGCTAACGAAATTCCTAGAGGTCCGTAACCGCAGCCAAGATCCAAAAGCGTTTTACCTTTTTCAAAATCCAAGGTATTTAAAAGTACTTGACTACCATAGTCCACCATTTTTTTCGAAAAAACACCTGAATCTGTTAAAAACGTGAAAGATTCCCCAAGTAATGTGACTTTCAATTCATGAATGTCATGAGCACTATCGGGATTTTCTGCGTAATACATTTTAGTCATTCTTCTATCACTTTCTCTTATAATGCACTTCTATTTTATCATACTCTTCCATCATATCAAACGTTGTAACTGTTTTCAATCCTTCCTTAAAATGCTATAATAAGGTACACAACCTCTTTAAGGAGTTTCGTATGACCAACGAATTTATTAACTTTGATCTTATTTCTCGTGAAACTTGGCAGGAGTTACATCGTAAGACTCAGCCACTTCTTACAGCTGAGGAACTTGAATCAATTAAAAGTTTAAATGATAACATAAGTATCCAAGACGTTATTGAAGTATATCTTCCTTTAATTAGCTTGATTCAAATTTACAAAAATGCTCAAGAAAATCTATCTTTTTCAAAAAGTATTTTTCTAAAGAAAGAAGCGAGTAATCGACCTTTTATTATCGGAATCTCTGGTTCTGTAGCTGTAGGGAAATCAACAACAAGCCGTCTGTTACAGCTTCTCCTATCTAGAACATTTAAGGATAGTAAGGTAGAAATGGTAACAACAGATGGTTTTATTTATCCAAATAAGGAGTTAATTGAACGAAATATTTTAGACCGAAAAGGTTTCCCTGAAAGCTATAATATGGAACTTCTTCTAAACTTCCTTGATACCGTTAAAAATGGAATGACTGCTCATATTCCAGTATATTCACATGAAGTTTATGATATTATTCCTGACCAAGAACAAATAATTGAGGCACCAGACTTCTTAATCGTTGAAGGTATTAACGTTTTCCAAAATCAAAAAAATAAGCGTATTTATATGACCGGTTACTTTGACTTTTCTATTTATATTGATGCTGAAAATGATTTAATTGAAAAATGGTACTTGGAACGTTTTGATAGTTTGCTTGAGTTAGCTAAGACAGACAAAAGCAACTATTATAATCGTTTTGTTAAAATGCCTCATAAGGATGCCCTAGAATTTGCTAAAATGGTTTGGAAAACGGTTAATCTTGTCAATCTTGAAAAGTATATCGAGCCAACTCGTAATCGGGCTGAATTGATTTTACACAAGACTGATAATCATAAGATTGATAGTATTTACTTGAAAAAATAAGTAAATTTTCCTGAAACAGTGATTAAGGCTTGCCAAAATGCAATAAATTCTATATAATAATGTAGTTAGATTAATTTGGAGGTGAAAACATTGGCAAATATTAAATCAGCTATCAAACGCGCTGAACTTAACGTTAAACAAAACGAAAAAAATTCAGCACAAAAATCAGCTATGCGTTCTGCTATCAAAGCATTTGAAGCTAACCCATCTGAAGAGCTTTTCCGTGCTGCTTCTGCAAGCATCGATAAAGCTGAATCAAAAGGTTTGATTCACAAAAACAAAGCTAGCCGCGATAAAGCACGTCTTGCTGCTAAATTGGCTAAATAATATCCAATGAAAACTCCAAATGGAGTTTTTCTTTTTCTAATGAACACTCTTACAAACCAAAAAGGACGCTAATTAGCGTCCTTTTTATTTACCAAAATTATGTCGATTGAATCGAACTTCAAAAATTGTTCCTTTTGGATGATTATCTTTTACTTGAATATCACCCTTCAAAGCATCAACAATTTGTTTTGCTAATGACAATCCAAGACCAAACCCACCTTTTTGGCGTGTTCTAGCTTTGTCAATACGATAAAAACGATCAAAAATCTTTTCTTTATCAGCATCACTAATACCTGGTCCATTATCAGAGATTGTCAAAATCGTTTGACGCTCTGTTGTCTTAACAGTAAATTCGATAAAACCATCATCATCAGTGTACTTAATAGCATTATCAAATAAGATAGTCATCAATTGTTTGAGCAGCGTCTTATCAGATTTTATTGGACGATCAGCTGAATTGTGAGCAACAAATGTTTTGCCATTTTCTTTGGCAATCATATTGTAATTCTCAAAAATTTCGTTAAAAGTAGATGGTTGAATCTCTTCCAATTCAACTTTTAAGCCATCGTCTCGTCTAGCAAGATTTAAAAGATTAGTTGTTAGAATCCGCATATTTCGCACTTCATCAAGACTTGCCGCGATACTTTCGCTATTATCAAGAATTGTTGCATCCGGTCGTCTAAACAAACTTTCAAGACGATTTTGAAGCACCGCTAATGGTGTTCTAAGTTCGTGACTGGCATTTTCAACAAATCGTTTTTGTTTTTCGTAACTTTCTAAAATCGGCTTACGCGTCCAGTTAGCCAAATAAACGCTTGCTAAAATAGAAATCATCCAGAAGATAATCATAATTGAAATGGTAATCGTCACATAACGTTCATTGGCTTCATCAAGCTGACTGACACTAATTAAGAACGTTGCGTATTCAATCGATGGATAGTCACTACTATAAACTCTAACAGTTAAAACATGGTATTTTTCAGTTTGACCAAAGATAGTAGTCATCTTCTCGTCTTTAATCTCACCAACCGAATCCTCATCAACACTAGATGTCAAGGTTCCAAATTGAACAAATGCGTCCAAAGCATTTACGATTTTTCCATTTGAATCATACAAAAGAACGCTGACATTACTTAAACCAGCGACAGTTGAACTTGACTTACTTTTTCCTGGTCCATTCAAACCATTATTCGCTTGCAATGAATCACTTCGCTCCATCGTTCGTGTCACGTAATCACTTGCATTGTCCGCTGCATTTTGCAAAGTTGTATCTACAGAAGAATAAAGACCATATCTCATAATCTGCAAGATAATGGTAGTCATAATGATAAAGATCCCAGTAAATACCGCAAAGAAATGGAAAAAGTGAGAAAAAGTCCCAGTAGATAATTTTTTGTGTATGTTATTCAGCATCTTTTAGAATATATCCCACACTACGTAGCGTTTGTAGATTGTTAGCAAAGCTTGTGCCTTTTAGTTTTTTTCGAATCTTAGACACATAGACTTCAACAACTGAAATCGTGGTATCACTATCAAATCCCCAAATACGGTCAAAAATTTGAGATTTTGGCAAGATAACATTTTGGTTTTGCAAGAAATAAACCAACAAGTCAAATTCTTTACCAAGCAACTCAACTTTCTCACCGTTTACTGTGGTTGTGTTTGTTGAGGTATCAGCTGTTAATTCATGGTAAGACAAAGTATTATCATTGAATTTTCCAGAGCGTTTTAAAAGCGCTTGAATACGCATCTTCAACTCTTCAAGGTAAAATGGTTTTGTTAAATAGTCGTCAGCACCAAGTTCAAACCCATGTCCTTTGTCGTCAAGACTTTCTTTAGCTGTCATAATTAAAACTGGTGTTGTAATGCCATCTTCACGTAGTTCTTTAAGAACTTGGAAACCATCTTTTTCTGGCAACATTAAATCAAGCAAGATAAGATCATAAACACCACTTTCTGCTTCATATAATCCTTCTTCACCGTCAAAAACTTGCATAACATCAGCAAAATCGTCTAAAAAATCAAAGATTGAATTTGATAAGCTCAAATCATCTTCTACTAATAAAATCTTAATCATATATCTGCTCCCTTATTCATCTTATTATATCATGACTTAACCCTTTGGTCTAAGTATTTAATGCAATTTATTTAGTCTATCAAAAGAATATCGAATTGAGCTTAAGATTTCCTAAAAGACAGAAAAAAAGCGCCTGAGTTTTCACTCAAACGCCTCTTTATCACTGCTTATTTAACTGCTGCTAGGGCTTCTTCAACAGCAACTTTACTTGTGCTAATTAAATCAAGACGAGCTGAGATTTCTTTAATACCCATTGTGATGTTACGGCTAATAGCCATATCATTCAATTGAGGTTCAAAGAAAGCTTTATACTCTTCAAGACGTTCAACTGTCTTGAATGAATTAGCTGGGTAGATAACAAATTTATCAAAACTCATATCGCCACCAAGTGCAGCTTTAATCCAATCCCAGTTTTCTCGAGCCCATGTCCAGAATGCACCTTGAGAGAATGGTTTATCAAGGAATGGACGGTACCAACTCATAGCTAAGTCTTGAGGTTTAACAACATCTTTATTTTTCAACTCAGCCAATACACGTTCAACTGTTGCATTATCTTTTGTATTTGACAAAGCAGATGCCAATTGACGTTTGAAGTTACCGTCATTTGTTTTCACATAAGTGTCAAGGTAAAGAGATACTAAATCTTCAGTTTCAGCGTGTTTGATTTGGTTGGCAAGAACTGACATACGGATTGATGCTGGAATAGCTTCGATATTATCTTTATGTTGGTGGAAGATTGCTTCAGCTTTTGTAACAGCATCTTCATTATCAGCATACAACATCAATGAAATAGTATTTTGTCGAACCATCTCATCTTCATCAGATTCACCAGCTTTTGGTTCAAAACCTAAACGATCGTAGTTCTTTTGCATCAAACGACTAATCAAGGCTTTGAATTGAGCTTGTGCTTGACTTCCTTCGTCTAAGAAGATATCCAAACCATCAACAACTTGAGAAATAGCTTCTGCTACCAAGTATGATGTTTCATCAGAAAGTTTTGTTAATAATGGCACTAACTCAGCGTATGAGATTTCGCCACTTTCAGCAAGCAAACGACGTTCTTGGATTACTTGAAGTTTTGAAACTGTATCAAGTTCAGTCAATTGTTCAAGAACTGTATCTAACAACTCACCTTTGTAGTTTGTGATATAGTGGGCTGTATTTTCTGTATTGAGACGGAAAGCTCCATCATTTTCAGAAGCAAGTTTGCTGTAATTAGGAATTTCAAGACGAGCTTCTGTTAAAGTATCTGGAAGACCTTTCCAATTGCTATTTAATGGAATTGGCCAAATACGATTTTCATCAACACTTTCACCAACGAAGAATTGTTTTTGGCTAAGAACAAGTGTATCATCAACCACTTCAGCTGTTACAACAGGGTAACCAGGTTGTTCTAACCATGCATCCATGAAGACAGCAACATCTTTTCCAGACGCTTCTGACAAGGCATCCCAAAGGTCACGACCAATTGTATTGCTGTATTGATGTTTTTCAAAGTAAATTTTAAGACCGGCACGGAAATCTTCATCACCTAACCAACGACGAAGCATGTGCATCAAGCGACTACCTTTAGCGTAAACAATAGCTGGATCAAACAATGTATTGATTTCATCAGGGTGTTTGACTTCAACGTGAACAGATTGAACACCATCAGTTGCATCACGTTTAAGCGCTAATGGAAGACCTCCTGTTTGGAAATCTTCAAAGATATTCCATGATGGTTCAATGGCATCAACTGAAACATATTCCATCATATTGGCGAATGATTCATTCAACCATAGGTCATCCCACCATTTCATTGTAACAAGGTTACCGAACCATTGGTGAGCTAATTCGTGAGCAACAACAAGGGCTACACTTTGACGACTCTTAACTGTTGAGTTTTCATCAACAAGGAGATAAACTTCACGGTATGTTACTAAGCCCCAGTTTTCCATAGCTCCCGCTGAAAAGTCAGGAAGCGCAACGTGATATGACAATGGAATTGGGTATTTAACACCAAAGTATTCTTCGTAAAAGTCAATGACACGAACAGCAATGTCTAGTGAAAAATCTAGAGATTTAAGAGCATGTGCTTTTGTTGAGAAAACTCCTACTTCAGTACCGTTTTTAGTTTTAGCGGTTTTACCTTGCAAATCACCAAGAGCAAAAGCTAATAGGTATGAAGACATACGAGGTGTTGTATCAAACGTCCAAAGACCAGTTTCTTTACGACGATCAGCATCAACTTCAGGCATGTTTGAAAGAACGATTTCGCCTTCGTTTTGGTCAAATTTGATACTCAAATCAAATGTTGCCTTAGCTTCTGGTTCGTCAACACATGGAAATGCTTCACGCGCAAAGTGACTTTCAAATTGAGTTGAAATGACTTCTTTTTTAACCCCATCAACTGTGTAATATGATGGGTAAATACCAGTCATGTTATCAGTGATATTACCTGAAAACTCAACAACAAGTGTCATTGTTCCAGTTTCTGGTAATTCAACATGGACAGCTTCATTATCATTATCAATCGTAAATTCAAGATTTTGATTGTCTAACAAAACAGAAGCAACTGTCAAATCTTTTTGGTGGAATGAAATAACATTATCTAAAGCTTCACCACTAATGGCAACGTTACCTGAAAAAGTTTTGTCTTGACGGTTAATATCAAGGAAAATATTATAATTTTCAGGAACAAACTTTTCAATAAAATGTTCTACAGTTTTCATATAACTCCTTTAAAACGTAGAATGAGGACCAGTATACTGCTTCCCCATATCACCTAATCTTTTAAAAATTAAATCGTATGATGGATTGTATAATAAATGAAAATTCAGAAAACGACAATACCATCAAACTTCATCATTATATCACAAAATATGATATATGTCAGTTTTAAAAAGCCTATTGAAAAAGACTGCCTAATAGACAGTCTTTTAAACTTTTACAATTCAATAATTTTTCCTGTTTTAAGGTAAATAACCCATTCACAAAGGTTACGAGCATAATCACCGATACGTTCTAAGTAAGTAATTACTTGAAGATACTCTTTACCAGCAAAAACAGTATCTGGTTGTTGACGAATAGATTCAACAGCCATGTTTTGAATTTCTTTAAAGTAGTTATCAATGACTTCATCAGAAGCTGCAACTTCATAAGCGCGTTCTTCTTCACCTGTCACATAAACATCAAGCGCTTCTTCTACCATGTTACGAACGGCTTTACCCATTTTTTTGATTTCTGCTTCAACTTCTGGCAAACGTTCTTCGCCTTTAACACGAATAGTTGCTTTAGCGATTGATGTAGCATGGTCACCCATACGTTCAACATCGCTAGATGCTTTCAAAACGGTAATAACCGTACGTAAATCTTGTGAAACGGGTTGTTGTAGGGCAATGATTTCAAGAGATTTTTTCTCAAGTTTTGTTTCGAAATTATTAACAATTTCGTCGCCTTCAATAACCTCTTTAGCCAATTCACGGTCATGGCTGATAAAAGCACGAACTGTTTTGTTAATTTGTGACAACACTTCAGTACCCATAGCATAGAATTGGTTATGCAATTTTTCTAATTCATCGTCAAATTTTGATCTTAACATAATATCATCTCCTTTTGAGTGTTCCCAAAACTAACCAAATTTACCAGTAATATAATCTTCGGTTTCTTTACATTTAGGATCCATGAACATTTCATGAGTTTTTCCGTACTCAATGAGTTTTCCATCAAGGAAGAAACCGGTACGATCTGAGATACGTGATGCTTGTTGCATTGAACGTGTCACAAGAAGCATTGTGTATTTATCTTTCAAACCATAAAGCGTATCTTCGACCTTACCTGCTGAGATAGGGTCAAGAGCTGATGTTGGTTCATCAAGTAAAATAATTTTTGGACTTGTTGCAAGAACACGTGCTACACACACACGCTGTTGTTGACCACCTGACAAGCCAAGAGCAGAATCATGCAAACGGTCTTTGACTTCATCCCAGATTGAGGCACCAATCAAAGAACTTTCAACTGCTTCATCCAAAATTTGCTTATCCTTGATTCCTTTTAAACGCAAACCATAAACAACATTTTCATAAATTGACATTGGAAATGGGTTAGGTTGTTGGAAAACCATTCCGATTTCTTTACGAAGTTCAACAGTGTCTGTTCTTGGACTGTAAATGTTATGTCCGTTATAAACGATTGATCCTGTTAGGGTTACTTCAGGGTTCAAGTCCCCCATTCGATTAATCGAACGTAATAGTGTTGATTTTCCTGAACCAGATGGACCAATCAATGCAGTAATTTCATTAGGATAGAAATCCATAGAGACATTATTGAGCGCTTTTTTCTTATTATAGTAAACAGATAAGTCTCTTACTTTTAAAATAGGTTCTGTCATGTCTTGCCTTTCTAACCAAAGTGTCCTGACACATAATCGCTAGTTGATTGCAATTTGGCATTTTGGAAAATATTATTGGTTTTATCGTATTCGATCAAATCCCCCAAATAGAAGAAGGCTGTATAATCACTAGCACGTGCGGCTTGTTGCATGTTATGAGTAACAATAATGATTGTGTAATCTTTTTTCAACTCAAACATTGTATCTTCCAGTTGCATTGTCGCAACAGGGTCAAGGGCTGATGCAGGTTCGTCCATCAAAAGAATATCAGGTTTCACTGCGATAGCACGAGCGATACACAAGCGTTGTTGTTGACCGCCTGAAAGGGTGAAGGCTGATTTATGCAAATCATCTTTCACTTGATCCCAGAGGGCAGCTTGTTTTAGAGAAGTCTCAACGATTTCATCTAAAAATTGTTTATCTTTAACACCTGCACGTTCGTAGGCAAATGTAATATTTTTATAGATTGATTTAGCAAATGGATTTGGTCGTTGGAAAACCATTCCGATGTGCTTACGCATTTCGTAAACGTTAATGTTTTTGGCATTAACATCAATACCTTCGTACAAAATTTGTCCAGTGACTTTCGCAATATCAATGGTATCGTTCATACGATTTAGGCTACGAAGAAAAGTTGATTTACCACATCCTGAAGGTCCGATAAGAGCAGTGATTTTATTTTTTTCAAACTGCATATCAATCCCCTTGATAGCTTCTTTTTGACCATAGTAAACATGAAGGTCTTTTGTAGCTAGGGCTAATTTTTCTTCAGGAAAAGTAATAATATGTCTTTCATTCCAGTTATACTTTGTCATCTCTTCTCCTTTATTTTGCTGACGTTAATTTGGCGTGAAGTTTTTTACCGATATAACGTGCTGAGAGGTTGAAAATTAAGATGAAAATCAAGAGAACTGCAGCACTTCCTTGCGATACTTGAGTCGCATCAGGAATCGTTCCTTCACTATTAACTTTCCAAATGTGAACAGCCAAAGTTTCGGCTTGACGGAAAATTGAAATCGGACTTGTAATACTTAGCGGATTCCAGTTTGACCAATCGAGAGCTGGTGCTGATTGACCAGCTGTGTAGATAAGCGCTGCTGCTTCACCGAAAATACGACCTGAAGCAAGAACGATACCAGTCACAATACTTGGAAGAGCTTCTGGAATGACCACATGAACTACTGTTTCCCAACGTGACAAACCAAGCGCAAGACCTGCTTCACGTTGTGTGTGGTGAACATTACGAAGACCATCTTCAACATTACGTGTCATTTGTGGAAGGTTAAAAACGGTAAGAGCAAGGGCACCTGAGATGATTGAGAATCCATATTGGAATTGAACAACGAAAATCAAGTAACCAAACAAACCGACAACAACAGATGGTAAAGATGAAAGAATTTCAATACATGTTCTGATGAAATTAGTAAAACGGCCTTTTTTCGCGTATTCAGACAAATAAATTCCTGCTCCCATTGATAAAGGGATAGAAATAACCAATGTGATTACCAAAAGAAAGAGGGAATTATACAATTGAATCCCAATACCACCACCAGCTTCATATGATGATGATTTACCCGTCAAGAATGACCAGTTGACATGTGGTAATCCATTAACCAAGATATATAGTAATAATGATGCCAAAATCGCAACAATAATCCCAGCAATTGTGTAGAGAATTCCTGTTGCTAACTTATCAAATTTCTTAGCGTGCATAGTTTCTCTTTCTTTCTCTTGTAATAAATTTCACGAGCATGTTGAATCCTAGGCTCATGATGAGTAGAACCAACGCTAGTGACCAAAGAACATTATTTTGAACAGTTCCCATAACGGTATTACCAATTCCCATTGTAAGAACGGATGTTAGGGTTGCTGCTGGAGTTGTTAGTGATGTAGGAACAACTGCTGAGTTACCAACGACCATTTGGATAGCTAAGGCTTCACCAAAGGCACGTGCCATACCGAAAATAACTGCGGTAAAGATACCAGGTCTAGCAGCATTTAAAATAACGCGCCAGATGGTTTGCCAACGAGTGGCTCCCATCGCTAAACTAGCTTCTTTATAATGTCTTGGCACTGCTTTTAAACTGTCAATTGTCATGAAAGTAACCGTCGGTAAAATCATAACAAACAAAACACAGACACCGGACAAAATACCAAAACCAGTTCCACCAAAAATAGAACGTGTAAATGGCACAATGACTTGTAGCCCAATGAACCCATAAACAACAGATGGAATACCTGTCAATAATTCAATTGCTGGTTGTAGAATTTTAGCTCCATATTTTGGAGAAATTTCTGTCATAAAGACCGCTGCACCAATAGCAATAGGTGTTGCTACCAAGGCAGACAAAATCGTTACAATAAATGATCCCAAAATCATTGGAAGGGCTCCAAATGATCCTGAACTTGGATCCCATTTACTTCCAAAAAGGAATTTGATCGGGTTAACACCGTCAACGAAGAAAGTTGATAACCCTTTTTGAGCAACAAAGATTAAAATCATTGCAACAATGAAAACAATCAGTACTAAACAAAAGAATGTAATGCCTTTTCCGAACTTCTCAAGGCGAGAATTTTTCGAAGGCGTTGTTAACTGTTTCTCAAGATCTTGATTTCTCATAACATCTCCTTATTTTGCTGTAACAGTGCCATCAGCTGCTTTTGTAACTTTCATATCGTTAACTGAAATATAGCCCATTTGTTCAACGACACCTTTTTGGACATCATCACTCATGACGTAGTCCAAAAATTCTTTAGTCAAACCAGTTGGTTTACCTTTCGTATACATATGTTCATAAGACCAGAGTGGCCAGTTATTTTTTGTTACATTTTCAGCAGTTGGTTTGTAGCCGTTCAAACGAATTGTCTTAACGGAACTATCTACATAGGCAAAAGCAAGATAAGAAATAGCCCCTGGAGTTTGCGAAACAATTGATTTAACCATACCATTTGAGTCCTGCTCTTGACTTTGAATAGCTGAATCACCTTTCATGATAACACTATCAAAGGTCGCACGAGAACCTGAACTTGCAGCACGGTTGATAATAGAAATGGCCAAATCAGGTCCACCAACTTCTTTCCAGTTCGTAATCTTACCAGTAAAGATTTGATGTAATTGATCTGTCGTTAGATTGTTAACTGAAACTTTCTTGTTAACAATAACCGCAAGACCTGCTACTGCTACTTGGTGATCCACCAACTTATCAGCATTAATACCTTCTTTTTCTTCTGCGAAAACATCGCTGTTACCAATTTGAACAGCCCCTGATTGAACTTGTGAAAGACCTGTACCAGATCCACCACCTTGGACATTGACTGTTTTTCCAACATTAGTCGATCCAAATTCATCTGCGGCAGCTTCTACCAGTGGTTGCAAAGCTGTCGATCCGACACTTGTAATCGACTGACCTTTATCAATCCAGCTTGCGCAGCCAGACAGTGCAAAGGTCACTGAGGTAACTAGCAATAAAAAGCTAAGAATTTTCATTTTTTTCATTTGCGATTCCTACTTATTTTGAAAATAAAAAGTAAATAACATGAAGTGTTACAAATACCTCACAAGGAAATAGTATCACATCACTGAAACCTTGAAAAGTGGTTTTCAACCTATGTCACTCAAAAATTGTACCTATAACAGTTTAGGGATTAAAGCGAAGTCCTTTTGGAAAGTAATTTTTCAGAATATTCCCAGTAACTTTTGCAAAACCTATGCCGTTGCCGTTTACAGAAACTAAATACCAACCATTTTTTAATGGATTTTCTAAGTTTATGACATTTCCTGTAACATAAACCTTGAACTGTTCTATATCAATTTCTACAAACTGTTCTACGTCATTTGGTGAAAGGGCTAAGCCCAATGCAAAAGATGGTTCGAAACGATTTTTCTTAAATGTTCCTAGATGAAGTCCATTGCGAGCAATTTTTAATTTACCTAAATCAGGCAAACCTTCTGGCAACAAATAAAGGTTATCACCAAAGGTTTGTAGGAGCCCACTTAGCTCAATTTTTAGATGTTTTTTGGCGAAATCTTGCCATAAATTAAGCTGATCTTTTGTTAGATTAGATTTTATAGGTTTGACTTTGCGGTGAGCTGGTTCTCTCGTATCATGTAGCTTAGCAACAAATTGTCCTTCACCTTTAAAACGGTGTGGATACATGCGAGCAACTTCAGGCATGTCAATTCCTTCAGCCATCCCGTTGATTTTCTCAATCGGAACAAGCTCAAGGTTGTCGTATTCTGATAGTAACCAATTTACCACCCCTTCATTTTCCTCTGGGGACCATGTACATGTTGAGTAAACAAGTGTACCACCTGGAGCAAGCATTTTCATTGCTTCTTCTAAGATTTCCTTTTGGAGACTGGCACATTCAGCTGGATATCCTTCATGCCAATATTGTGTCGCTGAAGGGTCTTTTCGGAACATTCCTTCTCCAGAACAAGGACCATCAAAGACAATCAAGTCAAAGTACTCTTTGAAAACTTTTGCTAATCTATCTGAGCTTTCATTGGTCACCACAACATTTTTTGCACCAAATCGTTCGACATTCTCAACAAGGATTTTACTGCGCTTGTTAGAAATCTCATTGCTGACCAAAACGCCAGTATTATTCATATAACTGAGAAGGTGAGTTGATTTTCCACCAGGTGCTGCAGCTAAATCAAGCACTCGCATGTTTTCCTTGGGTGCTGCTACTTGTGCAACCATCTGAGCAGCAGGTTCTTGAGAATAAACCAATCCAGAGACATGTTCAGGTGACTTACCAGATACTTTCCCATAGTGACCCCACGGGGTATTTGGAATTGCTGAATCGAAGGTTTGCTGAGCATTTTTTAGAGGATTTACACGAAATCCAGAAACAGCTTCTTGATCAAATGTAGCAAAGAAATCATCTGCTTCTTGTCCAAGAAGATTACGGTATTTTTCAATAAATTTATCAGGTAATTTCATACTTATATGATAACAATTTCACATGTTAATTACAACTTTAAGACAAGCATATGACTGATTTAATCAGTAATTTAGTCAATAAAAAGCAGTTCATTATCCGAACTGCCTTATTTGTATAAAAATCTAAAAGCTATCTCATTGTCACAAACTCCTCTGCTCCTGTTGGATGAATGGCTACCGTATTATCAAAATCTTCTTTAGTTGCTCCCATTTTGATAGCAACTGAAAAACCTTGAATCATCTCATCAACACCATAGCCAATACCATGTAAACCGATGATTTTCTCGTCATCACCTAAAGTAACCAACTTCATTTTACTTGGTTGGCGATGATTGCCTAGAGCTGTATACATAGGTGTGAAAGTTGAGCGATAAACTTTAATTTTATCTGCCCCAAATTCTTCAATAGCTTTTTCCTCTGAATACCCGATAGAACCAATGGCTGGATGACTAAAAATGACTGTGGCAACGTCTTTATAATCCATTTTTGCAGTTGGTTTGTTGTTAAAGAGGCGTTCTGATAATTGTCGTCCTGCTTTAACTGCCACAGGTGTTAGTTCAAGTTTACCATTAACATCTCCTAGAGCGTAAATACCTTCAACAGAAGTATTTTCATACTCATCTGTCTTAATGTAGCCCTCTTTGGTCAATCCTACTCCTGTTTTTTCAAGACCAAATCCGCTCACATTAGCCTTGCGTCCAATTGCCCAAATGATAGCGTCTACCGTGTAAGATTCACCATTTTCTAAAATTAACGTCAAAGAGTCATCGGCATTTTTTTAACTTCTTTTGGAATTGAGTGCGTATGTAATTGTGGACCACTTTCGGCCATGTATTTAACAAGGGTTTCAACAATTTCTTTATCAAACGTACGAAGTGGTCGTTCATTACGAACAAAAAGGTCCGTCTTTGAACCGAGTGCATGTAAGACTCCGGCAAGTTCGACAGCGATATAGCCTGCTCCAACAACAGCAACACGCTTTGGAAGACTATCTAAGGCAAAAAAATCATCTGAAATCATGCCGTATTCAGCACCTGGAATATCAGGATAAAGAGCATGACCACCAGTCGCAATTAAAATGTGCGGAGCTGTATAGTATTGACCAGCAACTTCAACCGTATGAGGATTAACAAAACTAGCATAATCATAAACGCGATCAACACCATTGTTATCAAATCCACGTTCATAAGAGGCATGAATACGATCGATATAGGCCTTACGATTAGCTTTTAGCGTTTTGAAATCAAAAGTCGTATCAGTGATGTGAAAACCATATTCGCTAGCATAGGTCTGAATCGTCTCAGCAACCTGAGCCCCGTACCACATCACTTTCTTAGGAACACATCCTAAATTAACACAGGTACCACCAACCTCTTTTGCTTCAAATAGAATGACTTTAGCACCATGCATAGCCGCACGATTAGCTGAAGCAATCCCGCCAGAACCTCCACCAATAACAATATAATCGTATTGCTTAACGTCCATATATTCTCCAAATCTAATTCTTGATAAACTCTAAAATAGCTTCTTCTGACAACGATGAATCACACACCACTTTAACGTGACCAGCTTTAGCCACTAACAAACCTGGTACAGTTGAAACATCATATGCTGTTCTTAATTCTTGAATACCTGAATCAAGTCCTTCACTATTTACAAAGTAAACAGTAAGTTGATTATCTTTGGCAACCTGTGTTAACTTTGGTTCAAAGCGGCGACAATATGGACAACTAGGGCGACCAATAAAGAGAATAAAATCTTCAGCTGTTTCTAAAAACTTTTTAGCTTCTTGTGCAGTGATTTCTGTAAAAAATGATGCAAATGATGTCATCTGAATACCTCCTGTAGAAAACTTAATAATCGATGCAATTGATAAATTAATGGCGAATAAAAGCACTGTCATCAACGTCACTATTATCTGAAACATAACGTTCAACTGTCATATGCAAATCGTATTTATCACGCAACTTTGCCAAAGTAGCCATCATCGGTGAAGCGTGATGACTGTCAAGGGCTTCTTGATTTTCCCAACTATCAATCAATAAAACTGTCTCAGTTTCTTTAGCCGGAAAGAAATAGTCATAGCGTAAATTACCTTTTTCAGCACGAATAGCATCTGCTATACCAGATTTTTCCATTTCTTCTACAAATCGTCTAGCACTGCCGTTTGCACCTTTATAATACAAATTAACTGTAATTGCCATAGCATCACCTTTTTCTTTTTTGTCCATTTTAATAAATTTTGAAAACTGTTTCAAATAATTTGCACACCAAAAAAGAGATTGAGAAATTTTACCTCAACCTCTTTTTGAATATAAAGTGATTAGCCTAATGCCACATCCATCACCATCATGATAACAAACCCAACCATTAAGCCAAGAGTTGCCACATCAGTATTCTCATTCGTCTGTGATTCAGGAATTAACTCTTCAACAACAACGAAAATCATGGCACCAGCTGCATAGGCCAGAGCATACGGAATAATTTGTAGCATAATAATTACTAAAGCTGCTCCTAAAACAGCTCCAATAGGTTCAACAATTGCTGACATTGACCCCAAGAAGAATGCTCGTGATCGTGAACTGCCATCAGCTCGAATCGGAATCGACAACGCAGCACCTTCTGGGATATTTTGTAAACCAATCCCAATAGCAAGACCAATAGCACCAATAAGCGCCGAACTAGTCATATTACCAGAAGCCAAAGCTCCAAAAGTAACACCGACCGCTAGACCTTCTGGAAAATTATGAATAGTAATCGCTAAAAAGAGAAGAGCTGTTTTTGATAGTTTTTTCTTTGGTTGAATCCCTTCAGCTTCAGACACTTCTAACCCCAAGTGTAAGTGTGGGACAAGAGCATCAATCAAACGAAGACTAAAACCACCTAATAAAAAGCCAACTGCTGCAGGTACCCAAGCAAAATTGCCATAATCAGCTTTAGCGTAGGCAAGCGCTGGGTCAAGCAAAGACCAAAAGGACGCTGCAATCATTACTCCGGCCGCAAACCCCATCATGACATCAAGTAATTTGCGACTAACTTTGGTAAAGAAAAAGACAACTGCAGACCCTACAATAGTACATCCCCACGTAAATAAACCTGCTAACAAGGCTAAAAGGACAACATTTTGTGTCATTAGCCAATTTATCATAAAAAAACTCCTTTTATAAAATTTACCCAATTAAAACGTTTTCTATAAATTATCCTCATTTTACCATAGATATAAAAGAAAAACCTAGTAAAATACTAGGCTTTAGATAAATAAGTTTGTATCGTTGATAATTTTGCTTTCGGAACAAACATGATTTTT
Organism: Streptococcus equinus; assembly: GCF_900104225.1. Classification (GTDB taxonomy): domain Bacteria; phylum Bacillota; class Bacilli; order Lactobacillales; family Streptococcaceae; genus Streptococcus; species Streptococcus equinus_D. Next base: position 505,020 of record NZ_FNJK01000001.1, on the reverse strand, counting down.
TGACGATGTGTAAAATCAGGTTCTTCACCATCAATAGTTAACAAAACATAGCCAAGCTTATCACCCATCACCTTAGCGGCTGCATAGTCCCAAGGTTGAATATATGAAAAGTATGCCATCAACTGTCCTGCCATGACAGCTGCCATGCTGATACCTGCACCACCATAAACACGAACACCTAAAGTTTGTTCAATCAAATCATGCAAACCATGATAATTACTAGCAAACATGTTAGCGTTACAGCCTACCAAAAAACGATTCAATGGTCGATCTTTAAAGGGTGGTAATTTTTGGTCATTCACAAAAACATCAAATTGACCACCACCACTATACAACAAATCATTCATCACATCGTAAATCAAACCAAATTGACCGATACCATCCTCATAATAAGCAATCATAACGGCAAAATGTGTGCCTTGAGCCACAAAATTCACTGTTCCATCAATAGGGTCTAAAACCCAGACATTGCCATCAGTGATATCATGATGGACACCGTTTTCCTCAGCTAAAATGTGGTCATCTGGATAGACTTGTTTAATATTAGCGATTAGTAATTCCTGCGTTTCTTTATCTAAATTGGTTACTAGATCATCAAAACGCGTCTTTTCTTCGATTTCAAGATCCTTAACCATATTTTTTTTGATAAAGTCGCCTGCTTCACGAATCATTTTTTTAGCAAATTGAAACTTATTTTCCAAGGGAAATGTATCCTTTCTCCTTTGCTTTAGCAGCTTTTACGGCTTGATACGTTGAATAGCCGCTACTTTGTTGAAATTCGCGATCAATTTGTTTTTCTTGTGCTTTACTTTTAACAATGGTTTTAAAAGTTGCATAGCTATCTAATAAATCGCTCACAGCAACTTTTGTTTCATATGCGGCCTCAACCTGATTTAAAAAATGAAGCACTGATGCTATCTCTTCAGTGCTCCAAGACAAATCAAGTGGATAGCTGTAATTTTTCATACAAAGATTTTCCAAACTTCTAGGAAAAGCCTCTTTCTTCATCAAGAGAACTCATAGCTTTTTTCGCTAAGAAGTTATTCCTTTCTAATTCTATCCTTCAATTTCTGCTTTTATCGTAGCATCACGCAATTCCTGTTTACGATAATCACGTGGCAAAAAAGCACGAATTTCATCTTCGTTAAATCCGATTTGCATCCGTTTATTGTCCAAAATAATTGGACGACGAAGCAAACCAGGATTTTTCGCAATTAAATCAATCAATTCTGAAACAGACAAGTCGTCGAGGTCGATATCTAACTTTTGAAATACTTTTGATCGAGTTGAAATAATATCTTCTGTTCCATTTTCTGTAAAGGCCAAAATAGCCATTAATTCATCGCGACTAAGAGGACTGGTAATGATATTGTGTTCTTGAAATTTAACATCGTGTTCATTAAGCCAAGCTCGTGCTTTTCGGCAGCTTGTACAACTTGGTGACAAAAATAAAGTAATCATAAAACCACCTCTCTAATCTTCTTAACTTAATTATACAAAATTTTAAAAAAGTTTTCTATTTTTTTCCCAATTTTGGGCAATTTCTTTATCAATTTTTAAGCGCTTAACTAATTCATCTGCTCCCGAGAATTTTTCCATGCCACGAATCTTGTCCAACCAAATAATCTCGACGGTTTCTCCATAAATGTCATCATCAAAACCAAAAATATTTGCTTCAAGTCGTAAATCTTGACCACCGAATGTGACATTTTTCCCAATGCTTGTCATTGAGCGGTAGCGTTTTCCTGAAACAATAATATCTGATACATAAACACCGTCGCCAGGAAGATAGATGCGATCCAAAACAGCTAAGTTTGCTGTTGGAAATCCTATCGTACGGCCTCGTGCATCTCCGTGAACCACAATACCTTTAGTTGAGAATTCATAGCCTAGAAGGCGATTCACTTCAGAAACATTTCCTGACAGGATTTCCTTACGAATTCTACTAGAACTAATTTTTTCACCATTATCTTGAACTTCTGGCACTACTATCACTTGACCATCAAAAATTTCTGCCAAATCATTAGCATCTTTGCGATCATGCCCAAATTTATAATCAAAACCTACGACAATTGTTTTTGCACGTAAAGCTTTAATATAAGTTTCAAGAAATTCTTTTGATGACTTTTTCGAAAAATCAGATGTGAAATCAATTAAATAGAGGTCATCTACGCCGTATTCGGCAAATTTCTCATAACGCTTTTCTGGCGATGTTAAATTCAATAATAATTCAGGTGTAAAGCGAGCAAGAGCTAAACGCGGTGATTCATTAAACGTCAAAACAGTCAAATCCAATTGATCACGTTTTGCAATTTCTCTTGCTTGATCAAATAAAGCTTTGTGACCTTTATGAAGGCCATCAAAGTATCCCAATACTAAAACACTATCTCGAGTGCGTTCAATGTCTCGAGTGCGTTCAATGTCTCGAGCATCTTTTATTTGTTGAATATTCATTTTTTCCATTCTATTATATAAACACTTTATTTGGTTTGTATAGGTCATCACGTGGAATGAGAATAGCAACTACTTTGTCTTGATAGAAGGCTGCCAATTGTTCTTCATTTCTATCTAGAGCAATTTTACGTCCAAATGAAATTTCTGTTACTTGTTCTTCTGTCAAATCAATACGTGGTAAGTCCATAACACCGTATTCGATTGGCAAAAGAAATGAAAAGTCATCTTGAGCAACTTTTTCAGCAATTTCAGACAAGGTAAGTGCATCTTCCAACTGAAGACCTGCTGATGCTTGGCGTTCTAAATATGACATATGACTTGCAAAGCCAAGCGATTTTCCTAAATCAACTGATAAGGTTCTAATGTAAGTACCTTTACTACAAGCAACTTCAAAGTCAAAATAACAACAGTCATCCTTGAAGTTTAATGAACTTGTGCGTTTAAAGCCATAAATTGTCACATGACGTTCTGGACGTTCAACTTCCTGACCAGCACGAGCATACTCGTACAAACGTTTCCCATTAACCTTAACAGCAGAATACATTGGCGGCACTTGAGTAATCTCACCAACAAACTGAGTAAGTGCCTGGTCAACTTCTTCTTCTGTTAATTCACTAACTGGTGTTTTTTCAACAAGTTCACCACTAGCATCCTCTGTTGTCGTTGAAAAGCCTAGGCAGATTTGCCCACGATATACTTTTCCTGCTTCAGTCATATATTCAATCACACGAGTTGCTTTTCCGACAGCAATTGGTAAGACTCCAACAACATCTGGATCTAGCGTACCACCGTGACCGATTTTCTTTTCATGTAAAATTTTACGAAGCTTAAAGACAGCGTCATGGCTAGTCATCCCAGCTTCCTTTTTCAAATTAATAATTCCGTTAATCATAAGTAATATTATACCTGTTTTCATCAATAAAAAACAAGTTAAAACTTTGCATTGCTTTAACTTGTTCATTTTTCTAGATGTCACGGTTAACATCTGTATCAATATCTAAGAATTCTTGAATGTCTTGGACGTATTCTAAAACACCTTGGAATTCACCGTTTTCATCACGAACTGCTGCATAGGTAATGTGGATGAATTTGCCCATTTTTTCAGATTTAAACCACATAACCACTTTATCGCGTTGCCCTGAACGTAATAAAGTAAAAACTTTTTTGACTTTATCTAACACTTTCGGTGGATGACATAATTCAACATTTCGACCAATTTGACTTGGTGTACGCTTAAAGACCATTTTTTCAGGAACAGTATTATTGTTAAAATACTGGAAAATGTCGTCTTTATTAACAAAAGAAATTTCTAAAGGCAAATGATTTAAAATCAAGTTTGCTTGCTCAACTGACAAATAACCATTACCAAAAGGTTGTGGAGTAGTGCGATTAACGGCAGTTTTCTCTTTTTTAGGTGTAAAGCTAATCGTAAACTCCCCTTCAGGTGTTTTAATAACTTTTGTTAAAGAATTTTGATTACTATCTTGATCATCTTTTTCTCGACTTGAACTTTCAGAGTCATCTTTTTGGAAAATAGGATCTGTTTTTTTCTTAACAGTCTCAGTGTCATCGAATTTCTGACGTCTTGGCTGCCACTTAGTTGTTGGTTTAATTATAGCATACCCATAAGCATCACTTTCTTCTGCAATAGCCAACCAATCATCTTGTGTCAATGCTTCAAGAAGAATCATTAATAAAATAGCTTCTTCTTTAAAAATCATTTCTTCAAACTCGCTGGCAAATGTTTCAAATGCTTGTGAGACTTCTGAAATTGGCATATTGGGTAATTCACCAACGGCTTCTTTTGCCTTTCTAAATAACTCTCGGATATCATCATCCACACCCCACATGACTCTTGGTGGTGCATCATGACCATGCTGTTCCATAAGCGGGAAAAAGAGTTCTTCTTTACGGCGATAGTGATTATCAAATTGTCCAAGAAGATTCATCTGAAATTTTAAACCACGTATTAAATCATCTCGAAAATCAGCATTTTCAGGTTTTCCATAGTTCTCAATAATACGTCGAATACGCAACATTGCTGAACGCAAAGCGAGATTTTCTTGTTTAAACACATAAACTGGATGACCTTCTTGCTCGGCATCCGGTACATCAACATCAGATACCGCACCTTTAAAAAGATTAGCATGGACATTACACAAGCCCATAACATCTTCAAACGTAATGCCAGTATCATCTCCCATTAGTTCATGTTCCATCATTGAAATTTCAAGTGCCGATACACCTTTGAATGTTTGGTTGAAATCTTCTTGAACTGAATCAGCATCAGCTCCGTGGTGCAATCGTAACAAAATATCTTTTAAAACTTCAATACGATTTTCAGTCATTGTTGCCTCCAATCACTTCATAACCGTTACATTCAAGTGCTTTTTGGATTTTATCTAGTGATAGGTTAGCCAGTTTTGCACCAGATTTAAGAGATGTTACCTTACCAACAGTATTTAACATTGCTGGATTTGCTAATGGCGTAAAGCCTAAATTAACCAGCATATCTTTGATTTCAGGGTGTTCCTTGAGAATCTCAGCGACTGGTTTTGTTAAATCTATAATATTGTTCATTAATATAACCTCATTATGCAGGAATGATTTCATTATAACACAAAGATTGTAAAATGAATTTTTCCAAAATAATGAGGTGTTATTTTATCTAGTCTTTCAGCGCTTCAAATTTAGCACGCATGGTTGGGTTTTTCCGAGTCAATTTTTTAACGGAAACATCATCTAATTTATTATTAGCAAGGCGGAGCTGATTTTCACTAGTCGTCAAGAAACGTTTGACTTCTTCCATACGACGAATTGATTTATCAATCTCATCAATAGCTTTTTTGAAATTGTTGCTAGCTGAATTATAGTTTTTAGCAAAAGCATTTTTGAAAGTTTCAAGATCATCTTCAAAATGAGTGATATCAATGTTTTGCTCACGAACCAAAGCTAATTCTTGCTTATACTTGAGTGAATTAAGCGCAGCATTTCGCAAAATACCAATCAACTGGATAAAGAGTTGAGGGCGAACGACATACATTTTTTCATATTCGTGACTAACATCAACAATTCCTGTGTTAAAGTAATCATTATCTGCTTCTAACATGGTTACCAAAACAGCATATTCACAGTTCTTTTCACGACGGTCTTTATCTAATTCTTTATAAAAGTCCTTGTTTTTATGCTTAGTTTTTGTCTCATCAGCTTCATTTTTCATCTCAAACATAATAGATAGTATTTCAATACCATTCTCATCCGTTTCGCGATAAATGAAATCACCTTTTGAACCACGACTTGATACTTCGTTATCTTTTCCAAAGGTAGCATTTGGAAAAGCATAGGCACGAACTTTATTGAATTCTGTTTCTGCATAAACTTCTAGACTTTCACCAATAGCTTTTGTAGATTGCTGAGCTTTAAAATTCTTGTAAAATTCAACCTGTTCGTTAGCAGCTTTCAACTGAGCTTCATAATCACTTTTAACTGAGGCAAGAGAGAGTTCTGCTTCTTTTTCTTGGAGTGCCAATTTAGATTTGGCATCATCACGTTCTTTTTCAACACTAGCGACAGCTTCAACAAGGCTTGTTTTATTTTCAAGTGTCAGACGTTCAAGTTGATTTTTTAGTTCCGTAACTTCTTTATCTTTTTCAGTTAAAGCTTGTGTCAACTCTAAATCTTTAACCGACGTTAAGTTATTAAGTTGTGACTTTAATTCAGTAATCTCTTGATCTTTAGCACTCAAAAGACGTTGATTTTCAAGTTCTAAGCTTTGTTTTAGTCGCTCTAATTTTGATGATAAATCAGCAATTTCCTTATCTTTAACACTAACTTGAGCTTGTAAATCATTTTTGGACTTTTCTTCCAATAATGCCTTCTCTTTTTCCAGACGATCATGAATTTCTTTATCAAATTCACTACTACGAACTTGAGCTAATAACTGACTATACTCTGTTTCATTAATCGTAAAAACCGTTCCACAATGTGGACATTTTATATTATTCATAATTTCCTCGCTCATTCATTGATACTATTATATATTATAGCAAAGCTTAACATATTTTCCTGTTATAAAGGGATAAATTTAAAAATGGCTTCTTCTCAAAACAAATAAGACTAGGACATTTTTCCCAGTCTTATTCAGTTCAATATTTTAAAACAAATTTTTTTCAACTTCTTCTCGAATGTGATGCCATTCTTGTTGGGCACGCAGCATTTTACGTTTATAATCTCTAAGACCTTGTTCATAGCGCTGCAACAGATAAGCTTGTTTTACAGTAGGGAGTTTTGGTATTTCAATACTAATGATTTTCTGTGTATTCAGATTCATCACATTCTTCCCAGTATTTGTCTCGTCTAAAAGCCCTTGTCCAACTTCAGATTCCAAAAAGAGTTTGATATAACCGCCCGAAATATCAGCAATCGGCCTTAACACCGTGATGTTTGCTGAAGCAATAACAGGCACTTCTTGTTCTTCAAAAACAGCAATTTTTTTAACAGTCCCTTTTGAAGCAATCAAAACATCACCTTCTTGTAACAAGTAACGTTTTAAACTTTGTTCTTCAGCTTCAATCTTCTTTAGGCTATTATAATTAATGCCAGTTTCTAGCATATCACTTAGATTAATGACTGATATATTTCCGTCATCATTAAACTTAGAAACTGCCTTTCCTTTAAAGTGCTCCGTAACTTCTCTTAAAGGAATTTTAGGAACATTATTTTCTCGGTAACGTTCAACAACTTTATTCATAGTTATCTCCTTTACAATTTAGTATTATAATACCAAATTATTCTTTTGACAAGCAAAAAGAGCAGCATTGCTACTGCTCCTTTACTATTTAGTTGTATGATTGTTTCAAAAATAGTATTAAAGTTGAGTGATCCTACCATTTTCAATACGATAAATAATATCACATGATGCAACTGTACTTAGACGATGCGAAATCAGAAATACGTAACCTTTACAATGTTCTCTTATCACCTTTAAAAAGGCAGCTTCATTCAGTGAATCTAAATTACTTGTAGGCTCATCAAAAATGTAACAATCTGCATTTTTTAGCAGAGCTCTTGTCAATTCTAGACGTTGCAGTTCACCTGCAGAAAATATGGTTTGTTCATTATTTAATTCAGTATCCAAGCCATCAGTTGTTGTCAAAATTTTATCCTTAATTCGACATTTATCAGCTGCCTCTAAAATCATTTCATCAGTGATATTTGGATTTCCAAGTCTCAAATTTTCTCGAATATTTTGACTAAATATTTGTGGAATTTGTGGAATATAGGCAATACGATTTTGAACATCACGCGCCGCCAATGTTGAAAGTGGTCTCTGGTTAATTAAGATTTGTCCTTTAGTATTATCATACCATTTCATAACTAACTTCATTAATGTTGATTTGCCTGAACCAGATTTTCCAACCAGTCCAATTACTTTATGATTCTCAAAAACAACTGACAACTGTTCAAAAATATTTTGATTTCTCTGCTTGTATGAAAAAGAAACATCTTCCAAGGCAATATGAGTAATTGTCTCATTGAAAGCTAGGCCTGATTTATCATTCTCTTCTTCATCTAATAATGCAAAGACTTGGCGAGCTGCTGTCATCGCACGTTTAAAACCAAGAGGTAAACGACTCAATTCCAAATAAGGGGCAAAAGAAGCCGAGAATACAACAATAATGGTTGTAGCTGAAAGAAGAGAGATTTGCCCATTATTAGCTTGTGATACCGCTAAAACAACTACTAACATCATTGCAAAACCAATAATAAAAAAAGATAAACTAGCTTGCAAGTGCTGTGTTTGTGCTACTTCTTTTTCACATGCATTGACAGACTTACTTTCTTTGTTTAATTGTTTTAAATAGGATTTTACTTGTCCGAATTGTAACAAATCTTTCATGCCATGCAGGCTATCTGAGAAGTGTGACATATAAGCACATCGTGTTTTTGTTTGTTCCTGCAATAAAGGCTGTAAATGCTTAGCTTGAAGACGAGGCAAAAAGATCGCTAAAACAGCATAAACCGTCAGACTAATCAGAGCTATTAAAGGCGAAACTGACCAATAATAAATCTCTAAGATAATTGTTACCAAACTTGCCGTGATAACAGGTGGAAGTGTGTGGGCAAAGAAGACTTCCATAGCCTCAATATCTTCACCAATCATCTTAAGCATGTTTCCACTATCTTGATGATCTAATTTTGCTGGTGCCAAACGTCGTAATTTAGCAAATACCATACATCTAAAGTCATAAAGCGTTTTAAAAGCCACATAATGACCAAAATAATGCTCAACATAGCGCAAAATACCACGCAATAGTCCCAAAGTAAATAATATCATAACAAATCTAAACTGAGGAGTTCTTCCCACTAGAGCTTGCCAAGCTAAGTGGATGACAAGACTTGGAATAAGGATTGTCATAAAAAAACCTAAAACTGCTCCGCCAACTGCTAGGACATATTCTAACCAAAAGCCTTTAACAAGCTCTGCAAGCCGTTTCACTACTTGCTTTGTTGATAGTGTTTTATGAGACATGTAGAATCGCCTCCAATTCTTCTTGTGTTGTTACTAGGGACTTAAATTCATCATTCGTTGTTAATAATTTTTCTGGATAATCCAGCGAAATATTGTGCTTGCTGTCTATAAAAAGCACTTGATCTGCTTGTAAAATCTGCTTCATTTTATGTGAAATCACAATAACAATCGCATCTTGAGACGCTAACCTGATATAGTCATAAAGCTTTTGCTCATTCTCACTGTCAATACTTGATGTCATTTCATCAAAGATATAAATTGGTCGTTTAGCCAATAAAGCTCGTGCACAAATGATTTGTTGACGTTGACCGGGTGATAAAAAATTACCATTTTCACCAACTTGTGTCTGTAAACCCTCTGGTAACTCCTCTAAAAATGACATCAGCTGACCTTGATTTAGCCAATCTTGCAATTGAGCAGGTGACATATCAGTTGCTAATGCAAGATTCTCATAGATAGTTCCCCTAAAAAGATAAGAATCAGCTGAGACATACATCACATTTTCTTTAACAGCATCTAAACTCACATCAGTTAAGTCTTGGTGATCAAAGAAAATATTTCCTTCTGATACAGATAATTGTTTTTGAAGGAGTTTCGCAATAGTTGTTTTACCGCGACCACTTTCACCAGTAATTGCAAAAATTTTCCCTTTAGGAATGGTAAATGACAAGTTAGAAAAGATCTTCGTATGATCATATGAAAAGCCAACATGATTAAAAACAATCTCATTAATATCATTTGGCAGCATCTCTTTAGTTTTATGCGACTCAGCAGTCACCACACTATCTAAAAAGGTATAAATTCGCTCAGCCATTTTTGCATTCATCATTACTAAATGCATGCCATAGCCCAGTTCACGAATTGGCATAAAAAATTCAGTCGCAATAAGGACAAAGAAACAAAGGCTAAAAAGTGATAAATGACCATATGACAAAGAAACTGCTGCCGCAAAACCCGAAAGACCAATGCCAATATACATCACACCGTCCATATAGCCAACTGATTGTAGCTGAAATTTTAATAATTCCATTGTTGATTGTCGAAAGGCTTCTGCTTTTTCAACAAATGTTTTTTCATAACGTTCATCAACTCCGTAGGTATAAAGAGTGTTCATTCCCTTTAAGTCGTCCATAAACAAATTGCCGACATCCATATAAGTTGCCCAATAATGATTCATAATTTTTCTTGAACGTCTTTGCATCAAGATAATCGAAACAGGAATAAATGGTAAACTTAGTAAAAAAATCACTCCACCAATAGGATAGATAAAAACTACTAGCAAAAGAACTGTCGCACAATTTAGATAAGCTCTAAGCGATAAAGTCAAATAGTGATTGAAATAGGTATCTAAAGTATCAATACCTTGTGATGCAACTGTCATCACGTCTGCAGTCGAAAAATTCTGATCATCAAATTCGCCACCATGTCTTTGAAAAGCATCAAAAAATGCTTGCTTTAATCGATTTCGTGCATATTGAGAGGCTGTTCCTTGATATTTTTTCGCTAGCCAAGCTGATATATAACCAATAAGATTTAAAAATAATAATGATAAAACTAGATTGAGTATTGAAATATCATTTCCTTGATATAAGGCACCTACCGCCTTTGCGATAATAAAAAATGAAAGAATACGCATTATAAATTGTATCCAAGATAAAAATGCTGCAATATATAGTTCATATTTATGCGGTCCTAACTCTGATTTCAACCGTTTAATTAACTGTTTTTGTTGGCTATGTTCCATTTTATTTGGATTTTCTGTCATTGTCGCCTCCTCAAAATAATTTACCGGTTAAGTATATCATGAAAATAGCATTTTTTAAATAGGGTTAACGACATCAAAAGAACATTTCTCAACAAATAAAAACGCCCCTTATATCTAAGGAGCATTTTTTATCACTTTAATATTAATCTACTGATTTCAAGGCTTCGAGCATATCAACTGTTTTTAGAATATGATTAACAAGCCAGCCTAACAAAAATAGTATTCCGATAACAACGACGATTGGAATGATATAAACGAATAAACCAACCTCAGTACCAAATTTAATGTAATCTGAACCAATCATATCCATAATCGCTTGATGTAGGTATTTTCCACTAATCAAACCAACAAGAATACCAATCAGAGAAAGGCTAATAGTTTCTCGATAAATGTACATGGTTACTTCTTTATCGTAAAAACCTAAAACCTTAATCGTTGATAATTCACGAATTCGTTCAGCCACATTAATATTAGTTAAATTGTAGAGAATAACAACCGCGAGCAAAACAGAAATAATAACGAGAATTGTCATTGCTCCATTCAATGAAACCACCATTGAATTAACGTTTTTTATCATTGAAGCATTTTGACTAACGGCTGACACTTGATCCATGGCCAATAATTTAGTTGCCATATCTTCAATATTCTTACTTGAATGATTCTTTAGAGTGACTAGATAAGCATTATCTTTAACATCATCATCAAAAATCTGCTCATATGCTTTTTGTGACATAAAGAGGTAGTGACCAACGTTCATCTCTGCTACTGCTGAAATTTTAATGGAACGTTTTTGACCATTTTGATCTTTCAAGTCAAACGTATCACCCGCTTTAACCCCATACAAACTAGCAAGTTTTTCTGAAATGATAACACCATCATCGGTTAAGGTCAATGCTTTTCCAGTCTTTTTATCTTTAAGATGAATGAAATCACCAAAATCTTTACCTTGACTAACCATGATTGAAATATCCTGCTTATCACTCAAGTCTGAAATGTTTTCTGTTAAATGTGATAAATAAATACTTTGGTATTGGGATACTTTATCGGAATCCATGAATTGGGTTAATTCATCTTGACTGCCGCTCTCATCACTTTTCACAACAATCATATCATAAGGCATCAAACGTGAGAATTGATTATCAATAATTTTACCTAAAGAAGATTGGATACCAAGACCAGCAAATAGGAGTGCTACCGAGCCAGCAACACCAAATATAGTCATCAGCATACGCTGTTTGTAACGAAAGATATTACGTGCGGTTACTTTATGAGTAAATGATAAACGACGCCAAATAAAGCCCAAACGCTCCAAGAAAATTTTTGAACCTTTAACTGGAGGTTTTGGTAATAACAATTGCGAAGGCTTTTCACTAAGTTCTTTTCTGGCGATGATAAAAGCTGGTAAAACCGCACTAACCAATGCAAATACAACTGCAATAAGGGTATATGACCAATAGAAATAAAGATTGGTACTTCCTAAAGTCGTATCACCAGTCACGATTTCTGCAATCACTCGTGATAAAACATAATGACCTCCCAAAACTCCCAAGATGGTACCAGTCATACTGGCAACAAAACCATAGATAACAAATTTCTTGATAACATCACTATTGCTGTAACCAAGAGCTTTTAAAACACCAGAATTTGTTCGCTCTTCATCAACAAATCGTGTCATCGTTGTAAATGTGACTAAAGCAGCAACAACATATAAAACAACAGGAAAAATATTTCCGATACTTCCAATACTTGAGGTGCTAGAGGCATATGTTTGATAACCACCTCCACCTGGTAGAGTAGAACGAGTATAGGTCGTATATGTCGGCTCTTTCATTGCATCAATCTTACCTTGAGATACTTTGATTTGTTTTTCACTCTCTGTAATTTGAGATTGTGCCTGTTCAAGAGAACTTTGTGCTGCTAGCTGCTGTTCTTTAGGCAGTTGAGCAAGCATTGCTTTTTGGGCTTCTAGTTGTTTTTTGGCTTCATCAACTTTTGCTTGATTAGTATCAATTTCTGCCTGAAGTTTTGAAGTCAATTCTTTTGAACGTTGACTTGGATTATCTGAAAGCAAGTCATCTAATGTATCCTCTTTTTGAGCAATTTTTTCTTTATAAGCTTCAGAAAATGGATTTAAATCTTTTAAGTCATCATAACGAATTCTAGCAATAGTATAATAGTCACTATCAAAAGCTGATTCTGGAACTATAGCATAGTATTTCAATACGCCATTTCCAGCACTTGAAGTTCCTAAACTAGATTTTGAAAGCAATTCTGATGAATTAACAAAGCCAACAACTTTAAAGGATGTTTTTTTCAAAATACCTTGTTCATCAGATTGGGTAAATGTAATGGTATCCCCAAGATGATAAGTCTTCTTCATAGTTGAAGCAAGAGCAATTTCACCTGATGTTTTAGGATAAGAACCTGAGATAAGTTCGTATTTTGAAATCTTCTTACTTTTTGAAAAAACACGAATCGCATCATCTGTATTTTTAATAGTAACGTCTGTTAAATAGCCATACTCAATTTCACTATTCTTAATAGAAGCAATTTCTTTCTTGTCATTGTCACTAAAGCCATAACTAGCTATGACTGATAAATCCATAGCATTTTGCTTTTTCAAGTAATCACTAGCTGTTCTTTGCATATCAGGGCCTGTTACTTTTAATGCTACAAAAGCAAAGGCTCCAAGCATCATCAAGAGCATGATAGACAAAAAACGACCTTTAGAACTGCCAATTGATTTTCTGATATCTTTCCAATAAGTCTTTTTTGACATAATGCTCACCTCAGTATTCTAGTGTCTCAATATCTTGAGGGTGCTCATTGACTTCAATGCTGCTCACAGTAGCATCGTGCATGTGAATAACACGGTCAGCAATTGGTGCAAGGGCAGAGTTGTGTGTCACGATAATAACTGTTGAACCTTTGTGACGAGACATGTCTTGCAAAATCTTCAATACCTGTTTTCCAGTTTGATAATCAAGAGCTCCTGTCGGTTCATCACACAACAATAATTTTGGATTTTTAGCTACTGCACGCGCAATTGACACACGTTGCTGTTCCCCACCTGACAGCTGTGCTGGAAAATTATTCAAACGTTTACCCAAGCCAACATCAATCAAGGTCTGTTCAGCGTCTCTTGCGTCTACTACAATTTCTGATGCCAATTCAACATTTTCTTTTGCTGTTAAATTAGGGACTAAATTATAGAATTGAAAAACAAATCCGACATCGTTACGACGATAGGTTGTCAATTCTTTAGCATTATATTGAGAAATATCAACACCATCAATCAAGACTTGCCCTACATCGTTGGTATCCATTCCACCAAGAATATTTAAAACCGTTGATTTTCCGGCACCTGATGCTCCAAGAATAATCACTAACTCTCCCTTTTCAATAGCAAAGTTAATGTCATTATTTGCTACAATTTCAGTTTCACCAGTTTTATAGCGCTTGTATGAGTGCTTCATTTCAATATAAGCCATAAAATCACCTCTTTGTATTTCTTAATTAAACATGTTGTTGATTTAATTCGAGGAATAGTATATAATTTTCACAATTATTAAACAAGGACAAAAATAGACAATCTGTTCATTTTAGCTATGTCCAAGAAAGGAGAGTTATTTTGGCAAAAAGACAAACCGAAACCACGAACTATCTCAAGCAGGCTTTAGCAAAACTCTTATTAGAAAAAAGCTTTGAAGAAATTACCATCTCTGATTTAACAAAAACTGCCGGAGTTAACCGTGGGACGTTCTACCTCCATTACGTTGACAAATATGATATGATGGACCAATTAAAACATGAAACTCTTAATGATTTGTTAGCTATTCTCAACACCGACTCCCTTTATACTGATACTCCAAAAGTTATCACACGTTGCCTTGATTACGTTCGTGACAATTTCAAATTAACTTATGCACTTTCAAAATCATCATACTCTAATTTTTCCAAGACCGTCAAAGATTTTATCTACAGTTTTCTTTTGACCATCCCAGATTTCAAAGAAATCCTTGTCGCCTACTATGGAATTCCTTTCCAGTACGCAACTGAGGTTTATTTGTCTTCTATTGAGAGTATTATTTCACTGTGGGTGAATAATGGTGGCAAAGAAAGTACTGAAGAGTTAACTGAGATTATTCTCAAAGTTGCTTCACTGGATAAAACTCTTTAAGGTCATAAACAAAATCCCTCACCTAGACAGACTAAGTGAGGGGATTTTATTATATCGATTTTACCGCATTGATTGCTGCTTGATAGTCTGGATCTGAGTTTACATTTTCCAAGTATTCAGCATAAACCAAATGATTATCAGCATCTAAAACGAGTACTGCTCGCGCTAAAAGATGCCATTCTTCCATTAAAAGACCATAAGCCTTACCAAAACGATTATCGTAGTAATCAGACATCATAATGGCTTTATCAAGTCCTTCAACACCACACCAACGTGCTTGTGCAAAAGGAAGATCAGCTGAAACAGTAATCACAACAGTATCATCCATATTAGACAATTCTTGATTAAAGGTACGAGTTTGTGTCGAACAAATGCCAGTATCAATTGATGGAACAACGCTGATCACTTTTTTCAAGCCAGAAAAATCAGCTAAACTCTTAATAGCTAAGTCAGATGTTCGTAATGAAAAATCAGGCGCAATATCGCCAATTTGCAGTTGCTTACCAACTAAGGTTACAGGTTTCCCAAGAAAAGTTGTCATATCTATATCCTCCATTATAAGGGAGCTTTTTTCACCAAAACATTATATAAGGTGAGATGAGTAAGCCTTTTATTCATCTCTTATTCTATCGAAAAATAGTTTTTAAAACGAAAAATTTGCTTGGAAATCATAAATATTTGCTAGCTTCTCGGATTGAAAGTGAAGACAATTTTTCTTCATTTTTAGCTAAAAACTGTCTTACCCAATCAGGATTTACCTTTGAAAAATCACGTAAAGCCCAGCCGATTGCTTTATTGATAAAGAATTCTCTTGAACCAAGATTCGTTAAAAGAATCCATTCTAACAATTCTAGCTTCGTTTTCTTTTTTCGGCCAAGTTGATGAAGTATGGCTATACGACGAAACCAGATATTCTTATCTCGAGCCCATATTTTCATAACATCATCTACTCTAGTATCTTCTAACCCAATTCGACCAACAATTCCTGCTAACACATCAATACTATCCCACCACTGCTTACTTGAGATAAATGGCTTTACCTTTTCAATATCTTCAAAAGTCAGGTATTTTTGAAAGGCGCGTAGGTAATCAAGAACCAAATACTGACATTCACGATGCTCGTCTTCCCAGCAACGATTTAAAAAAGCCCAATCTACTGTTTTTGCTTTTTTCTCTCTAGCTAAAAAATCTTTGTAAATTGCCCGACGTTTAGGTGTTCGAATACCATAAAATGAAAAAAGTTTTTTCATGTAAGCCGACATCTCTTGAGCCTTTTTAGGATTGGCATTAGCTTCAAAAGCTCGACAAATATCATCATATTTTGGCATAAACTTCCTCCAAAAATTATCGTATTATCATCTAAAATCATTCTATCAAAAAGCAGCCTGTTTGGCATACAGACTGCTTGCTTTTACCCTATGAACTTTAGTACGAATCACCAATTAGATTTTTTCAAATGCCAAACGCAAATCTTCAATCAAATCATCGGCATTTTCTAGACCAACTGACACACGGATTTGATTACGTGTAACACCACAAGCTAGAAGATCTTCTTCTGAGAGCTGTTGGTGAGTTGTAGTCGCTGGATGCACAACCAATGATTTAGCATCAGCAACATTAGCTAAATCTGAAAAGATTTCAAGGCTATCGATGAATTTATGTGCTTCTTCTTGTCCACCTTTGATATGGAAAGTAAAGATTGAACCCGCTCCTTTAGGGAAATATTTTTGAGCCAATTCATAGTATGGACTTGATGGTAAGCTAGGATAATTAACCTTTTCAACTTTTGGATGATTTTCCAAAAATTCAACGATTTTTTTAGTATTTTCGATATGACGGTCAATGCGAAGCGATAGTGTTTCAAGACCTTGTAAGAGTAAGAAGGCACTAAATGGTGACAAAGCGGCACCAGTATCACGCAACAATTGTACACGCAAAGCTGTAATAAAGGCTGCTGCACCAATATCACGTGTATAGCTAATATTGTGATAAGATGGGTCTTCATCTACAAATTGTGGGAATTTTCCTGAAGCTTCCCAATCAAACTTACCTGAATCAACAACAACACCTGCAATAGTTGTTCCGTGACCACCGATGAATTTTGTTGCTGAGTGAACGGTAATATCTACCCCATGTGAGAAAACATTGATAAGATATGGTGTTCCAAAAGTATTATCTGACACCAAAGGAATTTTATGAGCGTGAGCAATATCAGCAATCTTTTCAATGTCAGGAATGTTGATAACAGGATTACCAAGAGTTTCAATAAAGACAAGTTTTGTATTATCTTGAATAGCTGCTTCAATTTCATCAAGATTAGCAACATCGACAAATGTTGTTGTCACACCGTATCGTGGAAGTGTTTCTTTAAGTAAATTAAACGTTCCACCATAAAGGGTAGTCGCTGCTACCACATGATCCCCAGCATGTGCCAAGCCTAAAACAGCATACGTAATAGCTGCCATACCAGATGATGTAGCGACTGCTCCTACACCACCTTCTAGGGCAGCAATACGATTTTCAAAGACTTCAACTGTTGGATTCCCAATACGTGAATAGATATTCCCTGGTTTTTTCAAACCAAATAAATCTTCACCTTCTTGGGCGTTATCAAAAACATATGATGTTGTTTGGTAAATTGGAACAGCACGAGATTTAGTGACAGGGTCAACAGTTTGACCAGCGTGTAATTGCAAAGTTTCAAAATTATATTTTCGTGTCATGGCATGTACTCCAATCATTAAAATTTCTGAATGTACATACAATTTTACACTCTTTTAAAAAACTTGACTAATACTTATTAAAAAAGACTAGGTATAGTTTCAAACTATACCCCTCACTCAAAGGCTCTGGCAAATCGCTGGGTATCTAGTTCAATCTGTTCTGACTGAGCCAAAGCTGAAATAACTGCAACACCATCAGCTCCTGTTTGACGAATGGCTGCAACATCACCAAATGTAATCCCACCAATTGCTACGATTGGAATTTTCGAATCCAATTCACGCATCTCTCTCAAGCCTTTTAAGCCAATGACTTGACCAGCATCAGATTTAGAAGACGTTGGAAAGACAGGACCAACACCAATATAATCCACAGCATCAATTGCTGACAAATGGTATTCTTTACTATTACCAACAGACAAACCAATAATCTTATCTGGAAATAATTTTCTTACCTGACGAACTGGCATGTCATCTTGACCAATATGAACACCATCAACACCAATTTGCAAAGCTAAGTCAATATCATCATTGATGAGAAATAAAACGTGATATTTTTGGCAAAGCTCTTTAACTTTTAATGCCATAGCTGTCTTTTCTTGCCCGACGAGCGCTCCTTGCCCTTTTTCACGAAATTGAAAACAGGTTACACCAGATTTAAAAGCTGCCTCGAGCGTATCTAGGAATTTTCCCTTAGGACAATTTTGGGTGCCACAAATAAAATAAACTTGTAACTGTTCTTTATTCACAATAATCCTCTACTTTTTTCAATCGATTAACGTCTTGGTTGCTAATCTGACAAAGGGCATCTAAAAAGGCAATCTGAAAACTACCTGATAATCCTTTACCTGATGCTACTTCTGCCATTTCACCAGCAATATTATAAACAGACATAGCTTCTTCCAGACAAGCTAATAAATCTCCTTCTTTAGCCAATCCGATGAAAGCTGCTAAAACCGCACCAAGTAAACAACCTGTTCCCGTCACCAACGGCATTATTGAACTACCATTTTTAAGAAGTTTCACTTGACCATTAACAGCAATGGCATCGGTCTTTCCGGTGATAACCACTGGGATATTTAGTTTTTGATTGGCTAGCAGAACTAAGTGACCAATATTGTCTACATCAGCTGAGTCAACACCTTTACTAGCCACCTCTTCCCCAATAAGCGCAGCGATTTCTCCAGCGTTCCCTCGCAATAGTGAAATCTTATGATGTTCAACCAAATCAAGTGATACTTTTTTACGATAAGCACCTGCACCAGCCGCAACAGGATCTAAAACGGTTGGAACTGAATATTTTTCAGCAATATCTAAGGCATCTTTGTATAGTTGCCAACTATCTTCTTTCAAAGTTCCAATATTGACTAAAAGACCACTTGCATTGGGTAAAAAATCTTCCAAATCTGGTTGATATTCGCTCATTGCAGGTGAAGCTCCCAAAGCTAAAAGACCATTGGCCGAGAAATTTTTAACAACATTGTTGGTCAGACAAATGGTTAACGGTTTTTCTCGTCTTAATTCATCTAAATATGTCATTTAATCTCCCTTATATGTCACATGATTTACCGGACCATTACCATGACCAAGTTCAGGAGCTGTTTTAATAGCTTCAGTAATAAATCGTTTGGCTGTTGCTACTGCCTCTTGGACGGTATGACCTTTGGCTAATTCTGCTGTGATAACCGCGGCATAGGTACAACCAGTACCGTGCGTGTGTTTGGTTGGAATTCGTTCAGCAGAAAATGTCATCACCTGGCCATCTTCTAAGAAAAGAAAATCTTTTGCTTCAGTTTCCAAATGGCCACCTTTAATGACGACGTTTTTAACACCGTATTTTTCCTGAATGGCTTTACCTGCTTTAAGAATCGCAGCCTCATCTTTCAATTCTTGTCCAAAAAGGACTTCTGCCTCTGGTAGATTTGGCGTAATAATCGTCGCTAAAGGTAGCAATTTTTCTTTCAAAGCTTCAACAGCTTCTTGGCTAATCAAGCGGTCACCACTGGTTGCCACCATAACAGGGTCTAAGACATAGGGACATGAAATAGTATTCAAATACTGACTGACTCGTTCAATGGTTTCAACTTCAGCTAACATCCCTGTTTTAATCGCGTCGGGAGTAATATCAGAAAAGACGCTCTTTAGTTGCTCATCAAGGATGGTTTGATCCAGATTACAAATAGCCTGAACACCTTTGGTATTTTGTGCCACGACACTGGTAACAACAGCCATGCCATAGACACCACGCGCTTGAAAACTCTTTAAATCCGCCATGATTCCCGCACCACCACTTGGATCTGTTCCCGCGATGGTTAAAGCGACATTTAATTTAGACATTTCTTACCTCCTCTGGCCATTCTTCTTGGTCTACTGCCATTTGAAAGAAATTACGTTCATGTTGGCAACTTTCTAAGAAGACACGAATGACTTCTTTTTTATTTTCTTCTGGTAGTTGTTTGCTGTAACGTTTTAATAAGTCAAAATAAGTTGGCAAACATGATGTTGCCCCATCACCAGCATAAAACTCAAACCATGTTTTAAAAGGATTCTCATCAGCAATTTTGCCACTTGCAAGAGCTTTTTGAGCAACTTGCTGATAAATCCACGGGCAAGGAAGCATAGCCGCAAGAATATATGATGGATTATCTTGATAAAGTTGATAATACATGTGCTTAATGTAGTGATCAGAACTTGGATACCAAGCTTTATCCTCAATAATATCATGATAATCTCTACCAGCAGCTTCAGCTAAAATATGATGAGCTCCAACTTCATGATTAAAAATGAAATCAATCTGACTTAAAAAGAAATTTTTACTTGCTTTATCTGGAATTCGCGCAAATAGTTGTGCATAGATGTCAGCAAATTTCTCCAAATAGATTGCATCTGCCTTTAAATAGTGACAAACAGCCTCTTTTGACAAATTTCCTGCAATCATATTCTGGATAAACTCATCTTGATAAATCTTATCAACAAAGATAAGACTACGTTCTTTCATTTCATTAATCATTTTTTCTTCCTTTACCAATTTTTTAAAGTCATTTAAACATCGAATAGTGTAAAATCTCTGTCCTTGATTATCTTGAGGATTATCAGTATTTGATAGGTAAATTCCTTTAATACCACATCTTGCTGCTTCCTCTAGATTTCTCACACTATCTTCCAGATAAATAATTTGCTCACTCTTTAAACCTTCTTTTTCAAGCAAATTCCTAAAGAAATCCTTGGTTTTATCCGCAAATCCTTCCTCAATACAAGAATAGATTTTAAAAAAGTATTTCAATACTCCTTTTGATTCAAGACCTATTTTAGCCAAATCATCATAATTTGAAGTGACCGCATAGATCACATAACCCTCTCTAGACAAATCTGCTAAAAACTCAGCTGCCTGAGGCATCAGCAAGACTTTCTGATAAGCTTTGACTAGCTGCTCTTTAACTTTTTTGGCTTGATAGACTACATTTTGCTGCGCAAATAAACTAGCTAAATATTCTTGTGCTTCTATCATATTTAATCGCCAAAGTTGCTTCTTAATTGACTGAGTATATGGGATGTTTGCATGTGATAATACTTGCTCGATAACCTCGTCCCATAATCCATAAGAATCAAAAATCACACCATCTAAATCTAGAAAAATAACCTTTTCAGCTTTATTTTTGAGCGACAAGGGCAACATAACCTCCTTTGTCGTATCCTTCAATCGGCTCTTCCACAAAATCATTAGTGTAGATTGGCTGAGCAGTTAGAGTTTGGAAATAACGAATGTTTGTCATACCAAGTTCATCACGAAGAATATTTTCTTTTTCAAGTGGCGAATGAAAAATGGCGGAGCGGACAAGCTCGATTGGATAAGGGAAAGTTGGTGCAATTTCTTTAAAGATTTCCTTGTCATACTCACCAACATGTGCAGCAAATTTGTACAAAATGCCATATGCACTTTCGACAGGCACATCAAGCAAGATTAAATGTCCACCTTTTTTAAGAGCTTTATGGCAATTTTGGTAAGCTGCTGATAAATTTTTGATATAACTTGAACAACCATTTAAATAAATGACATCATAAGCATTTGGAGTCAATTGGCTTGTTTCAGCATCGCCAATCTTAACAGTCATACCACGTTTTCTGGCAATTTCAGCCATGTTATTTGAAGGTTCAACACCACGTTGAACTTTGATACCATATTCACGATTGAGTGCAGCTTCAAACAAACCACTACCACAACCAATCGACAAAATATTATCCTTTTCAATACCATGCAATGCTCGGTGTAACAATTTCAGTTCACTAGCAAAGACATTTGCATTTGACATAAACCATTGATCATAAGCATTTGCATAACCATCAAACATTTTTGCTTTTTTCATTACCTATTTCCCCTCTTTGATTCCCTTAGCTACATATAATTTTTCCAAATGCATGAAATAACTTGAATACTTTAATCCTTTAAGCACAGCCATTGCTAAAGCACCACCAATAAGTGTTGCTAAAACAAATCTTGGTGTAAAAAAGAGTAATGATTGTGCCTGACTAGCTTTTGATAAGACTTCTTCATCACCATGTGCTGAAAATGTCCAGAACCAGACCATAACAGGCGCTGAGACCAGTGAACCAATAATACCTGTTCCAAGAAACTCACCAAACCAAGACATGATTGGTTTCTTAGTTAAACGGTAAAAATAAGTTGCTAAAAATGCCCCCGGAACAGAACCGATAATTGCTAAAGGAGCCACGCTAGCCACACCAGCTTGAGTTAAAATTCTCATAATAGCAACAATAAAAGCCATAGCCACAGCATAAAGTGGCGTCATAAATGTTCCAGCAATGATATTCATCACGCTTGACATGAAAGCCATACCTTCAATCCTAAAAAGCGGTGTTAGCAAAAAGTCTAAGGCAATCATAATAGCTAAAACAGTTAAACGATGTACACGATTACTCGCCATAAAAATTCCTTTCCTGACACTAACATGCACCAAAAGCTCACAGAAATAAAAAGACTCCATTTGAAAAATCTCAAATGGAGTTTATCTATTTAAAAACTGCGAAACAGCTCTTTTGACTCTACAAAAGAACTATCTTATATCGATTTTTGCACAACAAAAAACAGCTTTTTGTTGCTCACACATTTCCCTTCGTCAGTTCTAACTGCATCAGGTTCAATGGGTATAATCTCAGCTTTTACGCACCCCAAATGTCTTATTTAATTACAGAATAACTATACCACACCACTTCTAAATATGCAACAATATTCAGAAAATTTTTATTTTTATCAAAAAAGCACAGAAAATCTGTGCTTTTTCATTTTTTCTCAATCGGTGCGACGCTGGCAAGTAATTTTTTAAGGCCAACTTCTGGGAAATTGATTTTAAGTTCTTGAGTTTTTCCTGTTCCAGTGACAGCAAGAACTGTTCCGTCACCCCATTTTCTGTGATGAGCGATATCACCGATTTGCCAGTCAACAGCTTCTTTTGAAGCGCTAGCTGATTGCCCAAATGGAACAGCTTTTCCAGCTTTTGAATATGGCTGTGCTACGCGTGATGATGGCTGAACTTTAGCTTTACGTGCTTGAAGAGCTTGTTGAAGACTCATGCCCTTACCAAAGCTCATCGAGTCACTACTACTGTTGCTATAACGAACGCCAAATGATGAATTCGCTGGTCGAGCCAAACCTTGGTATTGCAATAACTCATCATCAATTTCACGAATAAAGCGTGATGGACGATTATAACTTGTCTTACCAAACAACGTACGTGTATTGGCATTTGTCACAAAGAGCAACTGCTCAGCACGCGTAATACCAACATATGCCAAACGGCGTTCTTCTTCTAATTCATCTTGATCTTCAGCAGCACGTGAAAGTGGGAAGACCCCTTCTTCCATACCAATCAAGAAGACGATTGGAAATTCCAAACCTTTGGCAGCATGCAAGGTCATCAAAGTCACTTCTGCTGTCTCTGCATCACCGTCATCAGTATCAGCAATCAAAGCCAAATCATTCAAGAAACGGCTTAGTTTGTCAATACCAGATTCATCTTCAGGGGCATCGTCTTGATTATCATCAAAATTCTTAGTAACAGTCAAGAATTCTTCGATATTTTCGATACGTGCTTGGCTTTCAAGTGTATTTTGCACGCGAAGAGCATCAAGGTAACCTGTCTTATCAAGAACAGTTTCTACCAATTCAGTAACACTGTATTTATCCAAATCCGCACGAAGATTCATAAGAAGATTTGCCAAATCCCAAACAGCTTGCGCAGCTTTTCCTTTAACACCAGAGAGCATGATATTAGCTGAAGCGTCAAGCAAGCTCATATTTTGAAGGTTAGCAAAGCTACGAATTTTTTCAAGCGTTCCAGGACCAACACCACGTTTTGGTTCATTAACAATACGTTCATAACTGATATTATCAGCTGTATTGGCAATAACGTTCAAGTATGAAATCACATCACGAATTTCCTTACGGCTGTAGAATTTTGTTCCACCAACCATAGTATATGGAATATTTGATTTGAGCAGCGCTTCTTCAATAGTACGTGATTGCGCATTGGTACGGTAAAGAACCGCAAAATCTTTAAAGTTTTTACCTTGTTCACGGACAATATTGTCAATCGTTGAAGCAACGAAGACTGCTTCTTCACGTTCATCACGCGCACGGTAGTAAACAATTTGTTCCCCGTCAGCATTTTGAGTCCAAAGTTTTTTCGGACGACGATTGCGGTTGTTATTGATAACAGCGTTTGCTGCTTGCAAGATTTTCTTAGTGGAACGATAGTTCTCTTCCAACATAACAACCTTAGCTTCTGGGTAATCTTTTTCAAAATCAAGGATATTTTGCATATCCGCACCACGCCAACCATAAATAGATTGGTCCGCATCACCAACGACACAGATATTTTTAAAGCGGGAAGCCAAAAGTTTGACCAATTGGTATTGCGCGTGGTTAGTATCTTGATACTCATCCACATGAATGTATTGGTAGCGTTGTTGATAATAAGCTAACACATCAGGATTTTGGTCAAACAAACGAAGGGTTAACATGATAAGGTCATCAAAGTCCATGGCTTCGCTTTGACGAAGTTCAGCTTGGTAAGCTTTGTAACATTTTGCCACGATTTGCGTGTACATATCACCTGCTTGATTTTCGTAAGCCACTTCATCAAGCAAATCGTTTTTAGCATTTGAAATAGTTCCAAGAATCGCACGTTCGTTCCATTTTTTAGGATCAAGGTTAAGATTCTTCAAAATACGTTTCATGAGCGTACGTTGCTCACCTGGATCCACGATAGTGAAATTGCGATTGTAACCAATATGGTCGGCATCACGACGTAAAATACGCACACACATGCTGTGGAAAGTCGCAATCAAGGTATCTGCAGTTGCAGGATTCAAAGCCATAGCACGTTCACGCATTTCACGCGCAGCCTTATTGGTAAAGGTAATAGCTAAAATATTCCAAGGATTTACAAATTTTTCATCAATCAAGTAAGCAATACGGTGTGTCAAAACACGTGTTTTACCTGAACCGGCTCCCGCCATAATCAAGAGTGGACCTTCCGTTGTTTTAACAGCTTGTGCTTGCTTGTCATTCATACCATTTAATAAAGGATTCATCGTAAAAGTTCACGGACTTTCCTATCAACCAATCACACGATAAGCTAATGATTATTATCCGAGTTTTATTCCTCTCTATATTAATAAATTCATTTAAAATTAATGCTTATCTATTGTACCATTTTTTAGGAAAATAGTGTTGGCTGGTTTTACTTTGTTTGACAAATCTTCAAGAAATAAGAATGCACAATATCGTTATCATCAACTTCTGGATGAAAAGATAAACCAACTTGATTTTGATAGCGAGCAGCAACGATTTTCCCATCATGTTGTGATAAAATCTCAACGCCGTCTCTAACATCACTGATGTAAGGAGCTCGGATAAACGTTGCAGGGACTTGACCTAAATTCGCAAAGTCAAGACTGGCATGAAAACTTCCTAATTGTCTGCCATAAGCATTACGCTTAACGGTTACTGGCAATGTTCCTAAGTAATTGTCTGCTTGATTTTCCACCTTCTCAGAAAGAAGAATCAAACCAGCACAAGTGGCTAAGACCGGCAATCCTTGCTTGATTTTTTCTTGCAAAGGTTTTAAAAGCCCCAAGTCACGTAATAGTTTTCCCTGAACGGTTGATTCTCCTCCAGGTAAAACAAGACCATCTAAAGGTTCCTCTAAATCCTTTAACTGTCTAATTTCAAAAGTCTTAGCTCCTAGCGAAGCAAATTTTGCTTTGTGCTCTGCAAAGTCGCCTTGTAAAGCAAGTACTCCAATTAAAACCATACAACCTCCTAGATACCACGTTCAGCCATAAGCAATTGGATTTCATCTTCGTTAATCCCGACCATTGCTTCACCAAGATTTTCTGATAATTTTGCAAGTAGTTTCTTATCTTGATAATTAGTCACTGCTTGAACAATCGCACGAGCACGTTTTTCTGGATCTCCTGATTTGAAAATTCCTGATCCGACAAAGACACCTTCTGCTCCAAGGTGCATCATAAGTGCTGCATCAGCAGGCGTAGCCACACCACCTGCAGCAAATAGAACAACTGGCAATTTACCCGTTTCATGAACTTCTTTAACCAAATCATATGGCACTTGAAGTTCTTTTGCCGCATGATACAATTCATCCTCACGAAGAGAAGTTAAACGAGCAATTTCACGGTTCATTTGGCGCAAATGACGCACGGCTTGAATGACATCGCCTGTACCTGGCTCACCTTTAGAACGGATCATACTAGCTCCTTCTGCGATACGACGTAGAGCTTCTCCAAGATTCTTAGCTCCACAGACAAAAGGAACATCAAAGTTTGTTTTATCAATATGGTAAAGATCATCTGCCGGTGACAACACTTCACTTTCATCGATGTAGTCAATTTCAATGGCTTCAAGAATTTGGGCTTCTACAAAATGACCAATACGAACTTTTGCCATAACTGGAATAGAAACAGCCTCTTGAATTTCTTGAATCATCTTAGGATCGCTCATGCGCGAAACACCACCTGCTGCTCGTATATCTGCTGGAATTCTTTCAAGTGCCATGACGGCACACGCACCTGCTGCCTCAGCGATTCTCGCTTGTTCTGGTGTAGTGACATCCATGATAACACCACCTTTAAGCATTTGGGCCAATTGTTTGTTGAGTTGATAACGTTGATTTGTCATTAGAAATACCTCATTTACTTTTTTGTTGCTTTTCATTATAATAAAAACTGACATGGTATCAAGCGTCAAATAAAAACTTTTTTATAGGGTCAGTTTGGAGGTTTTATGCTTACATATTCATTGGACAATCACGCATCTATTCCCCTTTATGAACAGCTCTATCGAGCTATTAAAAACGATATTACAACTGGCATTCTTGAAGCAGGTGAAAAGCTTCCTTCAAAACGTAATTTAGCCAAACACCTTGGGGTGTCTATTGTTACGGTAGAAACAAGCTATCAGCAATTAAAAGCTGAAGGCTATATTTACAGCCAAGCTAAAAAAGGATTCTTTGTATCAAAAATCAATCCTCATCATCCACCTGTTGAAAAAACAATAAGGTTACTTTCAAACCCAGAAAGCATGCCAGATGAGGTCAAACCAAGTTTACGACTAAGCAACAACCAAACCAATTCTGAGACTTTTCCTTTTGCAACATGGTCAAAAATTGTTCGACAAGTCCTCAACAATTGTCAAAATGAACTTGTTCACCCCTCACCAAGTAAGGGAGTTCTCATGTTAAGACAAGCCATTGCCAAACACTTAAACGACTATCGAGGAATGGCTGTTGATCCTCGACAAATTATCATTGGAGCTGGGACAGAGTATCTGTATACTATTCTCATTCAGTTGATAGGATTGGATAAAACAGTCGCGCTGGAAGAACCAAGCTACTCAAAAATTCAAAAAATTTACCAACAATTCAAGGTCAAACAAACCTTTATCGATATGGAAGAAGACGGCATTAGTATGTCTCAACTAAAAGAAAAAAATGCTGACATTGTCCATTTATCGCCTTCTCATCAATTTCCAACAGGTGCTATTCTTTCCATTAGCAAGCGTTATGAACTTCTCAGCTGGGCAAATCAAGGAGATCGCTATATCATTGAAGATGACTACGACAGTGAGTTTCGCTTTCATGGCTTACCAATTCCAAGCCTTCAAGAAATCGATAGTCTTGGAAAAGTCATCTATATCAATACTTTTAGTAAAAGCTTAGCTTCTACCCTTCGTATCAGTTATATGATTTTGCCACCACAATTACTAGAGCGCTTTGAAAAACAGCTCAGCTTTTACAACAATACTGTCTCTAATTTACAGCAATATACGCTGGCTTATTTTATGCAAGACGACTATTTTGAAAAACATTTAAATCGTATGCGCCTGTATTATCAGAAAAAACGTGATTATCTGATTCAAAATTTATTAGCAAGTCCTTTAAAAAATCACATCAGTATCCATGAAGAAGAGTCTGGTTTGCATTTTATTATGACCATAAAAAGTCGTTTATCTGAAGAAGAAATTTGCCAGCAGGCTCTCAAAAATGATTTGCAAATAACACCAATTTCTCACTACTATCATGGTGAAAATAAGCAGTTTGACAAGTGTTTTATCGTAAACTACGCCAATATCTCAAATCAAGACTTAGAAAAGATTATTAATATTTTATCCCAAATTATTCTCTAATTTTTTCACATTTTATATTTTTCCCAAACAATTTAAAAAATACTATTGACAAAGTTCGGTTTTTGCTTTAACATAGTATTCAAATCAAATAGCAAACCGAATGATGTCATTCAGGAGAAGAAAGCTTGCCTTTCGCCGAAGGAGTTACGCTCTCAGGTGTCATAGACAGGGACTGGGTGATGGACGGACTTCTGGAGAGACCTAGTAATAATTTATTACACTAGCGCTCTTGTGAATCAGTATGTTTTTAAGGACTAAGTATTGTAATACTGACACAAAAGGACTAGATAGGCGCCGAAGGGGCAAGGCTGAACGCTAAGTTTAGCTCAAACTCTCAGGCAAAAGGACAGAAGATAAGAATCGATTAACAGGTAAGGTTGAATTATCTTTGTCAGTCTTCTTATCACTTTTCAGGAGTTATCGTAATGATAACTCCTTTTTCTATTCTAATGGCATCGTGGGAGCTATATTTAGTAGGAGTTTTTTCGTATATGCTTAACTTTTTTACAATGTTAGATGATATTGTCTGGGGTGCCCCACTGCTTATTCTTTTAGTGGGAACTGGGATCTACTTAACAGTTCGTCTTGGTTTACTTCAGGTTTTAAAATTACCTAAGGCCTTCAAACTCATTTTCGCTGACGATAAAGGTCAAGGGGATATTTCAAGTTTTGCTGCTCTTGCAACTGCTCTTGCTGCCACCGTTGGTACAGGAAACATTGTTGGGGTTGCAACAGCTATCAAGGCCGGTGGACCTGGTGCACTTTTTTGGATGTGGATGGCTGCTTTCTTTGGAATGGCAACAAAATATTCTGAAGGGCTTCTTGCTATCAAATATCGTACGCGTGATGATAACGGCGAAGTTTCTGGTGGACCAATGTACTACATCTTAAACGGTATGGGTAAACGTTGGAAACCACTTGCCGTCTTCTTTGCCATTGCAGGTATCCTTGTTGCCTACTTTGGTATTGGTACCTTCTCTCAAGTTAACTCAATTACTTCATCACTTGAAAATTCATTTGGCTTAGCGCCACAAATCGTTAGTATCGTTGTTGCTGTAGTAGTTGCTATTATTATCTTTGGTGGAATTAAATCAATCTCAAAAGTTGCTGAAAAAGTAGTTCCTTTCATGGCAATCATTTATATCCTAGCAACACTTGCTGTTATTTTCTGCAATGCAGACCAAATTCTACCTGCATTTGGTGAAATCTTCTCTGGTGCCTTTACTGGTACTGCTGCTGTCGGTGGTTTTGCCGGAGCTGTTGTTAAAGATGCTATCCAAAAAGGTATTGCACGTGGAGTCTTCTCAAATGAATCTGGTCTAGGTTCAGCTCCAATTGCTGCCGCAGCCGCTAAAACAGAAGAACCTGTTGAACAAGGCCTTATTTCAATGACTGGTACTTTCATTGATACAATTATCATCTGTACTTTGACAGGTCTTTCAATCATCGTTACGCAAAAATGGACAGTAGCTGGTCTTGAAGGGGCTCCGTTAACTCAAGCAGCCTTTTCATCACTCTTTGGAACACCTGGCGCACTGGCTCTCACATTCTGTTTGGTCTTGTTTGCCTTTACAACAATCCTTGGTTGGTCTTACTACGGTGAACGTTGCTTTGAATTCCTTTTCGGAACAAAACACATCAAACTCTACCGCACTATTTTTGTCATCATGGTTGCCCTTGGTGGGTTCCTCAAATTGGAATTAATTTGGATTATTGCGGATATCGTTAACGGGTTAATGGCTCTT
This sequence comes from Streptococcus equinus, assembly GCF_900104225.1. Taxonomy (GTDB): domain Bacteria; phylum Bacillota; class Bacilli; order Lactobacillales; family Streptococcaceae; genus Streptococcus; species Streptococcus equinus_D. The sequence continues at coordinate 474,901 of NZ_FNJK01000001.1, read as the reverse complement.
CCAAACCTTATCGCTTTACTTGCCCTCTCACCAGTTATTATCCATGAAACTAAAAATTATTTTGCTCGCATGAAATAACAAATAGCTAGGAGTTCATTCTTACTCCTAGCTATTTTTATGTCTAATGATTAGCTAAATAATCTTCAATGACTTGAAAAACACCTGCTTTAGCATTTGATGGAGCTAAAAAATTAGCAGATGCTCTTACACGTTCAGGCGCATTTCCCATAGCATAGGAGTATTTAGCTAAGCGCAACATAGCAATATCGTTTTCCCCGTCACCAAAAGTCATTAGTTGATTAGCCGATACTTCACGTAATCTCATCAACTCTTTCAAACCTAAAGCTTTATCAACCCCCGGTAAAACCACATCAATAGCACCAAAGCCACTTGCCATGGGAACTAAATCAGGAAATTCATTTTTAAAATCAGCGCTAACTTTCTCAAATACCGCCAAAGGCAATTGCATTGTGATTTTATTAATTGTTTCTTTTGGCAATTCAGACATATCATCTAGTAAAATCACGTTTGGAAAACTTGCATTGTAATATTTTAGAGTTGCTTCATCTGCTAAATTCTGACAAGCATAAGCACTTTTAGTCATATAGGAATGCTCTGGGGATGAAATAACGATATGATAATCGTCAAAATGATTTCGATAATAATCCAAAAAATGTTGAAGTTGCTGTGAACTTAAGTTTTTTAAATAAATCGTCTTATCTTTGACAACTAAATGACTGCCATTTCCTACAACATAAGCTAGCCGTTTAGCAAAATCCCCAAAAACGATTTTCATTCTTGAAATTTGATTTCCAGTTGCTACAACAAATAAAATACCACGTCTATCTAATTCATCTAATAAGTGCTCAAAACGCTTCGCATCAAATTTTCCCTCTTCATCCAAAAATGTTCCATCCATATCAACTGCTATTATCTTTATCATCACGTCTTCCATTCTTATTTTTAATCTAAAGAAATACCTTCGATACTAGTACAATGCTCCCACATGTTGCAGGAGCATTGTTTTTTTATTTTTCAGCTTCTTTAATAGCTTTTTGGCCATTAGTAGCAAGAACTTCTTTATACCAATAGAAACTATCTTTTGGTGTGCGGTTAAGAGTACCATTCCCAGCATCATCCATATCAACGTAGATAAAGCCATAACGCTTGCGCATTTCACCAGTACCGGCTGAAACAATATCAATACATCCCCAAGTTGTATAACCGATAAGGTCAACACCATTGTCAATAGCATTTGCCATGGCGTTGATGTGAGCACGGTGATAATCAATTCGGTAATTGTCATGAATAGAACCATCTTCTTCTACCGTATCAAAAGCACCAAGTCCATTTTCAACCACCATCAAAGGAATTTCATAGCGGTCATAAATTTTTTCAAGATAATATTGAAGCCCCGTTGGATCGTGTGCCCAACCCCAATCTGAGTAAGTCAAATATGGATTTTTAGTACCAGCTGAGAAGTTACCAGATACCTGTTCACCACCAGTATGAGTAGTCACATTGTTTGACATATAATATGAGAAAGTATACATATCAACCGTACCACGTTTCAAATCTTCAAGATCTTCTTCAGTGATATCAAGTTCAACATTATGCTCTTTCCAAAGACGTTTGGCATAAGTACCATATCTTCCTTTAGCTTGGACATCACCGCAATAATAAATGCCAGACTGCCACTTGTGCTCGTTTGCTAAGATATCTGCAGGATCACAAGTTCCAGGATAGAAAGTAATGCCACAAATCATATTTCCAATCATGAAATCAGGGTTAATGGCATGCCCAATTTGCACAGCCTTAGCTGATGCTACAAATTGATGGTGAAGAATTTGATAACCTTCTTGATAATCTGCATCACTGGCCTTTGAACCAAACATATCAAGGAACATGGTTGTATTATTGATTTCGTTGAAAGTTAACCAATATTTAACCAAATCTTTGTATTCATTGAAAATCACTTCACAGTAACGCACGTAAAAATCAATCAGTTTACGGTTTTTCCAACCGCCATAATTTTCTTCCAAAGCAAGTGGCGTATCAAAATGCCAGATTGATACCAATGGTTCAATGTTATATTTACGGCATTCTTCAAAAACAGAACGGTAAAAATCTAACCCAGCTTGGTTAGGTTCTTTGTCATCACCATTTGGGAAAATACGTGCCCAAGAAATGGACAAACGAAAAACAGAATAACCCATTTCAGCAAACAACTTAATATCTTCTTTGTAACGATGATAGAAATCAACCGCCACATGGTTTGGGTAATGTTCTGTATCAAGCACCGCATATTTGGCACCTTCAGGAATTTTACCATTGTGTCCCATGGCTGGCGCTTTACCAGGCTTGCCATCTTTATCAATATAAGTCATGTAACGTGGAGCATTAACACTACCACCAGTTGTCACATCAGTTGCAACAAGACCACGACCATCTTCGTTATAAGCACCTTCGGCTTGGTTAGCAGCAATCGCTCCACCCCAAAGGAAATTTTTTGGAAATGCTTTCATCATACTTTTTCCTTCTTTCAATTAAGTACAATAATATTATACCGTCATTTGAAAGCGCAATCTTACATTATTATATTAGAAACTGATACTATCCCATTAGAGATAAGTTTGAATCACTTTTGAAATGGCGCGATAGCCTTCAACGGTCAAATGAAGTCCATCAATTGTCCAGTCTCGTTTTAACTGTCCAGAAGCATCACACAATAAATCATGTAAATCAAGCCATTTAACTTGCTGACTAGCCAATTGTTCTAATAGTTTATTAAGTTGTGAAATGCTTGCATTATTTCGCAGGCTTGGTGTGCGTACAAATTCAGGCGATTCATTCATCGGAAAAACAGACAATAAGAAAATCTGACTCTCAGGCAACTGCTGTTGAATTTTCTCAATAATTGTTTTGATGGTTTGATAAACCTCTTCTGGTCTTCGATTTTTCAAATCATTGACACCAATTAATAGAAAAACTTTGCTTGGTAGCAATTCAAGTACTTGAGAATCAAGGTGTTCCAATAGATGAAGACTATTAATCCCATGGACGCCACGATTATAAAGAGCTAAATCTGATGACAATAATTCATGAATCGGAAAATATTCTGTAATAGAGTCCCCAGCAAAAACGATATTGGGGTGAGAAGCACTGCTATTTAAAGCATCAAATTTATCCCACAATTGATTTTGCTGATCAATTAACACATAATTTCGATATTCTTTGACATCTGCTCGATGATATAATGTTTGAAAATCAGTCATTTTTTCTCCTTTGTGATTATTTTATCACAAATCAAAACCTTTCAAAAAATGATGTGCTAAGACTTGCAAAACACCATTTTCCTGATTTGAAGGTGCTTGGTAATGTGCAATATTTTTAATCTCTTGAGGAGCGTTTGCCATTGCAAAAGAATATTTTGCCAATTTTAACATTTCGATGTCATTTCCACCGTCACCAAATACCATAAGGTTTTCTGGACCATATCCCCAATGATCTAATAAGAAATCAAGCCCAGTTCCTTTATGAACGTGTGAGGGAATAACATCAATACAACCAAAACCGCTAGAGGTCGCCGTTAATTGATAGTCTGCAAATAATGTGTTGATTTCGTCACGAACTTGAAAGGTTAAATCATCACGAACCAACAAGGTCACTTTGAAATAATCGTCATCAGGAATTGGATGTAGATTATCAACGTATTTTAAAACCGGTAGATAATAACTCAATGAATCCTTTATCTTTTTCGGTGTTGTCACTGGTAAATATGACGATGTTTTTCCTGCTAGATTAATCACGGTGTCAGGATAATTTTCCTCGATATAATTTACCAATGCAGAAACAGCTTCCACCGTCTCGAATTCTTCTTGCAATGTCTTACCATTTTCAATAATATGTCCGCCATTTTCAGCTACAAATGACATCTGATGTTTGTGTCTTGGAAATTGTTTGATAATTTGGCGATATTGGTTACCGCTAGCAACAACAAATTTAATTCCTTCTTCCATAAAATGGTCAAAAAGTCGTTCAAATAAGACCTTATCATATGTCTTTGTATCTGTTAGAAATGTTCCGTCCATATCGGTTGCAATTACTTTAACTGTCATAACACCCTCCTTGTTCCCCATTATACGCTAGCTGACTGAAAAATTCTTTGAGTATATTCAGAAAAAATGATACTATGATACGGAAAAAATTGTTGACTTTCATTTTCGAGCAAAAAAAAGAACGGGTCAAACCCGCTCTTAATTCTATTAAGCTTCTACGCCTTCTTCTTTGAGAAGTTTCAAATCGTACATTTTAAGGAATGGGAACCAAACAAAGAATGCTGCTACGGCACAGACAAGAGCTGTGATGACGGCACCAATGTTACCACCAGTTCCGATGTAAGCACCAAGACCGATTGGAGTTGGCCATGGAGTTTGGATGATTGATACAGCGGCAAAGCCAAGTTTGATTGACCAGTATGCAATTGAAGCACAAACGATTGGTGCAAGAATGAATGGAAGGGCAAGGATTGGGTTATAAACAACAGGAAGACCAAAGATCAATGGTTCATTGATGTTGAAGATTGCAGGACCCATAGCTGCACGACCAAGCATTTTAAGTTGTGATGATTTAGCTGCTACTGCAAGCCATACACAAGCAAGAAGCATTGCACCAGAACCACCCATGATAACGTATGAGTTTGAGAATTCACCGGCGAAAGCAATGTGTGCTCCGTCAACGTTTTCTGCCATGTTTGACAAAAGGATTGGGTTAACAAGACCCATAACGATGTTAGCACCGTGGATACCAACAATCCACAAAGCGTGAACAAGAAGGTAAATAACCACAATACCAAGCCAAGAGTTTGCAATGTGACGAACGAAACCAAATGGAATAGCAACGACATTGTAAATGTCAGTACCAAGTGCGATGAACACACCATCGATAACAAGAACGACAATAGCTACAAAAGCACATGGAATCAAAGCTGAGAATGAGCGAGAAACCCCTGAAGGAACTGCTTCTGGCATTTTAACAACCCAGTGACGTTTGATACATACACGGTAAAGTTGAACAGCAAGGATAGCCATCAAGATAGCTGTAAACATACCTGAAGTTGACAAACGAGCCAAGCTGTTACCACCAACAGTCCAACCATTGATTGTAGCACCTTTAACGTTCAAATAGTCAAATGAACCATTTTTAACAAGCAACTCTGGAATTGTCAAGAAGAAAGCAAATACTGAAAGTAGAGCACCATAAACTGGATCTACATCAAGTTCTTCTTCATCAGCGAAAATTTTAGTGTATTCATAACCAATAACAATGGCAAAGTATAGTGACAAGATACCCATTGTACAGTTGTAAGCTTGCAAGTAAAGTGGTGCAATCTTATCAACTGAGTTTGCCCAAAGAGTGGTTAAGGCAGGAATTGGAAAGGCTTGTGGGATAATGCTCAAAACAAGGAACATAGATCCGACGATTGTGAACGGAATACTGGCCATACCAGCGGCAACAATGGCACGGACAGGACGCCAAGCAGATACCTTAGCCATCGGCCCCATCAAGTACTTTTCTAATAATTCAAACATTTTCTTCTCCTCCTAAAAACTGTTGAATGTTTGTTGTTAACTAATTGATTGATGCCAAATATTTTTGGATGCGATAATATTGTTTATCTGAATTACGGTTGATACGACCAATTTTAACTAACATCCATGATGAAATCATAATCCCAAGTAAAAGCATCACGATTAGGAAAATTTGACTCGTAGCATTTTCAGATAAGAATGGATAAAAATAGTGATATTGCTTAAATACAGTGGCAATAATTAAAATAATATTTAAAGCAATAATTGTTTGGAAATAAAATTGCGTTTTAATCGCAGGTTTTTGTTCCCTCGAATACATCCGTGATTGTTCCCACATACAAATGGCACCAAAGGCAGCCATAAGCACCGGAATGATAACTAGACTGATGTTACTGGCTGATAAGAACATCAAAATCCAGTACAGATTGATGAAAAAGAAGAAGGCGACGACATAACGAATGAGGAAGTAACGTGTGTAGTACATGTTTTTAATCCCGTTCTCACGTCTAGTTGCGTCTAATTCTCTTTTCTCCTTTTCTGTTAAAGCAGCCATAGCTATCTCCTTTCTTGCCTAACTAACCAATTTTTTTGTATAATTCTAACATTTCAAGTCCAACTTCACGAAGAGTCATTGTTGTCATCAAGTGGTCTTGAGCGTGAACCATGATGATTTCAACGTTAACTTCTTTACCACCTGCGTATTCTTGCAACAAGTGTGTTTGTGATTGATGGGCTTTTAGTAATTCGTCATTTGATTCTTTCAATTTTTCTTCTGCTAACGCATAGTTACCTTCGCGCATAGCATCAAATGCTTCGTGGACGATTGAACGTGCGTTACCAGAATTTAAGATAATCTCAAATGCTGCAACTTGCAATTCTTCTGAATTCATATAACTCCTACTTCCTTTTTTAAAGTGTTAAAAATATTTTTCTAAATTCATCAAATGATTGGCAAGTTAACATTTGTTCTTGAAGTTTTGGATTATCAACCAAATCTACAATGGCAGATGTCAACTCTGGTAAACCATCATTGTCATGAATTGACATTGACATTAAAAAGATAATTTTGATTGAAGGATATTGTTCATCCCATTTCACACCATTTTTAACAATCGCAACAGCAAAATGATGCTTGCTTCCTACGGCTTTCAGTGGATGTGGAACAGCAATATTTTCTCCGAATACAATCGAACTCATTGCTTCGCGCTGTTTCATCATATCTAACAAGCGTTTTTCAAATTGCTCATTTTCATTAACTGAAATACTATTTGCCAAAGTTTTAAGCACTTCTTCTTTTGTCGCATCTGACAGAAGAAAGAAATAATCTTCTGAGAAGTAGTCGTCAAACACGTCACTTACACTGAGTTCTGATTGACGATCTTCTATTCTTGCTAAAGAGGTGTTTAAGTGAGAAATTCCCTGTTTGATATCCTTCAGTTCATCATCATTTAAAAAGACTGAAACTGTAAAAACTGGAATATTGAAAATCAAGTTTGATAAATCAATAGAAGATACGATAAAGTCGATTCCTTTTAACTTTTCATCGTTGATTTCGTAATAACCAATCACATCTGAAATTGAAACTAAGTTCCCGAGCTCATTTTCAATTCGACTCTTCAACATTTGGGCACTACCATAACCAGTAGCACAGATGACTAGGACATTGTATTTACGTTGTTCCTTGTATCTTTCTTTTGCTGCCATAAAGTGAAGAGCAATGTAGGCGATTTCATTAGGTGTTAAAGTGTAAGCGCTGAAGGTTGGCATATTCTTAACCACTTGCTCTGCTAGCTTATACATGTCAGCGTATTTCGCTTGAATCTCAGCCGTTAATGGATTTTCCATAACAACTCGACTTTGCAAACGAATAAACATTGTTGATAAGTGAGCTAGAAGTCCTTCAATCAATTGAAAATCATTTTTCACAGTTGGATTGACTTGGTCGATACTGTCAATTAACTCCTGACGTATTTGCTCTTGCAATACTTCAGAAATATGACAAGCATTCCCGTGACCTTTTGAAACCAAGTGTAACGTAATGTAATCAATTTCTTCAATCGGGAAATGAATTCCTGTTGAACTTGAAACACGTTTTAGAATATTTTCTGCAATTTGACGCTCTGCCAAACCTCTCAGCACCAATTCATCTTCTGACACCTTACTGATTTGAAAACCTTCAGTAATACGTCTGATCGCTAAGGCAATATGGATGACCAAATTTTGAATCACAAAATCTGATAATTTAAGACCACCTTCCCGACATTCATCAAGGACAATGATTGTTAACTCTTCAAAAGAAATCTTTTGATTAAGCAATTCATTATCAACATATGAATGCATGGTGTTGATGAAACCAGAATCGATAAAGTAATCCATAATGAATCGACGCTTATCACGTTCTTGGCCCATCACGTAAACACCCTTATTAGCTTTGCTCTCAATTTTTAAATGATATGGTTTAAACTTTTCTCTAATCTTTTTAAAGTCACTAGATAATGTTGAACGACTGACAAACAACTCATCTGCTAAATCATCAAAATAAATTTCATTTTGTTCAAACAAAAGTTTGTTTAACAGAAAATTGTAGCGATCGTTAATATCTGTAACGTTTTGATAATTAAAATGGTTCTCATTGATATGATTTTCTTCCAAGAAATCGGCATAAGTATCATCATCTTTAATGTCTAGCTTATAACCATAACCTTGTTTTGAAATCAAATCAATTCCCGAATAGTTATCTAATTTTTCAACCAGTGTTTTATAGTAAGTTCTAATTGTTCTATCCGAACATCCTAAATGCGCTGCTAGTTCTTTACTAGTAACGAATTTATCCTTATCTTTAATAAGATATTGAATAATCTGCTTTTCTTTTTTATTTAACACAGAAGAGGACACCTCCAAGTACCATTAGAACTATTATATCACAACAGGCATTAGATATTTTCTTGAACCAAGGCCGCCATTTTTTCGATTCCCATTGGAATTGGAATGTAAGCTTGTGGTGGAATTTGAACGATTGGTTTGTTTGTTTTAGCAGCTGCATCTGCTAATTGTTTGAAGTTCATTTTAGTTTGTGGGCTAACAAGATACAAATCGTATTTATCAGCTTCGATACGTTTTTGTCCTTCTGGAACACCAACAGCATCCATTTCGATGTCTTCGCCTTTGTCTTGAAGGAATGTCATTGTTTTTTTAGCAATCATTGATGATGACATACCGCCTGCACAGATAATTAAAGCTTTCTTAGCCATAATGTGAATCTCCTTTGTTTTTTGTTTACACTGATATTATATGAAAACGCCATCATTATGTAAACGCATTCTTTTTCCTTTGCAATACGGAAAAATATTCGACTAATACGGAAATTTTCCATTTAGATACAATTTTTTCCGCATTAAACCGGCAATCACTACGGAAATTTGCTGAAAATTACTCATTTTTTAACCCAAAAAGAGCCAAGCTAAGGAAAGTTTGCTTGACTCTCTTTCATTTTTTAAATTTCCTAGAAAAAAGCAGGAATAAATAATTTTATGTAATTCATTTCTCCTTCTTAAGAAACTTACATCATACCAACGGCACCTGAGAGTTGTGCTGGACGAATGTAAACTTGATCTTCTGCCAAGTTATAATCTGACATTAAAACCTTTTTCAACTCTACATCGTTAAGATGAGATTGTAGGCTACATGTATCGTCTGATGAACCAACAACTCTGATTTTTCCTTTTAGGCCAGCATTGCTTGCCAAATCAGGAAGTTTTGCACCATTTTTCATGACAACTACGTAATCGTAACCAAATGTCTTTGACACCCATAGTTGATTTCTAACATTGTAGATACCAGCCACAACAAGAGCAACAACTAAAACAATTAATAGCATTTTTAACATCATTAATCTCCTTTAACCTAATTGTCTGAAGTATTTTTAACACTTCACCGACATTATAAGACATTCATTCAAAAGAAAACATCATTTCTTAAAACAAAATGTCTAAAATATTAACAAAGAATAATTATTGTAGACGTTTTGTGATTTCTAATGTCCTATTCCTAAAAACGACTCATTCATGCTTACTGAGTATTCTCGACCTGCACTTGAGTTGAATCCAGTCCATAATCTTTCATTAAGGTTGTTTTCAGCTCAGTATCGTTAATCTTTGATTGTACCATGCAGGTGTCTTCCGTTGCCGAAATAATCTTAATCTTTCCTTTGAGATTGTCATTTCTTGTTAAATCTGGTAACTTCAGGCCATGATGCATGGTAATCGTGTAGTGATAACCAAAACGTTTGGTAACCCCAGTTTTCAACTGGATGACACGCACAATCGCGATAATTAACAATATTCCAAAAATTATTGCTAAAATCGTCACCATAATAGCCTCCTTAGCCCCTTCATTAAGGGAACTTTAAAATTTATACGATAACTATAATCCTTTTTGAAACCCCTGTCAATTATTTTCTGTAAAGTCCTTTTTCAGAAGTTAAATAGGAAGAATAACTCACTTCCATTTAAGAAAAAAGCCTCTAAAACATTGATTTATCAACATTTCAAAGACTTTTTTAAATTATTTATAAATTATTTTACAAATAAGGATAATTCCTGCTAAGGCAACTGAGATTGTATTGGCAACGATTAAGGCTGGATCTGAAACAGAAATTCCGTGCGCTAACCATAAAGCCATACCAGTTACCGACATGGTATACATACCAAGTGAAATGGATTCAACATCTTTGGTTTTTAATACCTTGATCATTTGTGGTAAAAAACCAAAAGTCGTCAAACAAGCCGCAATATATCCAATCATAAGGACCTACTCTCTTTTCTTATAACCATGTAAAAACCTTCATGGGGTAAGAGATTACACCCCCACAAAGGTTTCATAAATAAATTAATTAATTAACAGTTTTAGACTTCTTCACCGTTAGAAGCGATCACTTTCTTATACCAGTCAAATGACAATTTAGGTGAACGTTTGTATGTTCCATTTCCTTCATCATCTTTATCAACATAGATAAATCCGTAACGTTTGCGCATTTCACCTGTACTTGCTGAAACAAGGTCGATACAACCCCATGGAGTGTAACCCATCAAATCAACACCATCTTCGTCGACAGCTTTAATCATTTCTTTGATGTGCGCACCTAGGTAATCAATACGGTAATCATCATGAACCATACCATCTTCTTCAACTTGATCGATGGCACCAAAACCATTTTCCACGATAAAGAGTGGCAAATGATACATGTCTGTAAACCAGTTCAAGCTGTAACGAAGACCTTCTGGGTCAATTTGCCAACCCCATTCAGACGCTTTGACGTATTTATTTTTAATCAAATCTTCTGTTTCAAGGTAGTCAAAGTGTGGGTTATTTTCACGGTGAGAATCGATTGCAAATGACATGTAATAAGAGAATCCGATGTAGTCAACAGTTCCCTCTTTCAAATCTGCCAAGTCTTCTTCTGTCACATCGACATTGATACCTTTACGTTCCCAGTATTTAAGAATATGATTTGGATAGAAGCCATGAACGTGTACATCAGTGAAGTAATAACGTTTTTCCATAGCTTTTTGAGCCATCAAAATGTCTTTTGGATTACATGTTGCAGGATAGATTGGACACATGGCAATCATACAACCAATTTGGAAATCTGGATTGATTTCACGGCCAATTTTAACTGCGCGAGCTGATGCTACCAATTCGTAGTGAGCTGCTTGATACATAATAGCTTCGCGATCATCGCCTTCTTTGTAGACGATACCAGAGTTTGTAAACGGTGCGAAATCTTCTTGATAGTTTGCTTGGTTATTGATTTCGTTGAATGTCATCCAGTATTTTACTTTGTCTTTGTAACGACGGAAACATGTTTCAGCGAAACGAACAAAGAAATCTACCAATTTACGGTTTGTGAAGCCACCATATTCTTTAACCAAGTGGTATGGCAATTCAAAGTGAGACAATGTGACAACTGGTTCAATACCGTGTTTCAAACATTCGTCAAACAAATCGTCATAGAATTGCAAACCTGCTTCATTTGGTTCCAATTCATCCCCATTTGGGAAAATACGTGTCCATGCAATTGATGTACGGAAACATTTGAAGCCCATTTCAGCAAACAATGCAATATCTTCTTTATAGTGGTGATAGAAATCAATAGCTTCGTGGTTTGGATAATATTTTCCTTCCACGACACCATCAGTGATTTCACGAGGAACACCATGACGACCAGCTGTCATCACGTCAGCGACACTGAGTCCTTTTCCTCCTTCTTTCCATCCACCTTCAAGTTGGTGAGCAGCAACTGCACCACCCCACAAAAAATTATCTGGTAACTTAGCCATTACATATCCTCCTTGTTTAATACATTGTCATTATAGCAAGCGGTTACAAAAATAAAAATAGAAAAAATTTCCTAAGTCATTAGGAAATTCCTTCTATCTTGTTGCAATTTTATTTTTTTAGAATGAGAACAAGGTCCCATAAAAAAAGCAGTAAAGCCACGACAAAAAGGCCATTTGATAGGATTTCGAGGCTTTGATTAAAACTTAAAATTGCCGCACTTATCAATACTGCAAAAAAGAGCATTCCCAACACAAAACGGTTAACAAGGCGGTTAAAAAATTTAATACGGTTGGTATAATCGTACAAATCATGATTAACCAAAATTCGCCCATTTAGAACTTGTTCCAAAAGTTGATTAAGTCGACGTGGGATATTTTTACCATTTTTTAACTGATAAAAAAGCTCAATCAAAAGCGTTTCTTTATTCAAAGCTTGTTTGAGCATGTCAGGTCCCATATTTTCTAGGAAATAATTCTTAGCAAGTGTCATTAAATCAACTTCCGGAGCTAATTCACGGAAAATCCCTTCAATTTGCAGCGCAGCTTTTTCCAAAATAGTAATCTGCGGTGAAGCTTTCAAGCCATTTTTAACAAAGACATTTAATAAATCCTCGATAAGATCAGTAATCGATAGGACACCTACATCAAGGCTTGAATACTTAGCAAGCATACGTTCGACGTCTTGAGCTAGAGCTGATTTGTTCATCGATGTGTCAAAACTTGTGACAGATAAAATTCCTTGCATCATACCTTCAACGTCTTGAGCGGTAAAGCTATAGAGGATGTCATTTAGAGCCACGCGCATGCCATTATCAAGTTTTCCCATGATTCCAAAGTCAATAAAATAAATTTTTCCATCGGAGATAAAAAGATTTCCTGGGTGAGGATCACCGTGGAAAAAACCATCTTTAAAGACTTGCTTGATAAAGCTTAGCATGAGTTTTTTACCAATGTCTTCTAAATCATAACCCGCTTTAATTAATTCTTCGTAATGATTAATTGGGATACCAGACACGTAATCTTCAACCAACATGCAAGGTGTCGTAAACTCATCATAGACCTCTGGACTGGCAATACACTTGCTTGATTGGTTTAACTCGGCAAAAGCAATCATGGCTTGTGCTTCATTACGAAAATCAATTTCACGTGTCAAACTTTCCTTGATTTGTTGCAAAACCTCTGGCAAATTGACCATTGGAAGCAAAGCTTTTGGAACACGTCTTGACAGACGAATCAAAAGCGTTAAATCTTCTTCAATGATTTCAGGCAAATGTGGACGCTGAATTTTAATAATGACATCGCGTCCATTTAATAAACGAGCTCGATGTGTCTGAGCTACTGACCCACTTGCCAAAGGTTCTGGCGTGATTTCAGCAAAATAAGCTGAAACTGGACCTGAAAGCTCATCAGAGATAGCCTCCATAACGATTTCTTGAGGCAAGGGAAGGACATTACTCTGTAACTTACTTAACTCTCTAACATAAGCTTCTGGAAATAAATCACTTCTGGTCGATAAGATTTGCCCAATTTTAACAAAACTTGGACCTAATTTTTCGAAAGCTAAACGAAGCTTACGCGGTGTAGACTTATCTTCTACTGCTTTTCCTTTTTCAATTAAAGAGGTTAGCCCTACTGAACTGAAGGCACCAATGATTTCTCTTAAACGTCTCCCTGACATAACCCACCAATATTTCTAATGTAAGATATTTGATTGCTTCAAAAGTGCATCAATTTTGTCTTCAAGACGAGAAACATCTTCTTTGGTAGCGTATTGAACGTTTTTAGTTTTAGCATCTAATTGACTAAGAAATTCTTGAGCTTCATCTTCACTTTTACGTTTTAGCTCAGATTGCAATTCTTTTCCTTCATCAACAGTGAGGCGACCTTTTTCAACTAATTCTTTTACAAAAGCATCTGCTTTTTCCAAAGTCATAGACGTCAAACCAATACCAGCTAAGAGAACATTTTTCAATTCTTCCATGATTAATTCCTCCTTGAATGACTAAATAGTATTATGTTTACCCTTTCATTCTACTACTTTTACTATAAAATTTCTAAAAGAAACAGTTGTTTCATAAAAGAATACTTTTTCAAATCAAAAAGCCCCACAGCAAACAAAGGAAAGGAAATCGTACTGTGGAGCTCTCTAAAAAGTAAACAATTGTGTCAAGAACACTATAAAATCATTATCTAGTTCGATCTAATTAAGGTCTTACTATCTGATTTTATAGGCTTATTATAATCGCTTGGTTTGCGACATTCTAGCATTATCCTTCTCAATTATAATACTTTCATCTGATATTTTTTGATGTTTTTTATGAAAACCTTTTCTAGTATACGCTTCCATTTTTAAACCAATTGTGCTACAATATAGAAGAACTATAATACTATGATATGATTAGAAGGGTTATTATATGAAACAACCAGACTCCGCACAAGAAATAAAAATAGATGAGAACAAACACCTTCTCCCTTATGATTATTACAGTACAGTGGTTGAAAATGGCCGTCCTGACGTGCTTTTTCACTGGCATCCAGAAATTGAAATCAATTATATCTACGAAGGTTCTGCTCGCTTTCACATTGATTATGATTACTTTAATAGTCAAGCAGGTGATATTATCCTCATAAGACCCAATGGCATGCACTCTATTCATCCTTTAGAAAATCAAAGACATGTCACTGATACTTTCCGATTTCACTTAGATATGATTGGCTATTCTATTGTTGACCAGGTAAGCTTGCGTTACTTACAACCTTTGCAGACTAGCCTTTACAAATTTGTTCCGCGTATTCAACCAGGAATGGAAGGTTATGAAGAAATCAAAGAGTGCCTCTTCACGATTTTTGAGCTTTCAAAAAACGAAGGACGTCACTTTGAACTCATGCTTAAATCAAAACTCAATGAGTTCCTCTATCTACTCTTTTATCATCATTACGTCTTACGAAAAAATACCGATGATACCTACCGAAAGAATGAACAAATTCGTGAACTGATAGATTTTATTAATAATAATTACCAAAAGAATCTATCGATTGACTACCTTTCTCAGTTTATGGGATATAGTAAAACACACTTCATGGCAGTCTTCAAACAACATACTGGAAGTTCGTGCACTGAATTTATCATTCAAGTACGTTTAAACAAGGCTTGTGATATGTTGATTAATACCTCAGATCCAGTCCTTGAAATTGCTACAGCTGTTGGATTTAATAACTTATCAAATTTCAATCGTCAATTCAAACGCTACTATGAATTGACACCAAGTCAATACCGGAAACAATTTAAAAAGAAGCATTATATTGGCCTACATCCATAAAAATTAAAAAAAGCTAAGCATATCAATTCTTGCTTAGCTTTTTGATACACCAGTAATCCTTCTTGTAAAAAGCCAATTATAACAAGAAAAGAAGCTAGGCATTTTGCCTTAGCTTCTTTCTATTTGCGAATTTCCCAAGACAAAGGGTTTTGAATAACCAAATTTTCACGAGTTCTCTGCAGCGTGTAGTGCAAATGGTCAGCAAGAGCAATATAAAAAGCTGTATCAAATGTCATTTTTAATACTTCTTGCCCATGCTTAATAATATCAAGAACTACTTCTGTCTCTAGTGGTGACAAGTCAATGTAGACACGCGTTAATTCATTTGTAGCAGTACTATCTTGCATAACAAATGTTTTTTCAACTAAAGCAGGCTCAATTTCATCGCCAGATTTCTTTTGAAAACCAAGACCTCTTCCCATAACAATGATTTCTTCTCCTTGGTCACCTTTAGCCAAGACAACATTGTTATTATAGACTTTATCTATCTTCATTATATCTACTACTCCCTCAAAAATTTCGGAAAGAAAAGGCAAAACTAGCGTACACAAAAGGTAATGTGTTTCGAAACACAATGACTTCATATGTACACTAGGTTTTGCCTGCTTAACCAGTAACAATCCTCTTACTGATATCCATTGTACCAAAACTCCCTTCAAAATGAAAGGGGATACAAAAAAGATTTTATAACTCAAATTACATTAACAATTTTCGAACCTTACCAATTTCTGGCTCATTAACGACTAAGAAAATCGTATCACCAGCATTTAAAATAGTACTTCCACAAACCACTTCTGATTTTTTGTGATGAATTTGTGTTGTAATGAGCACATTCTTAGGCAAGGTTAAATCACGAACACGTTTACCTGCAATTTTACCTGATACAGTTAATTCAATTAACGTTGGTTCAATCACTTCACGATCTTTTGGAACTGATAATTTTGCTAACATTGCTTCATAGATTGGTTCACCTTTTAGCACATCCATAATGATATAAGCCACAAGCGTCACAATCGCAATCGTCATCAATTGACGGAAATCTCCCACCATCTCAGTCACCAAAATAATACCGGTTAGCGGAGCTTTAGAAATAGCCCCAAAGTACCCAGCCATACCAAGAACAATAAAATTAACCAAAACCGATGTTTCAATTAAACCTAGTTGCTGCGCACCAAGACCAAAAGCAAATCCTAATAGTGACCCCAAGGTCAAAATGGGAAGGAAAATACCGCCTGGTAAACCACTAGCATAGCTGAGCGTGCTCCATACAAAACGAATAATGAAGTAAAGACAAACAACTGCTAAGGTTAAATGACTTGTCGAAAGAGAAGTAATTAAGCCATTTCCACCACCCAATAATTGTGGGTAAAAATAACCAATTGGTAAAATCAGAACCGCTGCAAAAATACCATAAAAATAATTTGGAAGATGGCAGATTTTACCTAAGAAATCATAAAAAATACTTCCATTCAAAGTTACTTTTTCATAAAAATAACCCATTACTCCTAAAAAAGCACCCAGTAACAAAAGAATCCAATAATCATTTAAGGGTAAAATGGCAAGATCGCTTGGCATTGCAAGAACAGGAGTTAAACCAAAAATGTTCAAAGAAATAAAATTAGCCACCAAACTAGCAACAAGAGCTGAAATCCAGACCAATCGTGAAAATTGATGATAAATTTCTTCAACCACAAAAAGTAAGCCAGCAATTGGGGCATTGAAAGCAGCTGACAATCCTGCTGCCGCACCACTTGCAATAAAAACACGTTGTTCTATTCGTTGAGCTTTCAATGATTTTGCCACACCTTTTCCTGCCATGGCACCTAATTGAATACTTGGACCTTCACGCCCTAGCATAAATCCCATTGAAATCGCAAGGACACCACCGACAAATTTTTTCCAAAGCACAGACCACCAGTCAGGGTGAAGCAAGCCTTTTAACTCACCTTCGACATGCGGAATTCCGGAACCTTTTATATCCGGATCTGACTTAACTAGAAAGCCAATGATTATAACAATAACGACACTGACTAGCAAAATCAAGCCTAACAAGGCCGGCTGTTCATGTGATAGCTCATAACATTTTACAACTTGTGCAAAAATTTTAGCAATCAAGAGACGAAAGAGACTGACCACACTTCCTGAAACACAGCCTACAATAACACCACGCCATACAAAGCTTAAAATTGAGGACAGTGAAAATTCGTACTCTCTACGATAACTTTCCATTTTAGACTCCTAACTAATCCTATTGAAAATGCCAAAATAATTTCAAACTTTTTTCAAAAAATATCTCACTACTATTTTATCAAAACTTTAAGCTGATTTCGACCTCATCAAAAAAAGAGCTTGGAAAAATCCAAACTCTTTAATAATCATTTACGATACATCTTAAATTGTAAGTACAAATCATTGTAAATACCAAGCCATTTTTGGCCAAGATTATCATAAACCTCTAAATGTTTAAATGTTTCTGTTGGCGGATAAAATGCTTTATCTTCCTTAACCTCATCAGGTAAAAGCTTTTTAGCCTCATCATTTGGAGTGGCATAGCCAATGTATTCCGCATTTTGTGCAGCATTTTCAGGTTTTAACATGAAGTTAATGAAAGCATAAGCTTCTTTGATGTGTTTAGCTGTTTTTGGAATCACCAAATTATCAAACCAAAGATTTGATCCCTCGCTAGGCACCACATAATGCAAATGCTCATTAGAATCAAGCATTTCACTAGCTTCACCGGAGAAAGTAACGCCAATTGCAGCATCACCATTTATCATATAACCTTTCATCTCATCACCAACAATAGCTTTGATATTTGGCGTAAGATCATCTAATTTCGCTGAAGCTGCATTTAATTCTTTCATAGACTTGGTATTTAAGCTATAGCCAAGTGTTCCAAGACCGATTCCCATCACTTCTCGAGCACCATCGACAAGCATGATGTCATTCTTATATTCTGGCTTCCACAAATCTGACCAATGTTCTGGAGCTTTATCAACCATGGTATCATTGTATACAATACCAAGCGTTCCCCAGAAATATGGGACTGAATAATCATTATTCTTATCAAAACTCATGCCAAGATATTCTTGACCAATATTATCTAAACCAACAATTTTTGATTTGTCCAATTTGATCAGAAGATTTTCTTTGCGCATCTTATCAATCATATAATCAGACGGAACGGTAATATCGTAAGTTGTTCCGCCTTGTTTGATTTTAGTGTACATTGATTCATTGGAATCAAATGTCTCGTACTGCACTTCAATTCCAGTTTCTTTGGTGAATTTTGTAATTAAATCTGGGTCAATGTAATCTCCCCAGTTGTAAATCACTAATTTATCAGATTGACTTGAAGAACTTGAGGTCTTTTGCATGTATATTGAAACACCAAATAAGATAAGGGTTACCGCAATAAGTCCAAAAACAAATGAATATAATCTACGCATCACGTTCTCCCTTCTTATCTTGTGAAATAAAGTAATAGCCAATTACAAGCAAGACACTAAAGATAAAGACAATCGTTGAAAGTGCATTGATTTCAAGGGAGATTCCTCGTCTTGCACGTGAATAGATTTCAACAGAAAGCGTTGAAAATCCATTACCAGTAACAAAGAAGGTCACGGCAAAATCATCTAGTGAATAAGTAAACGCCATGAAGAAACCTGATATGATACCAGGTGTAAGATATGGCAACATAACCTCTTTAAGCATTTGCCATGGTGTTGCCCCTAGGTCATAGGCAGCATTAATCATATCATCATTCATTTCCTTAAGTCGTGGCAAGACCATAAGCACGACAATTGGAATTGAAAAGGCGATATGACTAAGCAAGACTGTCATAAATCCAAGATTGAAATGGAAAATATCAGCCAAACGAGTAAAGAGAATCAAGAAACTTGCACCAATCATAACATCCGGTGCCACCATCAAGATATTATTCATCGAAAGAATTGATTGTTGGTGTTTACGACGTGCTTGATAGATGAAGATTGCTCCAAATGTTCCAATCGCTGTTGCAATAATCGAACTCAAAAAGGCTAGAAAGAAAGTTTGCACCAAAATCAGCATCAAACGATTATCAGCAAACATTTCTGAATAGTGTTCCATGGTAAAACCAGTGAAACCATTCATATCACCGCCTTGATTGAATGAGTAGAAAATCAGATAAGCAATTGGAATGTATAGGATGATAAAGACAAATGTCAAATATAAATTCGCAAATTTTTTCATTTTCGTCTCTCCTTAGTCATCCACATAATCACAAGCATTGCCATGATCAAAATCACACCAATGGTTGAACCCATTCCCCAGTTTTGTGTTGTTAAAAAGTGTTGTTCAATAGCCGTACCAAGAGTAATGACTCGGTTACCACCAATCAAACGTGTCAACATGAACAAACTCAAACTAGGAATAAAGACTGACTGAACACCACTTCTTACACCATTTAATGATAGTGGAAATATAACCTTAGTAAATGTTTGGAAATTATTCCCACCCAAATCATGGCTGGCATTGATAAGATTATCATCGATGTCATCCAATGCATTAAAAATCGGTAAAATCATAAATGGAATTTCAATGTAAGAAGCAACAAAGATAAATGAAAAATCTGTGAATAAAATTTGTTTTGGACCAATACCGACAAATGATAAGAAGGCGTTAACGCCACCATGTTGTCCAAAAATCCCCATAAAAGCGTAAGCTTTTAACAAGAGATTAATCCAAGTTGGCAAAACCACAAGCATTAACCATAACTGTTTGTGCTTTAGCTGCGTTAAAAAATAGGCAGTTGGGTAAGAAATCAACAAAGTTACTAAGGTAATAATAGCTGCGTACAAAATCGAGTTAAAACTCATTCTTAGATAAGTCCAAGAACTAAAGAAAGTCTTGTAATTAGCCAAAGTAAAATGACCTTGAATATCAAAGAAAGACTGCCATAAAATCAAAATGACTGGAGCAATAACAAACAGCAGCAACCATAAAATATATGGAATCGAGAAGAAACTATTTTTCTTCATTTCGCTCCTCCTCAATTGCATGAATCAAACCATCTTCATGCTCTTCCATTTCAACATATTCCTCAAGACGGGCATCAAATTCTTCTTCTGTTTCATTAAGGCGCATGATGTGAATGTCCTCAGGTGTAAAATCAAGACCAATCACTTCGCCCTCAATCGCCTTACGAGTTGAATGAATCATCCATTCATTGCCAAGCTCATCATGTGCGATAATTTCATAATGCACACCACGGAAAAGCTGTGTATCAACTTTAACACGTAATTTTCCTTCTTCTGGCATGGTAATTTGCAAATCTTCTGGACGAATCACCACTTCAACGGCCTCATTTGGTCGCATACCACCATCAACAGCCTCAAAACGTTTTCCATTAAATTCAACCAAGTAATCTTCAATCATCTTACCTGGTAAGATATTTGATTCTCCAATAAAGGTTGCTACAAAATGGTTAATTGGTTCATCATAAATATCAACTGGTGTACCAGATTGTACGATTTCGCCATCGTTCATGACAAAAATCCAGTCTGACATTGCTAGAGCTTCTTCTTGGTCGTGTGTAACAAAGACAAAAGTAATACCAAGACGTTGTTGCAATTCACGAAGCTCGTATTGCATCTCTGTACGTAGTTTTAAATCCAAGGCTGATAAAGGCTCGTCCAGCAAGACAACACGAGGCTCATTGATAATAGCACGCGCAATCGCAACACGTTGACGTTGACCACCAGATAACTTCTGAATTGGACGTTTCTCAAAACCAGCCAAACGTACCATTTTTAACGCTTCACCCACACGTCGTTCGATTTCTTTTTTGTCAACTTTTTTTAATTTTAGAGGAAAAGCGACATTTTCAAAAACATTCATGTGTGGGAAAAGAGCGTAATTTTGAAAAACGGTGTGAACATCACGCTTATTAATGGGAATATCATTGATACGTTCTCCATCAAGGAAAACATCACCAGTTGTTGGTTTTAACAAACCAGCAATGATATTTAAAATCGTTGATTTTCCTGAACCAGAAGCACCAAGTAAGGTATAAAATTTTCCTTCTTCAAGTTCAAAATTAATGTCCTTTAAAACAACAGTACCGTTATCTTCAAATACTTTTGATACGTTTTTAAATGCAATAATTGGATTAGTCAATTCTCATAAAACCTCCATGGAGCTTCTTTAATCTTTTTTCTCGCCGATAATGCGAACTTCACGTTCTAAGCGAACGCCTGAATTTTTCTCAACAGTGTCAATAACGTAAGCAATCAAGTCTTCATAATCTTGAGCTGTACCGTCAGCGACATTTACCATAAATCCGGCATGTTTCTTACTAACTTCAACACCACCGATGCGATGTCCTTTCAAATTAGCTTCTGTAATTAATTGACCGGCAAAGTGTCCCACAGGACGTTTAAATACTGAACCGCAAGATGGATACTCAAGAGGCTGTTTTAATTCACGTAAGTGAGTCAAACGTGCCATTTCTTGTTCAATCAAGACATAATCACCTGGTTTAAGGCCAAATTTCGCTGAAATCACAACATCTCCGCTATCTTGAACAGCTGAATGACGATAACCAAATTTCATATCACGTGCTTCAATTGTCTTAATTTTACCTTCTTTGGTAAGGACTTGTGCTGAAACCAAAACGTGTGAAATTTCACCACCGTAAGCACCAGCATTCATAAAGACAGCACCACCAACGCTACCTGGAATACCACAAGCAAACTCAAAACCTGTTAAGCTATGGTATTTGGCAATACGTGTTGTCTCAACCAAGTTAGCACCAGCTTCTGCTTCAATAACATAACCGTTCACTGTAACGGTATTTAATTTATCAAACATGATAACAAAACCACGGATACCACCATCACGAACAATGATATTACTAGCATTTCCAAGTACCATCCATGGAATATCATTTTTGTTAGCGAATTCAACAATACGAATTAATTCATAACGATTACGTGGAAAAGCGAGATAGTCTGCTGGACCTCCCACTTTAGTGTACGTATATTTTTTTAAAGGTTCGTTAACACGAATATCAATTCCTTTTAGTTCATCATTTAAAAATTCTAACATTTTCTTCCAACTCTAAAACTATTAATCAAAATTATAGTAACCATTTGATTAAAATCAACTAATACCTTGAAAATATTATTAGCTCATTTACGATCAAATGATTTTTTTATTTACTAAAAAAGTCGGCATAAAGCCGACCTTAATTATAACAAAAAAATCAGCTTTTGACGATATTTAAGACTGAAGTTTTCGCACTTCTTCAAGATTTAATGTTTTTAAATAAGATGTAATCGATTCGCCACAAAGCTTAAGTGATGGGGCAATCTCATGAAGAGGCACAAGAACAAATGCACGCTCTGTCATATATGGGTGCGGTACTTTAAGATTATCTGTTTCAATACGTTCTGTACCATACAAAAGAATATCAATATCAATCGTACGTGGACCCCAATGTTCATGGCGAACACGATCCAAGTCTTTCTCAATTTGCTGGCAATCTAACAATAACTGCTGCGCAGATAAGCTTGTCTCTAATTCACAACAGATATTCAAAAAATCATCTTGGTCAGTCTTACCCCAAGCAGCTGTTTCATAGAATGAAGAAACAAGTGTAACCGATGTTTGGGGAAGTTGATTTAGTCTATCAAGAGCCGCATCAAGATAAGCTTTTTTATCTCCTATATTGCTACCTAAACTCAAATAAACTTTAGTCATGCTCGCTCCCGTTCTAACTCAACCCCAACAGAATCATAATGTCCGTTAATCGGCGGATTTTCTTTAGAGATTTTTAAGGTGATTGCTTGAACAGGTGGAAATTGATCAAAGATATCTTGGCAAATCGCACCAGCTAAACGTTCAATTAATGCATATTTGTTTTCTTCCACCTGCTTTTTGATGGCTTCAAAAACTAAGCCATAGTGAACAGTATCTTCAAGATGATCTGATTGTGATGCCTTTTGTAAATCTACAGATAACGTACAATCAATAACAAAAATTTGACCCAAAGTCTGTTCTTCCTTAAAAGCCCCGTGATATCCGTAAAATCGGCAACCCTTTAAATGAATTTTATCCATATTCTTGCTAACAAAGAAGAAAGTCTGAGAAAGCTTCTCAAACTTACCCTTCTTCTCTTACTCCTTTCAAACGAGTTGACTAATCACTTTAACGATGTCTCGATTGACATCAACATTATGAACTCGGACAATTTGGCAACCCTTAGCAATCGCCCAAGCAGATAATGCTGCTGTTCCCATATCACGTTCTGTTGCAAGAGTGCCACCACCTAGCAGATAATCAACTGTGCGTTTACGTGAAATACCAAAAAGAACTGGATAACCAAGCTGACAAACAGCCTCTAAACCTTGTAAAAGTTCAATGTTTTGTGCTTCATTTTTAGCAAAACCAAAACCAGGATCAATCCAAATATTTTCACGTGCAACTCCAGCATCAAGTGCTGCCTGAGCACGCTCAGTCAAGAAATCACAGACTTCTTTGGTGATATTGTCATATTTTTCTTCTTCCTGATTATGCATCAAGATAATTGGAACATTTTTTTCGGCGGCTAGTGCCAGCATCTGACCATCATAAAGACCTGCCCAAACATCATTTAAAATATCGGCACCAGCTTCTAAGGCTGCACGGGCTGTTTCAGTCTTATAAGTATCAATACTAACCAAAACATCAAATTTTTCTTTTAATGCTTTGATGACTGGTACAACACGATCGATTTCTTCTTGAGCTTCAACAAAGGTATAACCTGGACGTGTTGATTCGCCACCAACATCAATGATTTTAGCTCCTTCAGCAATCATTTTTTCAGCTTGAGCAAGGGCTTTCTCAACCGATGTATACGACCCACCATCAGAGAATGAATCTGGAGTAACATTTAAAACGCCCATAATACAAGCTTTTCCATCAATATCGTGTTTACCAATTTTCATAACAGTCCCCTTAGCAATCTATCTAACTATTTTCCTAAAATCAAAGATAAAATTTCTTTACGTTCTTCACGATCTTCTTTAAAAATACCTTTAGCAACGGTTGTCACTGTTTTGCTGCCTGGTTTTTTAATACCACGCATTGTCATACACATATGCTCAGCTTCAATCATCACAAAAATACCTTTTGGGTGAAGCGCTTCTTCCAAAGCTGTAGCTACTTGCTCAGTCAAACGTTCTTGCAACTGAGGACGTTTACTAGCCACTTCAACAGCACGCGCTAATTTACTAAGACCAGTTACACGACCATCACTTGGCAAATAAGCAACATGAGCTTTCCCATAAAAAGGAACCAAGTGGTGTTCGCACATTGAGTAAAACGGAATATCTTTAACGAGAACAACTTCATCATGATTTTCAGTAAATACGGCTGTAAATTGATCTTTTGGATCTTGATTTAACCCTGAAAACATCTCTTGATACATTTTTGCAACACGTTTAGGAGTATCTAATAACCCTTCGCGTTTTGGATCTTCTCCTAAAGCTTCTAAAAGTTGGTAAACTGCTGCTTCGAGTTTTTCTTGATTTGCCATTTTCTTTTCCAATCTTTTTATTTTTTCTATTATAGCTTAATTTTGCTGTCTTGACAAAAGTACAGGACGTACTTGAGAAATGAAGTAAAGTGAGCCAGTAATAAGATAAAAATCTTCTTGACTACCAAAGTCAATCTGATCAATCCAATCTTGCCATTTAGCAACTTTATGGTATTGACTTGGGTATTTTTCTAGCGGTAAAGCATTGTGATAAACAAAACTTGTCACATCAACATCAGATAACTGACTGAGTAATTCAAGCATTGAATCAATAGGCTTGGTATCGATCGCTGCAAATAAAATATGCAAGTGTTTATCTTTATATTTTTGCATAACATTAACAAGAGCTTGAACACTTTCATTGTTATGAGCCCCATCAATCATGACATTAGGAAAGACTAATTCTGTACGTCCTACCCAATGCGTTTGAGCTAAACCAGCCTTGATAAACTCCTTAGTCACTTTCGGATACTGATCACGTAACATAAGTGCTGCTGTAATCGCAAGACTGGCATTACTGATTTGATGTTTTCCTGGCATAGCTAATTCAACTTGTCCAAGAGTGTCTTGTCCTTGATAGTCAAAACCATTTTCATTTTCTTTTACTGAAAAATCTTTACCAAATTCGTAAAGTGGGCTATGACAAGCCTCGGCTTTGTCTGCAAAAACCTGACAAACATCCGCACGATCTGTTGCAAAAATAAATGGTACCTTTTCTTTTAAAACACCAACTTTTTGCGCAGCAATTTCTGCATAAGTTTGCCCTAAAACATTCTGGTGATCTAAACCAATTGACGGGCAAAGGACTGCCAAAGCCTTAAAGAGATTCGTTGAGTCATAAAGGCCACCCATTCCAGCCTCAATAATCGCAATGTCTACTGGATGCATGTGACCAAAATATTCAAACATTAAGACAGTAATAACTTCAAACTCTGTTGCAGGTTCCAGATCAGTTTCAACAGACAATCGTTCCACAACTGGACGAACACGTTCAACCAATTCAAGAAAATCTTTTTCTGAAATCATTTGCCCATTTAAGCTGATACGTTCACGAAAATCGACAATATATGGTGACGTAAATGTCCCAACTTCATAGCCAGCCAGTGAAAAAATATGTTGTAAATAGCTAGTAACTGATCCTTTACCATTTGTCCCGACAACATGAACAGCGGCAAGCTTCTCTTGAGGATTACCAAGTTTTTCTAGCATCCAAGCCATTCGCTCTAATCCAGGCTTAATACCAAATTTTAACTTGCCATGAATCCAATCTAAAGCTTCTTGATAATTCATTTGATGAATGTCCTACTATGACCAAAAGTTGTTGACATTAAAAATAAGATTGAGACATTTACCTCTAAATCTTTCAATGATAAGCTTTTAGCGCATATACCTTTCTCTTATAAAAATACAATAACACTTCTATTATAGCACAAGCAAGCTCAATCTAATGATTTTAGACAGAGCTACTTGCTATTTAAATGACAGTAATTTCATAAACACCACGAACACTGTTACAAGCATATAGATGACTGGCTCTTGCTAAATCAGCTTCTGTCAAATAACGCTCAACAACACGTCCTTCTTTTATAAGACGCTGACGACAAATACCATTTAAAATGCCAACGTCAACTGGTGGTGTGTACCATTTACCGTCTATTTCTAAAATTAGATTGCCAATGCTCGTCTCTTGAAGATAACCATTTTCTGAAATATAAATACTCTCATTTTCACTACTTGGAAGATGAGGACGATAAGACGTCTTAAAATAGGTAAATGGCGTTTCAATCGACTCATTACGCTTAACAAGCCTAGCTTGCAAATATGATTGTGGCAGTGCTTGAAGTTTCACAGTTTCAAACTTAAATATTCCCTTACGATTCAGTGACAGTCTCATACGATAATCACAATCATCTAGTTTTTTAAGCTGACTTGACAAGTTGGCATAAAACATCTTTTCTGAAAATGGATAAGCAAAATACCTTGCTGATTCTTTCAAGCGCTTAATATGCTCCTCTAAATAGATGACTTGCTTGCCAGATACTTTTGCTGTGGTAATTAAATCGAATTTTGGTTGATTACGATACAAAACCGCAGATTTATCACACGTTTCCTTAAACTCGTCTTTCCAATTACTACCCCAAGTAATGCCGCCGCCAGCACCATAAATCGCTTGACTGCCATGCTTTTGAATGGTACGAATACCAACATTGAAAATAGCATCATCATTGGGTAGACAAATTCCGATTGCTCCACAGTAAACACCACGAGGATGGGGCTCTAGCTGGTCGATAATCGACATGGTAGCAATTTTCGGAGCGCCTGTGATTGAACCACAAGGAAAAAGAGCAGAAAAAACATCTAAGAGAGTTTTATCGGTCTGTAACTGGCTTTCTATAGTTGAGGTCATTTGCCAAACTGTTGAATATTGCTCAACATCACAAAGTTTGGTAACCTGAACACTACCAATTTCTGAAATACGTCCCATATCATTGCGTAACAAATCAACAATCATCATGTTTTCAGCACGATTTTTACTATCATGTGCTAGCCATTCTTTGTTAGCCAAGTCTTGCTTGTCAGTGTTACCACGGGCAACTGTTCCTTTCATCGGACGTGTCACTAACTGTTGCCCCTTTTTCTTAAAAAATAACTCAGGACTGACAGACAAAATGGCAAAATCATCGTGTTCAATATAACAATTATAAGCTGCTTCTTGTTCAACCACTAAATGATTATATAACTCAAAAGCATCACCCTCTAATTGACTCGTTAATTGCAAAGTATAGTTTACTTGATAGGTATTTCCCTGCCTGATTTCTTCTCTAATCTTATGAATAGCTTTCTCATAATCAGCTTTTTTTATTTTTGACTGCCAATGTTTTGGCAAAAAGACGGATTTCTGTGATTGATTGGGAAAAGCTTCTTTTTTGGCAGCCTGATGGACCGTAAAATAAGCAAGATACTCACCAGAAAGAGGCTGCGATTTGAGTGTAAACTTTTCATCAAAGGTTTTTCCAGCCTCATAACTTAGATAACCAACAACATAGTAACCTTGTTTTTGATAATCTTCTACTGCTTTTAAGATTTTCTTAACATCAGCTACTGATTTTGTTGCTAGCTCTGCTAAAGGTTTCTCGAAAATCAAACGCTGACCTAGTTCCTTAAAATCAACAACAGTCTTTTTGTGCATATTAGCTCCAAACTACTTATTTTTTCGCATGACAATTAATTGTCCAAGAACAAAAACAACAATGGCTATCCAGATAAAGACAAAACCTTTGAGCTGTCCTGAAGCTATTGTCTCCTTAAAAATGAGAACTGCAATAATCAATTGAATGGTTGGATTAATGTATTGAATGAACCCAATAATGTTTAACGGTGCCCGTTTAACAGCTTCGGCAAATAACAGCAAAGGAACAGCTGTTACCACGCCAGAAAGTATTAATAAACTATTTTCAAGCCAAGTATAATCCAGCATACTTTCTTTACTAAAGGCTAATAAATAGATTAAAACAAATGGTGTCACTAGGCTACTCTCAACCAGCATCGCCACATCACTTGAAAGCCTAATATTTTTCTTGACCAATCCATATAGACCAAAAGATAGGGCTAAAATGATTGATACAAGTGGTATTTGGCCAGTGTCAAAGGCTAAAACGCCTACACCTATTCCTGCAATGATAATAGCTAGAGTCATCCATGGACTCAAACGCTCGTGTAAGAAAATCATAGCCAGTAAAATCGAAAACAGTGGCATAATATAATAACCAAAACTTGCTTGTGTCGCCTGGCCATGAGCTACCGCATAAATATAGATGAGCCAGTTAATGGCAATCAAAAAACTTGCCATTACCATCTGAAACAATTTTTTCTTGTTGGTTAATAAGTCATGTATTTCGCTTCGATACCGCTTTTGATTACGTGAGAGCACCATATAAACTAGCATAGTAAACACCGTAAAAATAATACGATAAGAAAAGGTGTTATATGAACTAACACCTGAAAGTAATTTCCAATAAAGGGATAAAAAGCCCCATAAAATGTAGGTTACTAAACCAAGTAGAAAACCTAAATTAGTCTTTTTCAACAAAAACTCCTTTAGTATCTACATGTAAAGCAACAACTTCACCATTTAAATGAAGTGATTTAATAGCTTCAAAAACATCTGTTTCTTGCTCTTTTGATGCCAAAACCATAATAGTTGGTCCTGCTCCTGAAAGATAAGTTGCATAAGCTCCAACTTGATGCGCTTTTTCTTTAATCTGAGCAAATTCTTTAACTAATTTTTGACGGAAACGTTCATGGAAAAGATCTTCTTCAATAGCTTTCCCAGCTTTTTCCAAATCACCTGTCAAAAGCGCCGCAATAGCAACATTGGCAATTGATGAGGCTGCTACTGCTTCTTTGTAAGAAAATTGAACAGGTAAAACATTACGGCTATCGCTTGTTTTTAATTCATAGTTTGGGATAAAAGCAACAAATGATGCTTCTGGGAAAGTAGCCACTGTGCTATTTACTTTTCCGTCAACGTATGATGACACCACTAGATTACCAAAAATAGCTGGCGCTACGTTATCTGGATGCCCTTCAATTTTAGTTGCAAGTGTCAATTTTTCATCATCAGACAGGTTCAAGCCAGCCAATTGATTGGCTAACTCAATTCCTGCAACAATAACAGATGATGATGATCCTAAACCACGTGCCAAAGGAATGTCAGAAATCATCTTAATACGATGAGGTTTTAAATCTGATTTCACTTGCAAAGCAGTTGTAATCAAAAGGTTGTTTTCATCACTTGGAACATCACCTAAATCATGCAAGACTTCCCAATGGTCAGCAGGCTCTAAAACCTCGATAGTCAAGTACTTAGAAACCGCAACACCGACAGAGTCAAAACCTGGTCCAACATTAGCAGAGGTTGCTGGTACTGTAATTTTCATATCACTATTAACGCTCTAATGAGCTTTCCTTTCACTTTTAAACTGTTACGTTTTCTTATTCACCCAATACTTTAAGTGTATTCAACACTTTGAAATCTTCTTCAGCTTCCAATTTTTCAGTAACTGCAGCCAATTGTGTCTTGCTCATTGAATGAGTAATGATGACAACACGTGCACGAGTACCATTTGCTTTTTGTTGAAGCACTTGTTCAAATGAGATATTTTCTGAATTGAAAATTTCAGCCAAACGAAGCAATTGTCCTTTTTTGTCAGGTGTATTGATGGCGAAATAGTAATGGCTAGTCACTTCAGATGGGTCTGCCAAACGTGTTTCACGAGCAAATTCGTTAAATGATTTACCAACATTACCATCTTTGATACGACGGCAAATACGAATAATATCTGCTGTTACAGAAGTTGCTGTTGGTTTTTGACCAGCACCTGGTCCATAGTACATTGATTCGCCGATGCCGATAGATTCAACAAAGACAGCATTCATAACGTCGTTTACGCTTGCAAGTGGATGAGCTTTTGGCAAGAATGTTGGAGACACTTCAGCTGAAATACCTGATTCCACTTCACGAACATCACCAACAAGTTTAATCACATAACCAAGTTTTTGAGCGACAGCAACATCATCAGGTGTAATTGTTGTGATACCTTTGTGAGCCACATCATCAAAATCAATCGTCATACCAAAACCAAATTGACTAAGAATAACGGCTTTATAAGCGGCATCAATACCTTCAACGTCATTTGTTGGGTCGCTTTCAGCATATCCAAGTTCTTGAGCTGTTTTCAATGCATCTTCGTAAGTCCAACCTTCATCGACCATTTTAGTCATCATGAAGTTTGATGTTCCGTTAAGAACGCCCAAAATACGAGTGACTTTATCAGAAGTAAGTGAATTAGCAAGAGTACGAAGAATTGGAATACCACCAGCAACTGCAGCTTCATAATAGAAAGCTACACCCTTGTCTTTTGCAAGAGCAATCAATTCTTTACCATGTGTAGCAATCAAATCTTTGTTTGCAGAAACGACATTTTTACCAGCTTCTAGAGCCTTAGTAATAAAAGTACGAGCTGGTTCGATACGTCCCATCAATTCAATAACAATGTCAATGCTATCATCACTTAAAATCTCATCAACGTTTGTAACAAAGTTATAATCATTTCCGGCAGCCAACAAACGATTTTTTTCTTCATCGTCTTTGACAAGAACCTTAGCGATTTCAATGGTGTCGTGAGCTGCTTCAGTAATTTTTGAATGATTTTCTTTCAAAAGGAAAGGAACACCACTAGCAACTGTACCAAAACCGAGTAAAGCAATTTTTATTGACATCTTATTCTCCTTAGTAAGTAATTTTCGAACGGAAGTCGAGCTAAAGCACTCAACTTCTTCTCAAATAAAAACATTTTCTACATTATACCATAAAATTATTCAGAATTTACAGAAAAATAACGAAGTCTAAAAATCTTTCCCTAATTTAAGGTAAATTCTTTATTCTGTACTAAAAAAGTAGTACAATAAAAGCAGATTTTTATCTACAGGGGAGATTTCCATGAAAAAACGACACAAACACGAAAAAAAGAGCAAGAAACCACTTACCCTCATTAGCTTTATTCTCTTAATAACATGCATTGTCGCAGGTGCTCTGCTCTTTTTTACACTAAAAGAGAGCCACATGATTTTATCATCAGAAAAAACTGAGCAAGTCTCATCAAAATCAACTAAAAATTCCTCAACACCATCATCAACTGAGCAAACCACAATTCATCAAAATACTACTAATGACAATGATACCGTTAATTGGGTTCAACAAGATTCTGATGTTTCTCTTCCGATTTTAATGTACCATGCTATTCACGTTATGGCTCCCGAAGAAGCTTCAAACGCTAACCTCATCGTTGATCCTACAACATTTGAAAGCCATATTCAACGTCTATCTGATGAAGGTTACTACTTTTTAACACCCGAAGAAGCCTATAAAGTCCTTACGGAAAATGTCCTTCCAAACGGAAATCCTAAAATCATTTGGTTAACTTTTGATGACAGTTTATGGGATTTCTATGACAATGCTTACCCCATTTTAAAAAAATATAAAGCCAAAGCAACTAATAACGTTATCACAAGTACTGTTGGAAATAGCGGTAATCTCACACTTGATCAAATATTAGAAATGAAAGATCAAGGCATATCCTTCCAAAGCCACACTTCTAGTCACCCTGATTTATCTGCTAGCAATGCTGACACTCAAAAAACTGAAATGTCCAACGCTAAAAACTATCTTGACGATAACCTTTCACAAGATACAATGACAATTGCCTATCCAGCTGGACGTTATTCAGATACGACACTTCAACTTGCAGCTAGCCTAAACTACAAACTTGGTATCACAACTAATGAAGGAATCGCAAACAAAAACAATGGTTTGTTATCTTTAGACCGTGTTCGCATATTACCAAGCACTAGCGCTGACAGTTTGATTGCAAGTATCACTCAATAATAAAGGCCCATATTGGGCTTTTTTGTATTAAAAAAGAAGTCAGTCAAGACTTCTAAATTATCAATCAATTTTTATGATTTCTTAGTTGCTTCATAAGGCTATAGATAACAAAAGCAAAATTTCCTAAAAAGACTGCCGACCAAAGATAAACGAATATCTTATGATGATGCTCGATATTATAAAAAATTGCAATTAAATAGATTGCCATATAAACCAGTGACATAACATGAAACGAATTTTTCTTTTGCCGCATAACTTACTCTCCCTTTTTTGACCGTCATATGATAACATATTTTCAGATTTATGTCCATTATCAATCAAAAGTAATCATCTTCTATCATAAATACGTTTACATTTGTGGAAAACGTTTTAGAATTATCTTCTTTTCCCCATCACTGCTAAGAGAGTGCTATAATATCTTTAACTAATACTGACTTATATTCCCAATTTTGCCCCAAAAGAAAGGATTATATCATGGTATGCGGTAAGATTAAACAAATTAAAGATACCAAAGACAGACTTTTCTTTGCCCTAATCTGTCTTATGAAAGAAAAGAAATACGAAGATATCAAAATCAAAGAGATTCTTGAACGCTCTGAAATTTCCCGCCGAACATTCTACCGTCATTTTTCAAATAAACAAGAGCTTCTCAACTATTACTTCGAAAAAGTTATTGAAGAATACCTTCAGAAACGTCAACAATTTGCTCAAACACAAAGTTTTGAAGATATGCTATCTGGTTCATTAGAATTTTGGTATAAAGAGCGTGATGTGTTATCAATCTTGATTAAACATCAACATTTTGACCTCTTCTTCCACCAATTCAATCGACGCGCTAAAGAAGTATATGATAGCATTACCCTCCCTTGGTTTGCCTACAGTAGAGATGTTACCAAAATTAGTTATGCCATGGATTTTATCATTGGAGGCTATTACAACGTTTTACGCTGCTGGTTAAAAAAAGAAAATCCTGAAGGGCCTGACGTTATTGCCAAAGACGTCAAAAAGATGATTATCAAAATAACAGAATTTTTCAATCTTGATGTTAGTCAAGAGCTAGAAGATAAGACACTTACAAAAGAACTCTGAAAACTTTCAGAGTTCTTTTGTTTGATAAAGACAACTAGAAAACTTGATGTAACATTGCTAGAATAAAAATCAGAACAAGCAATGATAAAGTCTGTATGAATTTAATTTCACTGGATAAAAGTATCGGATAATTTTTTAGTTTAAGCTTGCTTCGGTACCACTTTGACCAAAGAATCCCTCCTTCTCCAAGGATAACTGTAAAAATTGGATAAATAAAAAGATTTGTTTTACTACCACTTTCATCTACTAAACTATTATTAAAGTGAAGAGCAATCTCTTTCGGTGAAAGGAAAGCTAAGATTATTGTCACTAATATAACCCCTACATACAACAATCGAATATAAGTTGAGAATCTCTTCATTTGACTTCTCCTAACAGCTACTTTTATTCAAATTTTAGTCTTCCATACTATAAATGTCAATTAATAATCTCTTTTCAAAGAACAAAAAAACCGCTAGTCCAAAGACCAGCGGTTCTGTGTTATTAGGCTACTTGAGTAGTTACCTTATTATTTAAGAGTAACTGAAGCTCCAGCTTCTTCAAGTTTAGCTTTGATTTCTTCAGCTTCTGCAGTAGCAACACCTTCTTTAACGTTAGCAGGTGCACCATCAACAAGAGCTTTAGCTTCTTTAAGACCAAGACCTGTAACTTCACGTACAGCTTTGATAACAGCAACTTTTTTGTCACCAGCTGCAGTCAATTCAACGTCAAATGAGTCTTTAGCAGCACCAGCGTCTGCAGCACCAGCAGCAGCTACAGCTACAGGAGCAGCTGCAGTTACACCAAATTCTTCTTCGATAGCTTTTACAAGATCGTTCAATTCAAGGATTGAAGCTTCTTTAATTTCAGCAATAATGTTTTCAATGTTCAATGCCATTGTAGATTCCTCCAAAAATATTAATGTTTATTAGATAATTGTTGGTAGCCTCAGGCTACCATACGCATTAAGCAGCGTCGTCTTCTTTGTTGTCTGCAACTGCTTTGACAGCAAGTGCAACGTTGCGAACTGGCGCTTGAAGTACAGAAAGGAGCATAGATAGAAGTCCTTCGCGGTTTGGCAATGATGCAAGGGCAGCGATTTCTTCTTTTGAAGATACAGCGCCTTCGATTGCTCCACCTTTGATTTCAAGTGCTTCAGCGTCTTTAGCAAAGTCACTAAGAACTTTTGCTGGTGCAACAACATCTTCGTTAGAAAATGCTACTGCAGATGGTCCTACGAAAAGATCTTTCATTTCAGCAAGACCTGCTTTTTCAGCTGCACGAGTCAAGATTGAATTTTTGATAACTTTAAATTCAACACCGTTTTCGCGAAGATTACGACGAAGAACTGTATCTTGTTCAACTGTAAGACCACGTGAATCAACTACAACGATAGATGCAGCGGCTTTCATTTTTTCAGCAACAGCATCAACTAGTTCAGCTTTTTTAGCAATAACTGCTTCACTCATTAGTTTTTACCTCCGTTATTATTTTTGGGCTAGGCACAAAAAAATTCGCACCTAAACCTAGACACGAAAGTACAAATACGTTATTTTCATCATTACGTTTTGTGCCTCGGCAGGAATATTACGAGCACGGCTCCCCTGCTGTCTTAGGTCAGTTTCATTACAAAACCTTAATCATTATAACTTAGATTCTAGAAGGTGTCAACACTTTTTGATTATTTTTTATTAATTTTTTTATTTTTAAGATTTTCTACTATTAAATTACAGGTATATAATCCTTATTCAAAATTTAATTTTTCTTTTGAAATCATATTATAGTATCACTTTAAAAAACATCAAACGCTTACGGTTTAAAAAAATCGTATTTTCTGCGCATAAATCTTTGACTTTTACTGACCAAAGGTGTATTATATCCTCAGAAGGTGATTGATAGGAACAATTGATAGTTCTCTTTAAATACGACCTCTCTACTCCGATATGTAAAGACTAAAGAGAAACTACCTTCAATCTTCCAAATCATAGCATAATATCATTTGGAACTACTTTAAGAATGAAAAGAGGTAATATATATGGCAAACAATCAATTTTATGGAAGAGATCCTTTTGGAAACATGGATGATATCTTCAATCAACTAATGGGCAATATGGGTGGCTATAATTCAGAAAACAAACGCTACCTCATTAACGGACGTGAAGTGACTCCTGAAGAATTTGCACAATATCGACAAACAGGCAAACTTCCAGGGAACCCTGAATACCAGGAAGGCACTCCTACTTCAACTCCTAAAGAAGATGGCATCTTGGCAAAATTAGGAACTAACTTGACTGAACGTGCCCGTAATAACGAACTCGATCCTGTTATTGGACGCAACAAAGAAATCCAAGAAACAGCTGAAATCTTGTCACGTCGTACAAAAAATAATCCTGTTCTTGTTGGTGATGCCGGTGTTGGTAAGACAGCTGTCGTTGAAGGATTAGCGCAAGCTATTGTCAATGGTGATGTCCCTGCGGCAATTAAAAATAAAGAAATTATTTCTATTGATATTGCTGGTCTTGAAGCAGGTACACAATACCGTGGAGCTTTTGAAGAAAATATCCAAAACCTTGTTAAAGAAGTTAAAGATGCTGGTAATATCATTCTCTTCTTCGATGAAATTCACCAGATTCTCGGTGCTGGTTCTACTGGTGGTGACTCTGGTTCAAAAGGTTTAGCTGATAT
Organism: Streptococcus equinus; assembly: GCF_900104225.1. Lineage (GTDB taxonomy): Bacteria > Bacillota > Bacilli > Lactobacillales > Streptococcaceae > Streptococcus > Streptococcus equinus_D. The sequence continues at coordinate 438,893 of NZ_FNJK01000001.1, read as the reverse complement.
TCTTAAACCAGCTCTTTCTCGTGGTGAATTAACTGTTATCGGTGCAACTACTCAAGACGAATATCGTAACACTATTTTGAAAAATGCTGCACTTGCACGTCGTTTTAATGAAGTAAAAGTTAATGCGCCGTCAGCTCAAGACAGCTTTAATATCTTGATGGGTATTCGTGACTTGTACGAAAAACATCACAATGTTATCCTTCCAGATAATGTCTTAAAAGCTGCCGTTGACTTTTCAATCCAATACATTCCACAACGTAGCTTGCCAGATAAAGCAATTGACTTGATTGATATGACTGCTGCTCACTTAGCTGCACAACATCCTGTTACTGATGTGAAATCTTTGGAAAAAGAAATCGCAGAACAAAAAGAAAAACAAGAAGCCGCTGCCGCTAAAGAAGATTACGAAGCAGCTCTTAATGCCAAAGTGCGTATCGAAGAATTGCAAAAACAAATCGATAATCACACTGAAGACAAGAAAGTTACTGCTACCGTTAATGACGTTGCTGAATCCGTTGAACGTCTAACTGGTGTTCCTGTCTCAAACATGGGAGCTTCTGATATTGAACGTTTGAAAGAATTGGCTAGTCGCTTGAAAGGTAAAGTTATTGGCCAAGACGAAGCTGTTGAAGCTGTTGCTCGTGCCATCCGTCGTAACCGTGCTGGTTTTGACGAAGGTAACCGACCAATTGGTAGCTTCCTCTTTGTAGGACCTACTGGTGTTGGTAAAACTGAACTTGCTAAACAATTAGCTCTTGATATGTTTGGTTCAAAAGATGCTATCATTCGTCTTGATATGTCTGAATACTCAGATCGTACTGCAGTTTCAAAATTAATTGGTACTACTGCTGGTTACGTTGGTTATGATGACAACAACAACACTCTTACAGAACGTGTTCGTCGTAATCCTTACTCAATCGTCCTTCTTGACGAAATTGAAAAAGCAGACCCACAAGTTATCACACTTCTTCTTCAAGTTTTGGATGATGGTCGTTTGACAGATGGTCAAGGTAATACAATTAACTTCAAAAATACTGTTATCATTGCTACTTCAAATGCTGGATTTGGTAATGAAGCTTTGACTGGTCAAGAAGACAAAGACATGAAGATTATGGACCGTATTGCTCCTTACTTCCGTCCTGAATTTCTTAACCGTTTCAATGGTATTATCGAATTCTCTCACTTAACTAAGGAAGATTTGAATGACATTGTTGACTTGATGTTGGCAGAAGTCAGCAAGACTATCGCTAAGAAAGGTATTGATCTAGTTGTCAGCGATGATGCTAAAAAACACCTTATCGAAGAAGGTTACGATGAAGCCATGGGTGTTCGACCACTCCGCCGTGTTATCGAACAAGAAATTCGTGATAAAATCACTGATTTCTACCTTGATCACACAGATGTTAAACACCTTAAAGCTGATATGGTTGACGGAGAACTTGTTATCAGCGAAAAATAAGCCATGTAGTGGCAATTCCAACTTTTCTAAGCACTCCTAATCTCCTAATATCCCAACCTAATTTCCTTAGGTTGGGATATTTTCTACTATATTATACTCTCATATGGTTTTAACAAGATTTTTCTAAAAATCCCCTAGTACCTTATCATATAAAATGTTACAATAAGTCTGTTGACTCTATTAGAAAGAAGGACATGGTGTGAATGATTTAGAATACATGCCTCAGAACAGTCGTTTTGAAGCAGTCTTACTCGGATTTTTAGGTGGAGCCCTAGATGTCTATTGTCAGATTCAATTTGATACACTAGTTGCCACCCAAACCGGAAATATTCTTTTTCTTATCGCTGATATTGGTCATAGCTCACTTCATCAAACACTTATCCGTTTCTACTCAGTTTTCTTCTTTTCACTCGGATTTATGTTTGGATTACGTGTACGTGCTAAAGCAAAAACAGCTTTTTGGCGTGCCTACGCCATCTTACCGTTATTGTTTGTAACCATTGTTTTGCCCCTATTACCAGAAAATCGTTTACTTTGGGTAATTCTACTAGCGCTAGGTACTGGTTTGCTAACCTTAACCTTCTCTGGTAGTCAAATTGAATCGCATGCTTATTCGATTTTGATGACTTCTGGAAATTACCGTAAAATGATTACAGCATGGCATAACTACTTAACCGTTGAAGACAAGACCGCTAAAATGAAACGTCAAGCTGTTAATTACTCTCTAGTTGTTGTTAGTTTCATCTTTGGTGCTGTTTTTGTTGCGATTATCCACCATTTCATTCAAGTCAAAACAATTTGGATAGTATCACTCACATTAGCCACAATCATTTATCATTACACAAGCGTGGTTATCCGCTATCGTCTTCAAAAATCAAATATCTAATAAATAAAAACGTTTGGAAAAATCCAAACGTTTTTATTTTAATTTCGTAGCTAACAATTTAATATCTTCTGGTCTTGTACGACAACAGCCACCAACAACTTTTGCACCTAATTGATGCCATACTTGGCTATTTTCACAAAGCGTGTGTGAATTATCTGGTGATGATTTCCAAGTTTGTGTTGCTCCGTCATAAACTTCACCTGAATTTGGGTAAGTAACCAAAGGTTTCTGAGTGGCAGCACGAAGACCTTTTAACAAACCTGAGATAATAGCTGGTCGACTACAATTGATTCCTAAAGCCAATACTTGCTGACTGCTATCACATAAAGCTGCCACCTCTTCAATCGGTGTCCCATCAGAAATGCTGATAGTATTTTGTGCCGTGAAAGACATGTAAGCTTCCGTATCAGGAAATTCATCTGCTAACAGTTCAATCAAAGCCTGCGCTTCCACTACATTTGGAATCGTTTCGATAGCCAAAAAATCACTACCTGCTGCAAGCAGCGTTTGAATACGTGAGCGATGAAAGTCTTTGAAAGCTTCTTTAGACAGCTGATAATCTCCAGTATACTCTGAGCCATCTGCTAAATAGGCAGCGTAAGGACCAACATCGCCAGCAATCAAAGGATACTGACGCTTTTCTTTCTCATCATCAGATAAACTTTGCCAAAAGTTATCACGAGCATTTTTAGCTAAGTCGACTGTCAAAGCAATCGTCTTAAGTGCTTCTACTTCAGATAAGCCATAATCTTCAAGCCCTTGAACAGTTGCCTGATAGCTTGACGTTGTCATAATATCAGCACCTGATTGCAAGTAATCTTTATGCAAATCTTGGATAACTTGAGGATTTTCAAGCAAGTATTTTGCCGACCAAAGTTTTCCAGAAACGTCATATCCACGATTTTCTAACTCAGTACCTAGCGCCCCATCCAAAATAACATAATCATTTGACGCTAATATTTCTTTAAATTTTCCCATAAGATTTTTCCTACCATTTTTTAAAACGTAAATAATGATACAAATAACACAAAACAATAAACGGAATACCAAAATACAAACCAGCACGCTGTGAAGCATCCCAAGCGATTCCAACAATAGAAATCAATAATAGAATAATTGTAACGTAAGGCAAAACTGGTGTAAATGGTGTTTTATACGATAATTCATCCAAAGAATGATTTTTCAAAAAAGCTTTTCGAAAATGAATCTGTGCTAGTGGAATTGATAACCATACAACCACCACCGCAAAACCTGCAATAGATACCAAAGCAAGATAAACCGTATCAGCCGCATAGATACTTGAAAATAAAGCAAGTACCGCACCAACCATTGATAACAATAAGGCACGCATCGGAACTCCATGTTCATTGATTTTAACAACTTTCTGAGAAAGCATGCCTTCATTTGCCAGGGACCACAGCATACGACTTGATGCATAAAGTCCTGAATTGCCAGCTGATAGAATCGCTGTTAAGATAACAAAATTCATCAAATCAGCTGCAAAGGGAATCCCCATTTTATCAAAAACATCAACAAAAGGGGCCGTTGAAACGCCTGCTTCCTTCATCGGTAAAAGCGAAGCCAAGACAACAATGGTCAAAACAAAGAAAATCACTAAGCGTCCAATAGTTGTTTTAATAGCTTTTGGCACAGCTTCTTTAGGATTATCGGTTTCACCAGCAGCAATCCCAATCAATTCTGTCCCAGAAAATGCATAGTTAACAGCCAACATAACTGAAACAACCGCGGCAAATCCCTTAGGAAAAGCACCATTAGCTGTTAAATTAGTAAATAAAATTGCCTGATGTTGCCCATCAAAACTAACCAACCCAAACATAGCACCAAGTCCTAAGATGATAAAAATGATGATTGCAATAACTTTAATCGAAGCAAAAAATGACTCAGCTTCCGCAAAACTTCGCACACTTAGTGCATTAATGGCAAAGATAACCAACGCAAAAAATGTCGCAAAAATCCAAGTTGGCACTTCTGGAAACCATCGTCCCATTAACATCGCTGCTCCTAAGAACTCTGTTCCAAGTGCTACCGTCCAACAAATCCAGTATAACCATGCCACTGTAAATCCAGTTCCTGGACTGATGAATTTTGTAGCATAGGTATGAAATGACCCTGTAACTGGCATAGCAACTGCTAATTCACCTAAGGATAGCATCACCAAATACACAACAACCGCGCCAACCAGATAAGATAAAACAGCTCCTAAAGGACCTGCCTGAGCAATCGTGTAACCAGAACTTAAAAACAAGCCTGTCCCAATAACCCCACCTAAAGATAACATAAACAAATGTCTACTAGTCATCTTACGCTGGAATTGACCTTCATTTTCAAAATTATGATTTTCCATATACGCCTCTCAATCCGTAATATATCTATCATATCACAAGATTTTAAGAAATGATAATAGTGTTTAACTATCAATCCATTAGTTAAAAACTATAACAATGAAAAAAGCCTGAATCTTTTCATTCAGACTTTCATTATTACAATTCTTCTAAAATGCTATCCCACGCTTCATCCAAACCAGTACGGTCGACTGATGAGAAGACAACAAACTTATCAGATTTATCAAAATTCAATTTTTTCTTAATAGCTGATTCGTGTTTATTCCATTTACCACGTGGGATTTTATCAGCTTTTGTTGCTACCACAATAACTGGAATTTCATAGTACTTCAAAAATTCATACATCTGAATATCATCCGCACTTGGATCATGACGAAAATCAACCAAACTAACAACAGCACGTAAGTTATCACGGCTAACAAGGTATTCTTCAATCATTTTGCCCCATTTAGCACGTTCAGCTTTCGATACCTTAGCGTAACCGTAACCTGGAACATCGACAAAACGCAATTTATCATCAATATTGTAGAAATTTAACAATTGCGTTTTACCAGGTTTACTAGAAGTACGCGCTAAGTTCTTACGTCCTAAAAGCGTGTTGATAAAACTTGATTTTCCAACATTAGAACGACCAGCCAAAGCAATCTCTGGTAGATCATCTTGCGGATAATGTGATTTATTAGCTGCACTTAACAGAAGTGAGGCATTATGGGTATTTAAATACTCAGTCATTCTCTTCTCCTTAGGCAATCTCTAAGATAGGTTTATCTTTACCTTCAACAGCATCTTTGGTGATACGAACCTTAGTAACTTCATCACGACTTGGAATTTCAAACATGATATCCATCATCGTTTCTTCAATGATAGAACGAAGTCCACGCGCACCTGTCTTACGTTCGATAGCTTTGTTTGCGATAGCTTGAAGGGCATCTTCATCAAATTCCAATTCAACACCATCATAAGACAATAAGGTTTGATATTGTTTCACCAAAGCGTTACGAGGTTCAGTCAAGATACGTACCAAATCATCTGTAGTCAATTGTTCAAGAGCTGCGACAACAGGTAAGCGTCCGATAAATTCTGGAATCAAACCGAATTTTTGAATATCTTCTGAGATGATTTCTTGCATATAAGAAGCACCTTCATCAATCTTACGGTTATTTTGTCCAAAACCAATAACTTTTTCACCAAGACGTTGTTTGACAATGTCTTCGATACCATCAAAAGCACCACCAACGATGAAAAGAATATTCTTAGTATTGATTTGAATCATTTCTTGGTTAGGGTGTTTACGACCACCTTGTGGTGGAACACTTGCAATTGTTCCTTCAATAATTTTAAGAAGAGCTTGTTGAACCCCTTCACCTGAAACATCACGAGTAATTGATACATTCTCACCTTTTTTGGCAATTTTATCAATTTCATCAACGTAAATAATACCACGTTCTGCGCGTTCAATATTGAAGTCAGCTGCCTGAATTAATTTCAAAAGGATGTTTTCAACATCTTCACCAACATAACCAGCCTCTGTCAATGATGTCGCATCAGCAATTGCAAATGGAACGTTCAAACTTTTAGCTAGGGTTTGGGCAAGGAATGTTTTCCCTGAGCCAGTTGGTCCGATTAATAAGATGTTAGATTTTTGCAATTCAACATCTTCTTCATCACGACTTTCGGCAAAAGAAACACGTTTGTAGTGGTTGTAAACAGCCACTGCGAGGGCACGTTTTGCGCGTTCTTGACCGACAACATATTCATCTAGAGTAGCTAATAATTCTTTTGGTTTTGGAACTTCCGCCAAATCTGCGAGAACTTCTTCTGCTAACTCCTCTTTAATAATCTCTTGGGATAAAGCCACACATTCATTACAGATAAAAACATTGTTTCCAGCAATAATTTTTTTAACTTCATCTTGGCTTTTTCCACAAAATGAGCAATATACTTTTACATCATTTGTTCGATTTCCAACCATTTTTTGTTCTCTCTAACTCTATTCTTTCTCTATATATTAATTAAAACAAGGTACCATACACGGCATGAATGGTATTTACAACATTAGTAAATGCATTCAAAAACAAAAGGGCAGCCAATCCATAGCGTTTTTTTCGAAGTGCTGGGAGAGCACACAAAAAACAGATAACTGCTAGTAGAGCCGTGAATACACCGAAAATACTTCTTTGCATTCCTTTCTCCCTGTGTTATTTTTCAAAAACTGTAATCGTAAAATCGTAGGCGTTTTTGTCATCTTTTTCATTAAATGACTCAGAAACCTTTTTAAAGTCTTTTAAGTCGACCTCTGGGAAATAAGTATCTCCTTCAAATTCACCATGAACTGTTGTTTTAATAATGGCGTCACAGTAAGGTAAAAAGGTCTTATAAATACTTGCTCCACCGACTACGAAAAGTGTCTTATCATGGTTCTTAAACCACTCAAATACGTCATCCATATCATGAACAACTGTTACACCGTCTGCTTCAAATGTTTTATCACGTGTCAAAATCAAGGTTTCACGACCTGGCAAAATACGACGCTTCATACCGTCAAAGGTCACACGCCCCATCAAAAGAGCTTGTCCCATCGTTGTTTCTTTAAAATGCTTCAATTCTTTTGGGAGACGCCAAGGTAAACCATCATTTACCCCGATTAAGCGATTTTCATCTTCCGCCCAGATAGCAACGATTTTCTTTGTCATATTATCCTCTCATTCATTACCTTCATTTTATCAGATTTCCCATAATATTGCTGAGATATGATACGAAAATCAGATGAAAAAGATTAAATAGCCAAATCAAATTTCAATTGCGGTTTCACTGGATCGTAATCAACTAATTCAAAATCTTCAGGTTTAATATCAAAGAAATCTGTTCCATCTGGCACATTCAAGACCAAACGTGGCTTGCAATCTGTTGGTTCGCGACGCAACAATTCTTTTGCTTGTTCAAACTGGTTATCATAGATATGTAGATTGTTAACAAAATAGAAGAATTTACCAACCTTCCAACCAAAGTGTTTTGCAATCATCATTTGAAGGGCGACATATTGCATGGCATTAATATGGTGTGAAACCAACATATCGTTTGAACGTTGTGTCAATGTCGCATCAAGGTAAATATCACCGTCAACACGACGAACATCGTACATGGTTTGGAAAGCACATGGCAAAAGACCATCTGTATTTTCAAATGCCTCATAATCCCAAAGCGAAATAACATTACGACGATTCCATGGATTTTCTTCAAGTTGTTTTAAAATTTTTCGAATAATATCATGTTTTTTAACAACTGCACCATAACGTTCACCGATTGTACCAGTCCCATCAACTTCCCAGTCATTCCAATATTTTACATTGTATTTGTCGTTTAAGACTGAGAGATCGTTGGTTTGATCTTGGTAAATCCAAAAGATTTCTCGGATAGCACTTTTAATAGGAATAGGACGAAGTGTTGTAATTGGGAACTCACCCTTACTAAGGTCATATTCCGCAAAAGCACCTGTTACATATTTTGAATTTGCTTGCCCACCACTTTGGTAAACAGGACGTGCATTCTCTGAAAATACCCCTTCATTCATAATTTTCTTGATATTTTCTTTAAAAATAACATCTGCTTTAGTCATGCTATCCATTCTCCTTTGATTTTATTGATTTAAAAAAATCATTCCTTCCTATTTTATCTGAAAAACACTAAAAAAGCTAGTATTTTTACCGAATTTGGCTGAATTTACTATTACTTTGAAGATTAAAACAAACAAATTTTTTATAGGGATTTTTGCATACTTTGTGGTAGAATTATGAATGGACAATTATTCGTCACGCCGTAATTTGATAAAAAAGGATTTCTTTTTTAAAAGGACTTCCCCGCCTTTTAATAACTTGTTAGGTAAGAAAGTATGAATTTAACCCCCTAACATTTATTGGAAATTCAATAAAGAGAAAGGTTTTTTCATGAAAATTGGTATTGATAAAATAGGATTTGCAACAGCACAATACGTGCTGAATATGGACGACTTGGCCGAGAGCCGTAACGTTGATCCAGATAAATATAGCAAAGGTCTCCTATTAAATAACCTAAGTATCACTCCAGTCAATGACGATATTGTGACACTTGGAGCTTCTGCAGCAGAAAGTATCCTAAACGAGGAAGACAAAGAAACTATCGATATGATTATTGTGGCAACTGAATCATCTGTTGACCAAAGTAAAGCTGCTTCTACTTATATTCACAGTCTCTTGGGCATCCAACCTTTTGCTCGTAGCATTGAAATGAAAGAAGCTTGTTATGGCGCAACAGCAGCGCTTGATTATGCTCGTTTGCACGTTCAAAAACACCCAGAATCAAAAGTTCTCGTGATTGCTTCAGACGTTGCTCATTATGGTGTTAACACACCAGGTGAACCAACTCAAGGTGCTGGAAGTATTGCTATGTTGATTTCAAAAGATCCACGTATCCTACTTCTTAACGATAAATCAGTTGCTCAAACACGTGATATCATGGATTTCTGGCGTCCAAACTATTCAACGACACCTTTTGTTAATGGTATTTACTCAACAAAACAATACCTTGATATGTTGAAAACAACTTGGGCAGAATTTCAAAAACGTTTTGACACTTCACTTGCTGACTTCTCAGCTTTCTGTTTCCACCTTCCATTCCCTAAACTAGCTCTCAAAGGCTTCAACAAAGTAATGGATAAAAACCTACCAGAGGACCTTAAAGAAAAACTCAAAGAAAACTTTGAAAGTTCTATTATTTATAGTAAACAAGTTGGTAACATCTATACAGGGTCAATTTATCTAGGGCTTCTTTCACTCCTTGAAAACTCTAAAAATCTTGTAGCTGGTGACAACATTGCATTCTTTAGTTATGGTAGCGGTGCTGTAGCAGAAATCTTCTCAGCAACACTGGTCGATGGTTTTAAAGATATGCTTCAAACAAATCGTCTCGAAACACTTAAAAAACGTATCCGTTTATCAGTTGAAGACTATGAAAAACTATTCTTTGAAGAGCCTGTGATTGATTCTGAAGGCAATGCAACTATTGCTGAATATAAAACTGGAGCCTATGCTCTCAAAGAAATTCGTGAACATCAAAGAATCTATGGTAAAGTAAATGACAAATAAAGTGACTTGGGGAGGATTCTCCAAAAAAACGTTGGCTGAACGCCTTGAACATCTGGAAAATAATGAACTTATCAGTGCTGATAACTTAGAACACTTAAAAGCTAATAAACTTCTGTCACTTGAAACGGCTAATCAAATGACTGAAAATCTTTTAGGAACTTTTTCATTGCCATTTTCATTGGCACCAGATTTTCAAATTGATGACAAAGTATTTAATGTTCCTATGGTAACCGAAGAACCTTCTGTGGTTGCTGCTGCAAGTTTTGCTGCTAAAATCATCAAACGTTCTGGAGGTTTCAAAACTCAAGTTCACTCACGTAAAATGATTGGGCAAGTTGCTCTTTATGACGTTCCAAATAAAAGCGCCGCTAAAAAGGCTATCGTCGAACATTCTGAACAATTGCTAAGCTTAGCTAACGATGCTCACCCTTCTATTGTAAAACGTGGGGGTGGTGCTCGTGAATTGAGTATCGATGAAAAAGATGATTTCCTGATTGTCTATTTGACAGTTGATACTCAGGAAGCCATGGGTGCTAACATGGTCAACACCATGATGGAGGCTTTAGTACCAAGTCTTGAAGAACTCTCTGGCGGAAAAAGTTTAATGGCAATTCTATCAAACTATGCGACTGAATCTTTAGTAACTGCAGAATGTCAAGTTGACCTACGTTATCTCAGCCGTAATAAAGAAGAAGCTCATGAATTAGCTCGCAAATTCCATTTAGCAAGCAAGCTTGCCCAGGAAGATGTCTATCGTGCAAGCACTCACAACAAAGGCATTTTCAACGGTGTTGATGCTGTCGTTATGGCAACTGGAAATGACTGGCGTGCCATCGAAGCAGGCGCTAATACCTATGCTTGTAAAGACGGTCAGTACCGTGGTCTAGCCACTTGGATTTTTGATGAAGATGAGCAAGTCCTTCGAGGTCAATTGACGCTGCCAATGCCAATTGCAACAAAAGGCGGTTCTATCGGTCTTAATCCAACTGTTAAAATCGCTCATGATCTTCTTGGTCAGCCAGATGCTCGTCAACTCGCACGAATCATTGTCTCAGTTGGTTTAGCTCAAAACTTTGCTGCTGTTAAAGCTTTGACATCTACTGGTATCCAAGCAGGTCACATGAAATTGCAAGCAAAATCACTAGCACTTCTTGCTGGTGCCAAGGATAAAGAAGTTTCTGAAGTGGTTAAAGCTCTTTTAGAAGCACCACATATGAATCTAGAAACTGCTCAGCATATCTTACTAAATCTTAGAGATAACTAAAAAACTGTCCACTGGACTTGACTCGCTTTCCTATTTCTAGGCTCGTGAAAAAACTGTCCACTGGACAGTTTTTTTCTTGACTTTAATTTTTGATAATTATATAATCTAGTTATCAATACTAGATAAAGAGGTAGATATAACTTTATGAAACCAACTTATCCAAAATGGTCTGAATTACCAGAAATTGATTTGTACTTAGACCAAGTACTGCTTTACGTTAATCAAGTTGGACAAGCCAACCAGCAAGATGGCAAAGGCTTAACAGCTTCAATGATAAATAATTATGTCAAACATGGACATCTCGAAAAACCAATAAAAAAGAAATACAATCGCAAACAAGTTGCTCGATTGATTGTGATTACAAGTTTGAAAAATGTCTTTTCTATCCAAGAAATTAGTCAAACGTTAGCACTTTTGACAGCTGATGACCAGTCGCAAAAACGTTATGATGATTTTGTAGCTTGTATGAACGGTGAAAAAGTTGATGATTTACCACCTGTGGTTGTCTCTGCTTGTCAAACTTTGAAATTGTATTTTCAAACCCATGAATTGGTCCACAAATTAGAAGGAGAATCTCATGAAAGCTAGCATGACTCTTAAACTCAGTAAACGCCTTTCTTTTGGTGAAGAAGTCGCAAATAGCGTCACTCACGCAGTTGGTGCGGTAGCAATGCTTGTTCTTTTACCAATTACTGCTATTTACAGTTATCACCACTATGGCATGCAGGCTGCTGTTGGGATGTCAATTTTTGATATTAGCCTGTTTTTGATGTTTCTATCATCAACCATTTACCACTCAATGCAATATGATTCACCTCAAAAATTCATCTTGCGTATCATTGATCACAGTATGATTTATATTGCAATTGCAGGTTCTTATACTCCTGTCGCTCTTTCACTTGTTGGTGGCTGGTTAGGTTACTTAATTATTATATTGCAATGGGGTGCTACAATTTTTGGGATTCTTTATAAAATTTTCGCCAAGAAAATCAATGAAAAATTCTCACTCTTTCTTTACTTGTTAATGGGATGGTTAGTCATCTTCATCATTCCAAGTATTATTAGCAAAACTGGAGTTGTTTTTTGGAGTTTAATGGTCGCTGGTGGTTTAGCTTATACAATTGGTGCTGTTTTCTATGCTAGAAAACGTCCATATGATCATATGATTTGGCATCTATTTATCTTGCTTGCTTCTGTACTTCAATACATCGCCATCGTTTACTTCATGCTATAATAAAAAAACGTTGATTCCCATGAATCAGCGTTTTTTTGTGACTTCTTGCAATTTTCCATACAAAAGATAATCAACTTGTCTTAGGTCTTTAATTGTTTTACAGTTAAGAGCACACATGATTAGTCGCAAATCATCTTTCCAACCGTTAATGATATCAATGGCTTTCTCAACTGGGTATTTTTCTACCAACTCTAAAACCGTACGTGATAGTCCAACGGCTTTAGCACCAAGTACTAAACATTTCACCATATCAAGCGGATGACGAACTCCACCAGATGCTAAAATCTCAGCTTTATCGACCATAGATTGAGTATTCAAGAGACTTTGAACAGTCGTTTGACCCCAATCATTAAGATAGGAGCGATTGTCCCCACGTTGATTTTCAATATAAGCAAAACTTGTTCCACCACGTCCTGAAATATCAAAAGTTTTAATCCCCAGCTCAAAAGCAGTTTCAATCGTTTTTAAATCCATACCAAAACCAACTTCTTTCAGGATAACTGGAACAGGCATTTTTGTCGCGTAATCAACTAGATTTTGTTTCCAAGAGCGGAATTCACGCTCTCCTTCTGGCATCAAAAGCTCTTGCATTAGATTCACATGAACCTGCAAGAAAATGGGTTGCATTTCTTCAATAGTTTGTAATCCAAGCTCATAGGATTTATCAATCCCAATATTTGTCGCTAACAACAAATCTGGATAATCTGCCTTACTTGGATAAGAATCATCACCAGGATTTTTCAAAGCAGCACTATATGATCCCGTAACCATAACAAGACCAGTCGCTTGAGCAACTTGAGCTAATTTACGATTAACGGCTTTTGCTTTTTCTGAACCGCCAGTCATAGCATTGATATAAAAGGGAAAATCAAAATCTCTTCCTGCAAAGTGCGTATGCAAATCAATCTCACTTAAATCATAATCTGGAAGAGAATGATGAATCAACTCCATATCATCAAATGAGTTATAAGGTGATTGGTATTTAAGAGCGTACTTGATATGCTCATCTTTACGGTTCATCATGCGAGTTCCTCCAAATCTAGTAGCTCAATACCAGCTTCTTGCCAACGTTTGATAAGTTCTTTACTATCATTAGGGCTAAATGATATTGCAATACCACAGTCGCCTCCACCTGAGCCTGATGATTTAGCAATCACGTCTAAACCTTTTTCAGCAGCTTTTAGAGCTTTTAATTTATCGTTATAAATAGCTGAGCTTAAGCCAAGCAGTAAATCACTAACTTTTTGAAGTGATGTTTTAACAGTTTCTTTGTCAGCACTTTTTAGAGCCTTTTGACAAATCAGTACTTGTTTTTGTGTCTCTGCTAAAAACTCAGGTGTGATAGCTGATTTCACCAGATTAATCATATCTCTTGAAATCGATGGTTGCATGGTCCATCCGACTAAAAACTCACAAGGCAATGCTGGTTTAATTCTTTCGATCCGATAACCCCAATCTTTGTCAAGGACATCTTGAATAGATTCTTCAGCAATCCACTTTGCGACTTTTTGACGGTCAAATGAGGTAAAAGCAACTAAATCATCATAAGCAATACAAGCAATGTCACCCATTGACCCATTATCGCCCATTTTTAACAATGTGTAAGAAGCTAATTTAAATAACAAATCAGCTGACAGATTCAAATCATAAAAGGCAGATAAGGCTTTAAGGGTTAGGACAGTAACCGAACCACTTGATCCAATGCCATACTTCTTGCCATCACGCTCCATCTTTCCAGTAATGCTTAACTCAAAAGGAGGCATTGCTTCAGCTGACTTCCCTAAATAGTCAAAAAGTGTCACGATTGTTTGCTGAATAAGAGCATAATTGTTATCTTCCGTCATGCCAACAGCATAGTCAAACATATCAGAAAAAAGTTTAATCTCTTGATTTTCTTTGACTTCTGCTGTCATATGAATGGGAATATTTTTTATGATAGCTGTTTGACCTGGTGTTAAGATGGCATACTCACCAGCAATGTAGAGCTTTCCGCCAGTTTGAACCTTAATCATTTTCATCTGGTAATTCCTTAGTTCGTGAAACAATGACACGATAGTTTTCCTCGAAGCGTTTTGTCAAACGTTCCAAATCTTCTTCAAGACAAAGAACTTTGACATTTGGACCAGCATCCATTGTGAAATAACATTTTTCACCTTCAGCACGCAGTTGTTTGACAAAATCCATTGCTTGATAGCTTTCATCTGTTAAATAGTTAAACGGAGGGTTAGCATGAGTGTTAGTATCATGCATAGCAAGGGCATTACGCTCAGTCAATTCTCCAACTTTTTCAAAATCATTAGCTTTCAAATAAGCAAGCATATCCTTATAATCTTTTTCAGATTGTTTCACCCAGTCCGCAAATGTTGTTGACGTTTCTACACAACGTTTCATACCTTCTCGGCTAGAAATTGGTTTCTTGCTGTCGCTTAAAACTAGCATAATCATTGCCAATTTAAGATCTGTTTGAACAGGATAAACGTCACCAGTATCCTTATCCCAAGCAGCAAGTGGTCCAAAGAAGGAACGTGAAGATGAACCTGAAGCGAATTTTGCTTTTTGAGCTAATTCAGCTTGGCTTAAACCAGTTTCAAAGAGTTCATTACAGGCTTTAACAAGTGCTGAAAGTCCACTAGAACTTGATGAAAGACCAGCAGCTGTTGGCATATTATTGCTTGTTTCAACTTTAACATATTCCGAACGCTGCCCACGGTACTGATCGATAATAGCAGAAATTTTAGCATGTTCTTTTTCATCTTGTAAAACACCATTGATGTAAAATTCATCATGCGTCGCTGAGTCTGGTAAAAAGGAAACACTTGTTGTGGTAAACATATTTTCCAGTGTCAGTGAAATACTGCTGGTTGCTGGAATCATCTTGGCTGCGTCAGCTTTCCCCCAGTATTTGATAATAGCGATATTGGCATATGATTTTACCGTTACAATTTTTCGATCCACGTTTGAACCGCTCCTCCTTCTGTTAATGCTTTACTAATTTTTTCTGCGGCAGCTTTTGTTTCTGCAAGGGCAATAATACACCCCCCAAGTCCGCCGCCACTCATTTTGGCACCAAGGGCACCATTTTCTAAAGAAATCTCAACTAATTTATCGGCTTTATCGATACTAACTCCGATAGCTTGAAGTTCTGTGTGAGCTTTTGTCATCAAAGGTCCAATTTTTTGGATATTTTTTTCTTTGATAGCTTTTTGAACTAATTCTGTCAAATCACCTAAAGCAGCCAAATGTGGTAAATTAGCTTCTTCTGCTTGGGCAACTTTCTCAACAGCTTCTCGTGTATTGCCATAAATGCCCGTATCAGCAATAACCAGATAAGCTTCTAAATCCAAATCAAGCGTGTTAAAACCAATATTACGAATAAAGGTAATGGCTTTGTCACTCAAACAAGTCTTAGCATCCAGTCCGCTTGGATTTGAATGTGCAATAATTTCTGCCTTATTGACCAAAATTTCAAGCGTATCCATGTCAATGCTTTGCTCAAAATAATCAAAGACAGCACGAATAGCTGCAATTGAAACAGCAGCTGATGATCCCATACCACGTTTTTGCGGAATTTCTGAACGAATAGCATAAGTAATGGAAACATCTGTGTGATTCAAATACTCTAGTGCTGCGTAAACAGCCGTTGATAATGTGTCATAATAATCGAAGTGAATCTTTTCATCAGCTGGATAGATACGGCATTCAACCTCAATTCCTTGAAGTGGAATAGCAATGGCAGGATAACCGTAAACAACTGAATGTTCACCCATCCAAATAATCTTACTATGCGCCTTTCCGACGCCAATTTTCTTAGTCATTTTCTTCTCTTATATTTTTTTAGTCTACACTCCATTTTATCATCAATAGCAAAAAAAAGCGACTTTTACTAAAAAATGTTGGGAATTAAAATTTAAAGGCATAGTAAAAAGTCCGAGATGTTAAGCTCTCAGACTTTATCAGTTTCACAATGCTATCTCAAAAGATTTATTTGTCAACTTTTCCACCTTCAACAACTAAATCATCTGCTTTAGCGGCATCGCCGTAAACTGGGGCAAGGGTTTTGTCATAATCTTTGTGGAAGAAGTCTTCTTTTCCTAATGTTTTAATCTCATCATTAATCCAATCAAGAAGTTCAGTGTTTCCTTTTTGGACTGCTGGCGCAATAGTGTCAGTATCTCCCAAACTTGTAATACCTACTTGGTATCCTTTATTTTCTAAAGCCCAAGCTAGTACTTCAGTATTATCTGTAGAAAGTGCATCGCCACGACCATCTAAGAGAGCTTGGTAAGCTTCACTATATTGATCATATTTTTGCAAATTGACTTTTGGATAATTCTTTTCAAAGTAAGTTTCAGCTGTTGTTCCTTTACCTACAATAAGTGTTTTACCTTCTAAATCATCAACAGATGAAATCAAATGATCGCTCGGAGAAACGACACCAAGTGCTACTTTCATGTATGGCAAAGCAAAGTCAACTTGTTTAGCACGTTCATCAGTCACAGTAAAGTTTGCAAGAATAATATCTACTTTTGCTGATGTCAAATATTCAACACGACTGGCGGGATCAACTGATACATATTTGACCTTCACACCTAGATCTTTTGCCAAACGGTTAGCAAAGTAAACATCATATCCCTGATATTTCCCTTTATCGTCCACATAACCAAATGGCTTTTTATCAGAGAAAACGCCAATTTTGATAATACCACTTTTCTTAATTGCATCAAGAGAACGAGCTTTAGCTGTATTTCCAGATGATGACGAACTTGATGCTGTTGATGATTTCGATGCTGAACATCCTACCAACAAAACAAGGAATAATAGACTAGCAAGTGCCAAAAAACGTTTTACAATTTTCATATATATCTCCTTTATAAAAATAATCACACATATTAACCAACCGTTGAAAAATCAAAGACATTTAAGAAATCTCGAGCACGTTGGGTTTTCGGTTGAGAAAAAAATGTTTCAGCATCACTTTCTTCAACGATATGACCTTTCTCAAGAAATATCACACGGTCCGCGATTGCTTTAGCAAATTGTAATTCATGGGTCACAATAATCATTGTCCGACCTTCGTTTGCTAATTCACCAATCAACTCTAAAACTTCTCTCACCATTTCTGGGTCAAGCGAAGCTGTCACTTCATCGAATAATAAAACATCTGGATGCAAGAGCAAACTTCTTATAATAGCAACACGCTGCTGTTGTCCACCAGATAATTCATGCGGATAGCTATTTTCTTTTCCAGATAGCCCAACACGTTCTAGCAGCTGCAAAGCTTCTTTCCTTACTTCATTTGCTGAGCGCTTTTGAGCTCTAATCGGTGCTAGCAATAGATTTTTCAAAACAGTTAAATGAGGAAAAAGGTCATAAGACTGAAAAACCATACCTATTTTTTGACGAATCTGTGGTAAATTTTTAGGGTTTGTTAAAATATTTTCTCCTACTAAACGAACTTTCCCAGATTGGATTGGCTCTAAACCATTAATACAGCGAAGTAAAGTTGATTTCCCACATCCAGAAGGACCTAGAATGACTAAAACTTCACCCTCGTCAACTGAAAAAGACACATTGTCCAAAACAACTTGACTGTCATAAGATTTCTTTATTTTCTTGAGTTCTAAAACTTTTGTCAATTCTGTTACTCCTTCCATACAGTTTCTAGGTACATTGACAATCGCGAGATTGGAAAACAGATGGCAAAATACAAGATGAAAATAAAGCCATAAATCCAAATTGCTGTACTTGGAACTGTTAATCGATTAGCTTCAATAATCTCTTGCCCAACTTTGACCACCTCAACAACTCCAATCAAGACAACCAATGAAGTCGTTTTAATCATTCTTGTCATTAAATTTACAGCTTGGGGTAATAAGCGACGTAAAATTTGTGGAATAATCACATAGATAAACAATTGCCGTTTAGTTAACCCCAAAGCTAGACCACTTTCGAATGATGCTTAGGCAAGGAAGTTAGTGCCCCACGGACAAGATCTCCCATCTCAGCTGTCCCCCACATTGAAAAAACAATGACTGCTGCAAGTTCTCCAGATAGGTTTAAATTAAAACTCCTAGCAAGTCCAAAATAAACCAAAAACAAAAGAACCAACTGTGGCATAATCCTAATAAATTCTAAATAGAGCTGTGAAAGTATCCGAATAATGCGAAATCGCGATATCATCACAAATCCAAAAGCAAACCCTAAAATCAATGAAATCACAATTGACAGTAACGAGATATCAATGGTTACAAGTAACCCCTTAAACAAGCGAAGAAGATTATTCCCCTGAAAAAGCACTTGAAGGCCTGAATCCTGCATGACGTAACCTCCCTTCTACTAGTCTTGCTAGCAATGAAATTGGTAGCAGGACTATCAGATAAGCGAGCACTAGCATCAAAAGAGCTTCATCTGTTTCATAATAAAGTCCAATCAAATCTTTAGCTACATACATCAAGTCTGCTAAAGCAACAATTGAAAAAACAGAAGTTTCCTTAATTAAAAAAATGACATTAGCAGCTAAAGACGGTAGAGCCACAGCAAGTGCTTGAGGAAATATCACATAAAAGACATTTTGAACTGGCGTCAAGCCTAGACTTAACCCTACTTCGTACTGCCTTTTTGAAACAGCCTCAAAGCCTGAACGAAATGATTCAGCCATATAAGATCCCCCTAAAAAAATTAGCCCTACAACCGCACAAAGCTCTGATGATAAGACCAAACCAATCTTTGGTAAACCAAAGTAAAGAAAATAGAGTTGTATCAAAAGTGGTGTATTTCGTGACAGTTCTATGTAAATTTGACAAAGCTGACTCAGAATTGGAATCCGATAGAATTTAATCAGACTAATCAAAAAACCTAGAACAAACGCTCCTAAAATACCAAAACAAGCCAGCCTAACCGTTAACCGCAAAGCTTGTTGGTACAAAGGAATATTCGCATAAATAAACTCCCAATCTAACATGATATCCCTCCAAACGTTATAAAGGTATTATAGGAAAATATCCCAAACTCGTGTACTCTAAATTATTTATGCTTCGCCATAAAAAATATTTATAATCTAACTAAAAAAATATCGGCATAAAAGCATGCCGACATTTTTCAAATCACTGGGTCTATATTAAGTTCTGGAATAATACGCGTTAAGAATTGTTTGGTGCGTTCTTCTTTTGGCTTACTGAAGAATGTTTTTGGATCTCCTTCTTCAATAATGTGTCCACCCTCCATGAAGATAATGTGTGTTGCCACATCACGCGCGAAGCTCATTTCGTGGGTCACCACAACCATTGTCACGCCTTCTTCAGCTAATTCCTTCATCACGTCAAGAACATCACCAATCAATTCTGGGTCAAGCGCTGACGTTGGTTCGTCAAAAAGGATTACTTCTGGTTTAACAGCGATGGCACGCGCAATCCCAATCCGTTGTTGCTGTCCACCTGATAATTGACTCGGATAAAAATCTCTTTTTTCTAAAAGTCCAACTTTCCTTAAAGCATTTTCAGCAATCGGAATAGCTTTTTCTTTGGGCACTTTCCTAGCAATCACTAAGCCTTCTAAGATATTTTCAAGTGCTGTTTTATTGGCAAATAAATTATAATTTTGGAAAACAAAAGCTGTTTTCTTTCGAATTTCAAGGACATCTTTACGGCTGATTTTTGCTAAATCATAAGATTTTCCGTCTAATTCTAATTCTCCCGCATCCGCATGTTCAAGGTAATTTAAAGACCTAAGAAAAGTTGTTTTCCCTGACCCTGATGGTCCCAAAATCACCACAACATCTCCTTGATTAACTGTCAAACTAATGCCATCTAAAACTTTCTTATCTCCAAATGATTTTTCGATATTTTTCACTGTTAACATAACAAACTCCTCACTTCAGATCAACCAATTTGTGCTTGTTTTTCCAAGATTTTAAATCCATATTGAATAAGCCCGCAAATCACAATATAAATAATAAAGATAACAAAATAGGATTCAAAATAATGGTAGCCATAAGCAGCTTCAATTTTCGCAATCGCTGTAATATCTTTTACTGTCATTACAAAAACAAGAGAGGTACCTTTGACAAGATTAATCACTAAATTACAGAGATTTGGCAAAGCCTGACGAATTGCTTGAGGAAAGACAATCCTGAGATAAGCTTGTTTTTTTGACAAACCAATAGCAAGAGCTGCCTCTAACTGCCCCTTATCTACCGTCAAAATTGCCGAGCGAATAATTTCAGAAAGACTTCCAGTCGTCATTAGACCGAAGATAACAAATGCATAATAAATTGGATTAATATCAAAAACGTTAAAACCTGATGCTTTCAATAATTGATTAATCAAACTTGGAAAAAGGCTGTAGAAAAATAAAATCAATAAAATAGCCGGTGTTGATCGAATAAAAGCAAGGTAAATCACTGAAAATGTTGTCACCCCTTTGACCCTATAAATACGCCCCAAGGCCAAGAAAAGTGCTGGAAAAAAACTCAAAAGAATCGAAACCACCATAATTCCCAACGTCACCGGAATACCAGCAAGAGTTTTCACAAATGTTTCTAAAATATAAGAAAAATCCATAATCTCCTCCTTAACCCTCTCTAGTATCCAAATCATTTTCAATCACATGAGTAACAACAGACAAAATCAGTGCAATAACCCAGTAAATAATGGCAACTGCGGTATAAGTTTCCAAAGAATAATTGCCCATATTGCGCGAAATGATAAGATTGCCTTCACCCATCAAATCTACCAATCCAATGGTATAAGCTAGAGCAATATCCTTTAATAAATTAATCACGGCACTTGTAATATTAGGAAGGGCTATTCTAAAAGCTTGAGGCAAAAGAATACGCACAAAAGTCTGAGAATCCGTTAGGCCAATACTAAGGCCAGCTTCTAATTGCCCTTTTGGCAAGGCTAAATACGAAGATTTAAAGACTTCTGAAATACTCGCCGCAAAGAGCAAAGTCATTGCAAGAATGACAAATATCGAACGAGACCAGCCATTCACATCAATTCCTAACCACCATTCTAAAAAGCGAGGTAAACCATAAAAAACAAGGAAGATAAGAACAATTGGTGGTGTACATCTTAGTGTAAAAACATAGCCTCTAGCTAAGGTTGAAAAGCCACGTTCATCTGCTAATTGCGCATAAGCTAATAGAAAACCTAATAAACTTCCTAATATAACAGTTAATGCCAAGACCCATAAGGTAAGAGGTAGAGCTGATAAAATATCTGGAATTACTCTTATTACACGAGACGGTTCATAAGAAACCATAGCTACCTCCTAATCTGTTACATAACTAAAGACATCTTCTCCAAAGTATTTTTGTGAAAGTTTAGCAATTGTACCATCTTTTTGCAATTCTTTGATGGCTTTATCGTATTCTTTTGCAAATGTTTTATTAGTATCGTTTTTATGAATCAATGGGTAAGTTTCAATACCTTTATATGGGAACCATGTCAATTGGTCTGCGTACTGATGGTAAGCCCCATCTCCTTTTTGGACAGCTTCTTCAAATGACAATTTAATTGAGAAATAAGCGTCATAACGACCTTCAAGCACCCAAGCATAGGCATCCGCAACTGAGAAGCTTTCAGATTCTTTTAGTTCAATTGGGTGTTTAGCTTTTTTGTTGTACTCTTGAATCACATTATATTGAGCATTTTGTGGTGAAATTGGAACCAACTTACCACCATCTTTGGCAAATGAATCAATGTCTTTGTATTTTCCTTCATCAGCTTTACGAATGGCAAAGCCAATTACACTAGCACCAATGGCTTCATCAGGAATAATGAATTTTTGCGCACGTTCTTCGGTGTACCAAGCCCCTTTGACACCAATATCATACTTGCCTGATTCAAGACCAATCAATAAATCTTCATCACTTGTTCCCGTATAATCAAACTTATAATCTTTTAGCTTGTCATCAACAGCTTTTAAGACTGCAACTTCAAATCCATCACTTTCACCTTTGTCATTGACAAAATCATATGGAACATAATTTTGTGTGTGAGCAACTTGCAAAGTCGTTACTTTATTTGACTTGCTCGATGAACTGTCTGCACTTGCTGATGTCTTACCTGTTAATTGACGTCCGACAACTGTCGCTGCAACAAGTGCTACAATAACACCACCAGAAATAATCCATTTTTTCTTACTCATATAACCCACTCCTTTTCTTTTTACCTAAAACTTTTCTTTCATTCCTAAAAACTCTTAAAATCAAACGGCTGCTTTAACAAGAACCTCATCAAGAACAGCTTCTTTCACCCAAGCAATACGTTCTGAGGCAATATCACTTGGCACTGTGCAATCAGCACCGATAACAACGCCTTGACGTCCCGCTTCTTCAAGCAACTGTTTAACTTTGTCTTGAATGGCTTCCTTACTTCCTCGATAAAGCAAATCATTTTCAGTATTTCTAAAGCCACCGAGAACCGTTTTCCCACCAAATAACTGACGTCCTTCTGATAGGCTAACACCTTCCAATTCAACAGCCCAATTAATGACATCAGCTGGATAATCAGTGTAGTACGAAATATCATTTGTAGCACCTTCATAACCGCAGATATGAAGAATATTAGTTCCACCGGCTGAAATAGCTCGGTTTAAAACATGCAATTCGCCCGGTCTGATAACATGGTCATATTCAATGCGACTCAATCGTGAATCCTGCAAATTCTGAACACTGAGGTAAATCCCATCAACGCCAGCTTCTTCAATCAAACGTTTTGTTAGAAGTGCAATATCAAAAGCAATCACATCGAGAACTTTCTTCGTTAATTCCGGATCTTCTTTGATAAAATCTTCAATAATTTTATCCCCATTGCCACCTTTTCCATCAAGATGCCATTTGAGATAAGTTGCTGGAGCAAAGATATTATAGAAAGATGCAATATCTTCATGGAAATCTTCACGAATTTTTTTAGCAAGTTCAACTTGCTTTGTAATCCATGGATGATTTTCTCCGATAGAGGTAATCCCTTCAAGTTCATGAATCGATTTAATACCTTCATGAATAGCATCATTTGGATAAGTAAAGAAACCATCACTCATGATTTTTACAAAATCTGGATCGACATCTGAGATAAATCGTTTGTGCCCAGCGATATTTTTATTAAAAATAACAGGATTGAAACCATCGCTCCGTTCATCATCTGTTGTAAAATGATACCAAAATCCGACTGGAACTCTATCAACTTTTTCATTTTTAAAGGCTTTTAAAACCCACTCTCTTTTTGTTGTCATTAGCGTAATCTCCTTTGCATTTGGTATGGCAATTATACTATCACGCTTTATCTGACTTGAAAAATCTATTTTATTTATACTCGGCCATAATAATGAGTTATGGTATAAAAAAGAAAAAAGTTGGAGACAATTTATCTCCAACCTTTTTACTCGTAAGGTAAATGTGTCAAACTCTTAAGACTTTGAATTCGAACAATATCTTCCTTTCGAATATGAGATGATCGTTTACTAGTTTGATAGGCTTTGAAGGAAGAACAATTTAAAAAAATAAGAAGAGATATGACAAGAATAATTGTAACAGCAATTGAGCTATTTCTTAAGTGCTTTTCTGTTATGAGCATTAACACGTCACCTCCGAGTAGCTTTCTAAGCTTATTGTATCAGCTTTAAGCTCTTTAGAAAAATCTATTCTTTTTATTACCAGCCATAAAATCGGCTAATAATTAGACGTATTTATCGCAGGTTATAGGATTTTTTTATCAGTACTTAAGATATTCTTATCAGAATTTTGCTGATTTTTTAATGTATTTTCACTATAATATTAACAATTATTACAAGAAGGTATGATGTTTTATGAATTTCCAACAATGTCGTTATGTCGAAGTCGTCGCTCGCGTAGGGTCTTTTAGCCAGGCCGCTAAGGAATTATACATGACTCAGCCCAACTTGTCTTGCTCTATTAAAGATTTAGAAACTGAATTAGGGGTTCAACTTTTCACGCGCTCTAACACAGGAACACGTTTAACTGAGGATGGTCATGATTTTTTAAAGTATGCTAAACGCATCATTGGAGAATTAGATTTATTACAACAACGCTACCATGATCAATTTAAGAAAAGTTTTACGGTTGCTTCTCATCACTACGACTTTTTATCTATTCCACTTGCTAAAGTCGCCCAAGAATTTAAACAAGATTATCAAGAATTTCAAACAATTGAAACAAGTACCAAAAAAATCCTTGATAGTGTTGCTTCTTTTGAAGCTGACTTAGGAATTATTTACCTGGATGATGACAACAAACACATTTTAAAATCGTCACTAGAACACCATGATTTGGAATTTACCTCTTTAGGAGAATTCCCGACACGTGTCTTTCTCCGTCGTGACCACCCACTTGCTAACAAAGCAGTAATTTCAGAAAGTGACCTAAAAGGTTATAATCAAATTCGCTTTCGTCAAGAACAATCAGGTCTGAATTTTGATGAAGATGCTCTTGATATCCATGATGAACAACGTATTCTATACAGCAATGACCGAGGAACTGTGATGAATTTACTTTGTGCTACGAATGCTTATGCCTCAGGGCTTGGCATTGTTAATAGCTTTGTCAAAGATCAGATTGTTCTTATTCCACTGAAGAATAGTCCAAAACACACCCTCGGTTATGTGACCAATCGCAAGAAAAAACTATCTGATATCGGAGCTAGTTTCATCAATGAAATCAAGCTTAGTTTAGAAGAATTTGAAGACAACAGTCAGCTAATCTAGTTTGAGTCGTATCTTTTAAGATTACAAAACTTTTGTGTTAGAATGAAGAAAAAATGGAGGACGCTTATGGAATTTAAAACTCTCAATAACGGTGTTAAAATCCCAAAACTTGGTTTTGGAGTATGGCAAATTTTTGACCAAGATGAATGCCAAAAGTCAGTCGAAGACGCTCTTGAAGTCGGTTATCGTCTTATCGATACAGCAGCTCTTTATCGAAATGAGGAAGCAGTCGGTAAGGCTATTAAAGCTTCAGGTATTAAACGTGAAGATGTTTTCATAACTACTAAAGCTTGGATTAACCAACTTGGCTATGATGAAACCCAAAAAGCATTTGAAACAAGCCTCAAAAAACTAGGAACTGATTATCTAGACCTCTACCTCATTCACCAACCATACGGTGATACTCATGGAGCTTGGCGTGCAATGTCTGATCTCTATAAAGAAGGTCGTATTCGTGCCATTGGCGTCTCAAATTTCTCAACAGGGCGGCTGACAGATTTTGCTATCAATACTGAAATTGTTCCAGCACTTAACCAGATTGAACTTCATCCATACAAACAGCAACCACTTCTCCGTGCAGCTAACCAAGAATTTGACGTTGCTACACAAGCATGGAGTCCCTTTAATCAAGGAAAAGATGATATTTT
The DNA here is from genome assembly GCF_900104225.1 of Streptococcus equinus. GTDB lineage: Bacteria > Bacillota > Bacilli > Lactobacillales > Streptococcaceae > Streptococcus > Streptococcus equinus_D. Next base: position 413,197 of record NZ_FNJK01000001.1, on the reverse strand, counting down.
CAAAGATTCTATCCTAACAAGTATTGCAAAAAAACATGGTAAGTCAGTTGCTCAGGTCATTCTTCGCTGGCAAATTCAAAATGACATTTTGACCATTCCAAAATCAGTTCACCTCAATCGTATCAAAGAAAACTTTGACATTTTTGATTTTGAACTTAGTCAGGAAGATTTAGCCAAAATTCAAACTCTTGATCGTTTTCCTGACAACTACGGACCAAACGAAAGTGTCGAACAAGTAAAACGCCTATCAAGCTACTCTGTCTAAAAAAGCGTAAAAAAGCCGAGACTTCTTGTCTCAGCTTTTTCTTTTTCTACAAAGTCACAACAAATGTAATCGTATCATCCTTATAGGTAACTGAAATGTTGCCTTTAAAAAGTTTGACCATCGTTTTTGCCATTGAAAGTCCAATGCCATAGCCTGAATTCTTATTATTGTGGGATTCGTCTTCTCTATAAAACCGTTCAAAGAATTTTGTGTAATCAACATTTTTACCTGCTTTGTAGGTATTGGAAATTTCAAGACGAGCTTTAGAAAGGCGATTCTTACTTAATTTAACCGATACCGTTCCACCTGGATCGCAATATTTATTAGCATTATCAACCAAAAGCGTTACCAATTCAAATAATGACTTTTCTTCAGCTTTAACATGAATACCTGATTGAATCCCCATGATAAAGTGTTTGCCATCCTTGATAACTGGTCCTTTAAAATCTTCTGCAGCATCTCTAGCAATATCAGAAAAATTAACACTTGTTAAGACCAACTCAGGCTGTTCTTCTAAACGCGCCATAGCTACTAAACCATTAATTAAGCCTGTCATACGATCGATTTGATCGTTAGTACTTTTAGTCCATTCAGACTCTCCATTCATCAATTCAACAAGTTCATTATTCGCAGCAATAATCGCTAACGGAGTCTTTAATTCATGACCAGCATTGGTGATAAATCGTCGTTGACGTTCATAGTTACGAATAAACGGTTTGATAACTTTGCCAGATACAATTGAGATAACCAAGACAAAGAAAATAAAGCTAGCACCTGACATCCAAATAGACAAGTGCACCAAAGCAAGATTATCTCTAAATTGATTAGTCGAATCTAATACCACAATCAAATCCGTATGTCGACTTTCTTCTGTCACCAAGTAAGAATAAGTGTGTTGATGATAAGAAAAATCAGCTCGAGTATCCTTAGATTGGTTAATTTTCTCCAAAAACTCTTTGACTTCTTGATCAGTCAAATCAGAAATATTGCTCGCATTTAAAGAAATAATCTTCCCATCACTATCCATTTTAGCACTAAAATATCGGTATTGAAAAAGGGTATCTACTGAAACCGTATCGCCTAATTCACTAGTCGTTTTTGAAATACTGGGAAAACTTCCTCCATTATCAGCAAGTAAGGTTAGAATTTTATTGATTTCATCCACTGTCTGAACATGCCTAGCAGAATTCAAAACGCTAACAACCGAAAACAAAACAAGTAAAATCGCTAAGGAAGCAATGGCAATAAAGCGGAGGCGAAGCTTTCGAAACATTGAACCACCTACAATTCTTTCAACTCATAGTCTCCCATTTCTTCTCCTTCAATCACAAGATTTGCCCCAATTGCTTGAAGTTTTTGACGAAGATAGGAAACATAAATAAAAACATAACCAGTATCAATATCTGGATCATCCTTATCACTTGCCCAGACATGATTAAAAATTTGCTCAGTTGATAACTTCTTACCTGGATTAAGCATAAAGAATTCAAGCATTTTTGCTTCTTTCCCTGCCAAACGAATGGTATTTTGGCTAACCAATTCCTGCTCACCAACATTTAAAGTTACAGTCCCAAGTTTTAAAATATTCGATGTGAAATTAGTATCTACACGACGAGACATTGACCGAAGTCGCGCCAATAACTCTTTTAAAGAAAATGGTTTGGTCAAATAATCATCAGCACCAGCATCAAGTCCCATCACGCGGTCATCAATTTCAGACATAGCTGTCAACATAATAATGTGAGCTTGGTTACCACTTTGACGAATTTCTTGAACAGCTTGAATCCCAGTTTTTCTCGGCATCATAATGTCCATGACCATCACGTCATAAGCATTCTCATTAGCTTTATCTATAGCTGCTTGACCATCATAAACAGAATCAACATCATAACCTTCATGAGTCAATGCTGTTGTCAAAACTCGGTTCATCTGAATTTCATCTTCTGCAATAAGTACTTTCATAGTTTTTATTCTCCTTCATCTTGAGAACTTTCTTGAATCAAGTTGCGGATGGTTTGCATGGTTAAATCACACGAAGCTAATTCATCAGCACAACGTTTTAATTCCCTCACAATACGCTTAGGGTCTTTAATATCATGTTTATATTTCATCTGATGTTCAAGACTAGCCCATGAATCCATAGCAATGGTGCGGAGCTGAACCTCAATAAAATATGAGCCTTGCTCGTTTCCCAGACAGTCAGGGTAAGGTGTCCTAACTTCTACAATCATGTGATAAGAACGGTAACCATTTGGCTTAGCTTGTTTAATGTAATCTTTTTCTTCAATCACTCGACAATGGTCAAAAGAATGAATCACATCAACCAAGCGATAAATATCATCAACGAAACCACAAATAATGCGCAAACCAATACTATCACGAATCAGCCTCAAAGCTGATTCAGTGCTCACTTCATATCCTTTTCGTTGACACTTTTCAATCATACTTTCTTGTGTCTTAACACGCGCAATAAGATGCTCAAATAATTTATAACCTGTTTCTTTCTTAACCAGGTCATTTTTTTCTTGAATACGCTGACTAAAGTCCTCTAAAATCAAAGGAAGGTAGTCTGCGTACTTTCCGTAAATCGTTTCTGTCATATCTTTTCCTAACTAGATGTTAACTTCATTATAACAAAATTCCTTAAAATAAAGATAAAACAAGTCCTTACAAAAAAGAGACCATACGGTCTCTTCAGAATGTAGACAAACCTGCTTTCAACCTAAAATAAATTCTAACTTATCATTGCAATACTTCAATTTTAGGATTCATTTGCGAGCAAAGCGAGCAAGAAAGCGATACTTTTCGCCGTGGTGAAAGTGGCTGAAGGCTAATTACATCAGCCACCCGGGAGTTTTGAGACCTTAGACTCAAAACTTAAGCATGGAATTCCGCAGGAAGTCGCTGCCGACGGCACCACCTAAGAAAAGTATCAAAAAAAGACTTTTTATTCAGTCTAAAGAGACCTTACGGTCTCTTTTAATTAGGCTACTTCAAATTGTGAGTTGTAAAGGTCTGCATAGAAACCACCTTGTGTCATCAAATCATCGTGATTACCTTGCTCAATAATGTTACCATCTTTCATTACAAGGATTAAATCAGCATTTTTGATTGTTGACAAACGGTGGGCAATAACAAAGGATGTGCGACCTTCCATCAATTTATCCATGGCTTTTTGAATCAACTCTTCTGTACGAGTATCAACTGATGATGTAGCTTCGTCAAGAATAAGAAGCGGAGCATCTTTCAAGAGAGCACGTGCAATAGTCAAGAGTTGTTTTTGACCGATAGAAAGTGTCACTGAATCATCAAGATAAGTATCGTAACCATCAGGCAATGTCATGATAAAGTGGTGAACCCCCACTGCCTTAGCTGCTGCCACTACTTGTTCATCAGTGATATTTTCTTGATTGTAAATCAAGTTTTCTTTAATTGTTCCTTCAAACAACCAAGTATCTTGAAGCACCATTGAGAACTGATCATGAACTTCTTCACGTGACATTAAACGAGTATCAACACCATCGATGGCAATTTGTCCTTTATCAATTTCATAGAATTTCATGAGCAAGTTAACAATAGTTGTCTTACCAGCACCTGTTGGACCAACGATAGCCACTTTTTGACCAGGTTTTGCAACTGCAGAGAAATCATGAATGATTGTTTTATCTTTAGAATAACCAAAGAAGACATTATCAAATGTAACCTCACCTTTAACATCTGTCAATTGGCGTTCTTTATCAGAATCGTCTTCCATTTCATCTTCTTCAAGGAATTCAAAGACACGACTCATGGCAGCTGTAGCAGATTGCATTTGTGTGAAGGCTTGGGCAATTTGTGATAATGGTTGTGAGAAGATACGCACGTATGTCATAAAGGCAACCACATCACCCATTGTGATATCTCCATTAATCACCTTAACAGCCCCAACCACACAGACCATAACATAACCAAAGTTACCAATGAAAATCATTAGGGGCATCATAATTCCTGATAAGAACTGTGACTGCCACATTGATTTGTAAAGGTTTGTGTTCAATGTTTTGAAAGCTTCACTGGTTTCATTTGAAGCATTATAACTTGTTACCACATTATGACCAGAATAAATTTCTTCAACATAACCATTAACTGCAGCCAAGTTATTTTGTTGGCGTTTGAACAATGGTTGAGATGATCCCATAATCACAACCACCAACAAGAATCCGATAAAGACAGAACCAATAGCTGTTAGCGCCATACTAACATTTGAATGGAACATCATGAAAATAGAACCAATCAAAAGCACTGTTGAAGTGACCAATGTTCCCAAACTTTGGTTAAGAGATTGGCCAAGCAAATCCACGTCATTTGTCACACGAGAAAGGGTATCCCCTTGTGAGTGGCTGTCAAAATAGTTGAGTGGCACACGGTCAATTTTTACTTGAATAGCTGTACGTAAACGTTGTGTAAATCGTTGAACAATTGTTGCTACAGTAAAGTTTTGAATGTAACCAACCACTGCTGAAATCACATATAAAACCGCAAGGGTTAAAGCAATTTGACCAACCTTATCTAAGTCAACACCTGGGATTGTACCCATTTTTGTCGGTGTCAAACCTTTCATGATGGTGTTTGTGATTTCTTTTAATTTATCAGGTCCAATAACTGTAACCGTTGCTGAAACCATGGCTCCAATCACCGCAAGGATAAATGGAAATTGGAAACCTTTGATATATGGCTTCATTCTACTATAGAAAGATGCTTTTTTCTTATTTTCCATTTTCTAATTCCTCCTTAGATAATTGTGAGTAGGCAATTTCACGATAAACATCATTTGTTGCAAGAAGTTCTTCGTGAGTACCTTGACCAACCACTTTACCTTCATCCAAGACTAAAATTTGATCGGCATCCATGATTGTTGAAATACGTTGTGCAACAATCAATTTTGTCATATCTGCTGTACGTTCTTTCAATTGTGAACGAAGGATTCGGTCAGTCTTATAGTCAAGAGCTGAGAATGAATCATCAAAGATGATAATCTCAGGTTTACGAGCAAGGGCGCGAGCAATTGCCAAACGTTGTTTCTGACCACCTGAGAAGTTTTGACCCCCTTGAGATACTTGAGCCTTAAGTTGTCCTTCTTTACTTTCAACAAAGTCTTTACCTTGTGCTAAGTCGAGAGCTTCCCACATTTTATCATCATCAAGTGGTGAACTATTACTATCACCCATGTCCATATTTGAAGCAATATCTCCACTAAAGAGGACAGCTTTTTGTGGAATATAACCCACAATCTTATGAAGGGTATCATGATCGTAATCACGAACATCAACACCATCTACCTTAATCGTTCCTTCTGTTGCATCGTAGAAACGAGGAATCAAGTTTACCAATGTTGATTTACCTGAACCAGTTGATCCGATAAAGGCAACAGTGTCACCTGATTTAGCCTTAAAGGAAACATGTTCCAAAACAGCTTCTGAATGGTCGCTGTAACGGAAAGAAACATCATTAAATTCTACAGAACCTTTTTCAGCTGGTTGAGACTTACTTTCCTCAGGATAAAGAACTGATGGTTTTGTATCTAAAACTTCATTAATACGACCAGCAGCAACAACTGCACGAGGAAGAATGAAGAAGACAATAATCATCATCATAAATCCAATAACCACCTGCATGGCATAAGATGAATAAACCACCATATCTGAGAAGATATTAACTTTATCTTGCATAGCTCCAGCGATTTTTGTTGGATCTTTTGGAATAGCGATATCTTCAATCAAGAAGGCACCAATCCAATAAATAGCTAAAGTCATACCACTTGAAATACTTGTCATGACTGGTGACATCAAAGCCATTGAACGGTTAATGAAAAGGTTAAAGTTTGTAACATTGTCGTTAGCTTTTGCAAACTTACCATCTTGGTAATTTTCAGCATTATAGGCACGAACGACACGAATACCTGTCAATGACTCACGTGTAATACTGTTCAATTTATCAGTTAATTTTTGAATCATACGTTGTTTTGGCATAACCATCATTAACAAGAAAATCAACATCAAAATCATAACAGCTACGGCAACAACAAGCACTAACAACCACTCATGGTTTTTATCAGCAATCTTTGTGATCGCCCAAATTGCCATAATCGGTCCCTTGGTAATAACTTGAAGTCCCATTGTAAAGACTAATTGAATTTGTGTAATATCATTGGTTGTACGTGTCAAAAGACTTGGAATTGAAAATTTCTTGATTTCCGCATCTGAAAAATCAAGGACACTGTGGAAAATATCATCACGCAAGCGTGTACTAAAACTTGCTGCGATACGGGCTGCTAAGAATCCGACAACTACTGATGCAGCAAAGCTTCCTAAAGAAAGCAAGACCATACGCATACCGGGGGCATCTAGATTCCAAGCAAAAATATCCTTGGCTTTTGTTCCTTGAGTTGAGAGCAAGGATGTGATATCAGACATGTAATCCGGAATTTTTAAATCCAAGAAAACATTCAAACACACAAATAAGACGGCAACAAGCATCATAACGATTTCTTTTGCCGTTAAACGTTTAAAAATTTTTAACATGCGTTACTCCTTGTTTTCTAAGTTTTTCAAAATGCGATCAAAGACACTCATTGAGAGTTCCAATTCTTCACGACTAATACCTTTCAAAATCTGCTTATGAATGGCTTCATGAAAAGCATCGATATCTTTTGATTTTGCTTTACCAAGTTCTGTTAAAACAACACGCTTGTAGCGTTTATCAACCTCTGATGGAACAACCTTAATATACCCATTCTTTTCCATTCGCTTAATTAAATTACTGGTTACAGATTTTGAAATTTTAAGTTTACACTCAATATCTTTAATGAAAACTTCTTTATCTTCATTCTCACGTAAATATAAAACCGCAAATCCTTGTGGACCAGCAAGATTTTCAACGCCATGAGCCTCTCCAACCTCATGAACACGATTTTCCATCAAATTAATAAAATATCGAAATTGTGAAAACGGATCTCTTTCTCGCATTTTTTCCTCACTTTCTGAAAAGTTTTCAAGATTTATTCTTGTAGAAATCATTATAGTTCTTATGAGAACTAATGTCAAGAAAAAAGTTCTCATGATAAGTATTTTTTTACACATACAAAAAGAAACGCTGATATATCAACGTTTCTATTACTTTTAAATAATAATACCTTCTAAATGATCCAACTCATGTTGACAAATTTGTGCTGCTAACCCTGTCAACGTTAGACTTTGCTGATTCCAGTTTTTATCTCTGAATGTCACATCAATTTTTTGATAACGACGTGTCGGACGTGACCCTAGCAAGGACAAACAAGACTCTTGTGTATCAAAAGGAAGGGATTTATTGGTCATGACTGGATTAAACATAACCAAATCAGCCACACCCATATTAACAATAATAACGCGCTTCTTAACACCAATCATATTTGCAGCCATTCCAACACAATTAGCACGGTTAGCATTTAAAGTATCTTGTAAATCTTGCGCCAAATATAAATCTTCTTTTGTTGCTTCTTCTGACTTTTGCGCCAAGAAAAAAGTATCTCTTACAATGTCTTTAATCATGATTTCTCCAAAAATAATTCCATAATATCAAAGTCAACGGCTTTTCCATTAATTTCCATAAAATGTTTAAAGGTTCCAATCTTTTGGAAGCCTAAGCTTTCATAGAGGTGAATAGCTCTGCTATTATCAGAACGAACTTCAAGCGAAAGAACTTTCAAGCCTGATTGCTTGGCTAAAGCAATTAAACGTGTTAAAAGCTTGCGACCAATTCCTTGATTCCAGTAATCTTTTTTCACTGCAATACCAATCTCGGCTCGATGAGCTAGACGAGCCTTACGAAAGCCACAATAATTACAAGTTCCAACTAATTCGTCAGCCTCTTTGGCAACTAAAAAGTAGGACCTTTCATCTTCATGGACCTTAGTCAATAGCTTTTCTTCATCAGAAACAGAAATCCCTAAACCTTCTTGACCATAAGACAAATTGTCTGATTCTGAACCAATTTGCTGGCAAAACGTCAAAATATCCCTAGCATCACTAGCTAAAGCTTCTCTCACTATCACCATAAGCAAACCTCACTTTCAATAAAAACATTATAACAAAAAACTAAGGTAACCAAAAGAGCTCACATAAGTGAGCTCAATTCGGTTATTTGATATTAGAGAATTAATTTAAGATAAAAATGGCTTGTTGAATCCGTCTGTACGATTCTAAAAATGTTTTAGACAATACCTTGTGCTGACATAGCTTCAGCAACTTTAAGGAATCCAGCAATATTGGCACCAACAACAAGGTTACCTTCTGCATCAAATTCTTTGGCTGCAGCTGCTGCATTTTCGTAAATGCCTTTCATGATGTTGTAAAGTTTGGCATCTACTTCTTCAAAAGTCCAAGGTGTACGTTGGCTATTTTGTGCCATTTCAAGGGCTGAAACAGCTACACCACCAGCGTTGGCTGCTTTGGCAGGACCAAATGAAACACCAGCTTTTTGGAAGACTTCGATAGCTTCCAATGTTGAAGGCATGTTTGCACCTTCAGTAACAGCAATGACACCATTGTCAACAAGCATTTTAGCTTGTTCAGCATTGATTTCATTTTGTGTAGCACATGGGAAAGCAAGGTCTGCTTTGATTGACCAGATAGTCCCTTCGTTAGCAGGTGTGAAAGTTGCACTTGGACGAGCTTCAGCGTATTTCACGATACGTGCACGTTCAACTTCTTTCAATTGTTTTAGAAGTGGAACATCGATTCCTTCTGGATCGTAAACAAAACCAGATGAATCTGAAACAGCAACAACTTTAGCACCAAGTGATTGAAGTTTTTCAGTTGCATAAATAGCAACGTTACCTGAACCTGATACAAGAGCTACTTTACCAGCGAAGTCTTCACCGCGAGCTTTAAGCATTTGTTCAGCAAAGTAAACAGCACCATAACCAGTTGCTTCTGTACGTGCAAGAGAACCACCGTAAGTAAGTCCTTTACCAGTAAGAACACCTGTATATTCATTACGAAGACGTTTGTATTGGCCATAGAGGTAACCAATTTCACGACCACCAACACCGATATCCCCAGCAGGAACATCAGTGTCAGCTCCAATATGTTTGCTCAACTCTGTCATAAAGCTTTGGCAGAAACGCATGATTTCGTTATCTGATTTACCTTTAGGATCAAAGTTAGAACCCCCTTTACCACCACCGATTGGTTGACCAGTCAATGAATTCTTAAAGATTTGTTCAAATCCAAGGAACTTGATGATTGATTGGTTTACTGATGGGTGGAAACGAAGACCACCTTTGTAAGGACCAATTGCTGATGAGAATTGAACACGGAAGCCACGGTTCACTTGAACGTGACCTTTATCGTCAACCCATGGAACACGGAATGAAACGATACGTTCAGGTTCTACCAAACGTTCAAGAAGATTTTCTTCAACGTATTTTGGGTATTTATCGAAAACTGGAACAAGTGATTCAAACACTTCTTCGACAGCTTGTAGAAACTCGGGTTCGTGAGCATTTTGAGCTTTAACCTTTTCAAAGACGCCAGCTACATACTCTTTACCTGTAGTCATATATATATTCCTCCAAAAACGAGATTGTAATTATGTATTACATTAAATATTATAAATTTTCTGAATATTTCTGTCAAGCACTTACTGTAACTTTTTGAAAATTTTTCCATTTTGATGTTATGAAATATTACACGCTATGTTATAAATCGTTTCAAGACCTTATTTAATGCATGTTTTAACAATCTTTTTTCTATAAAATGTGATATGATAAGGGTGACAATATAGGAGGTATCATTATGAAACGTTTATCACTATGGTCAGGGATTATTGCCCTGCTAATCGGACTTTTCCTCTTTATTCATCCATTCACAACAACTGCTATGATTGGTTGGATTATCGCCATTATTATTTTTCTATCTGGTTTCACAAGTCTTTTCATGTATTCAAGTAGCGTCAATCGTTCTCTTTGGTACTTACTACAAGGTATCTTATCCATTGTCTTTGGGATTATCTTGTTATCTAGCTCAGCCATGTCGCTATCAAACGCCGTTATGACCATTGCAGCTTATTGGATTTTAATCAGTGGTTTCTTACGCTTGATTGGTGGATTCCAAATGCGAAAAGCTGATTTCTATGATGCTAACCGTTTCCTATCATCGGCTGTTATTGCCATCCTTCTAGGTTTGTTCCTTCTATTCAATCCAACCCTATCTGCTATTTTTATTGGTAGACTTGCAGGTCTTCTTCTCATGGCAATAGGTGTTTCTGGAATTACTTTTTCATTTAAAATATAATCAATAAAGCCTTCGGAAATATCCAAAGGCTTTTTATTTTTAACGATTATCAATGGTTTCAGGATACAAATCATGATTCATCAGACGGTAATCAGCCATTTTCTCATATTTTGTTCCTGGTTTTCCATAATTGAAATAAGGGTCAATCGACAAACCACCACGTGGCGTAAACTTACCCCAAACTTCTAGATAACGTGGTTGCAAAAGCGCAATCAAATCCTTACCAATCGTATTGATACAATTCTCATGGAAATCGCCATGGTTTCGATAACTAAAAAGATACAGTTTTAGCGATTTTGATTCAACGCAAAGTTTATCTGGAATGTAAGAAAGATAGATTGTCGCAAAATCAGGTTGCCCAGTAATCGGACAAAGTGATGTGAATTCTGGACAATTGAATTTGATAAAATAGTCATTATCGACGTGACGATTATCAAATGATTCCAGAATGCTTGGGTCATAGTCGTATTTATATTTTGTATTTTGATTTCCCAAAAGGGTTAAATCTTTCATTTCATCTGTTCTAGTCATTTAAATCTCCTGTTTAAATTCTATTTTCCTTATCAAATATATGTGTAATTGTGACAAAACACCCATGATTTGTCACTTTAATCGGTTATAGTATTTCTCCCAAAACTAGCGCATACAATCAAGCAGCGCTTCTATTTATTTAAATCTCCTATTAAACACCACGTTTATTATCATATAAAAGCGTGTGTAGTTGTGGTAATACGCGAACACTCTTCCATTCAGGATCTGCTGCAACTGTCTCCCAAAGTTGGCGCAAGCGATCAAGCTGATGCTCTACAATATTTCCACTAACATATGGTTCAGGATTTCCAGCTGACAAATACAAAACGTCTGGCTGATAGCGTTTTTGAATCATCTTAGCAAAAGCCAAATCAGCAGCGTCAAAAACTGGAATTTTAAAAGTAACTTGATTTTTATCCAATTGTGACACGATAAAATCTAAAGTCTCAAAATTGACAGTCATCTGACTTGATGGTGGTTTAGGACTAAGCGTCACCTGATCAATGTCTTTTAACCATGTTTGCCAACGTGAACCTTGCGTTTCAATGGCTAAAGTGACACCACGCGCCTTTAACTTAGCAACCAAATCAGCCATATTTGCACCTAAAAGACAAGGATTTCCTCCAGACAAAGTTACATAATCATAAACTCCTAATCGATCAAGTTCTGCAATGATTTCATCAGCTGTCATACGCTTAGCTTTTTCTGAACCATCCCAAGTAAAGGCCGAATCACACCAAGCACAATGATAATCGCAACCACCAGTTCTAACGAACATAGTCTTTTGACCAATGGCACGTCCTTCTCCTTGAAAAGTTGGTCCGAAAATTTCAAGAATTGGCAACTTCAATTGCCTTTTAGTCATTTACTCCCACTCCCTTCTGAACTCCGCAAATGACGTTGGCGTTTCATACAAGCGCACATATTCAATTCTTATCTCACGTTCTTTTGGTAAATGCTGAGCCACTTGCTTAAAAATCCAATAAACCATATTTTCAGCTGTAGTGTTCATATAAGGCAAACTTTCATTAAGGTAACGGTGGTCTAAATGCGGTTCTAAATACTCTTTATAAATCTCTTTTATATCTCCAAAATCAACTGCCATTGCGCGATCATCAAGCATGCCAGAAACAGCAATCTGCAAACGATAAGTGTGACCGTGAAGTGCTTTACATTTACCATCATAATTAAACAAATGATGAGCAGCATCAAAAGTAAATTCTTTTGAAACCATAACACGACGATGACAATAAACCAAAGACTCACCTGTTGGTTTTTTTAGTTCTTTTGGTACTGAAAACATTATTTCCCTCTTCTAGCTAAATATTTTTCCAGACCAGCTTGACGAAGTTTACAAGCAGGACACTCTCCACAACCGCTGCCTTTAATGCCATTATAGCAAGTCAATGTATTTTCACGAACGTAATCAAATTGACCAAGTTGATCGGCCAACTCCCAAGTTTCTGACTTATCAAGCCACATCAATGGTGTTTGAATCACAAAATTGTAATCCATAGCAAGATTTAAAGTGACATTTAGTGATTTGACAAAAGCGTCACGACAATCAGGATAACCTGAGAAGTCTGTTTCACACACCCCAGTAATAATATCTGTAATACCAAGACGTTTTGCTAGCACCGCAGCAAATGATAAAAACAAATGATTGCGTCCATCAACAAAAGTATTTGGCAAATCATCATCAGGATTTTCAATTTCAATGTCACGAGTTAGAGCATTTTCTGTTAACTGTCCAAGTAAAGACATATCTAACAAGTGATTTTTGACTCCTTGTTCTTTAGCAATCTTTTTTGCCACTTCAATTTCTAAACTATGACGTTGACCATAATTAAAAGTAACTGTTTCAACATGGTCGTAATGTTTTAAAGCCCAAAATAGGCATGTTGTCGAATCTTGTCCTCCACTAAAGACAACAAGTGCAGATTTGCGTTTCATCTTAAATCTCCTCTATATCTTTTCAGATATCTGGGCAAAAGAAAAGCCCTTACGGGAATCCATAAGGGCGCTAATTTCAGTCATTAGGCTGGTTTTTTTTAGCGATGGCTTTTCCCAAACATCGTTATATTACTTAATAATCATATCATCTTTGCGAAAGATATTCAATGCCTAATTATTTTTAGCAAATTGACTGTTGTATAGGTCATAATAGAAACCTTTAGCCTCTAAAAGACTTTCATGGTTACCTTGTTCAACAATTTGTCCGTTATTAAGCACAAGAATCTTATCAGCATCTTGAATAGTTGATAGACGGTGAGCAATGACAAAGCTTGTACGACCTTCCATTAATTTTTCCATGGCTTTTTGAATTAACAATTCAAGGCGTGTATCTACAGATGAAGTTGCTTCATCAAGAATCAAGATTTTAGGATCTGCTAACAAAGCACGCGCAATAGTTAACAATTGTTTTTGTCCTTGCGAGACATTGCTTGATTCTTGATTCATTTCCATATTGTATCCACCAGGAAGGGTACGAATAAAGTGATCAACATTTGCTGCTTTGGCTGCTGCTACAATCTCATCATCAGTAGCTTTTAGATTACCAAAACGAAGATTTTCTTTGATACTTGCTTCATAAAGCCAAGCATCTTGTAAAACCATTCCAAATTGTTTACGATATTCTTGACGTGACAAGTTACGGATATCATGTCCATCAATCTTAATCGAACCATCAGTCACATCATAGAAGCGCATCAAAAGATTAATCAATGTTGTCTTACCAGCACCAGTTGGTCCAACGATTGCAACCATTTCACCCGGCTTAACCTCCAAATTAAAGTTGCGAATTAATGGTTTATCAGCTGAATATTGGAAAGATACATTTTCAAAGCTAACTTGCCCCGTTAAATCATGGTCTAAGTGTTCTGTCACTTCAGAAACTTCATCTGGTTCATCAAGCACTTCAAAAATACGATCTAGTGATGATTTAGCACTTTGGAGAACACTGGCCAATTGAGTGATGGTTTGAACTGGCTGGCTGACTTGCCATACGTATTGTACAAAAGCTTGCATATTACCAACTGTTAATTGACCTGCTAGAACTTGCAACGCCCCCAAAACAGCAATGATTAAGTAAGCCATATCAGAAATGGTGCTAAGCACCGGCATCATAATCCCAGAAATAAAGCTTGCTTTAAAACCAACCTCTTGTAAATTCTGAGTGATGTCACGGAATTCTTCACTTGAAATTTCTTCACGTCCATAAAGTTTAATGACGTTAAATCCTGTCAAATTTTCCTGAACAAAACCATTCATATCACCAAGCGCATCTGCTTGTTTTTTGAAATATGGCTGTGATTTACCCAAAATAAATTTGGCACTAAAATAGGTCAATGGAATAATCGCAATCACTACCAAAGCCAAGCGCCAATTGAGATAAAGCACCATGCAGATAACTAAAGTAATCGTTGTGAAAGCTTCAATGATACGTAGGAAACTTTGTTGAAGAGCATTTGATACTGTTTCCACATCTGACGTAAAACGTCCCAAAACATTACCAAATTGTTGACTATCAAAGTAAGAAACCGGAATCTTATTAATCTTTTCACTCAAATCACGACGCAAATCATGAATAGTATTTTGTACCGCTTTTGTGATGAAGAAGTTTGAACCATAACTACTCAACTCATAGCCCATACCACGCACAAAGTAAAGCACCAAAATGATAGCAATATATGAAACATTAATATGAGCACCAGCTACACCACGAGCCATATCTAAAAGATTTGAGGTCAATTCTGTGATTGCAAGTCCTAGGACAAAAGGCTCAAGAACACTCATGACACTGCTAAAGATTTTTAGAAAAATAGCTAAGAAAAGCGCACCTTTATATTGTCGGAGATAATCCCATAAACGTAGAAAAACATTTCGTTTTGACATTCTTATTCTCCTTTCATCTCTTTGGCTTTGTTTAGTTGTGAATTGGCAATTTCACGATAAATGTCATTTGATTGCATCAATTCCTCATGCGTTCCGCGTCCAACGATTTCACCTTTATCAAGCACAATAATCTGATCAGCATCCATGATTGTTCCAACACGTTGAGCTACAATCAAAACCGTTGCTTCTTGTGTCACTGCTTTCAAGCGCGCACGTAACTGAGCATCTGTCTTATAATCGAGTGCTGAGAATGAATCATCAAAGATATAGATGTCTGGTTTCTTAACCACTGCACGCGCAATTGACAAACGTTGCTTTTGTCCTCCAGACAAATTACTTCCGCCTTCAGCCAAATGCGTTTGATAACGGTCATCACGACTTTCGATAAATTCCTTAGCCTGAGCAATATCTGCTGCTTCTTGCAACTCTTCCTTAGTCGCATCTGTCTTACCGTATTTCAAATTTTCTTCGATTGTTCCAGTAAATAGCAAAGCTTTTTGCGGAATGAAGCCAATTTTTTGACGAAGAGCTTTTAGTTGATAATCTCGAACATCAACACCATCAACCAAAATTTTACCAAGTGTTACGTCATAAAAACGTGGAATCAAGTTAACGAGTGATGATTTACCAGATCCAGTTGAACCGATGAAGGCAATGGTTTCACCAGGTTTAGCCTTAAAAGAAATATCTTTTAAAACAGGACTCTCAGTTTCACCAGGATAAGCAAAAGTGACATTATTAAACTCCAAATAACCTTTTGTAGCAGTTTCAGTCACACCATCCTCATTTGGATCAATTGAAATTGGCATTGCCATCACTTCTGAAATACGTTCACTTGAAACCACCATACGTGGATACATGGTAAAGAAATTGGCAAACAATAAGAATGAAAAGAGTGCGTGGAAGCTATATTCAATAAAAGCTACCAAATTACCAATTTGCAAATCCCCACGAGAAAGTGGATTCAAAGCAAACCAAACAATCGCAACAATCATTGAAATAATGATTAAAACAAATAATGGCTCTGTCAAACCAGTTAAGATAAACAAGCGACTTGACAAATCCTTGTACTCATCATTTTTACGACCAAAACGTTCTTCTTGGAAATCTTCTCTAGCAAAGGCACGAATAACACGTAAGCCAGTCAGATTCTCACGAACGTACTGGTTGATTTTATCAAGTGTTGCTTGTTGATTTTCAGATAATGGACGAGTTCGTGTTGCCACATAATAGACAACCAAGACCAAAAATGGAATAGCAATAACTACAATCCAAGCAAGGGATGGGCTTGTCACCAAAATCATAACCACACTAGATATCATCATCAAAGGTGTAATGACACCCATTCGCAGTGTTTGCTCAGCAAATTGCATCAAAATAAAGGCATCACTTGTCATACGAGTGACTAAGGAAGACACACCAATTTGTTCATATTCTTGATGTGAATATTGCTGTAACTTATCATACATATCGTTACGCATGTCCTTAATCATGTTCGTCGTAATTTTCCCAGCTGCATAGGCAAGGACAACACGACCAATTGTCCCTAAAACAATGACAATAAGCATAACAATTGCCCAGAAATAAACTTTTTCCTTATTTCCTACTGTAACCCCCTGGTCAATCATTCGAGCAAGAGCCGTCGGCAGACCCAGGTTTACCACAACGAGAGTCAATGCCCCAATAACATCGAGTACTAGCCATTTGGGATATCTTTTCAAATAAGTCCAAATTAGTTTCATAGTCTTCCCTTTCTATATGTTTTTTTATATGAAAGAAGTGACCTTGCTTATTCAGCTAAGTCACTTAGGTATTCATATCTTTCGTATTTTTCAAGGAGAGTTTCATTTGTCTCATCCAATGAACGTTGAAGTTCAGCTAGTTTGCCATAATCACTAGCATTTTCTTGCATTTGAGCTTCAATAGCTTCGATGTCTTCTTCAAGTTTGGCAATTTCATCTTCGATGACTTCCCATTCTTGTTTTTCAAAGTAAGACATGCGTTTTTTCTTAGTTTTTTCTTTTTCAGTCTTTTGTTGCGCTTCTTTCTTAACTTGAACAGCAGCATTTTCTTCAAATGCTTTTTCATCAAGATAATCTGTATAGTTACCGAAGAATTCTCTCACATGACCATTTTCAAATGCCAAAATTTTATTGGCTACTTTATCAAGGAAATAACGGTCGTGACTAACGGTAATTACAGGACCAGAAAATGTTTGTAAGAAACTTTCAAGCACTGTCAAAGTTGCAATATCAAGATCATTTGTTGGTTCGTCAAGAAGAAGAACATTTGGTTTTTCAATCAAAATCTTCAAAAGGTATAGACGCTTTTTCTCACCGCCAGATAGTTTTGAAATCAATGTGCCATGAGTTGAACGCGGGAACAAGAATTGTTCTAACAAGTCTGTAACACTAGTTGTTCCGACACTTGTCTTCACTTCATCTGCTACTTCTTGTAGATAATTGATGACACGTTTGTCCTCATCCATGTCTTTTGGCAACTGTGAAAAGTAACCAATGCGAACCGTTTCACCAATCTCAACTTTACCGCTTGTTGGTTTCAAATCACCATTAATTAAGTTTAGAAGAGTTGATTTTCCGACACCATTATCACCAACAATTCCGATTCGGTCTTTATTTTGAACTAAAAGGTTGAAGTCTGTCAAAATTTGTTTATCAGTATAAGCAAAAGAAACATCTTCAAAATTGATAACTTTTTTACCAATACGGCTTGTTTCAAAATTGATTTCAAGCTCAGATGATTGTGTTGCTCCTGACAAATCAGCTTTCAAATCATTGAAACGATTGATACGAGCTTGTTGTTTTGTAGCACGTGCTTGTGGTTGCGTACGCATCCAAGCCAACTCTTGCTTGTAAAGTTGTTTTTTCTTATGAAGGGTTGCCGCATCACGTTCATCTTGTTCTGCACGCAAGCGTACATAATCTTGATAATTTCCTTGATATTCTGTCAGTTGGCTGTTAGCCAATTCAAAAATTCGTGTTGCCACATTATCCAAGAAATATCGGTCGTGGGTAATGAAAAGTACCGTTTTCTTAGATGTTTTCAAGAAATTCGTCAACCAAGCAATGGTATCAATATCCAAGTGGTTGGTTGGTTCGTCAAGTAATAACAAGTCAGCATCATTCAACAAGACTTGGGCTAACTGAACACGACGACGAAGTCCACCTGACAAATCGCCAACTTTTTGTGACAAGTCTTCCAAGCCCAACTTCGTTAAAACAGTCTTGACTTCACTCTCAATTGCCCAAGCATCAAGTGAATCCATTTCGGTCATGACTTTTTCGAGCTTATCTTGATTAGCCTCATCATAATTAGCCATCAATGTTTCATAAGTCTTGATTAAAGTCATCTCACGCAAATCAGAAGACAAAACAGTATCTAAAATCGTCTTGTCATCATCAAATTCAGGTTCTTGCGTTAAGTAGGCAATTTTATAGCCATTTTTTGCTGAAAATGGTGACACATCACCATCAAAACCAAGTCGACCAGAGATAACATCTAAAAGTGTTGTCTTACCAGTTCCGTTAACCCCAATAATCCCGATACGATCAAAATCATGAATAATAAAGGAAATATCACGAAATACGGTTTTATCCCCAGCGGATTTCGTTAAGTGTTCTACGATAAAATCGCTCATTTGCTTTCCTTTCTAATAAATTCAAAAATAGCTTTTTTATCATTGGCAAGCTTACCAAGTACAATATGTTGTTCGATTGCTTTTAGAATTTGACCAAGCTCAGGTCCTGGTTTGAATTGCATTTCTTTAATCAGCATACCACCGTTGACCACAATCTCATGTTTGTCATGAATGGTTAATTCCTTATCCAAGCGCTCAATCGTCGCAAAATCAACTGGTAGACCAAAACCTAAACGAAGGTCTTCTGCCTGCTCAATCAGATTACGACCATAGCAATACATTTCCATCTTATCAAGTTCATTTGTCAAACGGAAACGATAGATTGACACAATCTTTTCAACGTCTTTTTGGAATTGACTTGATGTTTTCCAAGCTCGCAAAAAGGCACGAACATCTTTGACATCCAACGCTAATAGCAAAGCTGCCCAAGCTTGTTCTGATGTTTTAAAGTGATAATCGTCTGCCAAATCATCCAAGAATTGTTGCAAATGATCATGAGCATTCTCAAGATAAGGAAGGTATTTTTGAGCTTCACTTGCAATCATGGCTTTAATCCCTTTACGCCAGAAAGGTGCCATCAATAATTTGTCAAATTCAATAAAAGAGCGCTCTACTGAAATTTTTTCAAGTAAGGGCGCATGTGCTGCCATGGCAGCAAAAGTCTCAGGTTCAATATCAAAATCAAGACTAGCTGAAAAACGAAAACCACGCATGATGCGAAGGGCATCCTCATTAAAACGCTCAGCTGGATTTCCAACCGCACGTAACAATTTGGCTTTCAGGTCAGCTAAGCCATTAAATTTATCAATAATCAAACCTGTTTCATCAAGTGCAAAAGCATTTACCGTAAAGTCACGACGTTTTAAATCCTCTTCAAGTGAGCGAACAAAAGATACGCTACTTGGTCTACGATAATCTACATAAACATCTTCCGTACGGAAAGTAGTGATTTCATACTCGCCACCTTCTTCAAGAACAAGCACAGTCCCATGCTCAATCCCAATATCAACGGTACGGTGAAAAATACTTTTTGTTTCTTCTGGGTAAGAACTTGTTGCAATATCTACATCGTGAATTGGGCGATTTAGTAAGACATCTCGAACGCTACCGCCAACGAAGTATGCCTCATAGCCTGCTTCACGAATTTTTTTTAAAATTGGTAAAGCCTCCTGAAATTCAGAAGGCAGATTGTTTAATTTCATAGTAATTTTTCCAAACCATAAACAAGTTTATCTTGTTTCACAACTGCTTTAATTCCAATATTAACGCCACTCATAAATGAAATACGATCATATGAATCATGACGAAGTGTTAACCCTTCACCTTGTGCCCCAAAAATAACTTCTTGGTGAGCAACCAGGCCAGGTAAGCGAACACTGTGGATACGCATACCATCAAAATCAGCACCACGCGCTCCCTTAAGTGTTTCAACTTCATCTGGAGCACCTTGTTTCTTAGCTTGACGCACTTCGCGAATCAATTCAGCTGTTTTCACAGCCGTTCCTGAAGGAGCATCCTTCTTCTTATCATGATGTAATTCAATAATTTCAAGGTCCGGAAAATATTTGGCTGCTTTAGCAGCAAATTCCATGAGTAAAATTGCACCGATAGCGAAGTTAGGGGCAATGAGTCCACCGATTTTCTTGTCTTCAGAAAGAGCAATCAATTCGGCAATTTCGTCTTCAGAAAATCCTGTTGTCCCAACAACTGGAGCAAAGCCATTTTCTAAAGCAAAACGAGTGTTTTCATAAGCAACAGCTGGCATTGTAAAATCAACCCATACGTCAGCATCAAAACCAACTAATTGTGATTTATCAGTAAAGACTGGAACGCCATCAACTTCTTTTTCTGTTGCAAATGGATCAAGCAAAGCTGCTAAGGTTAATTCATCATCTCCCTTAACCATGTTTACTGCTGCTGAACCCATTCTTCCTTTAAAACCTGCTACGATAACTTTAATACTCATGTCTTTTCCTTTTCCTCTCTAAGACTTAGACAATTGGTGTGAAACCAAATGCAACTGCGCCTTCCCCCAAATGAGTAGCAATTACGCCATCAAATGTTACAATTTCAAGATTCTTCGTTTGACCTCTTTCAGCCAAAGCTTGATAGAAGTGTTGTGCTTTTTCTTCAGCACGAGAGTGAATGATGAAGACTTCGTACTCCCCATCTTTTGTCACATCTGATAACACATCGACAAGACGTTTAATGGCTTTTTTCTCAGTTCGTACTTTTTCATAAACTTCAATAACACCTTGATCATTAAAGTAAAGAATTGGTTTAATGCTAAGCAAATTACCAATCAAAGCAGAACCGTTTGACAAACGACCACCCTTTACCAAGTGGTTCAAGTCATCCACCATGATAAAAGCACTTGTTCCATCAATTTGTTTTTGCAATTTAGCTAAAATCTCATCAAATGAAACACCATTTTCAGCCCAATTTAAGGTATTTTTTACCATGCTACCAAGTGGTGCTGACGTGATTTTACTATCTGGAAATGCAATCGTTAATTCAGGATAATCGTCAATCAAAAATTGGATATTCTGCCAAAATCCTGAGATGCCTGATGACAAGAACAATCCAACAACGTGAGTATAGCCTTCAGTTGAAAGTTTAGTCAAAATTTCATCTAATTTAGCTAGACTTGGTTGGCTTGTTTTAGGAAGGGTTGGTGACATAGCCATTTTTCTGTAAAAATCATCCAAGCTTAAATCCTTACCTTCAACGTAAGAAATCCCACCAATCATGATTGGGATATCTAAGACAAAAAGATTCTCTTTTGCCTTAAGGTCATCTGACAAAACTGCGGTTGTATCTGTTATAACTGCTAATTTCATTAATTTCTAAACTCCAATTTAACCCCTGGACGATCGAGGGCAATTTCGGTTACTTCGTATGTTAGGCGTTGCACGATATCCAATAACGGCGCTGCCAAATATTCAACTTCGTCCTTAGTGAATTCGCTAGGTTCATTAACAATACGATTTTGAATGTGAACCATTTGTGAGACAACTCCACTGATAACAAACTCTTGTTTCACTACAATAAATTGTAAAACAGAAACAATTGTTGTTTGGTTACTTTCTGTGTCTTTCTTCACTAATTGAAATGTGACTTCAAAATTAGTCTTCGGTGTACCATTTTCTTTTTCCCATTCGAGATTTCTTGCATCATAATGGTATTGGTTGACAAATTCTTTTTCACGTACTAATTCCATACTTATCTCCTCTTTGTATATCATTTCCCATTATAGCATATTTCAACACTATTTTGCACGCTTTTCTTTGAACTTTGAAATTCTTTTCACTAACTAAAAACCATACCAAAAACAGGGCTTACCAACTATCATAGATGGTCAAATCATATTCTGAAATAATCTGATTTAATTTATCACCATAAGACGTGTCTGTAGCATAGGTTCCTGTTAGTGCTGCGGTAGCTTCTTGATAAGAAGTCGTCTGTGATTTATGCACTCCTGCATACAAATCTTTTTGGAGAAATTGCGCATAATCTTGTAGTGACTCCTCTAAACTTCCATAAGACCGAAACTGCGCATCAATCGTATAAGCATTCCCACTACCATCATCTTCCCAAGTCTTCATAGTTACCGTTTGCCCATTATAATCACCTTTAATCCCAAAGAAATTATAATAAGGTGGCTGACTGAGTGCTGACTGACCACTATTTGATTCCAAAACAGCTTGAGCAATCATGACTGAAGCATAAAGATCATTTTGAGCAGCAATTTGACGAGCTGTTTCACCAATTGTTTGAATAAATGTTATAGTCGTCGTGTCTTGAGAGGATTGACTCGTATCTGTAGATGCTGCTTGTGCTCCTTCTTGTGAGTGATAGGCATAAAAAAGCAAGGTTGAACAAGCTAAAAACGCTAGAAAAGCCATGCCATACAAAACTGACTGTGGTAAATTTTTTCGACGCCTTTTTCTACTAACTTTTCTTCTTTTCTTCCTTTTTCTTATATTTGCCAAATACAATACAGTCCTTTCAAAAAGTCACCTCTCAGTATAACAAATTTTTGCTAAAAAAGAGACTTTAAGCCATTGAAGATAAAAAGAACCTGAGACAAATGCCTCAGGCTACAGTTATTAATCCAAAAGCTTAATAATAGTTTTGACAATATTGTCAACGGTAATGCCGTTTTCAGCTAAAAGTTCTTGGGATTTATAGCGGTCATGAAAGGCTTTTTCAACTCCATAATTTTGGACTTTAAGGCCAGTATCTCCAAGATAACTTGCAATCATTTGACCATAGCCGCCTTCAAGAACGCCATCTTCCAAAGTAACCACGACTTGGTGCTCAGCTTTCAAACTGTCAAGCAATTCTTCGTCCAATCCTGTGATAAATTTTGGATTAACAATTGTTGCTGTAATGCCATGTTTGGCAGCCAACTCTTTAGCTACTTCCTCTGCTAAAGCATAGAAATTACCAAGTCCAAAAATCGCAACTTTGTTACCATTTTGAGTCACTTGGTTTTTATTAAGAATTGAATAATCTGTTGTGTCCACAAGACCAGTTTCACGAAGTGGACCAACTGGGATGCGGATAGCTACCGGATGTTCATTTTGCTCAACAGCCCAATCAAGCATAGCTAAATGTTCTTCTTTGCTAGTTGGCGCAAGATAAACCACATTTGGAATATGGGCTAAAAATGGAATATCAAAGAAGCCAAGGTGACTTTCGTCATTCATGGCACTAACAGATGCCGAATAAACAAGAGTTGTCACCGGAAGATTGTTCAAAGCGATGTCATGTGACCACTGGTCATAAGTACGTTGCATAAATGGTGCTGCTACGTACCAGATTGGTTTTGCACCATTTTTAGCCAGTCCAGCTGCCATTGTTGCTGCTTCTTCCTCAGCAATTCCGACATCAACAAATTGTTTTCCAACTTGCTTTCGTTGGTCTTGATTCAACATAAACATTGGTGTTCCAGCATTGACAGCAATTACTGTTTGGTCATTTTTAATCTTATCCAAAACAAAATCAGTTGTGATGCTATTATACGTTTCAGAAGCATTTGAAGCTCGAAGATATTCTCCTGTTTCAGGATTGTATGGTCCACCCGCATGGAAAGCTTCACGATTTTCTTCCATGAATGACACACCATGACCTTTTTGTGTATGAATGTGTAGCAAAACAGGGTGATTAGTATCTTTAACCTCTTCAAATAAAGCAATTAATTGGTCGAGATCATTTCCCGCATCAAGATAATAGTAATCAAAACCAAGAGCTTTGAAAATATTATTATCAGCTTGACCCTTGCTTTCACGTAAATCACGAAGAGCTGTGTAAATACCACCAGTTGGGTTGATTGCGATTGATTGCTCATTATCATTAACAATGACAATGGTATTTGTCCCTTCTGTTGCGATTTGGTTTAACCCTTCGTATGCCATACCACCTGAAAGAGAACCATCGCCAATGACAGCCACAACATTGTAGACTTCATCTTTCAAATCACGCGCTTTAGCCACACCAGAAGCAAGTGACAATGACGTAGAAGTATGCCCGATAGTGAAAAGGTCGTGTTCACTTTCTTTAGGATTGGTGTACCCTGACACATCATCATAATGCGCTGGGTCAAGAAAAGCTTGCGCGCGACCAGTTAACATTTTATGAACATATGATTGGTGTGACACATCAAAAATAAATTTATCTACTGGTGAATTAAAAACATAGTGCATAGCAACTGTCATTTCAACCATACCAAAGTTTGGTCCATTGTGCCCACCATGTTGACTTGTTTTTTCAAGAAGCGCTTGTCGTGCTTCATCAACAACACGGTGCAAATCTTCACGTGATAATTGTTTTAAATCTTGCGGTGATGAAATTGTTTCAAGTACCATATATTCTCCTTTTTTATCCTATATAAGTTACTTGAAAAGAATAGCTTGTCAGCTTATTTAAGAGCATTGCCCTCAAGCCACTGATCAATTGATTGGCTATCAGACAAGATATCTCCTTCAATAAACAAATCATCTAACAAAGCATCCATCTCAGACTGAGATTGTTTGTAGCTAGTTCCATCAGATGTTCCAAAAACAGCGATTGTTTTATTGTTCAAATTTAATTTTTCAATAACAGTATACATGATTCTTGGCGGAATCCCCCACCAAACAGGATGACCAAAAATAATCCTATCATATTCAGAAACATCTGGGAGGCTTCCTGAATATTGGGGGCGACAAGATTTATCTTTTTGCTCATTATTAGCTCTAGAATTAGCACACATCCAATTCAAATCATCTAACTGATAGGGTTTCTCAGATTTGATTTGATATAAATCAGCACCTAATTTATGTGCCATTAATTGAGCGACTCGTTTTGTACATCCAGAAACCGAAAAATAAATGACAAGTGTTTTTAACATTACTAACTTTCTCACTAAATTATATTTTACAAATGAAACTATTTTACTATTTTTGTTTACTTTGTGTCAATATCTTGTCAAATAAGAAAGCATTTACTTTATGATATTTTTGAACATCCAGAAAAAATACAAAAATCCTTCTCAAGTATTCTTATCATACACCTTAGAGTAAACTCTAAGTCAAGCCAAAAAATGAAGATTTTAATCAAAAAAAGAGAGATAATCTTTATCTCTCTTTTTATTAAGATATTATTTGGTTTCTTTGTTCAACTTTTTGATGGATATAATCAATTAGTTCAACCGTTAAATCATAGCGCATAAATGGTGTAATGAGGTAAATTCCGTTAAAGAATTCTAAAGCGTGGTCAATTAATGCCTTACTCTCTTCTAAAGCTAATCGTTGGCATTTTTCCTTGTCATCTTTGACAGCTTCTAATTTGGCTAAGAAGTCATCTGATAATTGAATACCAGGAACTTCATTGTGAAGGAAAACGGCGTTATTGTAGCTAGTAATGGGCATAATCCCAACAAAAAATGGCGTTTCATAATCTCGTGTTAAATCCGCTAGATTTTCAATAATTTCACTGTTAAAAATAGGCTGTGTAATAAAACAATCGGCTCCAGCAGCAATCTTTCTCTCAATCAAACGACCGCAACGTGATAGATTTTTGACATTAGGATTGAAAGCCGCAGCTGCTGTAAACGTTGTTTCTTTTTTAATACTGGCACCACTGTAGCCTTTTCCTTTGTTGAGTTGCTTAATCAACTCTAATAGTTTAAAGCTAGTGGCATCGTATACGCTGGTTGCTCCCGGAAAATCTCCTATCTTAGATGGGTCCCCTGTAATCGCTAATACCTGATGGAATCCCAACACATCCATCCCCAAAAGACGTGATTGAAGTCCAATCATATTATGATCACGACAAGATAAATGTAGCAAAAATGGCGTTGAAATCTCATCTTTTAAAAGCGAAGCAATGCTCACATTACAAATTCGAGTTTTTGCTAAAGAATTATCTGCCAAGGTAATCGCGGATATCCCCGCCTCATCTAATGCTTTTACCCCTTCAGTAAACTTTTTAATATCAAGCGTTTTTGGTGGGTCAAGCTCAGCTATAATGGTCACTTTTCTTTTAACTTTGTCAACGATTGTTTCTGACTGCTTAACTGCTTTAATCAGCTCTGCTTCTTCAACCATTGGCGTAACGAATTTTCGAGTAACTGGTTTTAAACCTTTAATAGCTCGTTTGACTGCTCTGATGTGGTCAGGAGTTGTTCCACAACAGCCGCCAATCAAACGTGCGCCTTCTGCAACAAGCAGCTCTGCGCTTTTTCCAAAATAATCTGCATTCTGGCTAAATCCATACTGCCCACTACCATTGTCATCAACGAAAGATAACAAACTAGCATTTGGATAAACAGCTAAATAAGATTGGGCAAAAAGAGGTACTTGTTTCAGAGATTGAATCATATGATATGGTCCCAAGTGACAATTCAATCCCACAACATCTGCCCCAAGCATGACAAGTTTACCAAAGATTTCGACCAAAGGACGACCATTTTCAGTAATTCCAGCTTCATGAAGAGAAATATTAGTAATAATCGGTAAATCCGTCAAAGGCCTAACTGCTTTTAAGACCTCGATAATTTCTTCTTCATCATAATAAGTTTCAAACAAAAGACCGTCAATTTCCTTAGTCTCAAGTAAATAACCAACTTGTTCCAGTGTTTCTTGAATAATTTCATCAAGTGTTAAATCACACTGTTTGAGACCCCTAAGTGCCCCAACAGTTCCTAAAACGAAAGTATCCTCACCAGCTGCTTGCCTTGCAATCCTAACACCGGCTTGATTGATTTCCTTAACCTTATCATCAAAGCCATAACCACTCAAGCGGTGTCGTTTAGCTGCATAGGTATTTGTCTGAATGACATCAGCACCAGCGTCAATATAAGCTTTATGAATCGCTAATACTTTTTCTGGATGTGTCAAATTATAAGCTTCGTAACAATTATCAAGACCATTAGCATAAAGAAGAGTTCCCATAGCACCGTCAGCGACTAAAATATCTGTTTTTAAACGTTCTAATAATCGTGACATAGCTTAACCTTCCTTATTTTCCGTATTTTGCTCGAACTTCCTTAGTTGCTTCAACTAATACTTTAAGTGAGGCAATTGTTTCTGGTTCGCGACGTGTTTTAAGACCACAGTCAGGGTTTACCCAGAATTGTTCTAATGACAATTGACGAAGTGGACGTTCAATATTTGCAATCACTTCTTCTTTTGTTGGTACACGTGGTGAATGAATATCGTAAACACCAAGACCAATACCAAGTGGGTAGACAGCTGTTTCAAATGATTCAATCACATCACCATGACTACGGCTTGTTTCGATTGAAATAACATCAGCGTCCAAAGCGCGAATAGAGTCAATGATTTCATTGAACTTAGAGTAGCACATATGCGTATGAATTTGTGTGTCATCTTTTACAGATGATGTCGCAATGCGGAAAGCATGAACCGCATCATCAAGATATGCTTTTTGCTTAGCTTTACGAAGCGGTAATCCTTCACGAAGAGCAGCTTCATCCACTTGAATAATGGCAATTCCAGCATCTTCAAGCAATTTGATTTCATCTTTGATAGCTAGTCCAATTTGATTGAAAAGATCTGCGCGTGAAATATCAGAACGTTCAAATGACCAGTTAGTAATTGTAATTGGTCCTGTTAGCATTCCTTTAACCGGACGGTCTGTTAGGCTTTGAGCATAAACCACTTCTTTCACTGACAATGGTTGAATGTGTTTAACATCACCGTAAATAATTGGTGGTTTAACTGCACGTGATCCGTATGATTGAACCCAGCCAAGTTTGGTTGTGGTAAATCCAGCTAATTTTTGACCAAAGAACTCAACCATATCCACACGTTCAAATTCACCGTGTACCAAAACATCGATATCTAAGTCTTCTTGAATCTTAATCCAACGTGCGATTTCCGATTTGATAAATTCTTCATATTCTGCATCTGAGATGTCACCACGTTTCCAAGCCAAACGAGTGCGACGAATTTCTGGTGATTGAGGGAATGATCCAATCGTTGTTGTTGGAAGAGTTGGCAAACCAAGTTTTTCTTGTTGGACTTTGCGACGAATCTTATAGTCAACGCGTTCTGTTGGTACGTTGTCCAAACTTTCAAGCGTAACATTACGGAAGTCTGCTGCTTGCAAGGCATCAAAATCAGCCACATGCTGTTTATAAGCTTCAGTTTCTTGACCATCTAGGTATTGGCTCAAAAGTTCAAGTTCTTGTAGTTTTTCATCAGCAAATGCAAGACCATTTTTCAAAACTGGATCAAGATCAGTTTCATTTTTAGTTGTGACTGGCACATGAAGTAGTGAACAAGATGGTTGGATCACAAGATTACCAACTTTTTCTTGGATTTTTTTAAGCAAGGCAGATGTTTTTACAAAATCAGTTGCCCAAATATTACGTCCATCAACAACCCCTGCAAATACTTCTTTTCCTTCAAAATATCCTGCTTCAATAGCTTCAAGGTTTTCTTCAAGACCATGAACAAAATCAAGACCAAAGGCAGCGACAGGAAGTTCTGACAAGTCTTTAGCATCAATCAAAGCTTCAAAATATGTTTGGAAAATGATTTTAGCTTGAGGAACTTCTTTGGCAAAATAAGCATAAACATATTTAGCAGCTTCAAGAAGATCCGCACCTTCATCAGTGACAAAGATTGGTTCATCGACCTGGATGTATGTAGCGCCTGCTTCTACCAACTCTGTGAAAACTTGTTTGTAAAGTGGCAAAAGTTTTTTAACTGCTGATGTAAAATCAGAAACCTCAGCTGACACTGCTACATAAGTGATTGGTCCTGTGATGACTGGTTTTGCTTTATCACCAACTACTTCTTTTGCTTCAAGATACAAGTCAAGCAAACGTGTATTTGTCAAATGTGGTTTAACCTTTGTCCATTCTGGCACAATGTAGTGATAGTTTGTGTTAAACCATTTTTTCATTGATGATGCAACATTTTCTTTATTCCCACGCGCAATAGCAAAAAATAAATCAAGATTGATATCTTCTTTAGCAAAACGATTCGGAATAACGCCAAATTGAACTGACAAATCCAAAATATGATCGTAAAGAGAAAAATCACCAACAGGGATTAAATCAAGACCTGCATCAGCTTGTTTTTTCAAGAATGACAAGCGCAA
The DNA here is from genome assembly GCF_900104225.1 of Streptococcus equinus. GTDB lineage: Bacteria > Bacillota > Bacilli > Lactobacillales > Streptococcaceae > Streptococcus > Streptococcus equinus_D. The sequence continues at coordinate 383,919 of NZ_FNJK01000001.1, read as the reverse complement.
TTCTTTGGCTTGTGCTTGAAGCTCGTCTTGTGAAATATTGCCAGCCCAATATGATTCAATCAATTTTTTCCACTCACGATTTTCACCTAAACGCGGATATCCCAAATTCGAAACCTTAACCATAGTTACCTCCTATAACCGTATTAGTTAAAAACTATACAATTCAAAAATTTTATAGTTAAGATTTTAACCGATAAACCCTTATTTTTCAATGGTTCTAGCCATTCTATCTTTTTATGTTTTGCTATAGTTTTTAACTATGCACTTAGAGTTTGTTATAGTTTTTAACTATAACAAAAGCATTAAAAAACTCAAAAAAGGATTCCCGAAGAAACCCTTTTTATGGTTATTAGATTAATAATTTTTGTATGAGTTGTATTGTAATGACTTTAATTATTTAGCTTTTTTAAGGGCTCCAAAGAGAAGACCAGCAACGATTGCACCAATGATAACAAAGACAAGGTAAAGAATTGGAGCGCTTGTCAAAGCAATAACAAAGATACCACCGTGTGGAGCCATCAATTTAATACCAAATGCTCCAACAAGACCACCAGCTACAGCTGAACCAACCATAAAGCTTGGAATAGCACGTGCAGGATCCGCTGCACCAAATGGGATAGCACCTTCAGTAATGAATGAAAGACCCATGATAATATTTGTCAAACCTGAGTTACGTTCTTCTTCAGTAAATTTATTTTTGAAAAGAAGAGTTGCAACAAATACTGCAAGTGGTGGAACCATACCACCAGCCATAACTGATGCCATAGCAACTGAACCACCTGTTGCTACTGACGCAGCAAGTGTACCTGTACCAAAGACATAAGCAGCTTTGTTAAATGGTCCACCCATATCGATAGCCATCATACCGCCAAGAATAGCTCCTAGAAGAACTGCTGAAGCACCTTGAAGACTTCCAAGGAAGTTATTCAAACCAGTGTTAATTGCAGCCATTGGAATATTGACGAACAACATGACAAAACCAGTCAAGAATACACCAAGTAATGGGTAAAGCAAGATTGATTTAATCCCTTCAAGTGAACGTGGTAAACCAGAGCAAGCTTTTTTAACAAGGTTAACCAACCAACCAGCAAGGAAACCACCTACAAGAGCACCAAGGAAACCTGAAGGTGTTCCTTCTAGGTTACCCCAAGCAAATCCTCCTGAAGCAATAGCACCAGCTACGAAACCAGCTACAAGACCTGGTTTTTCAGCAATTGAGTAAGCAATGTAACCAGCCAAGATTGGAAGCATGAAGCCAAAGGCAGCATTACCAATTGTTTTGAAGTAAGCAGCTGCTTGGTGATATGTACCCAAGTTAGAAAGTTGATCTTTTGGCACACCCAAAATGTTATCAATCAAGAAAGCAAGAGCAATCATGATACCGCCACCGATAACGAATGGCAACATTTGAGAAACACCACTCATCAAGTGTTTATAGAAAGCAGCACCAAGGCTAAGTTTTTCACCTGATTCTTTTGATTCAACCGCTGATTCTGCAGAAGCTTTGTAAGTTTCTGCTTTACCATCAAGGATGATGTTAATCAATTCTTCAGTTTTCTTGATACCGTCAGCAACTGGACGAGACACCAATGGTTTACCATCAAAGCGAGCCATCTCTACTGCTTTATCTGCAGCTACAATAACACCTTTGGCACGTGCAATTTCGTCTGCTGTCAATCGGTTACCAACACCAGATGCACCATTTGTTTCAACACGAACAGTGACACCCATTTCATCACCTTGTTTGATAAGAGCTTCTTCTGCCATGTAAGTGTGAGCAATACCAGTTGTACATGCTGTCACAGCAACAATAAGCGGTTTGTCATCAGAAACAGGAGCTGCTTTTGCGACTTCTTGAGCTTTATTATCTTCTTCAGCTGCGTTGAAAGTTGCAATGACTTCATCAGCTGTAGTCACTTGACGCAATTTATTAGCAAAACCATCTTTCAGAAGGTATTTTGACAATTCAGCAAGGGCAGCCAAGTGAGTATCATTTGCTCCGTCTGGTGCTGCAATCATGAAGAATAGGTAAGTTGGTTGACCATCCAAGGCTTCATAATCAACACCCGCAGCAGATTTTGCAAACAAGACTGTTGCTTCCTTTACAGCTGCATTTTTGCTGTGAGGCATGGCAATACCATCACCTAAACCAGTTGATGTTTGAGCTTCACGATTCATGATACCTTGTTTGAATGTATCAAAGTCAGTTACAACTCCATGTTCAACAAGGCTTGTGATCATTTCATCGATAGCAGCTTCTTTTGAAGTTGCTTTCAAATCAAGAATCATGACTTCTTTTCTAAGCAAGTCTTGAATTTTCATAGTTTTTCTACCTCTACTTTTTGATATGTTTCTTTAATGAATTCAGCTGTTGCTAAATCATCTGAGAATGTAGTTGCTGTTCCACATGCGACACCCCATTTAAGAGCTTCGATTGGATCACCAGATTTAACGTATTCACCAGTAAATCCAGCTACCATTGAGTCTCCAGCACCTACAGAATTTTTAACAGTACCTTTGATAGGTTTTGCAAAGTATGCTGCTTCTGGTGTAACTAGCAAAGCACCATCACCAGCCATTGAAATAATAACGTTTTTAGCACCTTTAGCAAGAATTTCACGAGCATATTTTTCAATATCTTCAAGGCCCTTCAATTCTACACCAAAGATATCTGCCAATTCGTGATTATTTGGTTTAACCAAAAGCGGTTGATAGTTCAATGAATCCAAAAGTGTTTGACCTTCAAAATCACAAACTACTTCTGCACCAGCTTTTTTAGCAATTGGAATCAATGTGTTGTAAACTTGGTTACCAAGGCTACTTGGAGCTGAACCTGCAAAAACAACAGTATCATCACTTGAAAGACCAGCAAGAATTGCTTTTAATTCTTCAAGTTTTTCATCTGAAATTTTTGGACCAGCACCATTGATTTCTGTTTCTTCACCAGCTTTGATTTTAACATTGATACGTGTATCTTCAGAAACTTGAACAAAGTTTGTTTTGATACCTTCTGCAGTCAAGCCATCTTCAACAAAACGTCCAGTAAATCCACCGATAAATCCAGTTGCCGTATTATCAACATCCAAACGTTGCAAGATACGACTAACATTGATACCTTTACCACCAGCGAATTTGTCATCGCTAGTCATGCGGTTAACGCTACCAAGTTCTAAATGATCCAAACGTACGATAAAATCGATTGATGGATTCAGCGTTACTGTGTAAATCATACTTCAATTACCCTCGTATTTTCTTTTATTTTTTTCATCAGTGCTCCGCTAGATTGATTGGTAATAATGGTAACATTCTCAATCTTATCGACCTTGGCAAAGGATACCCGACCGATTTTTGATGAATCTGTAACGATGTATGACTTTCTAGCATTTTCAATCACAGTTTTCTTGATAACAGCTTCCTCCATATCTGGTGTCGTTAAAAATTCCTCATCGATACCGTTGATACCTAAAAAAGCCTTATCAAAGTTCAACTGCTTAATTTGCTCATAAGCCACAGCTCCAATGCTGGCATCTGTTGATTTTTTTACATGACCACCAATAATAATGGTCTGAATGTTTTTATCAACCAACTTAGCCGCATGGTGAATCGAGTTGGTTACAACAGTTAAATTGTCTTGGTTCAAATAGCCTAACAACAATTCATTGGTTGTCCCTGCATCTACAAAAATAACATCATCATTTGAAATCAAGGATGCTGCTTTTCTAGCAACCAGCATTTTTTCTTGAATGTTTTTGATAGATTTTTGTTGATTGGTAAATTCCTCTTGGAGAGAGTGAGGAAGTTCTGCTCCACCATGTACTCGATGAAGTTTACGCTCACTTTCAAGTTCATCTAAATCCCTGCGAACAGTGGATTCAGAGGTATCTAAGAGGCTCACTAAATCATCTAGTCGAACAAACTTATCATGAGAAAGTTTTTCCATGATTAACTGTTTTCGTTTAGATTTTAGAATCCTCGCCACCTCCTTTTGAAATCGTTTACAGATAGAATTATACTATAATCCCAGTCAATGTCAAGCACTTTCTCTCAAATTCTATCATTTTTCGATTAGAGCGTCAATTTTCTGAAAGTATTCTTGATAGTTACAGAAAAAGCCCTGCAAGAAAATTTCTTACAGAGCTTTTTTCTTATTCATTAATTAATGATGTTGAGTGAACCACACGATTATCACGATCTGGGAAGATATAGTTAATAGCTTGATTGATGGCAGTTGGTGCTTCACCAAAACCAGTTGCAATCAAATCAACTTTACCTTCATAATCAGCTGCATCACCAATAGCATAGACACCTGCTTGACTTGTTTCAAACAATGGTGAAACTGAAATGCTTGAACGTTTGTAATCGACGTTCCAGTTTTTAAGATTTTTATTTGATGTTGAGAAACCAAAGCTAACAATCAAAGCATCTAGTGGCAATTCAATGGTTTCATCAGATTTCACTTTTTGAACAGTCAGACTCTTAACAAATTGTCCATCACCAGAAAGTTCAAGTGGCACATAAGGTGTTAAAATGTTAACATTTGACTCTTTCAAAACTTCAACACTGTGTTCATGAGCACGGAAAGCATCGCGACGGTGGACAATTGTAACACTTTTAGCCAAACCATCTAGATGGTTTGCCCAGTCAACAGCAGAATCACCACCACCACAGATAACCACATCTTTACCTGCAAATTGATCTAGTTTGTGAACATTGTAGAAAAGGTTATTATCAGCGTATGCTTCTTCCCCTTCCAAACCAAGCGTACGAGGAGCAAAAGCCCCGTTACCACACGCAATCACAATTGCACGTGAAAAATGTTGTCCTTTCGTTGTTTCAATAGTAAAGATATCGCCATCTTTTTCAAAAGTTTTCACTTCTTCTTTAAGGCAAATAGCCGTACTATCTTTAAAACGATCTAATTGTTTGATTAGATTTTCCGTCAAATCAGCTGCTGTAATTCCAGGGAAACCAGCAACGTCATAAATCATTTTTTCTGGATAAAGAACCGCAGGTTGGCCGCCAAGTTCAGATAAACTTTCAATGATTTTCACTGAAACTCCACGTAAACCAGCATAAAAAGCTGCAAATAAACCAACAGGTCCACCACCAATGATGGTAATATCATAGATTTCACGATTTTCTGACATTTATTTTTCCAACTCCTTGTATATTTCTTCAATAATTGATGATTTATAGGCAATGTAGCTGTCAATATCTTTAGGAAATAGCTTTGCTGCTTTTTCTTTAACGTTACCATAAGCCAAAACAGCTTCAGGATGACTTCGCAAATAATCACGAAAAGCCAGATGATGCTTTAACTCAGGTGAATCTTCCGGACAAACATAGAGATGATGAACTTGAAGATGCTCTTTACCTGAATAAGCAAAAGCTTCCCTGCCTTCAATCCCTAGATTTCCTTCATGAATGTAGCCAATCGCTGCTAAAGCCTTGATAACCTCAGATAAATCCGTATCACAAGCAATCACCAAGTCAATATCAATAATTGGCTTAGCAGAAAGTCCTGGAACCGAGGTGCTACCTACGTGTTCTATTCTAAGAATTAAATTTCCAAGAGCTTCTTGCAACTCTTTTGCAATCTTCTCAAAATCATCTTTCCAACTCTCTTGATAGGAAAGAACAAGAACTTCCTTCGTTCGCATAAAACCTCCATAAAAATAAAGAGACATACAGCCTGCATGTCCTCTATTATATCACATATTCTATTCTTTCGCGTCTTTCTCTTTGAGAATCTTACAGAAAATAGCCTCTTCCTCTTTAGTGAAAGCATAATTTTCTAGCAAATCTGGTCGACGTTCCAAAGTCTTACGAAGACTTTGTTCAATACGCCATTTGCGAATATTTTCATGGTGGCCACTCATCAAGACATCTGGAACTTTCATTCCACGGAAATCATAAGGGCGTGTGTATTGAGGAAATTCTAGTAAACCTGATGAGAAAGAATCATCTTGGTGACTCGCTTCTTTTCCAAGAACATTGGGAATCAAGCGAACTGTCGCATCGACAATTGTCATCGCTGCTAGTTCTCCACCTGTCAAGACAAAATCACCTAATGAAATTTCATCAGTTACCAAAGTTTTGATACGTTCATCATAACCTTCATAATGCCCACAGATAAAAATCAACTCTTCTTCTTGCGCTAATTCTTCAGCATAGCTTTGATCAAAAGTACGACCCGCTGGATCTAACAGAATAACACGAGGTTTTTTAGCATCGATTTTATCAATTGTATCAAAAATTGGCTGAGCACGAAGCAACATTCCTTGCCCACCACCATAAGGTTCATCATCAACATGACGAGCTTTTTCAGCATTATCACGGAAATTATGATAATTAATGTCAAGTAAACCCTTTTCTTTAGCTTTACCGACAATCGAATATTCTAGCGGTGCAAACATTTCTGGAAAGAGGGTTAAGATATCAATCTTCATCGTCTAGTCCTTCCAACACATCTACATCAATACGGTGACCAGCAACGTCAACATTTAAAACAACTGGTGGAATGTATGGCAATAGCAAGTCGCGTTTACCTTTACGTTTAACCACCCATACGTCATTGGCACCAGGTTGCAAAATTTCTTTTACTTGTCCGATTAAAACATCATTTTCATAGACATCAAGTCCAATAATTTCATGATAATAAAACTCACCATCTTCGAGATCTGACAAGTTTTCCTCAGCAACTTTCAAGGTACAGCCTTTATATTTTTCAATATCATTAATATGATACATGCCTTTAAACTTGATAATATCGAAATTCTTTTGTTTACGATGGCTAGCAATTTCAACATCAAGCAAAAGACGGTCTTTATCATCAAAAACAGATAATTTTGAACCTTTTTTAAAACGTTCTTCAGTAAAATCAGTCACTGACAATACTCGCATTTCCCCTTGAAGGCCTTGAGTATTAACAATCTTTCCAACATTATAGTAATTCATTTTAACTCCACATAACTTAATCTCTATCATTTTACCACAAAAATGGTAAAGAAAAAACCAGCTGCCACTCTGCAACTGGTCAAGATAGTCCGTACGGGATTCGAACCCGTGTTACCGCCGTGAAAAGGCGGTGTCTTAACCCCTTGACCAACGGACCATATTAACAAAACCTTTGAGGTTTACTGGGGTAGCTGGATTCGAACCAACGCATGAGGGAGTCAAAGTCCCTTGCCTTACCGCTTGGCTATACCCCATAAACAACATAGACTATTCTATCGCAATTTCAACTGCTTGTCAAGAACTTTTTAAAACTTTTTTTTAATCTTTTTGAAGCTCTAATAGTCATTTGCTGAAGTCAAAGATCTTTTAAACATCTCCTAAATCAGCACAAGAAATATTCTATCATAAACACCATGGTTTGAAAACCCCTTTTCCGATTTTTTTCAAAAAAATTTTCAATTTGGCAAAAACTAAATTTTTTTATTGAAAATAAGAAAAAAGAGCAGCTAGTTGCTACTCCTCTCCTTTTTCGTCAATAACGAGTCTTACTTTTTTACCTTGCGTTGGTACCGAATAGACAATCGATCTTATCGCTGTAATGGTACGACCTTTTTTACCGATAACACGACCGATGTCCTGTGCATCCAAATCAAGATGATATTCTAAAAACTCAGGTGTATCTTCAATTTTAATGGTAAGATTATCTGGTTGTGAAATCAAAGGTTTCACAATAGCGATAATAAGATTTTCAATGGTATCCATAGGCTTAGTCTACTCTATTATTTTGAGAATTTTGAATCGTGGAATTTTTTCATAACGCCTTCACGTGAAAGGATGTTACGAACTGTATCTGAAGGTTGTGCACCTTTTGACAACCAGTCAAGAACACGATCTTCTTTCAATGTTACTTGGTTTTCTTCGATAAGTGGGTTGTAAGTACCAACTGTTTCGATGAAACGACCATCACGTGGAGCACGTGAATCAGCTACGTTGATACGGTAGAAAGGTTTTTTCTTAGAACCCATACGAGTTAAACGGATTTTTACTGCCATTAGTATAAAGTCTCTTTTCTATATTTTTTGTTTAGGTTAATAGCTCTGCTACTAACTCACTTAATTTATTATATCATAAAAAGATAAGGTGTCAAGAAAAAAACTTGACACCTTTTAAAATTTTTTCAAATGCTATTTAAATCTCAATTACACCATAATGGAACTTCTGATTCGGTCGTACAAATTGCTTAAAGCCATATTTTTCAAAGACATCATCTCTAAAGTGTGCTTTAATGATAATCTTCTTTCTAGCCACACGCTTAGCTTCTTTCAAAAATTCTTCTGAAAAAGCCTTGTTATTAGCATACTGACGTAAGCCGTCTAAATTTTTTGATTCTGTGATTCTTTCCGAAAACATCGGGTCACAATAAACCACATCAAAAGAATCATTCGGTAGTTCCTTTAAGTATGCCAGATTCTCAGCGCAAACAGTTTTGATAGAGCGCATAACTTTATTCAAAGTATCAGAGCCAGATTGATAACTTTTTAAGCCTTCTGAAACAATAAAATGAATCATTAGATTACTCTCAACTGCTGTTACATCGTGACCAGCGTATGCCATAACAATACTATCACTAGCTAAGCCCATTGTAGTATCAAGAATTCGCAAAGGCTCTTTTCCCAACAAATCACTTAAAGCATCATGTGAACTCTTGATACGTAACATTGCTGTATCTGGATGAAATACAAGCTCACTGCCATCTTGGTTAACCAAGCAAAGCTTTGTTTCATAAACCAGAAGCACTCCTTCTCTTCCCTTTAAAAGTTTTGTTACAGATTGTTTTTGTCGCTTAATGACAGGTAAAGAAAGCTTTTCACCAATAGCTTGGGCTTTTTTTAACAAGTCATCATTTTCTCTTAAACTCGTTGTAATTGCAATTGTCATACTTATATTATAGCAAAATCACAAGAAACTTCGGATAAAACGACCACCATATATCCAGAAGTAGCTAAAAGCAACAATCGAAATCGGTTTACAAATCAAAATAATATAAAGAAATCGTTTAAAAGACATTTTCGATAAACCAGTAATCATAACCAGAATATCAGCTGGCGAGATTGGTGAGGCCATATTTAGTGCAAAAATTGTTTCATACGTTGACGACGCCAATCTCTGTTCATATTTTGAATAAGTATCTTCATCAATAAAGAGCATGATGAATGGTTTTCCGTAGCGACGTGTTAATAAGAATAGAATAATACTCCCAATGACTATTCCAACATAATTTAAAATGAATCCTAAAATGGGACCAAATGCCATGAACCCTACAACAGTGGTCACTCCCCCAGGAATAATCGGAATAACAACTTGAATAATTTGTAGAAGAAGAAAAGCGAAACTTCCAATAATTAAATGACCTTTTAGAGCTCTTGTCAGAGCGTCCGGATCATTTAAAATATCCAAATTTTTAAACAGATAGACTAGAAATAGAACCGTTAAAACAATTGAAAAAATTCCTAAAAATTTAATCAGTTTTTTTAAAGTACCATACATCGTATCACCCTTTATTGTTATTTGTCACTTTAAGTCCATTATACAAGTGTCACTCCCATTAAACAAGAATTCTTATAACTTTCTCACTACTCATAACGAAGCGCTTCAATTGGATCCAATTTACTTGCTTTATTAGCTGGTAAAAGACCAAAGGCAATACCAATCAAGGCTGAGAAAATCAAACTTCCTAAAGCGATATTTAATGAAATTGATGGTTTCATGTTTGGAATGCTGCTACCCAATAATCCTGTTAAACCTACTGCCAGAGCAAGCCCAATCAAACCACCCAAAATCGTTAGAACCATTGATTCAATCAAGAATTGTGTCAAAATCTTTTGACGTGTTGCACCTAGAGCTTTTCGTAAACCAATTTCCCGTGTGCGCTCTGTAACAGATACCAACATAATATTCATCACACCAATACCACCAACTAGAAGTGAAATACCAGCAATGGCTCCAATAACTGTTGTCATCATGCTATAGGCAGATTTGATTTGAGAAACAATTTTTGACATGTCATAGATTGTAAAGCGGCCAGTTCTCACAGCTGATAAACGCGTCATCATGCGAGCAGCCTCTTTCCCAACTTTTGTTGATGTTTTTACATCGTTAACGTGAACAAACGCAGACTGTACTTCATCTACATTGAATTCAGCAGCCAATTGAGTATTAGTCATGACAGCATTACCACCAGATTGCATGCCATACTGTTCAGAACCAGAATTTGGATCTTTATAAACTCCAACTACTAAATACGTTTTTGAACCAATGGAAACATGTTGATTTAGAGCATTTTCATTGCTACCAAATAATTTAACAGCAAGTTTTGTATCTAGCATGACAATTCGTGAAAAACTTGAATAGTCATTGGTTTCAAAACTTCGTCCAGCAAGAACTTTGTATTTTTTAACACTGAAGTAAGTTCTATTAACCCCTGTTATATTAACATTTTTTGACTTTTTCTGATTTCCTTCAACTGTTGAAGTGGTTGAATTTGTTAAATAGTAATTATTGACCCCAGGAAGTTCACTTTTGATTTTTTGAAGCCATTCTTCCTTAATTGCAGGGCCTTTATCAGCCGTTGTTGGGTCTTCATCATCAAAAATATCAACATCATCAGATTTCTTAGTTGTATAGTAAATTTGAACATCTTTACTATCTGATGCAAACATATTAGTGATTTGATTTGTCATTCCTTGACCTAAAGCCATAATAACGACAACTGACGCCACACCAATAATAATTCCTAATGTCGTCAAGAAAGAACGCATTTTGTGCCCCATGATTGATCCAAGGGCGAATTTCCAGTTTTCCATCATATTCCTCCCTTAGTCAATTCTGACACTTTCTGTTGTATCACGTGTAATTTCACCATCACGAATGACAATTTTTCGTGTCGCAAAATCAGCAATTTCTGGTTCGTGAGTAACCATAACGATTGTCTTTCCTTCACGATTAAGTTCAGTCAATAACTGCATGATTTGAACACTTGTTTTTGTGTCAAGGGCACCGGTTGGTTCATCCGCAAGAATAATAGACGGATCATTCACCAAAGCACGCGCTATTGCAACACGCTGTTTTTGTCCACCTGATAGCTCTGATGGCAAGTGCTTCATTCGTTCACTTAACTCAACTTTTTCTAAGAATTGCTTTGCTAATTGACGACGTTTTGAGGAGCTTACTCCGGCATAAACTAGAGGAAGTTCAACATTTTGCAAAGCTGTCATTTTTGAAAGGAGGAAAAATTGTTGGAAAACAAAGCCGATTTCTTCATTTCTGACTTTAGCTAATTCTTTTTCTTTTAAGTCTTCGACTTGTGTTCCATTTAAACTATAATCGCCCGAAGTTGGTCTATCAAGCAGGCCAATGATATTCATAAGAGTTGATTTACCTGAACCAGAAGGTCCCATAATTGCTACGAATTCTCCCTCATAAACAGTTAAATCAATTCCCTTTAAAATGTTCAATTCCTGATCACCATTACGGTAGGATTTTATAATATTATTTAATTGGATTAATGGTCTTTTTTCATCTCTCACTACTCACTCACCTCTTAATCTTTTTTTGCAGCGGCATCATCAGTAGTTACGTTATCTAACTTTTCACCATCCTTCAATGTTTTGGCAGGATTTGAAATAACAGTTTGTCCGACTTCCAACCCACTCAAAATTTCTTGTTGCGAAGCATCAGCATTACCAACAGCTACTTCAACTTTGCTAACTTTCTTAGATTTCTTGTCGAAAGTCCAGACAAATTTCTTATCACCTTCCGAAACAACTGCGTTGACTGGAACTAATTTATTTTTATTTTCATTAACAACTTCCACAGAAACCGTAAATCCTTGCTGTAGATTTGAAGTGTCCCCTGTCAAATCAATCTTGTAATCATAAGAAGCGGCGTTATTTGATGAGCTACTTGAATCAGATGCAGCGGCATCAGCTGTTTGATTTGGATAGTTTGAAATGTATGAAATCGTACCAGTCCATTCTTTATCAGGATAAACTTTTGATTTAATTTTGACGTTTTGACCAGTTTTAATATTTGCCAAGTCATATTCTGTCAAAGTTCCTTTGATTTGAAGTTGACCTTCTGTAGCAACGTGAACAAGTGTTTGACTATTTTTAGATGATGGATCAATATCGTTGTTAACTTCAACAACAGTACCAGAAACATCACTTGTAATAATCGTTTCATTTAATGCTTGTTGTGCCTTATTAACTTCCCCTTGAGCATCAGCGTAAGAATCATTCAAATCTTGTAGCTGTTGGTTATAACTAGCATTTTGCTCTGGACTTGGTTGCGTCGTAACAGTTTTTTCTTCCCCAGTTTCTTCATCAGTAGTTGTTGAGGTAGCTGGCAAATTACCATATTTCTTCAGATAATCAATTTGACGGCCAACCTTATTAAGATTACGAACAGCTGAGTCATATGCTGTTTGAGCAGTTGTTGTATCGTATTGTACTAACTGCTGACCAGCTGTAATTTGATCACCTACAGCAACTGTTGGTTTTGCTGAACTCCCCTTACTGCTATCAAAGTATACATACTGTTCTTGAAGTGCTGTTACTTTTCCTGTCAACAAAGTAGATGATGAAATAGTACCTTCTGTTACATTAACCGCATCATAAGATACATCAGCTTTTGAAGCAGATGATTTTGAATTTTGTAATAGCATTAATCCACCACCAGCAATAACAAAAAACGCAGCAGCAGCGCCAATCATAATCTTAGTCTTTTTTGACATGCTTGATTTACTTCTTCTAGACATAATTATCCTCATTTTCTTTTTGTATAGTTGTATCACTCAGATAGAACAATTATACATTTTTGATTTTTTACTGTCAAGAACAAACCTAAGTTTATCTTTATCACCCATTATAGAAGTTTTTTCAGGTTTTAACCTTACAAGTTTGTAAGCAAAAAAATCCTGAGACAGAAATGCCTCAGAACTTTTGTTGTATATTAAGACTTAAACTTAAATGGCTTGTGTTGTAAAGCCTCGACTTTCAAGTACACGAATCATCGCATCAACAGTATCAAGCGCCGTAAAGAGTGGAACTCCATGTTCAATAGCTGAGCTACGAATAATCGCTCCATCTTCATCAAGTGTACGTTTTGTACCGACAGTATTGACAATAGCTTGGACTTTACCTGTACGAACAAGTGCTGGGATATCATTATCGTCGTCATCTCCAAGTTTGTCAACAATAGTTGAATCCAAACCGTGTTTTGCAAAGTACGCTGCTGTACCATGTGTCGCAAAAATGCTGTAGCCAATATTTGCAAAACGTTTGGCTAAACCAAGTGCTTCTTCTTTAGTATCATCAGAAACCGTAAAGACAACATTACCAAATGAAGGCAAGTGGAAGTATGAAGCTTCGAATGCTTTGTAAAGAGCCTTTTCTAGCGTCAAATCAGATCCCATAACTTCACCGGTTGATTTCATTTCAGGCCCAAGTAGGCTATCAACTTTAGCGAGTTTTGTGAATGAGAAGACTGGTGCTTTCACATGAACAGATTCAGTTTCTGGATATAGACCATCTTGATAACCAAGATCAGCAAGACTTTGTCCAAGAATCAATTTAGTTGCAACTTGTGCCATTGGAATGTTAGTTACTTTTGATAAGAATGGAACTGTACGACTAGCACGAGGGTTAACTTCGATAACATAAACTGTTTCATCTTTGATGACAAATTGAATGTTCATCATACCGTAGCAGTTCAAACCAATTGCCAAACGTTTTGTGTAATCCGCAATGGTTTCTTGAACTTTCTTAGAAAGTGTTTGTGGTGGGTAAACCGCCATTGAGTCACCTGAGTGAACACCAGCTCGTTCAATATGTTCCATGATACCTGGGATAAGCACATCCTTACCATCAGAAATGGCATCAACTTCACATTCACGACCTACAATATATGAGTCAACAAGAACAGGGTGATCAGGACTAGCTTTAACGGCTGTTCGCATGTAAGAACGAAGATCTTCTTCATTTTCAACGATTTCCATCGCACGTCCACCGAGTACGTATGAAGGACGAACAAGTACTGGAAAACCGATTTTACGAGCTGCTTCAACCGCTTCTTCTTCATTTGTTGCAGTTTGTCCTGGTGGTTGAGGAATATCCAATTCTTTCAAAGCTTGTTCAAAGAGGTCACGGTCTTCGGCGCGATCAAGATCAGCAACCTGTGTACCAAGAATTTTGACACCAGCTTTAGAAAGTGGCTCAGCCAAGTTAATAGCAGTTTGACCACCAAATTGAACGATAACACCTTTTGGTTGTTCAAGTTCAATAACATTCATTACATCTTCAAATGTAAGTGGTTCGAAGTAAAGTTTATCTGAAATTGAAAAGTCAGTTGAAACTGTTTCAGGATTTGAGTTCATGATAATAGCTTCATATCCTGCTGCTTGGATAGCTTTAACTGAGTGAACAGTTGCATAGTCAAATTCAACCCCTTGACCGATACGAATTGGGCCTGAACCAAGTACAATAATTGATTCTTTATCTGACTTGATTGATTCATTTTCCCATTCATATGTTGAATAGAAATATGGTGTAGCTGATTCAAATTCAGCCGCACAAGTATCAACCATTTTATAAACTGGAATAATTTTGTTTTCTGTACGAATAGCTCGCACTTCAGCAGCAGTCATGTTCCATAGTTCAGCAATCTTAAGGTCAGCAAAACCATTACGTTTAGCTTCTTTAAGAACTTCAACATCTCCAATATGACTTGCCAACTCTTGCTCAAGTTCAAAAATGTGAAGTAATTTATCAAGGAAGAAGAGATCAATTTTTGTCAATTTAGACAACTCTTCAATTGTATAACCGCGACGGATAGCTTCAGACAGGTAGAAAAGACGATCATCTTGAGCACGAACAATCTTGCTTACCAATTCATCATCTGAAACTTTGGCCAAATCTGGCATTTCATTGTGATGAACACCGATTTCAAGCGAGCGACATGCTTTTAAGAGTGATTCTTCAATGTTACGACCAATTGCCATAACTTCACCTGTCGCTTTCATTTGTGTTCCTAAACGACGTTCACCATTTTCAAATTTATCAAATGGAAAACGTGGAATTTTAGCAACCACATAGTCGAGAGCTGGTTCAAACATAGCATATGTTGTTCCAGTTACTGGGTTCACCATTTCATCAAGTGTCAAACCAACAGCAATTTTAGCTGCCAATTTAGCGATTGGATAACCTGTTGCTTTTGAGGCAAGAGCTGATGAACGTGATACACGTGGGTTAACTTCGATAACGTAGTATTTGAAACTATTTGGATCAAGTGCTAGCTGAACGTTACAACCACCTTCAATTTTAAGAGCACGAATGATACTTAGACTAGCATCACGCAACATTTGGTTTTCAATATCTGAAAGAGTTTGTGTTGGCGCAAAAACGATTGAGTCACCAGTGTGAATACCAACTGGGTCAAAGTTTTCCATGTTACAAACAACAAGTGCGTTATCTGCAGCATCACGCATCACTTCATATTCAATTTCTTTAAAACCAGCAATTGAACGTTCAATCAAACATTGTGTTACGGGTGATAATTTCAAACCATTTTCAGCGATTTCGCGAAGTTCTTCTTCATTATCACACATACCACCACCTGTACCTCCAAGAGTGAAGGCAGGACGAACGATAACTGGATAACCAATTGATTCTGCAAATGCAACAGCTTCATCAACAGTATTGACAATTTCAGATTCTGGAATTGGTTGATTGAGTTCTTCCATCAACTGTTTGAAGAGATCACGATCTTCTGCGCGGTCAATAGCTGATAATTTTGTTCCTAACAACTCAACACCGAGTTCATCTAGGATACCAGCTTTTGACAATTCCATTGCCATGTTAAGACCAGTTTGTCCTCCCAATGTTGGAAGAAGGGCATCTGGACGTTCTTTGCGAAGAATACGAGTAACAAACTCAGTTGTCAAAGGTTCAATGTAAACCTTATCTGCAATCTCTTTATCAGTCATGATTGTTGCAGGGTTTGAGTTAACAAGAACAACGCTATACCCTTCTTCTTTGAGGGCTAAACAAGCCTGTGTTCCGGCATAGTCAAATTCTGCTGCCTGACCGATAATAATCGGACCAGAACCAATCACCATAATTTTTTTAATATCTGTACGTTTTGGCATTATTTTCTCCTATTTGTCAACTCTCTGATTGACTTTAAATATGTTAATGACCTTGCTGTCAGTCATTTTGCAATTTACCGACAAGATTTTGATGTCGAATGACTTTTTAACGATTAGCTTTTTCAGCTTGGAAAGCATCAATCAATTCGATGAAGTCATCGAAAAGATAGCTTGCATCATGTGGTCCAGGCGCAGCGTCTGGGTGGAATTGAACTGAGAAAGCTGGGAAATCACGGTGACGAACACCTTCAACAGATTTATCATTAATTTCTTCATGAGTTACCATAAGGCAATCAGGAAGTGTGTCGCGATCAACTGCATAACCATGGTTTTGACTTGTAAAATCAATACGTCCAGTTGCAATTTCTCGAACAGCATGGTTAAATCCACGGTGACCAAATTTCATCTTATATGTCTTAGCTCCATTAGCTAAACTGAACAATTGGTGTCCCATACAAATACCAAAGATTGGAATTTTGCCTTGAACACCACGAATCATGTCAAGCGCACCAGGAACATCTTCTGGGTTACCAGGACCATTTGATAACATTACACCATCTGGGTTAAGATGAAGAATTTCTTCAGCTGAAATATTGTATGGAACGACTGTTACATTACATTTACGTTTTGAAAATTCACGTAGAATGGAATGTTTAAGTCCAAAGTCCACCAAAACAATATTTTTACCAACACCTGGTGCTGGGTAAGCAGTTTTAGTTGATACTTGTTCGATGTTATTGGTTGGCAACACTGTAGCTCGCAATTGATCTTGTAAATGCTCAATCGTATCACCAGCATTTGCAAGAGTCGCTTTCATAGTACCATGCTTACGAATGATTTTTGTAAGGGCACGAGTATCAATTCCTGATATTCCTGGAATATTTTTAGCCTTCAAGAACTCATCCAAAGTCATTTGATTACGCCAGTTATTTGCTCGACGAGCATTTTCAGAAACTACGACACCTTTACAAGTTGGTGTAATTGATTCGTAGTCATCTCGATTAATACCATAATTACCAACTAGTGGGTAAGTAAACGTCAAGATTTGACCATTGTAAGATTGGTCAGTGATTGATTCTTGGTAACCAGTCATACCTGTGTTAAACACAATCTCACCAGTCACATCGAGGTCAGCTCCAAATGCCTTCCCTTCAAAAATTGTTCCATCTTCTAAAATTAAAAGTCTTTTTGCCATTTTTATTCCTCTCGTTTGCTCTCACGGGAGCACTTTAACGTTTATTAGCAGACACTTCAAAATAATAAGTTATCAAGCCTTACCATTAAGTACGGCTTCTAGAATTGCCATTCGTACAAAAACACCGTTTTGCATTTGTGTAGCAATTCTTGATTTTGGTGCTTCTACCAAGCGATCAGCTATCTCAACATCACGATTAACTGGTGCCGGGTGCATGATGATGGCAGAAGGTTTCAATTTATCATATCGGTCATATGTTAGGCCGAATGTTTTGTGATAAGTTTCTTTTGAAAAACCACGTTCACTATCATGACGTTCGTGTTGGACTCGTAACATCATCATGACATCAACTTGATCAACAATCTCATCGATAGCCACGTATTTTCCATACACATCAAATTCACTTGAATACCATTGTTCTGGACCTGCAAAATACAACTCTGCTCCTAAACGTTTTAGGATTTGCATGTTAGATTTTGCAACACGTGAATGCGTAATGTCACCAACAATAGCTACTTTTAGATTTTCAAAACTACCAAACTCTTCATAAATCGTCATCAAGTCTAACAAACATTGACTTGGGTGTTGACCTGAACCGTCTCCACCGTTAACGATTGCCGTCTGAATTGTTCGGCTATCAATTAATTCTTTGTAGTAATCTTCCATTGAGTGGCGAATCACACAAATATCAATTCCAAGAGAACTCATTGTCAAAATCGTGTCATACAAAGTTTCCCCTTTGTTGACTGAACTTGTTTTAGCATCAAATTCGATAACATCTAAACCAAGTTTTCTTTCTGCAACTTCAAATGATTTGTGTGTACGCGTTGATGGTTCAAAGAAAAGATTAGCTGCAAAATACTGTCTGTCCAAACTAAAGTCGGCTTCATTGTTCTTAAACGCGATTCCGCGTTTAATCAAGCCTAGCACTTCTTCATTTGATAAAGTTTCCATTGTTACCAAATGCTTTAGTGAAACAACGCCATCTGTAATTGCCATTTTTTTAGTCCTTTTCTGGAAGAATTTGATACAAGATAATACCTAGAAGTGTTGAGAAAGCAACACCTGTGATTTGTAAACCAGCAACTTGCAATGTCAAACCACCGATACCAGACACTAAGATAACACTTGCAATCAAAAGATTTTTCTTATTATCAAAATCAATTTTATTTTCAACTAAAATTTTAAGACCACTTGATGCGATAACACCAAAGAGTGCAATTGAAATACCACCAATTACTGGTGTTGGAATTGATGAAAGAAGAGCTGAGATTTTTCCGATAAAGCTCATCACTACAGCAATCACAGCTGCTCCAGCAATAACATATACTGAGTAGATTTTGTTAAGGGCCATCACACCAATATTTTCACCATATGATGTTACCGGTGGAGCACCGAAGAAACCAGCGATAATTTGTGCCAAACCATCACCTGTAAGCGTACGGTCAAGACCTGGATCTTTAAAGAAATCACGTCCTGTCAAACTGTTAAGAACCATTACGTGACCAAAGTGTTCAGTCATTGTTACAAAAGCGATTGGAGCCATTGTCAAAATAGCACTTGGATAAAGTTTGAAGTGATAATCCACAAAAAGAATATCAAAACTTGGAACTTGGAACCAAGCTGATTTTGCAACACCTGACAAATCAACAATGCTTTGACCTGTCACAGCACCAACTACCAAGGCAAAAATGTAACCAACAATTAAACCAAGTAAAATTGGAATAACACCGATGATTTTTTTACCGTACATGTTAAAGAGAATAACCGCAAGAAGAGTTACCATCCCAACTAATAGGTAAGTAAAATTGTAAGCACCATCTTTTAGCATAACATCGTTAACAGCTGTTGTCGCAAGACTAAGACCAATAACGATGATGATTGGTCCAACCACAATAGGTGGAAGAACTTTGTCAATCCATGCATTTCCGGCAAATTTTACAATCAAGGCAACGATTAAGTAAACCAAACCACCTGCGATAGCCCCCTGTGCTACCGCTGCAATTCCATCTGTTTTCATTAACATTTGCATTGTCGCAATGTAAGCAAAACTTGAACCCATGTAAGCTGGAATTTTATATTTGGTTACTGTCAAATGTGCTAGAGTACCTAAACCACTTGAAAATAAGGCAATTGCAGGATCAATTCCAACTAAGATTGGAACCAAAACTGTTGAACCGAACATTGCAAACAAATGTTGGAATGATAGTCCAAACAGCATCCCTGGTTTTGGCATATCATGCACATCGTATCTTACGTTTTCCACTTTTTATCATCCTCCTCAATTCTAATACTGCTTAGCTTGGATCAACAATGCTAACGCGATCTTTACCATCTACTTCGATCACTTCAACAATGATTTCCTCGATAGCACTTGTTGGGATGTTTTTACCAACATAATCAGCACGAATTGGGAGTTCACGATGTCCACGGTCAACTAATACAGCAAGACTTACACGCGCTGGTCGTCCAAGGCTAACCAAATTATCGATAGCTGCACGAATTGTACGTCCTGTATAAAGAACGTCATCAACCAAAATGACATCTTTGCCAGTAATATCTACAGGCATATCTGTTGTATCTTCTTCAACTTTCATATCATCACGGAAAGGTTTTGTATCAAGTTCCCCAAGAGGAATATCAATGCCTTCCAATTGTTTCAAGCGATCTTGAATACGGCGAGCAATGAAGACACCACGTGTCTTAATTCCTGCTAGGACAATATTGTCAAGATTTTTATTTCGTTCAATAATCTCATAAGTGATACGTGTAATCGCACGTTTCATTGTTACGTCATCAACAATTTCTTTTGTTTTCATAAACAAACCTCTCTTAATATACAAAAAATCTCCTCGTTACCAAGGAGATTCCACAAAATATAGGTACAACTATACCAGTTGCACGCTTCTTTTACCGTTCTCTCCTTGCCTGCCTCACGGGACAGTATTAAAGGATAATATTTACTCTTATATAATACCAAATCGTTCATCATTTGACAAGGAAATTATGATTTTCATCAAAAAATATCTGACACATTTTTTGTAAAAACAAATTAAAAAAGCAGAACTCCCCAAAAGGTTTGTTACTGCTTCTTTCATCTTCTCTTTTAAACTCTTCCGCTTCTCAATTTTTCAAGCGTTTCTTTAAAAATTTCTGGAACTTCAGCTGTAAAGGTCATTGTTTCACCAGTTTTAGGGTGTGTAAAGCCAAGGGTTTGAGCATGCAAGAATTGGCCATTACCTTTCAACGTTTTACGTGGCCCATATAAAGGATCCCCAGCGACAGGATGGCCAATGTAAGCCATGTGTACACGGATTTGGTGAGTACGTCCTGTTTCCAAAGTCAATTCAACCAAAGTATAACTTCCAAAACGTTCTAATACTTTGAAATGAGTTACTGCAGGTTTTCCTTTAGCCGTAACAGCTTGTTTTTTACGATCTTTCTCAGAACGTCCAATCGGCGCTTCAATGACACCACGATCATTCGGGATGTTACCATGAACAATTGCTACATATTTACGAAGTGATTTTTTATCCTTCAATTCAGCAGCAAGTGCATTGTGAGCAGTATCATTTTTAGCAATCATCAAAAGCCCTGATGTATCTTTATCGATTCGGTGAACAATTCCTGGTCGAATCACACCATTGATAGATGACAAATCTTTGATATGATACATCAAAGCATTGACCAAAGTACCTGACGTGTGACCGACAGATGGATGAACAACCATGCCTTGAGGTTTGTAAACCACTGCGACATCTTCATCTTCATAAACAATATCAAGTGGAATATTTTCTGCTTTATATTCAAGTACCTCTTCTTCTGGTACTTCATAAGTCACAACATCGCCAACTTTGACAGCATATTTTGCTTTAACAGCTTTGCCATTTACCAAAACCGTTCCTTTTTTAATTTCATCATTAGCTTGGCTACGTGACAAGTCTGTTAAATCTGCTAACGCCTTATCCAAACGAGCGCCAGCTTCTTTAATGATTAATTCCATTTTCCTCCTCTTTCCATAGGGCGATAAATAAAATCACGACCCCAACTGTTAAATACGAATCCGCCACATTAAAAATAGCAAAATTCATAAAATCCAAATGAACCATATCAACAACGTAACCAAGTCGCAAACGGTCAATAAAATTACCGATTCCACCTGAAATAATCAGCAAAAGTCCAAATAAGAACCAAAAATTGCCATTGATATTTTTAATAAAATAATAGCAAGCGGCTCCGACAACAGCAAGTGTAATCACCGTAAAAAACCACTGCTGATTCTGCAAAATAGAGAAAGCTGCACCATAATTACGTAAATAAGTTAAGCTAAAAATACCTGGCACACATTTGCGAATGGTATTTAAAGGAATATGATTGACAATCCATTGCTTGCTTAATTGATCCAACAAAATCAACACCACTGCAGCTAATGGGAAATAAAGTTTTCTATAGTTTTTCATTTGGTCACCTTTGGACTGAATTTTTCAAAATAATCTTTCATGACAGCGATGAATTTCAAAGCACAGGCTGATAAATTTTTATCACGACGTTTGATATAAACCATTTTATTATCTAGCTTATCTTCAAGCGGAATAACGGTAATACCATTGAAACTACGGCTATCTAAGAAACCAGAACCAGTTGCGTAAGCATCTGTCCGCTCTAAAATACCATTTAAGGTTGCACGGTCAGTCACATTGAAAACATGCGGACTATCACTGGTATCAACAAAATTCTCAGAATAATAAAGGTACTCGTCTTTTTCTTGGGTGAAACGTACCGTTGGTAGCTCCTTCAAATCCTCCATTACAAGACTTTCTTTTTGTGCCAAAGGATGAGTTTTAGCCAGATAAATATGAGTTTTAAAAGGAATCAACTCGACAAATTCCAAGCCAAGTTTTTCCATACGCTGTAAAAGTCCCTTACGATTTTGATTATTTAAATAAATAATTCCAATTTCGCTATCACCCTGAGCAACCTCATCAAAAATTTGAATCGTTGTTGATTCAAAAATACGAAAATCTTTATGTTCTGGATGTGCTTTTGAAAAAGCAGTTATCAACGGTGGCAAAAAATCATAGTGTTGACTAGCAATTGAAAACTCATCAGAATCTGAAGCTGATTGAGAAAATTGCTTCTCAAACGAATCAAAGCTCTTAACAACTTCCAAAGCTTTTTCATAAAATGTCATCCCATGACTAGTTAAAACAGCACCTGTTGTTGTACGTGTGAAAATTTGAAAACCTAATTCACCTTCAAGGTCTTTAATAGCTACTGACAAACTTGGTTGACTGACAAAAAGCTTTGAAGCTGCTTCACGAAAGGTCCCACTGTTTGCAATAGCTACAACATATCGTAGTTGTTGTATATTCATTGTCAATCATTCTTTCTAAAAAATCAATCACCTTTATTATAGCAAATTATAACTAATGGCGCTATATCAAGTAAAGCAAGACAATTACCATAAATCTCACTTTTGCGACAAATCAAAAAAAGCCTGCAAAAGCAGACTTTCTGTTAAATTATTTTGCGATTGGATAAACTGATACTTGACGTTTATCGCGACCTTTACGTTCGAAACGAACAACACCTTCAACTTTAGCGAAAAGTGTATCGTCACCACCGCGACCTACGTTCACACCTGGGTAGATGTGAGTACCGCGTTGACGGTAAAGGATTGATCCACCTGAAACAGTTTGACCGTCAGCTGCTTTAGCACCAAGACGTTTTGCTTCAGAATCACGACCATTTGATGTAGAACCTCCACCTTTTTTGTGGGCGAAAAGTTGCAAGTTAGCAAGATTCATTTTTAACATATGTAGTGTCCTCTTTTCAAATTAGTTTGCAATGACCTTAACTGACACAAACTCTTTCGAATTTTCAGCCAAGTTTGTCATTCCTAAAAGAAAGCTTTCAAATAAAAGTTGAACTTTCTCATCTGTCTTTTTAGTCATATGAGAGATATCAATCTTCATATAACCACCATCAATCTCATTGATAGCTAAATCAACGTCACAATCTGTCAAAACTTCTAACGAATTAACTAGGTTAATCGAAAGAGTTGAAACAGCTGCACATACGATATCAAAGCCATATTCACCACTGCCGGCATGACCAGTCAGTTCAACACTTTCTAAGTTGCCTTGATGACGAATAAAAGTTGCTTGAATCATGAGAATGCTAAATTAAGCGTTGATAGCGTTGATAACAACTTTAGTGTAAGGTTGACGGTGACCTTGTTTACGGTGTGAACCTTTTTTAGGTTTGTATTTGAAAGTAACAACTTTCTTTTGTTTTCCTTGTTTTTCAACAGTACCAACAACAGAAGCTCCTTCAACAACTGGTGTACCAACAACAGTTTTTTCACCACCAACAAGAACAACTTCGTTAAATGTTACTTCTGAACCAGCTTCAACATCAAGTTTTTCAACATAGATAGCTTGACCTACTTCAACTTTAACTTGTTTTCCACCAGTTTTGATGATTGCATATGTGCTCATCGTGCACCTCCTATAAAATTTTGTTGCGGATTTTTCCGCTTGTGAAGACTCGCCTAAATCGTGAACCTCTAGAGTTGCTTAATAACGATTTTCGTGCGGTTGCACAGGATGTGCATTTAGTCAACGTTCATATTTTAACATGTTAAGATGATTAAAGCAAGAAATATGCTGGCTTTTTTTACTTATATTGCGTTTTCATTGACCTTTTTGATGAAAAGAAACTGGAACTAGGCCAAGAACAGCCTTTTTAGTTAAGGTTTCAACCGACTGAATATCAATATTAGCATCAGTTGCCATCATTTGATAGACTTCTTTTCCTTCATGATAATAATAATCAGTGATTGAAAAGCCATTTCTTTCGTAAAATTTGACACGTTTAAGACGTTGCTCATAATTCTCAGCTTTCTCATCTAAAGGTTCCATAGCTAGAATTATTGGTCTTTTATTGGCTAGATGCTTGATATCTTGTAAAATAGCAGAGCCATAACCGCGAGAACGGATTTGCGTGTTAACAGCTAGAAAGAAGAGGTAAACAACCTCTTCATTTTGTAAAATATAAGCCAACCCCACAAATGTATCACCATCGTAATAAGCATAGAAATCAGCTAATCCTCGATAGCTATTTAAAACTAAAGGAAAATAAGGTGCTCGTTCCACAGCCGGAAAGGCAGCTATGTATAATTGCTTAACATCACGATAACTTTTTGAAAATAATGTTACTTTTTGTTTTCTCAATTCCATTTTAAATTTACTAGTTCGTTCATTTCTTGGTAGGCAGTATCAACTTTTTCTTGCATATTAGCATCAAGTTTGTCACGATACTTACCACCCTTGATAAAATCTTCTAAAATAAGCGTGCGATAATCTGAAAGCACAAAGCCTTCTGATCCTGTCACGCCCTTGCTCCAAACCCAAACCATTGTTGGGTGAGCTTTGACAGTTTTGATTTTGGTTTTTTGATTTTTCTTTTCAAATGTCACATCCATCAACAGACCACGTTCTGTCCAAATGTCATCTACTGTTTCTAACCGTTGATTCGAAATAAAGTTCCCCATTGAGTAGATAATGAATTTCTTTTCACCGCCTTTTTCAATAGTCTCAGAAGGCTCAACAACATGTGGGTGTCCACCAAAAATAACATCTGCTCCCCAATCGATCATCTTATGGTAAAGCGTAACTTGTTCTTGAGTGGGTTCACGTTGATACTCCACACCCATTTGTGGCATGACAATCGTTACATCTGCTTTCTTTTCAGCTTCCTGAATTTCTGCTTTCATCTTATCTTCATCCAAATCAGACATATGTTTTTCATAATCTTCAGATGACAGATTTGCTTCTAAACCATTATAAGCATAAGAATAACCTAAAATAGCGATTTTGATACCATTAACATTTTTAATTAAAATATCTTCTTTATCACGGTCTTTCTTATAAACACCGATACTTGGCATGCCCAACTTATCAAATGTTTTTACCGTATTAATGGCACCAGAAAGACCTGAATCTAGGATATGATTGTGAGCCAAATCAACCACATCATATCCTGTATCTTTCATAGCGTCCGCAATTTCACTGGGTGCATTAAACAACGGATAGCCAGCTAAAGGATAATCTGGGCTGATTGTTCCCTCATAATCGCCAATAGCTAAATCAGCACTTGAAATCCAGTCTTTGGCATATTCAAAGAAAGGTTTGAAATCATAAGTCCCATCAGCCTGTTCAGCACTACCGTAAAGGCCATTATGAATAAGAATATCGCCATTAGCCATGACACGCGCCGTTTTCACCCTACTTGGATGAGCTTTTGACTGGTGAGTCTTATCACTTGGGGAATGCTTTTCAAAAGCTAAACCATAAAAAGCTGCTCCCAATAAGCTAAGCAAAATAAATGCCAAGCAAGCAAAAGTTGTCTTTTTATAAATTATCCTATCTAACATCCTTAATCACACCTCCATGTGGTTATTATACCATTTTATGATTAGGCTTTCAGGATTTCACTGGTAGTAAAAAAGGCTAGGACAAAAATCCTCAACCTCTTTTATTTATGTAATTATTTATGTAATTATAATAAATCTTCAATCAAATCGTCGACTTCATCATGTTCTGCTTGTGGTGTAATGGTTGTCACTTTAATTCCGGCAACCGCACGTTCAACAAGACCTTCAACATCCATACGTTTTTCATATTGTTCAACATTTTTGATTTTTGGATTTGTTTTTGGACGATCTGGTGCAAAAATCGTACAGCAATCTTCAAATGGTTGGATAGAAATATCAAAGGTATCGATTTTTTGTGCGATATCAATGATTTCTAATTTATCCATTGTTACAACTGGACGGATAATTGGTGTAGCTGTTACAGCATTGATAGCACGCATGCTTTCAAGCGTTTGACTAGCAACTTGCCCAAGGCTTTCACCATTAATGATGACCAAACCATTACGTTCTTCACGAATACGGTCAGTAATACGCATCATAAAACGACGAGTCAAAGTCATCAAGTAAGCTTCAGGAGCTTTTTCTTTGATTTCTTCTTGGATTTCAGTAAATGGCACTTCGATGAAATCAATGTTACCACCAAATTTTGTCAATTTGCGTGTCAAATCTTGCGCTTTTTTAAGAGCACCTGGACTTGTGTATGGAGGGCTGGCAAAGTGAACTGCTTCAATATCAACCCCACGTTTAAGGGCAAGGTAACCAGCAACTGGTGAATCAATACCACCAGACAGCATCAACATTCCACGGCCAGCTGTTCCAACAGGAAGACCACCAGCACCTTTAATATTTTCATATGAAAGATAAGCTGCTTCTTCACGAATCTCAACTTTTAGGTTGACATCTGGACCTTTCATTTGAGCTTGAATATCCGGTAAAACTTCAAATACTGCTGAACCAAGGAATTGGTTCAATTCGCGACTGTCCATTTCAAAATTGTGGTCACTACGTTTACTTGTGATTTTAAAAGTTAATCCTTCATGATAAACGTCTTTCATGACATCTTGAACAGCTTTTTTGATAGTTTCAAGATTCTTTTCAACTTTGTAAGAAGGTGAGAATGCTTGAATACCAAAGATTTGTTTTAATGATTCAGCAACTGGGACATAATCTGTTCCATTCAAGAAAATGTGAGCACGGTCGCGATCAGCCACAACACGCACATCAGGATAAATAGAAAGAACGTGTTTCATATTACGTTTCAATTTGTTGATGAAACGCATGCGGTTCTTTCCTTTAGTTGATAATTCGCCGTAGCGAACCATAATTTCTGAGTATTGCATAATTTATTAAAGAGAAGTCTCTCTTTATCCTTTCTTATTGATTATCTTACTTTTTTTGTCTTTTCGTAAACTTGTTTGAAAATTGTTAAGAATTGTTCCACTTGTCCCATATCATTGTCGTCATCAAGACTGATGCGAACAGCTGATTGAGCCAATTTTGTCGGAAGTCCCATAGCAATCAAAGTGCCTGCTGGTTTTCCAGCTTTTGATGAACAAGCTGAAGTTGTTGAAATATAAATTTCATGCTCTTCAAAGGCATGAACCACAACTTCTCCACGAACACCTTTAATGCCAAATGTTAAAATGTTTGGTGCAAATGTATCATCCTTACCAGAGAAAATAAGGATATCTTCATGTTTAGCAAGTTCATCGAAGATGATTTCTTTCATTTTCGCGATTTTTGGAAGTGCATAAGCTTCTTTATCAGTCACCAAACGAAGAGCTTTAGCTGTCGCTGCAATCCCTGCCACATTTTCAGTAGTTGAACGAAGATCACCTTCTTGACCACCACCAGCTAGTAAGGGATTAAGTTTTTTACCTTCTTTTTTATAAATGAAACCGACACCACGCACACTGTGGAATTTGTGTCCAGAAAAACTTGCAAAATCAACACGATCTGTTAGATAATCAGCAGCTGGAATTTTCCCAATTGCTTGGACAGCATCCACGTGGAATGAAATTCCTGGTTTATCAGATAGTAATTCTGAGATAGCTTTGATTGGTTGGATAGAACCAATTTCGTTATTAACAGCCATAATTGATACAAGAGTTGTATCTGGACGTAAAAGCTCTGCTAATTTATCAACATCAACAAACCCTTTTTCATTAACAGGTGCATAAGAAACTTCAAATCCGTGTTCTGCTAACCATTTTGCAGATTCTTTTACAGCTGGGTGTTCGATATCTGATACGATAATGTGTTTTCCATAGCGCTCTTTTTCAAAAGCAACACCTTTAAGAACCCAGTTGTCACCTTCTGTACCGCCAGAAGTGAAAATAATCTCTGTGCTTTTTACCCCAAGTAAATCAGCAATTTGTTTACGACTTGCTTCTAAGATACGACTAGCTTTTGTTCCTAGATTGTGCAAGCTTGAGGGATTTCCATAAATTTTACTTGCCACTTCCTGATAAGTTCGTAATACTTCAGGATAAGGAATTGTTGTGGCAGAGTTATCAAAGTAAATCATTTTTTCTTCCTTCACCAAAAAATCAATACTACCATTATAGCACAGTCTCTTATAAGTGTGAAAGCTTTAATCCTAAGTTTTTTAAGGCTATTTTTAAGAAAATGCTTTAAAATATTTTCTGAAAGAGCCTCATCTCATACTGGACTTTTAAAATGAAAAAACTATAATAGAATCATACGCGAAAAAGGAGTTAAAAATGTCTCAACATTATTCAAGACGTCAAAAAAAATCACAAAAAGATAAGGAACAAGCCCCATCAAAGCACATTAAAAAAGGCTTTTCAGCCTTTCAAAAAACAATTGCACTTATTGGTTCTATCCTTAGTATTATCGTAGCCAGCATTACAATCACTAATGCTGTGAAAGGTTCTTCAAATCAGAAACCAACTGATAAATCAACAACAACCGTTGTTATTAAAGAAGGCAACAAAGGAAACAATAGTAAAACCGATACATCAGCATCAACTACTTACTCAAGTTCAGCTTCAGCTAATACAACTTATAACGATGACGCTGACACAAGCTACAGCTCAAGTTCAGATACAACAACTTATAGTTCAAGTGCTGATACAACTCAAGACAACACTCAAACAAGTTCTCAAGCAACATCTGATACTACAGCAGGAAGTGCTACTGAAACAAATCAATAATATCAAAGAGGAATGGGCTCAAAAGAATTCCTTACCAGCCCACCTCTTTTTTACTAGGTAAATCAAATGATGTCTTATACTGAAACACTAAATTGGATTCACTCTCACAAAGCTAACGGACGCAGACCAAGTTTAGAGCGTATGCGATATCTCCTAAACTTGCTTGACAATCCCCAAGACAAGTTTCCTGCTATCCACATCGTTGGAACAAACGGAAAAGGCTCAACAACAAGTTTTCTACAACACATTTTAACTGAATCTGGTTATAAAACAGGAACATTCACTTCTCCTTTTATCACGCGCTTTAACGAGCGAATTGCTATCGATAGCAAGGAAATTTCTGACCAGGATTTGGTAAAAACTGCGCAGGCTATTAAGCCTATTGTCGAAAACTATGATTTTCAAAATAAAGTCGGTAAAGTGACAGAATTTGAACTTGTTACTGTGCTCATGTTCTACTATTTTGCCAAAATCAATCCAGTCGACATAGCTGTCATAGAAGCAGGCATCGGCGGAACTTACGACTCAACTAATGTCTTCACAGCTAAAGCCGTCATTTGTCCCTCAATCAGCATTGACCACCAAGATACCCTTGGAGATACTTTGACAGAAATTGCTAGTCACAAAGCTGGCGTTCTAAAAACTCATGTTCCTTTTATCTTTGGTAAAATGGCACCAGATGTTCAACAAGTTTTTTATCAAAAAGCCAAAAACTTGAATTGTCCGACCTTTGAGATTAATAAAGATTTTTCAATCAGTGAAAACGGAAGAACTTTTACATTCACATACAAAAATACAACTATCTCAGACATCACTTTATCGATGCTTGGGCACCATCAAAGGGCTAATGCTTCATTGGCGGCCATGGCGGCTAATATCCTGAAGCCTGACTTCACTAAGATTACTGAAACAAGTATCAAAAAAGGATTACAAAAAACAGTCTGGGCTGGACGTTGTGAACTCATTCAAGATAATCTCATGTTGGATGGCGCTCATAATGAGGATTCCATTGCTAAATTAGTCGATGTTTTAAAAAGTGATTTTTCAAATAAAACCATCCATATCCTTTTTGCTGGACTAGGGCGTAAACCCCTCAATCAAATGCTTGAGGAGTTATCAGCCTATGACTTAGCTGTTACAAGCTTTGACTTCTATCAGGCACAAGCTCTATCAGATTACCCTGAGCAATATACCAAAATT
Source organism: Streptococcus equinus (assembly GCF_900104225.1). GTDB lineage: Bacteria > Bacillota > Bacilli > Lactobacillales > Streptococcaceae > Streptococcus > Streptococcus equinus_D. Next base: position 353,752 of record NZ_FNJK01000001.1, on the reverse strand, counting down.
GCCAATTACAAAGATTGGCTCAAACAAGCTAAACAAAAAACCGATGACCTCTTTGTTGTCACGGGTTCTCTTTATTTCATTTCAGAAGTTCGAAATTATTTGCTTAATCAATAATCCCACCTGATTTTCAGATGGGATTTTTCTTTATTTTAGACTTTCAGCAAATTTACGTTTGATAAAGTTAGCTGAGTTTTCTAGCTTAGCTTCTTCTTCTGCAGGTAATGTCAATTTAATTTGTTCAATAATACCTTCTCGTCCAACAATAGCTGGATAGCTAAGGTAAGTATCTAATGGTTCATAGTAATTTGAAACAGGAAGTTCTTCATGACTATCTGAAACAACGGCAAGTGCTAAACGAATCGCTGCGCTTGCAATACCATAACTAGTGTATTTCTTACCATAAAAGACAGTATGACCACCAATCATAGCCTCATGAGCAATTTCGTCAAGTGTTTCATCGTCAGTAAATTTTGAAATAGGTTGACCTTTAACCCGAACTTGACTCCAAGCTGTAAATTGTGAATTACCATGTTCACCCAAATTGTAACCATAAACACTACGAGCATCAACACCAAATCGTTCTGAAACAGCACGTTTCATACGAGCTGTATCAAGTAGGGTACCAGTTCCAATAACACGTTCTTTTGGAAGCCCTGAATAATGTTGATAAAGGCTTGTAATCACATCAACTGGATTTGAAATAGCAATAATAATGCCTTTAAAACCAACTTCTTTCAATTTTTTAGCAACACCAGGCACTTCTTTTGCAGTAAATGGCAACTCAGCAAAACGGTCTGCATTAGGATTATCTTGGAGTTTAATATTCCCTAAAGCAGAAATCACCACATCAGCATCTGCTAAAGCTTGATAATCATTAATTACAATATTAGCATGTTGATTCAAATTTGCTGCTGCATCACGAAAATCGACGGCATCCGCTGTCACTTTCTTTTCATCTATATCAATTAGTACATAATCATCAAATGCTCCCTGAGCAATCAGCCCATGAGCAACTGTTGAGCCGACATGACCCATTCCAATAATTCCGACCTTACGTGACATAAAACAACCTCCTTATAAAGTTATCAATCATTATAGACCTTTCATCCTAAAAATACGAAAAGAACCTAACAAGAAATGTTAGGTTACAATAGTTATTTCAAAAGATCTTGTAGTGGTCCAAAAATGATTTTTTCAAGATCTGCTACATACACTGATAATGATTGTTGCGCACCAAGATAGGCTTTCAAAACTGGATTTGCTTCAATTTTAGCCCCTAGTTCTTGCATTTTAGTTTGTTCATCACCTGTAGGCATTTGGCCAGATTGCAATTTTGCATAAAGCCCTTGTTGGAATTCAGTAAATTCTTTAAACAAGGCTTTGGCTTCTTCATCAGCATCAATGGCAGCACGACATTCTTGTGCTTTTTTGTATTCTGGAAGAACACGAATTTCGCGTTCCAATTCGTTTGCTAAATCATAAATATTTGCCATAGTATCTCTCCTTAATTAATATGAACTTTATAATTAGTATTTTCACTAATAACCTTTTTAGCATGCTCTAAATCTTTAGCATTCTTAAACGAAATCTGTAAGATACCATTGATATCTTCACGATTTTCCTCGTTAACGTGAATGTTAACCAAAGACGTTCCACGAAGTAATTCCAAGATTCTTAAGATAACATCTTCTTCGTCAGGAACATCCACAAAAAGATCAAAGGCGCTTTCTACACCACCACGTTTATGAATTTGCATTTCCTTACGTGTCTCTTTAGCATGGTTGAAGTAATTCCAAATGGCATCACCGTCGCTTTTAGAAATAAATTCTTTAACCGCATCAAGTCTCTCTTTAAAATCATCAATGCGGCCTATAACTGCTTCTTTATTTGTCAAAAGAATGCTGGTCCACATGCCTGGCTCACTTTCGGCAATACGTGTCATATCTCGAAAAGCACCAGCTGCAAAATGATTAGCCATTTCGTGTTCAGTCGCATAATCACCCGCTTGTTCCATCAAGCTTGCAGCAAGAATGTGAGGAAAATGCGAGATTTGACTGGTCACACGATCATGCTCAGCTGCATCGATTTCCACATAACGTGCGTGCAAGCCAGACAAAATTCCTTTAAGTTCATCGATTGTTCCATCAAGCGTTAAAGAAGATGGTGTAAAAATATAATAAGCATTCTCAAAAAGATTAACATCGGCAGCAATAGCACCTGATTTGTGTGAACCTGCCATTGGATGTGAGCCAACAAAACGAACCTTTTTACCAGCTAAGTACTTTTCACCTGCTTCAACGATTTCACCTTTGGTTGAACCAGCATCAGTAATGATGACATTATCTTTCAAATCCATCTCAGAAAGAATCTTAATAAATTCAATCGTCTGTTTAATAGGAACCGCCAAAATAATCACATCAGCTAGTGGAGCAAATTCTTTAAAATCTGCTGTCGCTTCATCTACAATACCACGTTCAAGAGCAACATTACGCGATTTGTCAGAACGGTTGTATCCTAGGATTTTATAATCAGGATGGTCTCGTTTAATCCCTAAAGCCAGGGACCCACCAATCAAACCTAAACCTGCTACATAAATCACTTTATTTTTCATAGTTTCTCCATTTCCGGATTACAATTCCTTATAGAAAGAAGCTGAGCACCCTAGTCTCAGCTTCAGTCAACTGTTTATGCATTAAAAATGTTTGACATAATCACGATGACGAGCGACAGCTTCTTTTAATTCTTCGAGATTGTCAGAAGAGAATTTTTCAAGAATCTCATCAGCCACAACTGTTGCTACAACAGCTTCCATAACAACACCAGCTGCAGGAAGAGCCGTTGGATCTGAACGTTCAACAGTTGCTTTATAAGGTTCATGTGTTTCAATATCAACTGACATCAAAGGTTTATAAAGCGTTGGAATAGGTTTCATGACACCGCGAACAACGATTGGTTGTCCATTTGTCATTCCACCTTCAAAACCGCCAAGATTATTAGTGCGACGAGTGTAACCTTCTTCTTCGTTCCAAAGGATTTCATCCATTACTTGGCTTCCTTTAAGGTAACCATCTTTGAAACCTAAACCAAACTCTACACCTTTAAAGGCATTGATAGAAACAACCGCACCAGCAATCTTAGCATCAAGTTTTTTATCCCATTGAACGTAAGAACCAAGTCCAACAGGAACGCCACCGACAACTGTTTCAACCACACCACCAATGGTATCCCCATCTTTCTTGATTTGGTCGATATAATCTTTGATTTCTTGCTCACGTTCTTGGTTAACAATTGAAACTTCAGATTGACTTGCTAATTCTTTAATTTGTGAAACCGTAAGGCCTTCTGGAACATCGATTTCTTTGCCACCAAATACCACCACATGGTTAGCAATTTCGATATCAAGTTCAGCCAAAATACGTTTAGCAACTGCACCAACTGCTACACGCATTGTTGTTTCGCGTGCAGACGAACGCTCTAAAGAATTACGCAAATCCTCAAATCGATATTTCATACCACCAACAAGGTCCGCATGACCTGGTCGTGGATGAGTAATTTTACGTTTTGTTTTTAAGGCATCATCAATATCTTCAACAGCCATAATATCTAACCATTTTTGATGGTCTTTATTAATAACGTTGAGGGTAATTGGAGCACCAGTTGTCTTACCGTGACGTACACCAGATGTGATTTCAACTTTATCTGACTCAATTTTCATACGTCCGCCGCGGCCATAGCCGCCTTGGCGACGTTTTAAATCAACATTAATGTCGTCAGCAGTTAAAGGAAGTCCTGCAGGAACTCCTTCAATAATTGCAGTTAAACGCGGTCCGTGAGATTCACCAGCTGTCAAATATCTCATATTACTTCTCCAAATACTCTTTCATCTCTTCAAGGGGGATCTGATTAATCGCTGCACTACCAAGCTCTGGTACGATGACGGTCTTAATCATTTTACCGCGAGCTTTCTTATCATGTACTAAAGCACCATAAAGTACTTCAACATCCCATGGTTGGTAGTCTGTTGGCAAACCAAATTTTTGGCACATATCATAAATATCTTTAGTGATGCCTTTAGGCATTAAACCTTTCGCTTCGGCAACACGAGAAATTTGTACCATACCAATCGCTACAGCTTCACCATGCATCACTTTACCATAACCTGCTGTTGCTTCCACAGCATGTCCAATGGTGTGACCAAAATTAAGATAAAGTCGAACGCCATTATCAAGTTCATCTTCAACAACGACTTTACGTTTTACATTACATGAACGGTAGATAATGCTCTCAGCATGATTTAAAATGCTTTCTGGTGAACCATCCATAGCAGATAGTTCATCCCACAATTCAACATCATCGATCAAACCATATTTGATCACTTCTCCCATCCCTTCAATGAGCTCACGTTTTCCAAGAGTTTGAAGAGTTTCAGGATCAATTAAAACACCATCCGGTTGCGTAAAAGTACCAACCATATTTTTGGCAAATGGCGTATTGACACCAGTTTTACCACCAATTGATGAGTCGACTTGAGCAGTCAAACTTGTCGGAATTTGTAAGAAATGAATGCCACGCATATAAGTAGACGCAACAAAACCAGCTAAATCTCCAACGACACCACCACCAAGGGCAACAATACCATCGCTACGTGTCATGCCGTTTTTAACCAAGAATTCATACGCTTTATTAACTGTCTGAAGATTTTTTGAAGCTTCACCTTCTAGAAAATCAAAAACAATCACTTCAAAGCCAGCATTTTCAATACTAAGCTTAACTTTTTCAGCATACAAACTTCCAACATGGTTATCTGTAATAAGGGCGATTTTTTGAGGTTGCCATAATGACTTTACCCAATCACCGGCTTTAGCTAAGACACCTTTTTCAATCACAATATCATAAGGTGTTTGAGGGAGATTAACATTCAATTTCATTAGCGTCACCTATATTATCCTATTTTGTATTGTACTTTTCTTCTAAAGCTGACCAAATTTCAGCTGTTGGCATAGTCTCACCAGTCCAGATTTCAAATGCTTCTGCAGCTTGGAACAATAACATTCCCAAGCCATTAAGCGCTTTGAGACCTTTGCTTCGTGCTAATTTCAAGAATGGTGTTTCAAATGGTTGATAAATCGTATCAGCTACCAACAATCCTTCAGGAAATTCAAAATCTTCTGTGATAATCATTGATTTTCCATCCATTCCAACACTTGTCGCATTGACAAAAAGTTGTGATTTCAAAACCTTTTCTTGAATTGTTTTCAAATCTTCGACTGGATAAACTGTGATAGATACACCAGTTTTATCAGATAGTTCTTTAGCTTTATCTCGAGTCGCATCCAAGAACTGTGTCTGATTGAAAATGTTAATATGACCAGCACCATTTAGTGCTGCTTGTGCAATAAGAGCCGTTGCAGCTCCTCCGCCACCAAGAATCGTCATTGTTTTGCCTTTTACATCAAAATCAGCAAAAGTAGACAGACTTCTAAAGAAGCCAATACCATCTGTATTATGGCCAACCAATTTGCCGTCACGATTAATAACAGTATTAACCGCACCAATCAGAGCTGCTGAATCAGTCAACTCATCCATATAAGGCATGACTTTTTGTTTGTATGGCATTGAAATATTAACACCAAACATGTCATAACGTTTAACATTTTCCAAAGTAACCGCTAGATCTTCCTCAGGAATATCCCAGGCAACGTAAACACCATTAACGCCTGTTTTATCAAAAGCGTAATTATGAATAAATGGTGAAATAGAGTGTTTAATCGGCGTTGCCACAACAGCGGCTAAGCGAGTGTATCCATCAATCTGCATCAAGTACCTCCCTAATACGTTTCATATCGGCAAGAGCAACCTGTCCAGGTGCACTTGTTTGGTCTAGGCTTGCAAAAGACCATGATGAGCCAAAAACATCAACAGCAAAACGCGAAACACGTCCAAGTATGCCCATTGACATCGTTGCATACTCTTGTTCTGGATTTAAGGTTTTAAATCCACGAGTATAGTTCATCAAGTCAATAACATCTTGTTCACTCTGCGGCATAACAGCAACTTTTACCACACGAGGAGCCAGTGCTGTTAGCTCAGAAAATGATTCCATCAAGTTTTCAGGAGTCTCTTCAAAATTATGATAAGACAAAACTAGATTTGGAAACTCTAACATTTGTTGAAAGGCTTTTTTATGTGAAAAATATTCAAAGTCAATGTAATCTGGATGATAAATAGCATTGATATTTTTCAAAAGCTCAACATATTCGTCATCAGATAGATTAAGATTACCACCTTCTCTATCTGTACGAATAGTAAAAATAATTTCTCTGCCAGAAAATTTTTCAAAAATAGCTGGCGCAACCGTCATAATATCTTCTTTGGCTAAGTAATCTGCTCGCCATTCGATAATATCGACATCTTCAAACCTCGAGATGTCAATCGACTGCGCCTCTTCTAAATCTTTCGGCATAATAGGTACTACTATCTTCATTTCTCAACCTTTATTGTAAATACTTTCAAATAATTACTGCTCATATCTGCTTTGTTAACCGTGAAATCACTTGGCAATTGTTGCAAGCGAATATACTCATGCTTAACAGAAGCAAATCCTTTTTCCAATTGTTTCTTAAATTGTGCCACAGTTAAATTAGCTGCATTCGTAGATGCAATGATTGTGCCATCATCTGATAAAACATCTAGTGCTTGGCTAATTAAACGGTGATAGTCTTTAGCAACTGAAAATGTTTGTTTTTTATTACGAGCAAAACTTGGTGGATCGATAACAATCAAATCAAAAGTCAAGTTTTTACGTTTAGCGTATTTGAAATATTCAAAAACATCCATGACCACAAAATGATGATTAGTCAAATCAAGGCCATTGGCTTCAAAATGCGCTTGAGACAATTCACGAGAACGTTTCGCTAAGTCTACAGAAGTTGTTTCAGTAGCACCACCCATAGCAGCTGCAACTGAAAAAGCTGCTGTATATGAAAACATGTTCAGAACACGTCTTCCCAGACCTAGTTCATTAATTAAAGCATCACGGACTTCATGTTGATCTAAAAAGATACCTGTCATCAGACCATCATTCATGAAAACACTGTATTTGACACCATTTTCCAAAATAGTAAAGGTTTCAGGTGCTTCTTGACCATAAATGTGAGCTGACTCATAATCAAGTCCTTTAAAGCGAATTTTTTCATATCCGCCTTTTACCGTAGGATAAACTTTTTGAAAGGCTTCGACAATGATATCACGATACTGATAAACAAAAGTGTTATACCAAGAAAATACAACAAAATCAGCATAACGATCTATCGTCACACCACCGAAATTATCGCCATCTTGATTAAATAATCGGTAAGCCGTTGTTAAATCAGAATTCTCAAAATGTTGTCGCTTTTGCTTAGCCTTGCTAAACAAGCTAACAAAATAAGACTCTGTTAAATCAATCTTGCTTGTTCCTAAGAACCAACCAATTCCTTTATTCTGTCGAGAAAGGTAAGCTGTTCCCAAAAACTGCCGTGAATGATTATAAAGTGCAACTAATTGATTATCTAAATCAAGTTGATGAAAATCTTTTCCATCCAAAAGTTGAATACCACGCTTAATTTTCTTTTCAACGAAAGAATCCACGTATAGTTTGTTCATGAAGTCTATTATATCAAAAATTCTGAATTTTTCCCACTAAATTTTATATTTCTTACCTATTTTACAGTGCAGTAAACCATATCTAGCATGGAAAAAACGAACAAAAGAAGAAACCGATTCAGCCTTGACTACTATTAAGTAAAAATTTCCACCTTTCTTTTCACCAGAATATCAAAAAATCAGACAATACTATTACCTTAGGTTGGCCAAATCCCTTTAAAATAGGGTACAGTTCCTTGTACTAAAAATCTTTTCTTTATGATATAATTGAAATTGAGATTTTATCTTTAGGAAAAAAAGAATAAAGGAAGTTCCTACAGTGAAAAAAATGAAACAAATTGTCTCTCACGTGGTTAATACACGTTTGGGATTTATTTTGACACTTTTGGCCTTATACTGGCTTAAAACTATGTGGGCTTATCACGTTGACTTTAGTCTTGGACTAGAGAATCCGTACCAACTTTTATTATCACTTATCAATCCTATTCCACTCGGATTGTTATTGCTCGGGTTAAGCCTTTATATCAAGAGAACGCGTGTTTTTTATATTGTTAGTTGGATTATCTACACAATATTAAATATTCTTCTTATTTCTAACGCGATTTATTTCCGTGAATTTTCGGATTTTATCACGGTAAGTGCAATGCTAGCAAGTAGTAAAGTTTCTGCTGGTCTTGGTGATTCAGCCCTTAACTTGCTACGTGTTTGGGATATTGTATACATTATTGATTACATCGTTCTCCTTGCACTATTTGCTACTAAGAAAATAAAAGTTGATAATCGTCCGTTTAACAAGCGCGCTAGCTTTGCTATTACAGCTTTATCAACTCTTTTATTTTCAATTAACCTTTTCATGGCTGAAATTGATCGTCCTGAGTTGTTAACACGTGGTTTTTCAAATGTCTATGTTGTTAGAGCTCTTGGCTTACCGTCATTCACAGCCTACAGTGCTAATCAAACTTATCAAACTGAAAAAGTTCGTAGTGAAGCAACTGCCTCTGATTTAAAAGAAGCGCAAGATTATGTTTCTGAGCACTATGCAGCCCCTAACTCAAAATACTTCGGGATTGCAAAAGGACGAAATGTTATTGTTATTCACTTGGAAAGTTTCCAACAATTTTTGATTGACTATCATTTGCAAGTTGATGGAAAATCGTACGAAGTTACTCCTTTCCTTAACTCACTTTACCATTCAAATTCAACACTTGCATTTTCTAACTTCTTCCACCAAGTTAAGGCTGGTAAAACTTCTGATGCCGAAACATTAATGGAAACATCATTGTTTGGGCTTAGCAGTGGTTCTTACTTAGTTAACTACGGTGGTACAAACACAGCCTATGCTGCTCCATCTATCCTCGGACAAACCGGTGATTATACAAGTGCTGTTTTCCACGGTAACGTTGGTACCTTCTGGAATCGTAACAACGCTTATAAACAATGGGGCTACAACTATTTCTTTGATTCTTCTTACTTTACAAAACAAAATAGTGAAAATTCTTTCCAATATGGTTTGAATGATAAATACATGTTTGCTGACTCAATTAAATACCTTGAGCACATGCAACAACCTTTCTACACTAAATTTATTACGGTAAGTAACCACTACCCATACACTAGTTTGGCCGGAAATTCTGATGAAGAAGGTTTCCCACTTGCTAAAACTGATGATGAAACAATTAATGGTTACTTCGCTACTGCAAACTACCTTGATTCTGCCGTCAAAGCTTTCTTTGACTACTTAAAAGAATCTGGTTTATATGACAATTCAATTATCGTTCTTTACGGTGACCACTATGGTATCTCTAATTCAAGAAATACCAGCTTAGCACCACTTCTAGGAAAAGATTCTGAAACTTGGACTGATTATGACAACGCTATGTTGCAACGAGTTCCTTACATGATTCACATTCCTGGATTTACTGAAGGACACATTAGTAATACCTTCGGTGGTGAAGTAGACAACTTACCAACACTACTACACTTGCTAGGTATTGATACTAAAAACTATGTTCAACTTGGTCAAGACTTGTTATCAAGTGATAACAATCAAACAGTTGCCTTTAGAACATCTGGTGATTACGTCACACCAACTTATACAAGTTACAGTGGACATCTTTACTACACTGATTCTGGTCAAGAGATTACTAATCCTGACGAAAACACTCAAGCAGCAACTAAAGCTATTCGTGATGCAGTTGCTAAACAACTTTCCGTTAGTGATGAAGTTCAAACCGGAGATCTCCTTCGCTTCGATAATGATACAGGTTTGAAAGAAGTTGACAGTTCATCAATATCATATACTCACGCCTTGAAATCACTTAAATCAATCGAGAAAAAACGTGGTGATCAATCAACAAGCTTATACAGTGAGCGTGGTGACCAATCAACAGCTGATTTGTTCAAAGCACCAAGTTATATGCAACTACATGAAAGTTCAAGTAGCTCTAGTAGCAGTAATGAATAACCCAAAAAGAAACTGAGTAATTTAACTCAGTTTCTTTTTTTATCTCTATTAATGACCGCTTTGCTACTTCCACTTTAACATGAAAAAATCTTTAACTCAAAGTTATTTAAAACCTCCAATACATCATTGATAACTAAAAGAAGACTTGTTAATCATAAACTAAGTATTTTTAAAGAAAAAGCAGCTTAAAAGACTAATAAATAGACTTGCTACAATGCTGTTAGCAAGTTAATTTTTAATTTCCAAAGAGCGCAACTAACCTCAAATCAGATAGCAAACTAGTCTATAACTTCTCCTTAAACTCCGTTTTAAACCTGTGAGTGGACAAAGAAAAAAGCCAACCAAGTGGTTAGCTTTTTAATCATTCTTATTTACCAAGTTTAGCTTTAGCTGCATCTGCAAGAGCTGTGAAAGCTGCTGCATCGTTAACTGCTAAATCAGCAAGCATTTTACGGTTAACTTCGATTTCAGCCAATTTCAAACCGTGCATCAATTGTGAGTATGACAAACCGTTCATACGAGCTGCCGCATTGATACGAGTGATCCAAAGTTTACGGAAATCACGTTTTTTCTGACGACGGTCACGGTATGCATAGTAGTAAGAGTTCATTACTTGTTCTTTTGCAGTACGGAACAAGATATGTTTTGCACCATAGTAACCTTTAGCAAGTTTCAATACACGTTTACGACGTTTACGAGATACAACGCCACCTTTAACACGAGCCATTTATATTCTCCTCCAAATAATTCTTAATAATATCGAGTAATTGCTTTCGTCTTATTTAAGACCTGAAAGCATTGCTTTAATACGTTTGAAATCTCCTGAGTGCACCATAGCTGCTTTACGAAGATGACGACGTTGTTTTTTAGTTTTACCGTGGAAACGGTGTGAAGTAAATGCGCGGAAGCGTTTCAATCCACCAGAACCTGTACGTTTGAAACGTTTAGCTGATGCGCGGTGAGTTTTTTGTTTTGGCATTTTAGAATTCTCCTCTTAAAATAGTTTAAAATTGACAATTATTTTTTGTCTGGAATTGGAGCAAGTTGCATGAACATTTGACGTCCATCCATCTTAGCTCTTTGCTCAATAATAGCAATATCTTGCGTTCTTTCTGCAAATTCAGCCAATACCTTTGCTCCAATTTCTTTGTGAGTAATCATACGACCTCTAAAGCGAATTGAGACTTTCACTTTGTTTCCTTTTTCAAGGAATTTACGGCCATTACGAAGTTTAGTCTCGAAGTCACCTTTATCGATAACTGGGCTAAGACGAACTTCTTTAACAGTCACAACGCTTTGTTTTTTACGTTGTTCCTTACGTTTCTTTTGATACTCAAATTTGAACTTTCCGTAGTCCATAATTTTAGCAACAGGTGGCGTAGCTTGTGGTTGAATTAGAACCAAGTCAACATTAGCATCGTCAGCGATAGCTTGAGCTTCTGATAATGGTTTGATTCCTAATTGTTCACCATCAAGACCAACGAGACGAACTTCGCGAACGCGGATTTCATCGTTAATGAATAGATCTTTCTTAGCTATGATTTTCACCTCTTTATTTTTTTAGAGAAAAACGAAACGGACTTGATAACTCAAGCCCGCACACACGTAATATTCCTATCGGAATCTTTGACATGTTGGGCCAGACAACCGTAGTCGCAAGGCGAGAAGTTCTCACTTCTGCTTTTCTCATTGATTATATTCTATCATAGAGACTAGTCCATGTCAATGATTTTTTCTGCTTTTTCTTGAATAAATTTCACAACACCGTTAATATCAACACCTGTTGTATCAAATGTGATTGCATCTTCAGCAGCTTTTAATGGTGAAACTTTTCGATGACTATCTTTGTAGTCACGTTCTGCAATTTCACGTTTAAGTGTTTCAAAGTCTGTTTCAATTCCTTTTTCTTTATTTTCTTTGAAACGACGTTCTGCACGTTCTTCAACAGAAGCAATCAAGAAGATTTTTAGTTCTGCATCTGGTAAAACAACTGTACCAATATCGCGACCATCCATGATGATTGCACCATTTTCAGCAATGCGACGTTGTTGTCTTACGAGTTCTTCACGAACTTCTGGAATAGCAGCTACCCATGAGACGTTATTTGTCACATCGTTTTGGCGAATGGCAAGGGTAACATCTTTATCGCCAACAAATACTGTTTGACTACCATCTTCAGCACGACCAAATGACACTGGATTATTAGCCAAAGCTTTTAAAATACCTTCTACATCTTTTTCTGTTAATTTATTTTGTAATGCTAAATAAGTTGCTGAACGGTACATTGCTCCAGTATCAAGATAAGTATAGCCAAGATTTTTAGCAATAATCTTGGCTACCGTACTCTTTCCACTTGAAGCAGGACCATCAATCGCAATTCTAATTGATTTCATGATTCCTTTTTCTTCCTAATTAATATGTACTTCATCTCCAGGATTTGCATACCAGTATCCTGAAGTCATGTGGTCTGGATTGAGCTCGTATAGTTTATCAACTGAAATTCCTGCACGCGCAGCAATTGATGCCGCACCTTCACCAGACATGACTGTAATAGTATCTCCATTACTTTCACTTGATGACTCAGTTGTATCACTAGAACTATCATCTGTTGAAGGAGCCTCACTTGAAGCTGATTCAGAGCTTGTCGCTTCTGATGAAGAAACAACACTAGATGATGCGCCATAAAAGTTTGATGTTTCAGACGCTTTGTCACCACCACGATTTGAAGTGTAAAAAACAACAAACAAAATCGCAACAACAATAACAAAGAAAACACTCAATAAAGCTGTTAACAAAGGTGTGCTGATAACAGAACCTTTTGTTTTACGGCTAATTCTGATTTCGTTGTCATCGACTACTTTTTCTTCCCATGGTTGTTTTGCCATAATGTCCCCTTGTTAAATATATCAATTCATATTACAATGATAATATGAAAGTATCAATAATTCCTGAAAAATGTATTGCCTGTGGCCTCTGCCAAACATACTCTAATCATTTTGATTACCATGATGATGGCATTGTGAAATTTGCTGATTCTGATTTACTAGAACAAACAATCCCTGACTCAGACAAAGACACACTTCTCGCTGTCAAATCTTGTCCAACCAAAGCCCTTACAATTTAGTAGGGGCTTTTTTGTCAGACTTATAAGCCTCAAAATAATCAAGTTTAATAAAATTATCCGTCAATTCAACCGTACCACGAAAATCTGGATGAACTGCCAAAGCATCTAAGAAATACTTCTTAGGCCATTTTCGCATTGAAAAAATTCTATCTTTCTGATTTTTGACTTTTAAAATCAAACCTGACTTATTCACTTCAACACACTCAATTTGTGCAATTGCAAGTCTTGATCTCTTAAATGGATTTAACGAAACAATTCGAAGTTTTCCATCTTCTTCAATCACAAAATAACGATGGAATCCTAATCCAACTAAAATGATAAAAATAGCGAATAACACAAAAAATTGACTTGGTATCTTTGTCCGCTCAAATAATAATGATAAACCGATAAACATCGGAACCATTGCAATCGACCAATAAATAACTGACCAAGATAATTCTGGTTGCCAATGGTATCGAATCTTTCCAAAGATTTTAATCATTGCGGTCCTCCATTTAGCTAATTCTAACAAATAACGCTTAGATAAAGCTTAATTATTTTTGAACAATTCCAACAATAACATCAACTGCTTTTTCCATTGTTTGAAGGCTGACAAACTCAAAACGTCCATGCATGTTTTCTCCACCAGCAAACAAGTTTGGTGTTGGAATACCCATAAATGAAATCTTAGAACCATCAGTTCCACCACGAATTGGTTCAATAACTGGTGTAATGTCTAAATCTTCCATTACTTCCTTAGCTAATTCTACAGGAGTCATATCTTTTTCAATGACTTTTTTCATGTTGTAATACTGATCACTAAGCGTAACAAGAACACAGTCTTTGCCAAGTTCAGCATTCATTTTATCAGCAATTTCTTGAACTAATTTTTTACGATTTTCAAATGATTCATCTTCGAAATCACGAATAATATATGAACTGTGTGCTTTTTCAACACTACCTTCCATGCCATGCAAGTGGTAGAAACCTTCGTAACCTTCAGTATTTTCTGGACGATCAGCTTCTGGTAATTGATTATGGAAATCAATTGCTAATTGTAAAGCATTAATCATTTGATTTTTAGCTGTACCTGGGTGAACATTACGTCCCATGAAATCAATCTCTAAACTTGCAGCGCTGAATGTTTCATATTGAAGTTCACCAAGCGGACCACCATCAACAGTGTAGGCAAAATCAACATTGAAATCATCAACATCAAATTTATTAGCTCCGACACCAATTTCTTCATCTGGTCCAAATCCTACTCGAATTTCACCGTGTTTGATTTCAGGATGAGCCACCAAATACTCAATGGCTGTCATAATTTCAGCAATACCTGATTTATCATCTGAACCAAGAAGAGTTGTTCCGTCAGTTGTTACCAAGGTTTGACCTAAGTAATTATTCAAATTTGGAAATTCTTCTGGTGAAAGAGCATAACCAGATTTACCTAATTCAATAGAACCTCCAGCATAATTGTCGATAATTTGCGGATTGATTCCTTCTGCATTAAAATCGGCTGTATCCATGTGAGCAATAAATCCGATTTTACGTATTTTTGTTGAATCGTTAGCTGGTAGTGTACCAACAAGATAACCATTTGTTAAATAATGAACATCTTGCAAACCAACAGACTCCATCTCAGGTTTCAAAATGTTCAAAGCAAAATCGACTTGAGTTTGTGTCGATGGTGTTGTAGTACTATCTGGATTACTACGTGTATTAACTTTAACGTAGGTTAAAAAACGATTTAATAAGTTTTCGTAAGACATCATTCACCTCTATTTTTCTCGTTAACTATTATATCACATAATCGGTTACAAAAAAACAACCACATGGGTTGTTTTTTAGGTAAGCTTTACTTAAAAAAAGCAGAGTTATCGTGAAACATGATAGTAGGCCTTATTAGCCAAATCACCTGAATTGATGTCAGCTGATGAAATCACGCGATCTTTTGAAACGTCTGTGTTATCAGCTTGTCCATTTAGATAATCTGATGAAAATGAAGTCCCTGCAGGAACAATATACAAAGTAACATTTGATCTTGCACCAGTCTGAACATCTAATAACAGAATGCCATTTTGATCAATATCTAAGATATTAGGTGTCATGCCTTCAGTTGCTAAACCTTTGTCATTAAAAGTTAAAACATCACCTGCGGCATTTTGCCAATTTCCAGCCATAGTAGAATAATTTGCTTTTAAAATAGCACCTGTGTAAATTGGTTCAATGTCTTGTTCGGCTTGTGAAGATGAAGCTTCTGTTGATGATGATTGACTTTCTGAAGAAACCGATGACGAAATGCTACTTGAACTAGAAGTTGTGACTTTGGTACTTGTTTTAGTTGTTGAACTTTGTTTTGTATGATTTTCTGAGTGACTTGTACAAGCTGTCACCATACAAAGTGACAAGACTAAAGTCAGAACAAGTTTTAATCGCTTTTTCATCGTTATTCTCCCCCTTTTACAAAGTAAATCGACCAGTGTAATCAATACTTTCATCTAGCGCATGAGATAATTTTGGTGAAACACTTGTGTATTGCCATGCAGCTGTATTTGAATAGTAAGATAAAGACTTAGCTGATTCTTGATCCAAATAGGTATAAGCATACAAATAATGCGCTACCCAGAGATTTGACAAACCAAATTTAGCTGTGTTTAATTTTCCACCTTTAGTGTCCAACCAGCTCGCCATTGTGTAATAAACATTATTATTGTAACCAAGACGCTTCATCTCATCTTTCCATGCTTGTGTATTACCATTAAGGTCACCATTTAGCATTGCTCGTTCTTCCATATCATTAACCATTGTTGTTGATCCTGAAAGTCCCATTGATTTAGCAACACTGACAAAGTACTGCGCTTCTGCTCTTGCTTCTGCAGCTGTCTCATAATGAGAATAATGGTAGGCAGATACTTTTAAGCCAGCGGCTTGAGCATTGGTAATCTGTGCTCGAGCGTATGGATTCGTGTATGATGTTCCTTCAGTTAATTTAACAACAACCCCAGTAATTCCTTGACTCTTCAATGATTGATATTCACTAACTGAAATTACACCATTGTGGCTACTAATATCAATGAAATATGATGGGGCGTGAACCGGCTTGTCAGCGTTCAAAGCATAAGTTCCGAGATTGAATCCTGAAGTTGTGCCATCAGTGAAATCAACATAAACATGAACCGTATAGTCACCCTTGATATAACCATGATTTTTCTCATTAACCATCACAGTAACCACACCATCATAAATATCAGAAGTTGTATACCAGTGAAGATTAGATTGATTACTTTCTGACCATGCTGCAACACGAATCTGTTTAATACTTTTAGTATTTTCAGACTCAGCTACACGAACTTTTAAAGTACCACCACTTGCATCATGATTTTGAACCGTTACAGATGGGGCAACAACATATTTTTCAGTTGCTAAATCCACACCATTTGTCGCCGTTAATCCTTCAAAAGAATGACTAACTTGACTCTGACCATAGACATGAATGTTATAATGTCCTGATTCAAAATTGTGTTGTTTTGGTGAAAATGTTAATACATATGTGCCATCTGCTTGTTTAGTAGCCTGATACCATTTAATATCATCTTGACCATTCTTCTCTGTCCAAATTGGAAGCGTAATACCAGTAATATAAACAGGAACATTAGAAACCGTTACTTTAACCTTAACGTCACTTTCTTTAGTAATCGTTGCTTTAACCTCTGGTTTTGGAACGTTAATTGATGTCGCACTGATACATGTCATCTTGCCATTAATTACAGCATAGGTATGGATGAGATATGTACCATAATCACCTGTATAAGCAGCCGTCAATTGGCCATTAGCTGGAACTTTATACCACTTAAGATCATCTTGATCGTTTTTAGCTGACCAAACAGCATGTGACACTTGTAAATCTGTGCTAATATCACTTGGCATAGTAATTACAATACCATTTTGAGTGAGTTTTGCTTCGACATGGACATCGCCAAATTGATAACCTGCTTCAAAACGTGTTCCAAGAAGACCAACTAAACTATTTGTGACACGACTATTACCATACACATGAACATTGTATGTACCTGATTCAAAGTTATGTGTAGCTTCGCTAAAGATAACATAATAAGAACCGTCTGCTGCTTTAGTAGCTTTATACCATTGAATATCATCCTGACCGTTAGCTTCTGTCCAAGTTGGAACTTGAATACTATCAATATAGACAGGCACATCAGTAATGGTTACTTTATAAGTTGTGGCGCTCTCTTTTGTAATTTTTGCTTTAGCACTTGGTTTTGGAACATCAATAGATGTCGCACTCAAGCAAACCATTTGACCCTTGATGACTGCATAGGTATGAATCAAATAAGTACCATAATCACCTGTATACTTAGCTGTTAATTGACCATTAGCTGGGACTTTATACCAAATAAGATCATCTTGATCATTTTTAGCTGACCAAACGGCATGATAAACTGTCAAATCTGAACTGACATCACTTGTCATAGTAATTGCAATACCATTTTGAGTCAATTTTGCTCCGACATGAACATCGCCAAATTTATAATCACCTTGGAAGCTTGTCCCTGTTAAACCTGTTAGGGAATTAGTTACTGCACTTGTTCCATAAACGTGGACATTGTATTGTCCGCTTTCCATGTTATGCTCAGCAATGCTAAAAGTTCTAGTAAATGTACCATCCGCATTTTGACTTGTGCTATACCACTTGATATCATCTTGACCGCCTTTTTCAGTCCAAGTTGGTAGCTGAATACTTGTGATATAAGCTGGAATGTCACTAACGGTCACCTTGTAAGTTGTTCCATCAACTTTTGTAATTGTCACTTTAGCACTTGGTTTTGGAACATCAATAGAACGACCGTTTAGACCAGTCATTTGCCCATTAAGATTTTGGTAGGTATGAATATAGTATTTTCCATAAGAACCAGTATACTTAGCCACAACATGACCATTGCTATCAGCTGTGTACCAAATCAAATCATCTTGGCCATTGGCATCAGACCAAACGGCAAACATGATTTTAGCACCTGCGGGAATAGCTTGATTATACTGAATATCAAACCCTTTGTTTGTTAAGCTAGCACTAGTTACTTCTTTAACTGCTACTTTTGATGCAGCCAGTTGATTAAGTACTTTTTGACTGACAGCTTGAACATTTGATGTCGAAACTTTTGAGTCATTAATAACTGCTACTGCATCTTCTTTGGAAGTGTCATCAGCTAATTGATTATCTGTTTTTTGACTATCTGGTGATGACGTTAGCACATCTCCTTTAGAAGTTTCATCAGCTTCTTCTTTTTCTTCAGAAATGGAAGGATTAATCAGACTGGTTTGGTCATCGGCATTTTTTTCAGCTTCTTGACCATCAGCAATTGCTGAATCTTGCTTATCAGCATCGGTTAAATTTTGTGATTCATTTTGAACTTCAGATGATGGTAATGAGTTGTTTGTTTCATTATCATCAGAGATAACACTATCACTATTTAATTGAAGTGAACTAGACTGCTCTACCGATGATTGAACATTCTCAGTTACTGTCGTTGATTGGGTGGTTGTGTTTTCGTCAGCGAAAACTTGCCCCGAACTTAAAAAAGCTCCTATAATAATCGGAGATATTAGGCAGCTTCGAAGGATATTCTTTTTCAAATCAATCCCCCTCTTTCTATTCTTTACTCAAAGATATTGTAACATGATTTTGAAAGCCCTTCAAGCACATACACTTTCATCAAAACAAAAAAAGATAGCGTTTAAAAACGCCATCCTCTTTTAGATTAATCTGGATAAATGTAAGAAACATCACCACCCCAGAATGAATCAAGTGGGTTAAACCATCCGCGAAAATTACTAATGTATTGTTTGCCAGCGTAGTTTGCTTCTTTAACCTGAATACGTGTATTACTTGATACATCCGTTACGTAAGCAACGTGACCATAGCCACCACCATCATGAGGCCAAACAACAATTGAACCTACTCTTGGGGTTGTTCCAACTCTGAAGCCCTTAGCACGAGCATTGACTGCCCACCCACCAGCGTTTCCAAGCAAGTTAGGAATCCAAGGCGCCAAAGATTTTACAGCCCATGTACATTGACCAACTGGATATGTGTTAGTTTCATTGATATATGTTGTGATACGTGGAGTTGGAGTAGTGGTTGGTTTAGGAACATTAACTGCATTAAAGCCTGATGTTACTCTTAACCCTTCAAAATTATTACTAATAGCATTTTGTCCATAAATATGAACACTATAGTCACCAGATGCATAACCGTGATTCCCTAAATTGATTTGTGCTTTATAAATTCCATCTCCTATTTTTGTTGTCGTGTACCATTTGATATCATCTTGTCCATTTGCATTAGACCAAACTGGAACAGTAATTGAAGTAATATATTCTGGTACATTAGTTACTAATACATCATAAGTTGTGTCATTAACTTTATTAATCTGGTAAGAAACCTCTTGCTTATCAATTGTAATATCTTGACAACTTATCCCTGACATCTTTCCATCTTGTGATACATACGTATGAATATTGTATTTACCGTATCCACTATGATTTTTTAAGTCAGCAATTGTTGTTCCTGTACCATTATCAGCATACCATTTAAGATCATCTTGATCATTTTCTTCTGACCAAACTGCATAATAAAGCGTTCCATTAGTTGGAGCATAAATATCCGTAGACATTCGAATACCACCATCTTTGAGACTGAGTGTCGGCGCTTTTGGACTGATCCGTGTATTTTCCATGACAACTCCAGATCTACTACCATCAGTATAAGTAGTATAAACATGAGTATTATAATTTCCTGCATGATTACCATGATTAGCTAAATTAAATTGAACTTTAGCTTGACCATTCGAAACATTTGAACTTGAATACCATTTAAGATCATCTTGACCATTTTCTTCTGACCAAATAGCAACATCAATACTTTTAATCGCTTTACCATTAGTAGATTGCTGTGCAGTTACCTCAAAAGTCTTACTTGCTATATCAAATGGTGTTTTAATTACAAGGGCATCACCTTGTTGATCTGCCATAACCGAATTAGTAAGAAAAGCCATGCTAAGCACAGCAATTGACAATAGAGCTGATTTGATTTTATTCAAAAAGCTGTTCTCCTTTTTAATATAATGTTTTACATTATATCAATTCGGAAAAACAGCTAAAAACTTTGATAAAAATTTAAAATTATCCTTTTTCTTTAACGATATAAACAGGACGTTTTTTAGTTTCAAGGAATATCTTAGAAATGTATTTTCCGATAATCCCTAAAGCAAGCAACTGGATACCGCCAATAAACAAAATGATACAAACCAAACTTGCCCAACCTGAAACACTACCACCAATTGTGAGTTTACGAATAATGATAAATAGAATTCCAAGAATAGATATGATAAATGATGCTGCACCAGCCCAAAGAGATAAATCAAGCGGCGCTTCAGAAAAATTAATGAAACCTTCCATAGAATATTTTAACAAACTCCAAAAACTCCAAGAGGTTTCACCTGCAACACGTTCACGATTTTCGTAAGCGATGTATGTAACATCAAACCCAACCCAAGAAAAAATCCCTTTAGAAAAGCGGTTAACTTCGCCAAGTTCTAAGATGCTGTCTACAACTTGTCTTGTCATTAAACGAAAATCACGCGCACCATCAACCATTTCTGTATCAGAGACAGCATTAATAATTTTGTAAAACATTTTTGAAAAGAATGATCGGATAACGGGCTCACCTTTTCGATCGGCACGACGTGTCCCAACAACATCGTATCCCTCTTTGATTTTTTCATACATATCAATCAAAAGTTCAGGTGGGTCCTGCAAATCAGCATCCATAACAGTAATAAAATCACCATCTGCTGCTTCAAGACCAGCTAATAAACCAGCCTCTTTACCAAAATTACGTGAAAACGATAGATAATGGACGTTTTCAAAACGATTTGCAACATCTCGAAGGACTTTTAGTGTCTCGTCTTTTGAACCATCATTGACAAAAATATAATCAAAAATCAGTTGGTCCTTCATTTTTGTTTCAATTTTTTGAGTTTCCTCTAAAAATGGATAAATTGTTTCTTGTTCATTGTAGCAAGGAACAACAATAGATAGTTTTTTCATTGATTTCCTCTCAATCTGAGTTAACACGTCTATAAGTATAACACAGTCTAAAATAATTTTCATGAAAAACTATGAAAATAAAAAGAGAAGGTCTCCCTTCTCTAAAATAAAGATTAAGCGTCACTGCTTTTTCAATTTTTGTCTTACTCGATAAAGGGTATGGCTAATTTTACGAGCTCCTCTTTCAAGTTTGGTTGGTTCAGTATTCACGGTAATCAAGTCAGAAATGTGACGTAATGGTGTCTCAAGTGTTGATGAATCTTGATTTTTAATTTTTTCAATAATCTCTTTATAAGTTGTTTCAACACTATAAAGTTGTTTGGCTTTTGCTTTATCTTGACTAGCTTGTCCATAAATAGTTTCCTGATTATCCAACATTGATTTAATCATATCAGTCAATTCATCAATATCTCCAAGATGATACATAGAACCAATTTCAAAAATATCATAAGCAGTTTTGTGTCCCAAATTATCCGATAAAATCGTCGGAAGGCCTTTTAAAATTGCTTCAACATAGACTAAACCAAATGTTTCTTGGGCAGATGTGAAAACACAAATATCTTTATCTGTCAAATATTCCCATGGATTCGATTTGAAACCTAAAAACGAAATGTTTTTAAGTTGATGCTTATTAATATAGTTTTGGCACTCTTTTTTATAATCATCATCCCATGGACCAATAAAAACAAGTTCTAAATCAGAATGTTCTTTTGTTTGCAGACGTTCAAAACTCCTAATGAGTTCAAGTTGATTCTTACGTTCATTAATTCGACCAACTGAAACTATCCTAACCTTATCTCCCTTAGCCAATTCCATGTCTGGAATTTGAGTATAAGGAACAAAACATCCAATCTTTCTATTTTGGAACAATTGTTGAAGACTATTATTTAAATTTCCTGATACACTAAAAATCTCTGTAGAATACTCTGAAATAAAATCACATTTATCAAGATAATAAGAAAATTCTTTTTCAGGGAATTCATGAATCAACCAGTAATGTGGAATACCTGCAAGTTTTGCTGCCACCGCTCCTTGAAAGACATTAACAGTATTTGAAACAACTAAATCAATGGAGTATTCTTCAATGATTTCACCAATTTCTTTAATATTTCGACGATAAGATTCTACACGATGTGCTTTAGAACCTGGTTTTCCACCAGGTGCATCCTCCCACCACCACTTGGCAGCAGGAAGGTATATCATCTTAATTCCAACTTCATCATAATGTTTTCGATGTTCGTCTTGCTGCGGTTCTGGAATTTCCTGACAGACACTATAAATATTATATCCTTGAGATACCAAGTATTTCATTAGATAAAAAATAGATATTTCTGCACCATTATCAAATGTTGTTGTTGGTGTAACAAATAAAATATTTTTCATGTTTAACCTTTTATTTCTAAAAAATTCATTTTAATCGCTTTAGTAGTAGCGCGTGCCATAATTGTTCGATAAGCATTTTCAGCTATTTGACTACGATAAGCTTTATTAATAATTAAAGCCTCTAATTTTTCTTCCCATTCAGTATCTGAAGCCAAAATACCGTCAATACCATCTTCGATCATATCCTCAAATGAACCTATCCTACTAGCAACGGTTGGCACCTTAACAGCTGCTGCTTCTAACCACTTAATTTCTGATTTTGCTTCATTAAAGGTTGAGTGAACCAGAGGAGCTAAGTTGATATCAATAGCAGAAATCAATCGCGGTAGCTCTTTCCAATCAACATAGGGATGGGTTACAATTTGCTCACCAAAACAAGCAATGTCTTCAGGAATATCCAAATGACCAGCTAAATGTAATTCTAAATACGGGTATTTCTTCAATAACGAAATAATAGCTGGCTTAATCATTTCAAAATTTTCATTATGGGTTATTGAACCAGAAAAATATGCCATCTTAACTTTATTGTCATCAGATTCTTTGTGTGGTGTCTGTGAACTAATAGCAACCAATTCTTCTGATAAGACGTTACGATTTATAATCACAGTCTTTTTATAGTTTTTCAACTCTTTTGCCAACTGATTTGTCGAAGTAATGACTGCATCACATTTTTCAAGCATTCTGCCATAACCTCGAACACTCTCATCATAATTATTTTTATCTACTGCTGACAACCCCTGCGTATAAGCAAGTTGATCAGTGTATTTTGTATCAAAAACTAAATCATCAATGTCGTAGAAAACCGGAACACCTGTTTTATTTGCTAACTGACAAACTTGGTTTAAAATAGGAAGATCTGGTGCACGATAAATAATAATATGACTAGCAACTTTACAATCTAACAACTGTAGTTTTGACATGTCAACAACCTTCACATTATATCCTAATTGCTCAAGTTGCTCTGCTTTGTTTAATACACGATATCGAGTACATTGCGGAATAATATTCTCAACACCATCAATGATTAAAACATACTTTTGTTGTGCCTTTTTCTTAAAATCATCAATAATAGTCATGATGATTTCAACTGGATAATTTGTTTTTTCTTCAATGTATGAGAGAAGTTCAGGAATTTCGCTATGACGTTCCAATCCTTGCCAAATAAATTGATCATCATCGTAATTTGAGAATGCTGAATATTTTATTAAAGGAGATCCCTGTTTTAGAACTCGTAATGGATGTATGTACATCGCACTATCAGTTGTATCCCTAATCAAAGCATCATAACGAAAACCTAAATTAGCAAAATATTTTGTAAAATATGTTTCGTGTCTTCCAATCGCTTTTTGACGTGAATCTGTATCACTAAGTTTTTCCCAATAACGATAGAATGACTTTTGATGTAATAGACTACGTTCAATCACAACAAAATACGTTTGAATATGCTCCGGAATATAACCAAAAGGATTTACTCCTGTAAAGTCTGGTTGAACTTCTCCCAACGAAACACCCCAAAAATCCAATGACTTTGAATTAACTGTTGAAAAAACTTCTTCTAAATCTCGAAAAGGACCAATGTTAGTATCATTAACTAACAATAATTGATCATATTCCTTCAATTTTTCAGAGCCTAAATTTAGAATTCCTGCTCTAAAAGCCGCTACATCGTAACCCTTATTTTCTCTTAAAGTAACTTTCCCGATTTTTTCTAAGCGTTCAATGTCTGACTGTGATAACTCACCATTAACAACAATGTAAATATCATCAACAATTTTAGCTAAGGCCTCTAAGAAAATAACTTTATACTCTTGAAGTGTTTCTTTTCCTTCAAAAATATTATAAATCAAAACACGTTTTACACGTGGAAGATAGTCATTATCTCGAAAATAATCTCGAAAAGCACGAAGAATAATACATCTTATTTTAAAGAAAGCCTTCTTCCCAAAAAGAGCAACTTTTTTTAAAAGTTGTTTCATTTTATACAGTAGTGCTTTTAATTTTACAAAAAAATGTTTGTTACCAATAATCCTCATTTTCATTTCCAATCTTTTTTCTATTATATATTCTACACTAAAGCTTGCTTTTTTTCACTAGTAAATCTATTTTGAAGAATAATATTACAATATAAAAAGAGAGCTTTATTGCTCTCTCGATATTTTACTATTGAAAATCAAAGAAATCAGAATGCTTCAAAATATACCCTTTTCCTTCAGACAAATCATACTGAATTAATTTGAGATCTTTAGCAATTTCTTTACCATCACCATCAAGTTTATCTTTATCAACACTAGCTTTATTTAAAACTTCCGTTAACAATGCATAATAAGGCGATACACGCGAATTTGTATGGGCTAATAATTCAGCTGGAAAATCACTAGAATTAACTAATGGATAATCATCTTTAACAGTACCATGATTTGACCAAATAAAATAATCAGTCAAATACTGCAATTCAGGATTATCCTTAAAGATTGATTTTGGATAAATACCTGGTAAATGATCTCCATAGAATACAACCGTAATTTTCTTATCAATTCCTTCTAATTGCTGTAAAAACTCCGCAGTGCTGCTATCAGTATAACTCAAAAGTCTCGCATAATTCGTTAAGCTTTCATTTTGGTCACTTGTCAAACCTTCTCCACTTGCAGTAATATCAGTCAAATCAGTTGGAAACCATGGTCCATGGTTTTGCATGGTCATCACAGAAAAGAATTGGTTTTGATTAGTATCAATCTTAGAGAGAATATTATCATAGGTTGACGTATCACTTGGGTAAGCTCCCAAAATATTAACCTCTTCTGCAATATCATCTGACCCTGATGTAGCAACAAATTTATCAAATTTTAATTTCGTATACACTGAATTACGTGCATAGTGAGTAGCATCAGATAAATGAATGGCAATCCTATTTTCTGGCTCAAAGGCATTACTAATTGATGGAATATAATTCATCTTCGGAATTACCTCAGTATACAGAACTGAAATCATATCATTGTAGTTATACATTGGTAAACCTGTCAAGGTCTGGAATTCCATATTAGCTGTTCCACCACCATAACCATCGGATTTCATTAAGCCCGATGTTGTTCCAGCTTGAATCTGTTGAATTTGCGGTATTACTGGAGCCGATAAAGTTACCCCAGGAACACGAGCAGGATCTGCTAAACTTTCACTTAGAATGAAGATCACTGTTTGATCAGAAATATTTTCTGTCCTTGTGGCATTTATCTCACCAGCAAGATTTGTATATTTCTTATAAACTTTGTCAATTTCCTTTTGACTATAATTAGCTGGTTTTTCAATATCAGTAATTGTTAACTGTTTTAGCCATACAAAGCTCAAAGATTGAAATCTAGTATTAGCATTAATTCCTTGCCAATTGACATTATAAAGGTTATAAACAGAAGATAAAACTGGAATATGTTCAGAAATTCTTCCATCCTCTTGATTCTTAAATATCGATAATGTTCCTGAAAAAGCAACAACAATTGTAACGGCAACTGCTAATCGTTGTTTCCAATTTTTAAATATTTGCCCGGGCAAACACTTTTTCCTAACATAATACAAAATAACAATTGTCCAAAGGATCCCTACTATGCTTAATAAAAGAGCATTTTCACTAACATATTCTTTAAAAAATCCGATATCATTTAACCAAGTAAAATCTGCAATCAAAAATGGCTCATTACGTAAAGCAAATTTTTCAGCATTAATATAGCTGATTACAACTCCTAAAACAATGTTAAAAACTGTAGCTGGTAAATAGCGATTAATAGTAATATAAATCACCATGAAACAAGCAAAGATAATTAAAATTTGTAATATCGTTGCTCCTGAGGCGATATAATACCCATAAGATTCACCTTTTTCAGTCACTCCCGCTTGAATTGTAAAATTAAAAATAAAAGCCAACAACAAACTTGTCGCAACCGATAAAGAAGGGGTTGGCTTATTCTTAATAAGGTGACTTATTCCTTTAGCTGATGCATAAGTAACTAAACTGAAAAAGATATACATTCCAAGAGAATAATTAAACAATTGCCATGCATAAGCCGTCTTTTTAATATCCTCAACAGCAAAAAGTGAATTTGAAAGGAAACTATTTATTAATTGATTGCTTGTAACAATAAACATTGTTGCAATTTGACTCATTACTAAAATGTCATAGCATTTCTTTTTCAGAGAAAAAGCATTGATAAACTCATTAGAAAAATAACTTGAGAAATGATTAAAGACAAGAGCTAATATCAGCAAACATGCTAAAGGAATTAAAAAGTTAGTATCCCAAAAATGCTGAAATTTTGTCCAATCAAATTTTTCATTATTAAGATTTAAAGTGACTTTTACAAAATAAGCACCTATTAAAAAAAGTAAATAAATAAGTGGAAGATATAATAGCCACCATTTATTTCCCATTCTTTTTCGAATTTGGAGGGCATATAAGACAATAAAAACACCTAACAAAATCCAAATAAGCGGTGTAATAGTTCGATGATTTTCTAAGCCAATTACTATAATAAGATGTAAGTAGGTAATGAGAAAGGTTACAAAATAGGAAAGTAAAACACCTTTATTCTTCTTACAAAAATTACCTATTGATTTTAAAAATATCATTATACCTTTTGAAAATCCTTAACCTTTAAACTTTTTGTACAGACCAAGTAACTTATTAAACAAGGCAGCTGCCTTTTCTACTCCTATCCCTTTTGCCACCAAGCCAGTATATTTAAAACTTTTGTTTTCAATCTGCCTTGAATATTGTAACAAATATTCATAATTTTTTAAATAGTTTTTAATATCAAAGTTGTTTTTATATAAATGAACAAACGGCAAAATTGAAATATATGAAATTGCAAAATAGACTTTTAATGCTTCCTGTTTTTCAAATGGAAGTTTTTTGATATTATCAAGGCCAATTGAAATACTCTTTAAAATATCGAGAACATTTTTTTCTTTAACAACATTGGTGATACTTCCTGCTCGATTTTGACGATACATGTATTGTGC
This sequence comes from Streptococcus equinus, assembly GCF_900104225.1. Lineage (GTDB taxonomy): Bacteria > Bacillota > Bacilli > Lactobacillales > Streptococcaceae > Streptococcus > Streptococcus equinus_D. The sequence goes on along the minus strand of NZ_FNJK01000001.1, from coordinate 326,021 downwards.
ATTGTCAAAAACTGCATAACTTGTCATTAGCTTCAAAAGATTTGCACACCAAAGACAATCTTCTGAAAGGAAACCAACTTGAAAATCTAGAGAACCGTCTACAAACAAAGTTCTCTTTACACATTTATTCCATGCAGGTGCGGTTATCAATTCACGTTTAACTAAGTCTGTACAATCTTTCTTTATATTTCCCGATAATCCTTTATTACTGATTGTCTTCTTAACAATTTTATCGGTATAATGGTATGAGTAAGAATAGATAATAACATCAACAGAATTTTCATTAAGTCTATTGTTGATGTCGTTTAAAAAAGACTGACTTGACCAAAAATCATCTCCATCTAGAAAGATTATATAATCACCATTTGCTGCTTCAATTCCGCTATTACGTGCAGCAGATAATCCACCATTTTTTTGATGAATAACTTTAACTTTTTCGGATTTTTGGGCAAGGCTATCAATAATTTGAGGTGTTTCATCAGTTGCTCCATCATCAACAACAATAACTTCATAGTTATCATAATCTTGATTTAGAACACTTTCCACACACTCTTCGATATATTGTGCCACATTATATGCCGGTACAATAATTGAAAATTTCATTTTATCTCCTCTAATCATTTTTTACTTTTACAATAAACTGACGCAAACAGTGGTAACAAATAACATTTATCTAAAAGACTAAAAACTAACACTGCACAACGATTTGAAAATTTTTCGCCCTTCAAGCGACGTGATAACGGTGATATTTTTCTAGAAATATTTTTCTCACGTAAAAATGCTTTAATTTTCCTATTATAAGATAGAAATTGCTGTTTACTAGATGAACGTCCTGAAAATAAAAGATACCAAATATAATATCTAAAAATAAAATATGACAAATAATCATCTGGCTCTGGATTATTTTCTAAAATTTTCTCTAGTAAAATGCGTATATCTAAACGATCATCTAAGCCACGTTGAGAGGTATTAGATACACTATCATCATTAAACATCCATTTATAGCCAGAATAGGAAATAATATCAATATTTTTAGTTTTAGCTAAAAACTGTAGGTTAAATGCAACATCTTCTCCTATTCCATAATCAAAGAATTCAATTCTATTATCCAATAAAACTTGTCTTCGATAAAGCTTCGCCCAAGGGGCCATCACTATGTATTTTGCCCACTCAGTTTGACTTAAGCTTTCTTTAAACAAAACTTTTCCTGAATAAGTCATACGAGTATAGCCTGAAAAAACAGCATCAGCATTTGATTGAGAAATTGCTGTATACAGTTTTTCCAAATAATCTGTTTCTACTAAGTCATCATTATCAACAAAGGCGACAAAGTCGCCTTTTGCTTTTTGAATTCCTAGATTTCGTGTTTTTGAGACACCTTCGTTTTCTTTATTAACAAAAACAATATTGCTATACTGCTTCGCATAACGCTCACAAATTTCAGCAGACATATCTTTTGAACCATCATTTAAGAGAATGATTTCATAGAAATCACTCTCTAATGTTTGATGTAAAAGTGAATCAAGACAGTCTGATAAATGTTCTTGAGCATTGTAAACCGGAACAATAACACTAATCATCCAATTGTACTCCTATACCCAATAATATGCCCATAAGACAGCAAATGACACTGCAACATTGATTAGAATAATAATTGTTGATAGTTTAATAATTGATTTTTGACTAAATTCAAATCTTAGTTTTGACTGGCAAAGACTAAACAACGGTGCTAAATAAATCAAGAAAGGTGTGAAATAACGACCTTGTTCACCGTGAGCAATTCTATTCGCACCAACATTATCAGGATTAGATCTCAATGTCCAAGCAAAGTACATTCCAACAACAATAATAAGCACTTGCACTGGGAAAATTAAAGCTGATGAAATACCTTCTGTTTTAGTGACGGGAAGATATTCACTTAAATATATTAAAATCAATACAACAATATCAATAAAGACTAGCCATAACGGTAATTGAGTCGTTAACCAGCCAAATTCTCCGAAAATACCAATAGTTAACAAACCATTTAAATTAACGTTTTCTTGTTGTAAGAAAAAAGTATTAAACATTACCCAAATAAAGTGTTGAGTTCCACCCCAGCCTTTTAAGAAGAAATAAAACGCAACAATTCCTAAGCAAACCGCTCCTGTAACAAAATACCATCTATATTTCTTGAAGAAATTATAAGCTGGATTTAACACTTTTAAAAATCCTTCAAACTCAAAATCTATCATTACTAAGAACGGTAATAAAAGCAGGTTATTTGTTTTCGTTGAATAAAGGAATAAAGTTAATAAGATAAGCTGAAGAAACTTTTTATTAGTAAATGTTCTTTCTTTGATAAGATTAACAAAGAAAACAAAGAAACATGCAATCGAGACGTAATTTAAAACATCATAAGATAGAGAAGCTGCTTGCTGTAACATCATTGGTAATAACGAAATAAACATCAAAGCTAATTTACCGTATTTTGCTGCTTTGATAACAAAATACATTCCAATGATATAAACAAGAGCATTAACAATTCGTCCTACTAAAAGTATGACACCTAATGAAGGATAAATAGCTTTACCAATCAACATACCAATAAACTGTGGTAAATGCATCAATTTTTTTATTGAAAATTTTAATTTAAAATGATCTTTTGAAAAATCAACTTTCTTTTCAAATAATTTTCGGTAAACTTTTTTATTTAAAGCTTCAGGTTCAGATGAACTATTTAAAACTGCATCAGCTTGGTGAAAAACTAAGCTATTGAATTCATCTTCGTTTTTCACGTTATATCCAATCTCCCATGCTAGCCGTGAATGTTCTCCTTCATCTGGAACTTGCGTCACAGGAACCAAAAACATAAACAGTGCAACACAGGGAACTGCTAAGAATAAAAATAATTTTTCTATTTTCATTTTTTCTCCTTATATGAATCTTTAGCGCTAAAATAGATAATTAGAGATACTAGTAACCACGTTAACATTGATAATGTAAATGAAATTGATGCACCATAAATGCCATAATGTTCAACCAAAGGATTGGCTGAAAAATAGGATACACAAAATCCACTGGCAAATGAAATCACCAAAAGTTTTTGCTTACGCAAAACTGTCAAAATATTATCACAAACTGTCGCAAAAGTACTAGCAATACCCCCTACCATTAAAATAATAAATGCCACTAAATACCTATTTAAATTAGTCGAATAAACAATATTTAAAATTGGTACTCCAATAACAGACACAACTGCTAAAATCAAAAATGAAATAAAAACAAGCAGTTGCAGCAATTTCCTACGATATTGAACAAACGATTCAAATTCTTTTTTTTCAAGAAAAATAGCCATTTGAGTCATCATTGGCCTAAAGAAAATCATTGTCAAATTCATGGCAAAAACCGGCATAAAGAGAATATTAAAGTCCGTTTGAACACCAACTTCAAGTAAGCCTTGCTCAAATAAGTTGTCTAATGCATATTTTGGCTGATTGTAAATGGAAACCAACATAAAAGCATTAATAAATAGTGGACTACTTTCTACTAAAAGACCTCTGATTTGTTTAAATGAAAAATGAAATGCTTTAATTTTGCTAAAATATCGACTCAACAAGAAATCAAAACCGAAAACAAAAACAAAGGACAGTACATTCATGATAATCAATGATAATAACAACTCATGTGTAATAATCAATGTAATTGTAAAACCTACAAAGATAAATCCATTTCTAAAAAAAAGAGATTTTCCCGCAATATCAAGGCGTTCGTGCTGTTGAAACATTCCCTGAAAAACATCAGATAAGGCATCACTACAGCGATAAAAACAAATCAGTAAAACACATAAAGATTTGTAAGCGTCATAGCCATGCATAAGAACATAACCAAGGGCTACAAGCATCATAATAAAGATAGTTAACACACGTGCATAGAAATAATTATTAAAAGAATACTTCTCTTTAATATCTGTTGCTTGAAAGTCACGAACTTGAAAAGTAGCTACTGTAATCAATAGATTTCCAACAGCATAAGCAATACTAAAAACATCGGCGTTATAGCTATCCAATAAACGAGCTACAGATAACAGCAAAAGCGTTGACATAGCTGCTGAAGCTAAACTGCCCAAAATATTCCAAGCAAAGACTTCTTTTTGAGAAGCTTTCTGCCCAATTTTCAATAATTTAATCATCCTTCTTCTCACTTAATGCAATTTGTTGTGCCAAGCTTTTAATCTTTGAGCTTTGAATAGAAACAATGCGAGTTAGTGAGAAAAGAATCCACAAACTTAAGCAAAATCCAACAAAGAAAACCAGATTCATTGGGGAATAAATACCTAATAAATTAGCCAATACAACCAATAAATTTGGGAACCAAACAGCAATCAATAAAATAACGCTTAGAATATACCATGATAACGAATAACGAATAGATAGTTTATCCTTCTTAATCAAATGGAATGAGTATGCTACAAAAAGTACAATAACAATTGAGATAAAAAGGCTCGCTGTTTGTGTCATCTTATTTCCCCCTTAATTTTACAAATATAATAGCCAATGTCACTTTAATCATATAATAAACGGATTTTGTTGCAGAAATTGACGAAACACCACCTTGTCTCTCGTTCATAACAACCGGAATTTCCTTAACAGAATAACCTTTATTAAGTAAAGAAACAATTGTTTCTGGTTCTGGATAGTCATCTGGATAATCACCCGCAAACAGTTCAATAATATTGCGATCTATCATTCGCAATCCTGAAGTTGCGTCTGTGATTTTCTTACCTGTAAGCAAGTGAATCAAGCCCATAAAATAGCGAATCCCCAAACGACGCATAAACGATGATTGAAAGCCTTCTTTTTCTAGAAAACGTGAACCAATTACCATGTTAACATCACTTTCTATCAACTCATCAGCCATTTTGGATAAGAAAGCAGGATTATGTTGACCATCACCGTCTACTTGAACAGCTAAATCATAACCATGTTTTTTAGCATATAAATAACCCGTTTGCACTGCACCACCAATTCCAAGATTAATTGGAAGTGACACGACATTGAAATTATTTTTTTGACAAATTTCAAGTGTGTTATCTGTTGAACAGTCATTAATAATGACATAGTCAAAATCTGGTGCATCTTTTTTAATTGCAGCAACCGTACCTTCAATATTGCTGCTCTCATTATATGCAGGGATAATAATTAATTTTTTTAACACGCGGCTGCCTCCTATTGATTTGAATTCTGACTTTTTTGATAAAACTTAATCAGTAAGTTAGCGATAGCTTTTGGCCAAAGCAGCTGATACATTTGTAAATCTTCGTTTGTTCGTGTATTATTTGAAATCGTTGCCGTTGTTTCAGATTCCTCATGAATACGGTGAAACATCAAAGATTCCTTAATGTAAGAAAAACGCCCTTTGTATTTTTCAGAAATTGTGTACCATGCATACCAATCCAAACTTGTCTTCATCTCCTCATCAAATTGGAAGTCCGACAAACGTTTCATATTATATGAAACACTTGGACAACAAATAGGATTTCCAAATGATAGGACACGATTACGCCACCATTTTGAACTAGGTAGCACTGATAGAACATTAAGCATCAAACGTTTGATTTTTAAGTTCTGATTACTTGCAATATCCTTAGCTCCTTCTGCCATCATTTTTAATTCATGATAGTCTGTATAAACAATCGTTGAGTTCGGGTACTTTTCGAATGATTCCAATACCTTCTGTGTGAAAGTTTCATCATACAAATCGTCCTGGTGAACAATTGTCACATATTCTGTTTTACAATGTGAAAGTGCCTGATTCCAATCAGCTCCTATTGATTTTCGTTCACCAACATATAATGGAAGATGGTATTTTTCAGCCAATGATTTAATTAAATTATTTGGTGTTGATGTGTAAATGTAAACATCAGATGATACTGTTTGCTTTTCTACAGAAAGAATACATTCTTCCAAATATGAACTCTCACCATATGCGCAAATTGCAATGGTATGTTTTTTTTCACTCATTTATTCTGTTTTTCCTTAACTAATTTGATTAAATTTAGACGTTTTAAAAAATAAGTCAAAGTCAATAGCGTAGCCTTTTTAAAGAAACGCAAGACTAATTTAGCACTGATCGGATAATTAATACTACTTGGTACCTCAAGTTCTGATGCAAAGAGCATATCATTTACTTTTTTTGCATCAATCAAAGCAGGTAAACTTGCTTTATTTGGTAGCAAAACAAAATCATAGTGCTCTTTCCAATTAAAAATTGGAAGAATTTTTTCAAAATCTGAAAGCGTTAGATTGCCTTTGTTATTCCATATTTTTTGCAATCCATCTACCCTAATCCAATAAGCTGACCAAGCTTTTTCTATCATAGGATTTTTTATTTCTGCTTCGGAAATTTTCAATCTTTCAAAAACTTCTTTATCAATAGCCAATTGACAATCTTTATACCTTTCATATGAAAGCATGTCTGGGATGGCTAAACCGATTTTTTTATCATCAAGAAATATTTTCTTAATAGTATCCTCTGATGAAAACATTATCTCAAGTAGTTCCCTTAAACTATAGGAGTCAACCAATTGATTTAAAAAGAAATCCGAAACATGAATATAGGCTAAGCAATTACCATCGAACACCTTAGAAGAATCACTAATAAATTTTTGCCAATCACTAACACTTTCAACATGTGCGTAAGCATAACTAGTAATATCTTCTCGCTGGAACTGTTCTTTTACCTCTTCTAAGGTTTTATCTGATTCAGCACTAACTAAAGTTATAATATTTTTACGGCTCTTCAAAAAACTAGTCAAAATTTCTACACCATTTCGTGTTGAAAAATGCAGGTGCAAAATTGTCTTTGAAGGTTGCTTTAGCGTGTTATCAGATTGATTCAAATTTTTATAAGGTAATAAGAAAGATGTAGTCGGCGGCAATATACTAGAAAGATGATTAATGATTAAATCACCTGGATACTCACTTTTCTCCTCGATTGCATTTAAGACAAACGGTGCCAAGTGTGCCACATGACTAAAAGACTTAATTTTTACAAATGGAATACCTGCCTGCAATATCAAATCTGGTCGAAAAATTGAAACATTTCCAAGTTCCGGTTTACTTGACAAGTCAAGCATAGAACTACAACTGTAACCCGCTTTAACTAATTGTTCAGTCAATTCTGATTCATAAGAATCGATAACTTGTTGAACATTCTTATAGCTTTTAACATTTGACCAAAAATCAATAAATGCTTCACTCTCTACAACTTGCTTTTTAAAAGAGAGAAAATATGATTGCAGATGCTCTGCTACATAACTTCCTCCTTTTATTTTACAAGCAGCATGGTTGGTTAGTCCCCAAAAATCAACACTAGCATCTGATTCAAATTTTTCAAAAATCTCTTGCATATCCCACAAAGGACCAAAACAAGTATCATTCATCAAGGTTAAAGAATCAAATGACTTGACATAATCAAAAGAAGATAGAATTGCTTCCTTCCATGCTGCAAAATCATAGCCTTCATTTTGACGTTGAATCACATCATCAATTAGTTGATTTTCTTGCAATTTTTCAATAGCAGTCTTACTCAAATAACTATTAGAAATAAAACATATTGATGAAAATAAAGGCCTCAACTGTTCAAGTTGATAAAGAACATGAGGGCTCAGTTCATTAAATTTATTATAATGAACATAAAGTAGCATTCGATTCATCGATTTCTCCTGAATAAATTGATTATCTTCGTCGGAATTACCCAGCGTTTTGAATGGATAACCTTGTTATACTCGTTCAGCCAATGATTTTTTTCAGCAATTTGGCTTTCTAATTTTTCTTCAGTTGATTTTAATTTTGCCCTTTCTTCAAGTAATTCATCTAATATTACTTGAGCATTATTTAATTGTGTTGTTAATTCTTGCTGACGACGTGCAATAATTTTTTCACGCTCAGTATTTTCAGAGAATAAGTATCGTGTTAATACCTTAAAATCAATTCTTGAATAGTACTTTTCAAGATACTCTTCCTGTGTCTCCTGTAATTTTTCAAAACGCTCTGATAGCTTTTCAACTGATGCAGGATGTGAGTCCGAACCTTCGTGAAGGCGATAAACAGTAGTCGCTTCTGGTAAAAATGTTAACTCTGTTCTTGTAAACAACTCCAGTTGGAGACTAAAAGTATCATCAACTGCGTCAGGAGAAATAGCATCATTTACTTCCAACATCAAGTTGCGATCTACTAACCAAGTCGATGACATCGTCATTCCTCGAAATGCAAGCATCTCCTCGAAGCTTGACATTTTTCGAATAATACCATTCTCAATAGCTTTTTTCTGACGTAATTCACCACTCTCAGAGATAATGTTAAAATCAGAGCAAGACCATTTTGATGCTGTTGATCGTTCTAAGATATCAACCTGCTTTTGAAGTTTGTAAACATCAATCCAGTAATCATCACCATCACATCGAGCAATGTAATCACCTTGAGCTAACTGACAAATATCAAGCCATGTTTTTGTGATACCTAAATTTTCTTGATGAAAAACAGCCTTAATCTTATCAGGGTATTGATTCGCATAGCGTTCAATAATCTGAGGAGAATGATCGCTGGAAGCATCATCAACCAAAATGATTTCGTAATCAAAATCGCATTTCTGATTTAAGAACCCCTTAATAGCTTCTTCTATCCATGCCTCCTTATTATAATTTGTACAAATAATAGATACTTTCATTCCTTACCTCATTACTGAACCATTATTTTAAAAATCCCATTGGCCATTACGTTGAATCAAACCAGTTGCCGAATCAACTTCAGATTCATTATTATAATCAAGGTCATCACGTGTTAATAAAATAATTGGTGATTTTTCAGCTGGGACAAATCCAATCATTTGTCCATCTTTATCTCGGATTGTCACTTCCAATTTCAATTTCAAATCATTAACATTTGGAATATGACACGTATATTTAACCGTTTTCTTACCTGAACCTTTTGTCATACGCTCTTTTGAATTATCATTATAAATCCAAATATTGCGATCAATATCTGTAAATGATAACGCCACATAAGTGTCCATATCTTGAAGCATATTGTAGTTAACTTCAAAAGAAATTTCATCTTTTGGTGTTAAGCGTTTTTCAGACAATAAATTAATTGAAATATCAGAGATTTTATCATCTTCGTCTACTTCACGTTCCTCTTGAACATTGTCATCATACTCTTTTTCAGTATTATCATAGCTGTATTGGTTGGCAACATCAAATGGATTTCCGTAAGCTTTAACCAAACCGTTTTCAATAAGAACAGCGCGGTTACAATACTTCTTAACTGCTCCCATATCGTGGGTAACAAGAATTGTTGTCTTGCCACTTTCTTTACGTTCCATGAAATAATCATTACACTTACGTTGGAAAGCTTCGTCACCTACGGCAAGCACTTCGTCAAGAATGAGCACATCACCTTGAGCTTTAATGGCAACTGAAAACGCTAAACGAACTTGCATACCACTTGAGTAGTTTTTTAGCTTTTGATTCATGAAATCTTCTAGCTCAGCAAACTCAACGATGTCATCATACATGGCATCGATTTCCTCAGTTGTGAACCCAAGCATGGCACCGTTCATGTAGACATTTTCTCGTCCTGTCAATTCAGGGTTGAAACCAACTCCAAGCTCAATAAACGACACCATTTTACCATTAACCGTAACTGTTCCTTTTTCTGGAACATAGATTTGTGAAATGATTTTCAATAGTGTTGATTTACCAGAACCATTACGACCAACAATCCCAAAGAAATCTCCCTTGTGAACATCGAACGAAATGTCTTTCAAGACATGTTGTTCACGATATCCTTTAATTCCTTTAAAACGATTAACAAGTGCTGTACGTAAACTTTGAGTTGCTTCTGTAGGCAATTTAAAATACTTACTTACATGATCAACTTTTACTGCAATTTCTTTATCTGACATTATAAAATCTCCGCAAATTTCTTAGCATGTTTATGGAAAATATGATAACCAATTGCAAAAACTACAAATGGAATTAGGTATGGAATTAGTGCAATGAAGTTATTATTAATCAATTCCCAACCACGCATATTTCCAGAATAAACAATAAAATGACGCATATCTTGAATGACTTGCGCAATTGGATTTAGCATCATAATTTTTCCGATAGTAAAGTGATGACGTTGCAAAATAAATGTCAATGAATAAATAATAGGTGTACCATACATACCAGCTTGAAGAATAACTTCCCAAATTGGTCCTAAATCACGATATTTAACAAATAAAGTTGACAATATAAATGCAACACCAGCAGCTAAAGCAAACAATTCAATAAACAATGGAATAATAACTAAGAATCCGAAATTTGGATGAATACCATTTAACAAAGCGAAAACAAAAACGACCACCATATTAATGGCATAGTTGATTGCTGCTCCAACAACTGAAGAAATGACAATAATTTCTTTTGAAAAGTTTAATTTACGCAGTAAATCCCCACGCACAACAATTGAAAGCATTCCCATGTTAGTTGCTTCAGCAAAGAAGTTCCATGTCACCATACCAATTAACAAACCGATAGCATAGTGAGGAGTACCATCATCAAAGCGCAAGAAACGAACAAACACCAAATACATAATTGTGAAAAGCATTAATGGTTTTAAAATTGACCACAAATGCCCAATTAAACTTCCTTGGTAGCGAAGTTTAAAGTCCGTTTTTACCATTTCTTTTAATAAGATTTTATTTTCTTTACTAAAGAACTTCATTTATTTCTCCTATAACCAAATTTGGTAATAATTAATGTTCTAAACACAAGCGTATGGAAGGTACGATTTTTGCGTAAGCCATACTGATTCAATGTTTTTATTCGCTGAATCAGTGGCTTGTCCATAATCGTTGTGAAATTTTCAACCAAGTCTCTTTTTTCAGGGGTCAATGCTAAATCTAATAAAAAACGTGCTTGAGTTTGACTAGCATTAATCAACCACCAATATTTTTCAACTAATTTATGAGGCTTAATCCAATTTTTCATGCGTTTAGTCCATGTACGCGCCCCTAATACATTAGCATCATGTTGACGATACAATTCCGTTGGGTAATCAACATAAGCAAGATTACCTAAAGCGCTAGCAAGCAAAGCAAGATACCAATCGTGCATCAACAAATCTTCTGTTGATGTCCACAATTCAGCCAATGTATGATTTATCATTGCTGTACCACCAGTTACTGTGTTTTCAGTCAATTCTTGAACCAACTCAGTATTGGCATGATCAGACTGTGTTTTAATCATACTTTCATGTAAAACATTTAAATCTCGATCAACAATTTTCAAATCTGTATAAACCAATAAAGGTTTCTGACTATCATACTTTTGCGCTTCTGCTATAGTCACAGCTAACTTATCTTCTAGCCAAATATCATCTTGGTCAGAAAAGAAATAATAATCTGCTTCGCTATGTTTCAAAAGCGTATAAAAGTTTTTGATGACACCAAAATTTTCACGATTGTCGGCATTAATAAAAATAATACGTGAGTCAGCCTGAGCATATCGTTTAATAATTTCGGGTGTCGTATCACTAGAGCCATCATCACGAATATACAAAGTCCAATCTTTGACTGTTTGTTTCTGAATGCTTTCAATCTGTTCAGCCAAAAATTGTTCACCATTGTAGGTAGACATGAGAATATTAATCTTCATTTAAAAATAGTTCCTCGTACTCTCCAACGATTTTTTCCCATGTGTAATTTTGTTTAACAATGGCGCGCGCACGATTGCCATATTCCGTAAAATCATAATGACCATCGGCGTCATTAATCAAACATGAGAGATTACCTGATGTTTTATTCCAATAAAAAGCACTTGCTCCTGCAACTGACTTATTGAAAGGCACATCAAGTACAAGATTTAACTTGGTATGTCCTAGAGCTTCTAACAAACCAGGATTTGTTCCACCAACTTCATGACCGTGGATATAAGCAAAAGCATTCTCACGAATATAGTTCAGTAAGTCACGATCATATACAGTGCCGACAAACTTAACCCTGTGATCACGTTCAAAGTTTGTCAAATGTTTTAACTTGTCAAAATAAGCACTATTTTTGTGGTTAGAAATAATAATCAAATCACGTCTTGTATTTGATTTCATAAACTCACGAATTGCTGTTTCATAATTGTTTTCTGGCACAAATCGGCCAACGATCAGATAATAGCCATTTTCCTTAGTTTTCCAATTATCAAAACATTTTCTAACCTTATAATCATCAGCTGTTAGGGTTGATTTTTTCAAATCCGTTCCATAAGCAATAAAACGTGTCTTAGCATCTGGATAAGATTCTTTTATATAGTTTTCAATACCAATATTATCTGAAATAACCAAATCAACTGTTTTAGCCATCGATTTTTCAGCATATTTTAAATAAGCTTGAACCGGTTTTGACCATTTTGAGCGTTTCCACTCAAGACCATCTGGATTGACATAAACTTTCCCACCAAGAGCGTGAATTCTCCAAACAAAAGGTGCAATAAATGCTCCAATTGTGTTACCCAAAATATAAAAAATAGGGTGTTCAATACCAGATCTTTTTACCATTTGAAGTCCATAAGTAATTGCCATCATATCATAGGCAATCACTCGAGCTGGACCAATTTTAGGTGCCTTGATGGTAAAACAATCTGCGCCCTCATATTTAAAATGCGTATGATGTTTATCATCACTTAAACAAGCGACGTGATAAACAATATCTGAGCTCTGCTTATTTTTTACCAACTCCTCAACAAAAGTCTCAAAGCCACCATACTTTGCAGGCAAACCTCGACTTCCGATGATGAATACATGTTGCATGGCACACTTCTCCATTCTAAAATACAATCAAAAATATTATACCATATTTTAAATAAGCTGGCGATGGAAAAACGAAAGTAGCTAGAGCATACGGCTATCAAAGAATCAAAAAAACACCAGCATTTCTGCTGGTGTCATCTTTTATCTAATTCCCAAAGCAATGCGGGCATAACGACTCATTTTATCAACTGTCCAAGCTGGGTACCAAACCAATTTAACTTCGGTATTAGTAACCTCAGGAATCTCACGCATTGCATCGTGAATCTGATCGGTAAGAAGATCTGCTAGTGGGCATCCCATTGTTGTTAAGGTCATATCAATTTCTGTATGTCCATTTTGCTCAAATCGGATTTCGTAAACAAGCCCTAAATTAACAATATCAATCCCTAATTCAGGGTCGATAACTGTTTCCAAAGCTTCAAGAATACGATCTTTAATCTTTGCGACATCTTCTTCTGTATATTTTTGTTCAGACATAAGCGAACCTCTTGACTATTTTTTAATCTTCGATAAAATCACGGAGCTGTTTGCTACGGCTCGGATGGCGAAGTTTACGAAGTGCTTTAGCTTCAATCTGACGAATACGTTCACGCGTCACATTGAAGACTTTACCAACATCTTCCAATGTACGCATTTTACCATCATCAAGACCAAAACGCAAGCGCAAGACGTTCTCTTCACGGTCAGTCAATGTATCTAAAACTTCATCAAGTTGTTCACGAAGAACAACACGAGTTGTGTAATCTACTGGATTTTCAATAACTTCATCTTCAATGAAATCTCCAAGATGGCTATCATCTTCTTCACCGATAGGTGTTTCCAAAGAAACAGGTTCTTGGGCAATTTTCAAGATTTCACGAACTTTATCAGGAGTCATATCCATACGTTCAGCAATTTGTTCTGGTGTTGGATCTTGTCCAAGTTCCTGTAGAAGGTTACGTTGTTCACGAACAAGTTTGTTAATTGTTTCAACCATGTGAACAGGGATACGGATTGTACGAGCTTGGTCAGCAATTGCACGTGTGATTGCTTGACGGATCCACCAAGTAGCGTAAGTTGAGAATTTGAACCCTTTTGAGTAATCAAATTTATCAACAGCTTTCATCAAACCCATATTTCCTTCTTGGATAAGATCAAGGAATTGCATACCACGCCCAACATAACGTTTAGCAATAGAAACAACCAAACGCAAGTTAGCTTCTGCCAAACGTTGTTTAGCTTGAAGGTCACCAGCCGCTACTGCAACAGCCAATTCTTTTTCTTCTTCGCTTGACAACAAAGGCACAACCCCGATTTCTTTAAGATACATACGAACTGGGTCATTAACCTTAGCAGAGTTACTTCCAAGCAATTCTTCATCAGTCAATTCTTCTGGTTTTGGTTCTTCAACAACGTATTTCGTTGATGGGTTACCTTCTTTATCAGTAATTGAAATCCCACCATCTGTCAATCGTTCCAAAAGGTCATCAATTTGATCAGCATCCAATGAAAATGGAATAACCAATTTTTCTGTCACTTCATCATCGACAGCTGTTCCGTTCTTTTTATGGTTACGAATAAATTCTGCAACTTGAACATTAAAAGTAGTAATTTCTTTTTCTTTTGCCATATTTTCCTCTATTCCATATTTCTTTTTTGGGCAATGAGATTTTCCAAAGCCGCTAAAGCTGCGTCAACATCTCCAAGATTGCTAGATTCACGAATTAATTTACTTTGTTTTTGTAAATCTCTCTCTTGAAGTAGGCGATTACGCTTCTGAATAATTTCTTCAACTTCATTAGGCGCAATATCATCTGGTAGATTTTCTTCTAATACTTGATAATACATCTGCCGCGTTCGATCATCCAACTGCGCTAAATCATAAGAAGAAACTTCCCCCTGCTGCATCAATAAATCATAGAGTGTCTGCAACTCACGGGTATCAAAAGTAAATTCCTCTCGATTTCTAAATTCATTAAGAAGATAATCATGCGTTAATAGCCTTTGCATCAACTGACTTTCTGCTTTTATAATTGCAGAGATATTCTTTGATATCGGTAATTCAACAACCGTCACTCTTTGTTTAGCCGCTTCTGATTGAAGAGCCGAGCGATTTTGAAGCCGTTCACTATTTACCGACTGCTCAACTTGATAATAATCAAAGTCTGGCAATAAATCAGCCACCATATTAATATACGAATTTTGTGCCGTAATTGATGGTGACTGCGCGATAATCTTTGCAATCTGCTCGACATAGGCAATTTCAGCCTGGAGATTATCACTATTTTCCGGTTTTAAGTAATGAATAAAGAATTCAGTACTACTAATCCGACTATTTTCAAGCAAGTTCGCTAAAGCTTGTGGAGAATTCTTTTGAATGAATTCATCCGGGTCCATCTGTTCTGGAACTCGCACAATTTCAACATTAAAATCTTTTAAAAGTTCCAAAGACTTAGCAATCGCATTTTGACCAGCATTATCACCGTCGTATGTTAAAATAACTTTTTTAGCATAACGCCTTAAATGCCTTACATGCTCTGGGGTCAAAGCCGTCCCCATGGAAGCAACAGCATTTTCGATACCAGCTCGATAAGCCGCAATGACATCCATAAAACCTTCCATTAAATAGACTTCATGTTTTTTCGACATTACAGGTCTCGCCTTATCTAGATGATACAACTCATAAGACTTATTAAATAAAGCAGTTGACCTAGTATTCTTATACTTAGCCTGCTTATTCTCTAAATCTTCTTTGGTCCAAATACGACCTGAAAAGGCAACAACTTGACCACTATCATCCGTCAGAGGAAACATGATACGATTTTGAAACGCATCATAAACTCGATTGGTACGTTCAGACAAATTAAAAAGACCTGAAGCCATCAAAGCATTCTCTTCGTATCGTTTTGCAAGAGATTGATAAAGAAAATCAGGCTCATTTGGCGACAATCCAATGTTAAAATAATCAATCAATTCATCTGTTAAACCACGCTGGGCTAAATAAGCTTTCGCTTCTTGACCTTCCTTAGTCGTTTTCAAAACAGCATTGTAGAACTTAGCCGCATCCTTGTGAATATCAATCAAAACTTGATTAGGATTTTGTGGCTTTGCTTGCGCCTGCTGCGTCTCAATCGGTAAAGGAATGCCCGCACGTTCAGCAACAAGATGAACACTTTCTAAAAAACTAATCTGACGATATTCTTCTAAAAACTTAAAAACATCTCCAGATTTTCCGCAACCAAAACAATGGAAAAATTGTTTGTCTTCTATAACATTAAAAGACGGTGTTTTTTCCTTATGAAATGGACAAAGTCCAACATAGTTGCGACCTGCACGTGTAAGATTGACCACTTCGCCAATAACATCAACAATATTAACGCTATTTTTTATCTCGGTAATTAACTCTTTGTCAATCGCCAAAAGATCACCTCCACGCACTATTCCCATTTTAGTTTTGTATTTCATTATACCATTTTGAATGTGATTTGTAAATTCAGAAAAACCAGACTTTAGCCGATATTTTTGGTATAATAGTACTAACATATATAGGAGGTTTCTCAAATGATTAAAGAACTTAAAGAATTTTTGTTTAAAGCAAATGTTCTTGATCTTGCTGTCGCTGTTGTTATGGGGGCTGCATTTAACGCTATCGTTACTTCTCTTGTTGAAGATGTTATCACACCACTCTTCCTCAACCCAGCCCTAAAAGCTGCCGGTGTTGCAAAAATCGCCGACCTTTCTTGGAACGGGGTTGCCTACGGTAATTTTCTAAGTGCCGTTATCAACTTCCTTATCGTCGGGACAACGCTATTTTTCGTAGTTAAAGCCGCAAATGCTGCCGCTGCTCTTGGCAAAAAAGGTAAAGAAGACGAAGAAGAAACTGAAGCCGCTCCAACTCAAGAAGAACTCCTTACAGAAATCCGAGACTTATTGAAAGAAAAATAATCAATTCAGAAGTCTTTAGAGCATAAAAAGAGACGCTTAGCGCCTCTTTTTTTGTATCTAATATTTAATTAGAATTTTTTACGTTTGCGAGCTGCTTCTGATTTGCGTTTACGTTTTACAGAAGGTTTTTCGTAGAATTCACGTTTACGTGATTCTTGAAGAGTCCCAGCTTTAGTCACAGAACGTTTGAAACGACGAAGTGCATCGTCAAGTGATTCGTTTTTACGTACTACTGTTTTTGACATGTGTTTCACCTCCTCAAGACATTGTAACATTTACACGTTCCCTATTAGGATACCTAATTTATCAAAAAAAGTCAATCCTTACACGCGCTAAATGCCATAAAAATTTAAAAAATGTTTTCAGCAAAATTTCCATCACACTTATGATTTTTTTAAGGTTCCTTCACTATACTATAAACAATCCTAAAACTTTTCTTTTTCATAATCTCCTAAAAGACGACTGCAGAAATGCAGTCGTCTTTTTGTTATTTAGTATGTATTTTTCTTGCTTCTGGCATTTCGACAGTTATCTCAAAGTGTTAAGAAAAGCGGCAATCTGTTTATTCACTGTTACAGGATTATCAACATTGGAATTATGGGCAGAATCAGCAATCCAAACTAACCGAAATCCTGTTCTTTTAGACCATTCTCTGTTATAGGCTTTCACCTTACCTGTGGTATCCTTTTCACCTACTATCAAAAGTGTCGGACAAGGTATAGACAGTTCTTGATTATCTTCTAGGAACCCTGCATATCCAATTCCCATGAGATGGCACAGCTCCGCTTTATCATACTTGGCAATCATTGTTGCCATATTTTCTCGACCCCATTTCGTGATAGTATTTTTCTTCACAATAGATGATTTCAATAATTTCTCAGGGAATAATTTTGCCATCCACTCAATTTGATGTAGCCACCACATATCAGATTTTGAATAGTAATTGCCATACGGTGATGAGTCAATGGATACAAAGGCCTTCACCATTTCTGGATATCGCCTTATGAACGCCTGCGAGATAAACCCGCCCATAGACTGTCCGATTAGAATAACCTGCGATATACCACATTCAGTAAGGATTGTTTTTATGGCATTTGCAGCCTCACCATAGGTAAAAGAGACGTAAGGGCGAGACTCCCCATGTGCTGGTGCATCCCATGCGATGATATTATAATCATTTTCAAAAAATAAAAATTGTTGTTCAAACATCGTATGATCTGCTGTCAATCCATGAAGAAAGAACAGAGTATCTCTGGATAAAACAAAGACATCTGATTTCCAGTAAGCAATACTTCCATTGGGATTATTAATCTGCATTTTCTTCATAATCTATCACCCTACATTCCGTTTTAACTGTATACCCCACCTGTTGCGTGTTGTTTGTTGTTGCACTACTGATAATAGTATTATTCTTTTCATTATATCATATTCAAAATAAAATTGCAAAATGGTAACCTTGACAAAAAAGCCAACTGATGACTAAATCAGCACCAATCAGCTTTTACCACGTGTGATTATTATAGCAATTGTTTTGCTTCTGTAACGGTTAGTTCCAAGACACTTCGCAAAAATGGAAATTTTGTTTTCATTTCGTCAAATTCTGCGCCCTCATTGACCAATCTACCCGTTCCTAATATTCTAACCCCCGTCCCTTGATAGCCGTTAAATCCCTCTACTTGACGAGCACCACATGTCAGAATAAGATTCGGATTAACCTTTAAATCCTTTTCTGTACTATGCATCCCCGCTACTGGCAAGAGTATCCGATTATCTCCCTTTAAAACAAGATAAGAATTCCAAGTGCACGTAACATGCGGCATTTCTTCACCCCACGACATTATCGAAACAACACCCTCATGATTTAAAACATTTTTAAAAGTCTCAGTAAACATAAGAAATATCCTCTGTGTTCATATTTTGAGCTAAATCACGCTTCAACTCAGGGTCATTGTAACATCTCAATTTAAAGAAATGATTTCAGTTATGCTACAAGTAAACTTTTATAATTAAAAATTTTCTGGCATGATAATTATGATTTTTTAAGAATCTCCCTCTATACTATAGACAATCCTAATAAACTTTCTTTTTCATAATCTCCTAAGAACGACTGCCAATGGTGGTCGTTTTTTTTGGGGGGTGATATAAAAGAGAGTGAGACAAATAAAGTCTCCACTGCAGACTTTATTCATGAGCCTAAAAATTAAAAAGCGAATCAGTAGTTTCGCAGAAACTTGATTTCTCAGCAAGCCTCAATTTCTTGTTACTGACCTAAAACGGTCTATTCCAAGATCGTTTTTGACACTTACTTCGTAAGCTTTATTTCCCGATTATAAAAGTTCTCCGAACCTTTATAACTCACCCCCGCATGACTCAAAAGCTTGGGGAAGCTTTTGAGGTGGGAAATGAAGTCAAGCGCAACTTGATGTCAAAAAAGGGTTGTAAAAGCTGATTTATCAGCACATTAGGACCCACTCAGCAGTGATTGATTGCTCAAACAATTGAAAATTGTTTGAGGTTGGAAATCTACGTCAAAAAGTGCTTAATCAATTGTGCATGGGAAAATAAAGTCAGTAATCGCTGTTTTAATATTTCTTGACAGAGACCTCCAACAATCTATCGCCAGATTGTTGACCTTGTCAATAATCACTATGTAAACAAAGAAACTGGGTACTTTGTCCCAGCCTCCTTTATTTATTCATCTTCATCAACCGCATCGCCTGTAAGTTGTGCAGCATCTGAAATGAATTGCTTATATTTATCTTCTTTGGCTAATTTTTTGATAACTTTATTAACCGTTTTGACAAGTTTTCCGCTACCTTTTGGCATTGCTACAGCTTTAGCATCACCGTCACTTGTTTTCAATGCAAAATTAGCTAGCGCTAAATCTGAGTTTTGTGAAAGGTATCCTTCGGCAACTGGTTTTTCAAGGTCAACTGCTTGAACTTGACCAGATTTCAATTCGTTAATAGCCTCACCCATTGCTGTCAAAGAAATGATTTTTGAATCTTTCAATTGTTCTTTAGCCAAGCCTTCTTCAATTGTTCCTTTTTGAACAGCTACTTTAAGACCTGACAAACTATCAATTGAGTTATATTTATCAAGATCACTTGCCTTAACTAAAACAGCATTTTCTGTTTCATAGTAAGCATCTGAAAAATCATATGCATTTTTACGTTCTTTTGTTGCAGACAATCCTGAAATCGCCATATCTGCTTTTCCTGTTTGAAGGCTTGAAAGCACATTGTCAAAACTCATTGAAGATAATTCAAGTTTAACATCAAGTTCATCAGCAATCGCTTTAGCCAACTCAACATCAGCACCAACAATAGTGTCTTTACCATCGATCAAAGCTTTAAATTCAAACGGCGCGTAGTCTGGGCTAATAGCGACAACTAGTTTACCTTTTTTCTCAATCTTATCTTGTAAATTTTCATTAGATGAAGATCCACAAGCAGCCAAAGAACACACACTAACAAGCGCAAGTGCCCCTAGAACAAGCTTTTTAATTTTCATATTTATTCTCTCTTCTCTTAATATTATCTCTATTTTATCCATTTTTGAACGATTAGTCAATGATTTTTGAATAAAAATTCATTCATTTAAACATAAAGATAGTAACTCTAGTCCCTTTTCTAAAGTCTCTTTTTTACATGAATATCCTAATCTAACATATCCTTCTCGCTCAAAACGGTTTCCAGGAACCAATAAGACACCGTAATTTTTGAGCAGAGTCAGGCAAAATTCTTCAATTGGACAATCAACCTCCAATTTGACAAATGAAGTCGGCACTTCTGCTGGTCTTATATAGGAAGCTTTTTTCTCTTTTTTTATCCATTTGTCAAGAATTTCAAGGTTCTGTCTGATGATTTTGCGATTACGCTCTAGAATTACGTCCTTATGTTTCAAAGCTAAGCTAGCAACCATATCGTCAAACACACCCGCACAAATCATGGTATAGTCGCGATAATCACGCAAAATATCAGTTACTTTATCACAAGCGGCCACCCAGCCGACACGAATTCCTGGCAGTGAAAAGGTCTTAGAAAGACTATTTACCGAAATCCCCTTTTCATACAAATCAATAATCGACGAAACTTTTGTGTCCGTAAAAGGACGATAAACCTCATCGGCCAAAATATAAGCTCCGCAAGATCTAGCAATAGCGACTAATTCACACAAATAGTCATCATCCATAACAGCACCCGTCGGGTTATTGGCATTATTAATGCAAATCATTTTGGTATTTGGACGAATCAATTGACGAAGTTCTGCTAAATCTGGTAACCACTTATTTTCTTCACGGACCTGCCATAAATCAACATCTGCTCCCAAAGATTTTGGAATATCATAAAGTTGTTGGTAAGTTGGATACAAAGAAATCACATGATCCCCAGGTTCAATCAAACCATACAAAACCAGCATATTCGCACCCGTGGCACCGTTAGTTTGGAGAATTTGATTTTCAGTCACAGATTCATATAATTGACTGACCGCCTTTTTAAATTCTGGAGCCCCTTCAATCCAGCCATAATTTAATTTTTTAGCAAGTAATTCCTGATAAAAAGACGTTTCAGACTCCCCTGTCAATTCAAATAATTCTTGCAATGTTAGAGCTTCTATTGACACACCTGCAATGTCATACACAGCTTCTCTTTCGTGGCTATTGAGCCATTCTTCAACTCCAAATCGTGGTAATTTCATCGCTTACCTCTTTTGACTTTCTAAGATTATTTTACCATTCGTAAGGAAAAACTGAGAGCAATAACCCTCAGTTTCTTTTCACTTCATTATTCTGATTCAGAACTACTCTGCGTGTAAGTTGAAGCTTTTTCAATCCAAGCATCAAACTCACCTGATTTCTTAGCTTTCTTGATAACTTTATTCACAGAAGCAATTAACTTTTTATCAGTTCCTTTAGCAAAGGCTACAGCATAAGCATCTGTATCAGTTGATTTCAATGGCATATCTGCGATGGCTAAATCAGGATTTTGAGAAATATAGCCCTCAGCAATCGCTTTTTCTAGCACAACTGCCTGAAGTTGATTATTTTTCAATTCATTAATCATTTCACCGTTTGAAGTTAGTGAAACTAGACTTGAACTTGGTAATTGGTCTTTAGCAATGTTTTCTTGAATTGACCCTTTTTGTGCACCAACAGATTTTCCTGCCAAGCTTTCAAGACTTGTATAAGTCGCTAAATCAGCTTTTTTAAGAATCACGACATTTTCTGCTTCATAATAAGCATCTGAGAACTCGTAAGCTTTTTTACGTTCATCTGTCACTGAAATTCCCGCAATAGCGATATCAGCTTTACCAGAAGTCACAGAAGCGAGAACGTTATTGAAGGACATCACTGAAAAATCAGCTTTAACATCCAATTCTTTAGCAATTGCCTTAGCTAGTTCAATATCTGCACCAACCAAGGTATCTTTTCCATCAATTAAAGTTTTAAATTCAAAAGGTGCAAATTCTGATTCCGTCGCGATGACGATTTTACCTTTATTTTGAATACTTTTTTGACTTGTTCCTGACGTTGAACAAGCTGTCATCGTTCCTAATGCTAAAAGTAGAAACAAACCTCCTAAAAACTTCTTCATATCATTTTCTCCTTAGTTACTTGATTCACTAGTTGACAAAGCATATGCTTCTTGAACAAATTGATCAATTTTCCCTGAATCTTTCAAGTCTTTGATAACTTTATTGACCTCTTTAGTCAATTTGTCGTCACCTTTAGGAAGTGCTACAGCATAAGCATCCGCGTCATCATTTTTCAACTTGATATTAGCAATTGTCAAATCATCGTTATTAGCAGCGTAACCTTCTGCAATTGGTTTTTCAAGGACAACTGCTTGGATTTGACCATTTTTCAATTCATTAATCATTTCGCCATTTTGTGTCAAAGCAACAACTTTTGAACCTTTCAATTGTTCAGAAGCCACATTTTCTTGGATAGATCCTTTTTGTGTTCCAACTGACAATCCGTCTAATGAATTTGTTTTTGTATATTTATCAAGATCTGTTTTCTTAATCAATACAACATTTTCAGATTCATAATAAGCTTCTGAGAAATTATAAGCTTTTTTACGTTCAGGCGTTGCTGAAATACCTGAGATAGCCACATCAGCTTTACCTGATTGAAGACTTGCCAAAACATTGTTAAATGACATTGAAGAGAATTTCACTTTAACACCAAGCTCTTCACCGATAGCTTTTGCAATCTCTACATCCGCACCAACAATAGTATCTTTGCCATCAACTAAAGTTTTAAATTCAAAAGGAGCGAATTCTGGATTCATAGCAACGACAAGAGTTCCTTTATCTTTAATATCTGAAACTGATGTATCTTTTTGATTTCCTGAGCCACAAGCTGTCAATAGAAAAGCTGAAGCAACAAGAGCTAACCCACCAAACATTTTACTTACTTTCATAGTCATTTTCTCTTTTCTTTTTGATATGTATACATTTTATTTAATATTTATACATTTGTCAACCCTATTTTTATAAAAATTCATTATTTTTGTATTTTTCTGTATATACATAAAAAAGGCGAGGTTGCTTTAACAACCTCGCTTATTTAAACTATTGTTTATTTGCTGTGCCAGATTTCATCGTTATATTGTTCGATTGTACGGTCTGATGAGAAGAAACCAGCCTTAGCAATATTTTTGATAACTTTAGTCATCCAAGATTTTTGATCTTCGTAATCAGCAAGCATTTGTTCTTTAACAGCAATGTATTCTTTAAGGTCAATCAATGTCATGAACCAGTCTTTGTTAATCAATTCATTATAGAGACGTTCAAGACGTTCAGCATTACCATGTTTAACCAATTCATCACTAACGATAAAATCAACTGCTTCTTTAATTACTGGATCATTTTCATAATAATCAGTTGAAACATAACCTTGAGTAGCATAAAGATCAATGATAGTATCTGAATCTTTACCGAATGTATAAATATTATCCATACCAGCAAGTTCTGCAATTTCAACGTTAGCACCATCCATTGTACCAAGAGTCAAAGCTCCGTTTAACATAAATTTCATATTACCAGTACCTGAAGCTTCTTTAGAAGCAAGAGAAATTTGTTCAGAAATATCTGTTGCAGGAATCAAGTGTTCAGCCACTGTAACATTATAGTTTTCTACCAAGTGAACATTCAAATATTTATTAACTTCTGGATCATTGTTAATCAATTCTGACAAACAAAGAATCAAATGAATAACATCTTGAGCAATAATGTATGCTGGTGCCGCTTTACCACCAAAGATAACAGTAATCTTACGTTCAGGCAAGTTACCACGTTTGATTTCAAGGTATTTATGAATGACATAAAGAGCATTCATTTGTTGACGTTTATACTCGTGGAATCGTTTGATTTGTGTATCAATGATTGAGTTTTCATCAAGGTCAATACCTTTATTATCTTTAAGGTAACGTTTAAGTGCAAGTTTATTATTGTGTTTGATTTCAGCTAATTTAGTATGAACAGCTTCGTCATCAGCAAATGCTAACAATTTTTCAAGTTTAGTTGCATCAGTAAGGTATTCATCACCAATAAGTTCTTTAAGGTAATCTGCTAAATCTTGGTTGGCAAATTCAAGCCAGCGACGGAATGTGATACCATTTGTTTTGTTGTTGAATTTTTCAGGGTAAATATCATAGAATGGTTTCAATTCACTGTTTTTAAGGATTTCAGTGTGAAGTGCTGCTACCCCATTTACAGAAGTTGAGAAATGAATATCCATGTGAGCCATGTGAACACGACCAGATTCATCAATAATTTGAACGGCTGGGTCAGAGTATTCACTAGCTACAAGTTTATTCAATTTTTCAATGATTGTTACCAAGTGAGGGACAACTTCATTGAGGTAATCAAGAGGCCATTTTTCAAGTGCTTCTGCCAAGATTGTGTGGTTAGTGTAACCAACCATGCTTTTCACGATTGAAACTGCTTCTTCAAATTCAAGACCATGTTTTTCAGTCAAAAGACGAATCAACTCAGGAATAACCATTGATGGGTGAGTATCATTGATTTGAACATAAGCATAGTCAGCTAAGTCATGCAAGTTTGAACCGCGTTCAAGTGCTTCATCAATCAACAATTGTGCAGCATTTGATACCATGAAGTATTGTTGATAGATACGAAGCAATTCACCATTACGGTCTGAATCATCTGGGTAAAGGAAGAGTGTCAAGTTCTTCTTGATTTCAGTCTTATCAAATGAAATACCATCGTGAATCAAACCGTAGTCAAGTCCGTCAATATCAAACAAGTTCAAGTAGTTTTTAGTATCACGTTTGTAACCAAGAACATCAATACGGTCAAGACGAGATTTAAGTGTAAAATCTTTAAATGGAACATCGTAGCTGATGTCAGTTGGTACAAGCCATGAATCTTTTTCAATCCAGTAGTTAGCTTCTGCTTCTTGTTGGTTATCAACGAAGACTTGTTTGAATAGACCACAGTGGTAGTTAAGACCTACACCTTCACCGTTGATGCCAAGTGTTGACATTGAATCGATGAAACATGATGCCAAACGACCAAGACCACCATTACCAAGTGATGGTTCAAGTTCGACATCTTCTACTTCTGCGATTGATTTACCTGCTGCAGCTAGTTCAGCTTTAACATCTTTATAGATACCAAGGTTAATCAAGTTATTTGACAAAAGTTTACCAATAAGAAATTCAGCAGAAATGTAGTAAACTTTGCGTTTAGCTGTATTTTTTGGTTTTTCGGCAGCTAATTCTTTAACGTAGTGCAAAAGCGCTACATAGATATCTTCATTGCTCAATTCAGCAAGTTTTTGGCCTTTTGAAGTTACGTAATCTGTAAATTTAGTTGTCATTATAATATCCCTTTTTCTTTTTTATTTAAATGTATTTTTGCGGCAATATAGTGCTGTAATGTCTTTCAAGAATGCTTTGCGTTCATCTGTCAAATCTTCTTTTAACATACGCCATTGCCAGTTGCCACCAACAGTATTTGGAATGTTCATGCGAGACTCAGCTGGTTTGTCTAGAATGTCTTGCATAGTCGCAATTGCAATATCACTAACCGTTGCAAACAAGGTACGAAGCATTGTTTGTGTGATTGGTTCACCTTCATGACGATGTGTATAAGCATCAACAAATGCTTTTTGTTCATCAGTCAAGTTATCGTACCAACCATTGACCACTTCATTATCATGTGTGCCGTTGTAAGCAACACTATTTTTATTGCAGTTATGCGGAGCATCGATACTCTTACCTTCGGTATCATAGAAACCAAATTCAAGAATCTTCATACCTGGGAAAGCAGTGTCAGTTAACAATTGCTCAGCTTTGGCATCAATATAACCGAGGTTTTCTGCAATAATAGGAAGTTCGCCAAGCTCGTCACGTACGACATCAAACAAAGCGCGTCCTGGACCAGGTTGCCAGCTACCATCATTTGCAGTTTCGTAATCGCCACGAATTTCCCAATAATCTGAGAAACCTTTAAAGTGGTCAATACGAAGAAGATCATAAAGTTTGATACCTTCTTTAATACGGTAAACCCACCAGGCATAATTTGTTTTCTTGTGGTTTTCCCAATCATAAATTGGATTTCCCCAAAGTTGACCATCATCACTAAATGAATCAGCAGGGACACCAGCAATGCAAAGTGGATTCTTTTCAGCGTCTACTTTGAACAGTTCAGGCATTGTCCAAACTTCAACACTGTCAGCTGAGACGTAGATTGGCATGTCACCAATGATTTTAATACCATTTTTATTAGTGTAAGCTTTAAGTTCAGCCCATTGTTGGTAAAAGAAATATTGAGTGACTTTATGGTAAGTAATAACGTCTTTTAATTTTTCACGATAAGTTTCAAGAGCTGCTTCTTCACGGCGAACAACTGCTTTATCATCCCATTCTTGCAAAGCTTTATTTCCAAAGAACTCTTTGATTGCCATGAATTCAGCATAATCTTTCACCCATGTCGCTTCTTTTTCGAATTCTGCTAGAGCTTTTTGGTTATCAGAATTTTGCATAAATTCTGCAACTGCTTTCTCCAAAATTGGACGTCGTGCTTCGAAGATACGAGCATAATCTACGTTTTCTAAATCATCTCCGAAGTTAACTGTTTCAAAATCTTCTTTTGCCAAGTAACCTTGTTTACAAAGTAATTCTAAGTCAATTAAATGTGTGTTCCCAGCTGTTGCTGAGAATGATTGATAAGGGGAGTCACCATAACTAGTCGTTGTTAATGGTAGGATTTGCCAATATGTTTGGTCAGTTTCAACCAAGAAATCAACAAAGTTATAAGCTTCTTGACCAAATGTTCCCACCCCTTGTTTGCCGGGTAATGATGTGATATGCATCAGTACACCACTTGCACGTTTTTCCATATGTTTTCTCCTTTATCAACGATCTTTACATTGCAAATTATAACGCAAGCGTTTGCGTAAGTCAATCATTTTTTGCAAAAAATATAAAAAAACACCTCAACTGCTAAAACTAATAGCAATTAAGGCGTTTATTTTCATTTATAAAAACCGCTGGAATGGGAATTTATTTGTCTTCAACATGCAATTGACGGACACTTTCACGCTCTCTCAAGGTAAAAGGAACAATGATTTTTTCGGTAATCGCCGTTTCAGGAGATTTAATCAATTCGACCAATCGTCTGAAACTAGTTCGGCCTAAATTAGCAACATTAATATCAAAAGTTGTCATATATGGGTGAATCAATGTTGAATAGGCTGAGTTATTGAAAGTGATAATTGAAATATCATCAGGAACCTTCAATTGATAGTAAGATAAGAATTGTGCC
Organism: Streptococcus equinus; assembly: GCF_900104225.1. Taxonomy (GTDB): domain Bacteria; phylum Bacillota; class Bacilli; order Lactobacillales; family Streptococcaceae; genus Streptococcus; species Streptococcus equinus_D. The sequence continues at coordinate 298,470 of NZ_FNJK01000001.1, read as the reverse complement.
AAGCGAACTGAGATTGTGTCAGCAATCACAATCAGAGCCGTTGCTTTACTTGATTCAATTTTTTCAATTAATGCTTCCAGAATCATTGGATCTCTTCGATCGAACAAAAGTGCTTTATCGCTTGTCAGACCAAGCTTTTCCATGCCTCGGAGGTAACCAAAATAACGTTCTGATGACACTTCAGATTTTAAATCATCCGTAACAAATAGAATCTCACGATGTCCTTTCTGATAAAGATATTCAACTGCTTTTTTACCCATCAATTGGTTATCATTATCTATATAAGTAATATCATTTTCGAAACCTTCGGGAGCACCGACAATCACAAAAGGTACATTATTATCCATTAAATACTTACGAACTGGATCTTCTGGATCAGAGTATAAGATAATAAATCCGTCTACACGTTTTTGGCGATACATTAATTTTACTTGTTCTTCTAATTCATCAACTGTCATACCAGTTGCAATAGATACTGTAAAATCATTTAATTTCGCTTCGCTAGTTATAGTAGAAAGAATTTGCATAAAGAATGGTTCGTTTAAACGATCTGGTGTGATTAACGGTGGAAAAATCAAACCAACATTATACGTTAGCCCACTGGCTAACATTTGGGCAGCTACATTAGGAACATAACCTAACTCTGCCATCGCTTTCCGAACTTTGTCTTTTGTTTTCTGAGAAATGGATTTATTATCCTTCAAAACACGGCTAACCGTCGAAGGATTGACGCCAGCTTTAGCCGCTACATCTTTAATTGTAACCATCTAAGTCTCCTTTGCATCTTACATTTTATAATAGATTTACTGTACTGACAAGGTTTTAGAGGTAAAAACTCTTATTTTTATCCCCTATTATACATAAATAAGATATTTCTGCAATTGTTTGCCCTATTTTGTGATATTTTTTAGAAAAATATTGTTTTTTCAAGCTATTTTATAGTAAAAACTGACCAATATATATCAGATTAACGCACTTATTATCACTTTCTTTGTTTGACCTTTCAAGTTTTTTAAACTTTTTTACAAAAAACGCTTGACATTAACTGCAAACGGTTGCATAATATAAATGTAAATAATATTACTAATCTTTCTCTAGGAGGGGAAACTCATGAAGAAGAACACATGGAAAAAAATGGTCCTTGCTGGTGCAGGTTTAACACTTGCTGGAAGCGTTTTAGTTGCTTGCTCAAATAACTCATCAACTAAATCATCTTCTGCCTCTGACAGCAAGACAATCAAACTTTGGGTACCAACTGGTGCTAAAAAATCTTACACTGCTATTGTTAAAGATTTCGAAAAAGAATCTGGTTACACAGTTAAGATGGTTGAATCAAACGATTCAAAAGCTCAAGAAAACGTTAAGAAAGACCCACAAAAAGCTGCTGATGTCTTCTCACTTCCACATGACCAACTTGGTCAATTAGTTGAATCAGGTGTTATCCAAGAAGTTCCTGAAGATTATGCCAAAGAAATTGCTACTAACGATACTGATCAAGCAGTAGCTGGTGCAAAATACAATGGTAAAACTTACGCTTTCCCATTTGGTATCGAGTCACAAGTTCTCTTCTATAACAAATCAAAACTTTCAGCTGACGATGTTGCTAACTACGAAACAATCACAAGCAAAGCAACATTCGGTGCAACATTTAAAGCAATGAACGCTTACGCAACTGCTCCACTCTTTATGTCAGTCGGTGATACACTATTTGGTGAAGATGGCGAAACAGTTGATGGCACTAACTGGGGTAACGATGCTGGTGTATCAGTTCTTCAATGGATTGCTGATCAAAAATCAAACAAAGGTTTCGTTAACTTGACTGCTGAAAATGCAATGTCTAAATTCGGTGACGGAAGCGTTGCTTCACTTGAATCAGGCCCTTGGGATCTTAAAGCTGCACAAGACGCTGTTGGTAAAGATAATCTTGGTATCGCTGTTTATCCAAAAATCTCAATCGGCGGTAACGAAGTACAACAAAAAGCTTTCCTTGGTGTGAAACTCTTTGCTGTTAACCAAGCTCCTGCAGGTTCAGATACAAAACGTATCGCTGCTTCTTACAAACTTGCTTCTATGCTTACTAGCGCAGAAAGCCAAGAAAACCAATTTACTTACGAAGGTCGTAACATTATTCCTGCTAACAAAGAAGTTCAATCATCAGATAAAGTTCAATCAGATGAATTGGCTCAAGCAGTTATCAAGATGGCTTCATCATCAGACTACACAGTTGTAACACCTAAACTTAGTCAAATGACTACATTCTGGACTGAAAGTGCTGCACTTCTCAGCGATGTCTACAATGGTAAAATTCAAAGTGGTGACTACCTCGCTAAATTGCAACAATTTGACAAAGATTTAGCTAACGCTAAGTAAGATGTTCTGAAGTGGGGAGTTACATCCCCACTTTATTTTTAGGGAAACTCTTGTCGGAGTTATTGCTAAGAACTTTAAGATTAAATTTTTAGCAGTGACTTCCAACAAGATTAATAAAAGGAGTTTTGTATGACTAATTCACACTATTTTGACAGTGTATCAGTTACAGAGGCTTTTAAAAAAGGGAAATTTGATACCAAACTGTCATTTCTGATTATGGGATTTTCAAATCTTTACCATAAACAGATTATTAAAGGTTGTTTGTTTTTACTATCAGAGATTCTTTTCTTAATCACTTTCTTCTCTCAGATTATTCCAAACTTGCAAGGATTAATCACTCTGGGAACACACCAACAAGGTCTTGTTGAACAAACCGTCAATGGGATTAAGATGAAAGTTGCTGTTGATGGCGATAACTCTATGTTAATGCTTATCTTCGGTCTTGCTTCTCTTATCTTCTGCCTTGTCTTTGCTTACATTTATTGGTGTAACCTTAAGAGTGCTAGAAATCTTTATGTCATCGATAAAGAAGGTTTGAAAGTTCCTACCTTTAAAGAAGACTTTGAAACTTTGGCAAACGGTCGTTTCCACATGACTTTGATGGCAGTTCCAATGATTGGGGTACTTCTCTTCACTATCTTGCCATTGGTTTATATGATTTGTTTGGCCTTCACAAGTTATGACCACAATCACCTACCACCGAAAAGTTTGTTTGACTGGGTTGGTTTTGCTAACTTCGGTAACATCTTTAACGGTCGTATGGCGGGAACATTCTTCCCAGTTCTTTCTTGGACTTTGATTTGGGCAGTATTTGCAACTGTGACAAACTTCTTCTTTGGTATTGTCTTAGCACTTATTATCAATACTAAAGGTTTGAAATTGAAAAAAATGTGGCGTACAATCTTCGTTATCACTATCGCCGTGCCACAATTCATTTCACTTCTTATCATGAGAAACTTGCTCAGTGATGCTGGTCCAGTCAATGCATTCCTTGAAAAAATCGGACTTATCTCTGCTGCAAACCCATTGCCTTTCTTGTCAGATCCACTTTGGGCTAAATTCTCAATCATCATCGTTAACATGTGGGTAGGTATTCCTGTCACAATGCTTGTCGCTTCAGGTATTATCATGAACCTCCCACAAGAACAAATTGAAGCCGCTGAAATCGATGGTGCCAATAAATTCCAAATCTTTAAATCAATCACATTCCCTCAAATCTTACTTGTGATGATGCCAAACTTGATTCAACAATTTATCGGTAACATCAACAACTTCAACGTTATCTACCTTCTTACTGGTGGTGGTCCTACTAACTCTAACTTCTACCAAGCTGGTAGCACAGACTTGCTTGTTACTTGGCTCTACAACTTAACTGTTACTGCAGCTGACTACAACCTTGCTTCTGTTATCGGTATTCTCATCTTTGTTCTTTCTGCTGTATTTAGTCTCTTGGCTTACACAAGAACAAGTTCTTACAAGGAAGGGGTTGCTAAATAATGAAAAACAAAAAACGATTAACACTGACTTTTGTCTATATTTTATTGATTGTTTTATCAATCATCTGGCTCTTTCCAATCGTTTGGGTTGTTCTTACTAGCTTCCGTGGCGAAGGAACAGCATACGTTAACTACTTCATTCCAAAAACTTGGACGCTAGATAATTACATTAAACTATTTACTTCTGATGCCTTTCCATTTGGGCAATGGTTCTTGAATACATTATTCGTCGCTTCTGCTACTTGTGTGATTTCAACATTCATCACCGTTGCTATGGCATACTCACTTAGTCGTATCAAATTCAAACACCGCAATGGTTTCTTGAAATTAGCACTTGTGCTTAATATGTTCCCTGGTTTCATGAGTATGATTGCCGTTTACTACATCTTAAAAGCATTCAACCTTGACCAAACATTGCTAGCACTTATCCTAGTTTACTCTGCTGGTGCAGCACTCGGATTCTACATTGCTAAAGGATTCTTTGATACAATTCCTTACTCACTTGATGAATCTGCTATGATTGATGGAGCTACTCGCGCTGACATTTTCTTTAAAATCACTCTCCCACTTTCAAAACCAATCATTGTCTACACAGCGCTTATGGCTTTCATCGGTCCTTGGATTGATTTCATCTTCGCTAAGGTTATCCTAGGTGATGCGACAAGTAAATACACTGTTGCCATTGGTCTATTCTCAATGTTGCAACAAGATACTATTAATGACTGGTTCATGTCATTCACTGCTGGTTCAGTTCTTATCGCTGTCCCAATCACATTGCTCTTCATGTTTATGCAAAAATACTACGTTGAAGGCATTACTGGTGGTTCAGTTAAATAAGAAGAAGTTCAATCACTTCTCCCCTTCTATTATTAATTATCAAAAAAAGCTTGGAACAATTGTTCCAAGCTTTTTGATTGTTTAAAATCTGGTTATTTAATAGGAAGAAAACTTATTACTCTTACCAAAATTCACGTAAGAAATCGTCTTTTAAGCGTTCACGATAAAAAAGTTCATTAAGATTTTCTTCCTCAAAAACTCGAAGTAAATTTAACATATCATAAGCCAAATCCAAGTTAGGTAAATCCTTACGTGGCACCCACTTAATCTCTCCCTCATCAGTAGAATGAATGTCACCTTCAAACTCAGACGTTCGGTACAAGAAAACAAGATAGCGTTCATCTTCTTTTGTATACCAATGTTTCATACCGACTAACTGAGGGTTCTTAATGACTAAGCCAGTTTCTTCTTTGACTTCACGGATAACCGACTCAACTAGCCCTTCATGAGCTTCAATATGCCCTCCTGGAAGAGCATATCCTGACCATGAATAACGTTTTGGGTCACGAATTTGCATAACGACATTTCCTTGACCGTCTTCAATCAAACACATATTGGTTAAAATCACACGTTGTGCACGAGACATTTTACACTCCTTTAACTAATTGTCTAAATTTTTTCAACAAATAAATAATGAATAAGAAATTAAATTTTAAACCCTCTGTTTAATCTAAGTTCATCTACAATTTTATTATTCGCTCTCTTATATTTCTCCATATTAGAAGAATAATCAGTTATTCTCATTTCAAACCATGAGTTAGGACTAACTACAATCCCCGTTACGTCATATTTTATTTGTGTAGCAAGTAGTACATACATTGAAGATATTCTATAAATATCATCTGGATTTCCACCTTGATTAACTCTATCATAATTCTCTTTTTGCATTAAAGCAAAAATTTTTATAGCATTAATAGAACCATAAGAGTAAATAGTATTCATAAGTTTTTTAAAAGTTTTCTGATTTTCTTTTGCTTTTTGTGAATCTTTTTTAAAGTGACTTGATTCCATTAAATCATCAAAAAGCTCTAAAATATCATATGGAACAGTTGACATTTTTTCAAGAGCAAGACTATCTCTACTTTTTCTTAACTCATTTTTAAAACTCTTCATTAAAGACCTATAAGTAACAATAAATCCTATAACTGATACTAGGCTGGTTATTAGCGTTGTTATAATTTCTTTAATCACAAAACTCTCCTAATCCATAGCTTTCAATTCTAATACCATATCACGCAGTTGAGCAGCTAGCTCGAAATCAAGCATTTCAGCAGCTTCATGCATTTGTTTTTGCAATTTCTTAATAGCATCTTTGCGCTCTGCCTTGTTCATACTTGAGTAATCTGGCGTATCCTCAGCCACTTCAGTATCTGTCGCTTTAGAAATAGAAATCAAATCGCGAATTTCTTTCTTAATGGTTTGCGGTACAATACCATGTTCTTCGTTGTAACGCATTTGAATCTTACGACGGCGCGCTGTTTCATCCATGGCTTTTTGCATTGATTCGGTAATCTTATCTGCGTACATGATAACATGACCCTCGCTATTTCGCGCAGCACGACCAATGGTTTGAATCAGACCACGTTCATTACGGAGGAATCCTTCTTTATCTGCATCAAGAATAGCGACCAAGCTAACCTCTGGCACGTCAATCCCTTCACGTAACAAGTTAATACCAATCAAGACATCAAAAACACCCAGACGCAAATCTCGAATAATTTCCGTACGCTCTAAAGTTTTAATATCTGAGTGCATGTATTTGACTTTGACACCCATTTCTTTGAGATAATCCGTCAAATCTTCTGCCATTTTCTTAGTCAATGTCGTGATAAAGGTACGCTCACCTTTTTCAACACGAGCGTTGATTTCACCAAGAAGGTCATCCATTTGACCCATGGTTGGACGAACTTCAACTTCAGGATCAAGAAGTCCAGTTGGACGAATAATTTGTTCAACAATTGTATCTGTTTGTTCGAGTTCATAATCACCTGGTGTCGCTGACACATAAACAATCTGATGAACATGACTTTCAAACTCTTCACGACGAAGCGGACGGTTATCAAGTGCACTTGGCAAACGGAAACCATAATTCACCAACATTTCCTTACGTGAACGGTCACCATTGTACATTCCTTTGATTTGTCCCATAGTCATGTGGCTTTCATCAACCATAATCAAAAAATCTTCTGGAAAGAAATCAAGTAATGTATATGGCGGTTCACCTTCAGCACGGCCATCCATGTGACGTGAGTAATTTTCGACACCGTTTGTGTATCCCATTTCACGGAGCATTTCAACATCATACTCAGTTCTTTGACGAATACGCTGTGCTTCAATGAGCTTACCTTCAGCCTCGAACTGCTTAACTTGTTCTTCCATTTCTTCCAAAATGTTTTTAATAGCATGTTCCAAATGTTCTTCATTTGTCATAAAGTGAGTGGCAGGGAAAATCGCCAAATGTTCGACTTCGCCAAGAACTTTACCTGTCAAACTTTCAATTTCTCGGATACGATCAATTTCATCACCGAAAAATTCTACTCGAAAGGCATGTTCATCACGGCTCGCTGGGAAAATTTCCACGACATCACCGCGTACACGAAAACGACCACGTTGAAAATCAATATCATTTCGTTCAAATTGAATGTCAACAAGGTCATTTAATAATTGGTCACGTGAGATTTCCTGACCTGGACGAAGACTTACAACACTATCAGCATATTCTTTTGGTGAACCCAAACCATAAATACACGATACAGAGGCTACAACAATAACGTCGTTACGCTCTAACAAAGCTGATGTTGCTGAGTGACGTAGCTTATCAATCTCGTCATTGACTGAGCTATCTTTTTCAATATAAGTGTCACTTGATGGCACATAAGCTTCTGGCTGATAGTAATCATAATAAGAAACAAAATACTCAACAGCGTTATCAGGGAAAAATTCTTTAAACTCCCCATACAACTGTCCTGCCAAGGTTTTATTATGGGCAATAACAAGCGTTGGTTTATTTACTCTCGCAATAACCTGACTCATGGTATAGGTCTTACCAGTACCTGTAGCACCAAGGAGAATTTGAGCTTTTTCCCCACCTTCAATATTATCAACTAAAGTCTCAATCGCTTGTGGTTGATCACCAGAAGGTTCGTATTTAGAGACTAGTTTAAACTTATTATCTTCTATTCTATCTATCATAACATTCCTCAAACTGTCTTTTTAATACCTTCATTTTATCATAAATAGGGGTAAATTACCCCCGTTTGAGATTGAATAAGAATCCTCTTTATTTTCCATGTTAGGTTTTCTAACATGAAGCAAAAACTAAAGTTGCCTAACTGTCTGAATTTTGATATAATTAATGAAATCAATTCAAAAGGAGACTTACATGAAGCACAAATTGAAAGCTATTATGCTAGCAATGATTTCTGCAATCTTTGTGTTTGGTGTTAATGCCAAAGCTGATACGATTAGTATTGTATCTGACACAGCATACGCACCATTCGAATTTAAAGATTCAGATCAAACTTATAAAGGTATTGACGTTGACATTATTAATGAAGTCGCAAACCGAGAGGGTTGGGATATCGATATGACATTCCCTGGTTTCGATGCTGCTGTTAATGCTGTTCAAGCTGGTCAAGCCGATGCCCTTATGGCTGGTACAACAGTTACAGAGGCTCGTAAAAAAGTCTTCACATTCTCAGATACTTATTACGATACCGCTGTTGTTGTCTACACTCGTAGCGATGCTAAAGTGTCTAACTATAAACAACTTTCAGGTAAAACTGTTGGTGTTAAAAACGGTACTGCTGCTCAAGCATTCCTAAAAGAAAACCAAAAGAAATACGGTTATAAAATCAAAACATTTGATACGAGTGACTTGATGAACAATAGCCTAGATGCTGGTTCAGTTTACGCTGCTATGGATGACCAACCTGTTGTCCAATACGCAATCAGTCAAGGTAAAAACTACGCTATCAATATTGATGGTGAAAAAGTCGGAAGTTTTGCATTTGCTGTTAAAAAAGGAAGCAAATACGAATACCTCATCAAAGAATTCAACGAAGCATTTGCTGAAATGAAGAAAGATGGTACTTATGATGCCATCATGGCAAAATGGCTTGGTGATTCTGAAAAATCTGATGACAAATCAAGTGTTGTTGCATCAAGCAGCCTAAAATTAACAGGTGACGCTTCTGCAAAAGCAACTCCAGTCAAATCAAGCTATAAAATCGTCATGGACTCTTCATTTGCCCCATTTGAATACCAAAATGACTCAGGTAAATATGAAGGAATCGACGTTGACTTAATTAAAGCTATCGCAAAACAACAAGGTTTCAACATTGAAATCTCAAACCCAGGTTTTGACGCAGCGCTTAACGCTGTACAAGCTGGTCAAGCTGATGGTGTTATGGCTGGTATGTCAATCACTGATGCCCGTAAAGAAATCTTTGATTTCTCAGATGCTTACTACACTTCAAACATCTTGCTTGCTGTTAAAAAAGGAAGCTCAGTAAAATCATACGATGACTTAAGTGGTAAAACTGTTGGTGCCAAAAATGGTACATCATCTTACACATGGTTGTCAGAACACGCTGCTCAATACGGCTACACACTTCGTGCCTTTGACGAAGCATCTACAATGTATGACAGTTTGAACTCTGGTTCAATCGACGCTCTCATGGATGATGAAGCTGTCCTTCGCTATGCTATCAAACAAGGTCGTAACTTTGATACACCAATCGACGGTGAAAAATCTGGTGAATACGGATTTGCCGTAAACAAAGGTGCTAACCCAGAATTGCTTGAAATGTTCAACAACGGTCTTGCTGCACTTGTTAAATCAGGTGAATACGATAAAATCGTAAATAAATACCTTGGTTCAGATGATAAGAAAAAAGCTACTTCTTCAACTGTTGATGAAACAACAATTTTGGGACTTATCAAAAACAACTACTCACAATTGCTTTCAGGTCTTGGAACAACTCTTAGCTTGACATTGATTTCATTTGCAATTGCTATGGTTATTGGTATCATCTTTGGTATGATGGCTGTCGCACCAAACAAAGTTCTTCGCACTATCTCTGCAATCTTTGTTGATGTCATCCGTGGTATTCCATTGATGATTGTAGCAGCCTTCATCTTCTGGGGAATTCCAAACCTCATCGAATCACTTACTGGCAAACAAAGCCCAATCAATGATTTCCTTGCTGCAACAATTGCTCTTTCATTGAATGCTGGTGCTTATATTGCTGAAATTGTTCGTGGTGGTATTGAAGCCGTTCCTAAAGGACAAATGGAAGCTAGCCGAAGCCTAGGTATTTCATACAGTAAGACAATGAAAAAAGTCATCTTACCACAAGCAGTTCGTGTTATGTTGCCAAACTTCATCAACCAGTTCGTTATTTCATTGAAAGATACTACTATCGTATCAGCAATTGGTCTTATCGAACTCTTCCAAACAGGTAAAATCATCATTGCACGTAACTACCAATCATTCCGTATGTACGCTATCTTAGCAATCATCTACCTTGTAATGATCACCCTTTTAACTCGTTTAGCAAAACGTTTAGAAAAGAGGCTTAAATAATGGCAGAATTAAAAATTGATGTTCAAGATTTGCACAAATCTTATGGAGATAATGAAGTCTTAAAAGGAATCACAACCCAATTCCACGAAGGTGATGTTGTATGTATCATCGGACCTTCTGGTTCAGGAAAATCAACATTCCTTCGTACCCTAAACCTACTTGAAACAATCACTAGTGGTAAAGTTGTCGTTGATGGTTTTGAACTTTCTGACCCAAACACTGATGTCGATAAAGTTCGTGAAAACATTGGTATGGTATTCCAACACTTCAACCTCTTCCCACATATGACTGTTCTCGAAAACATCACTTTCGCACCAATCGAACTTGGAAAAGAATCTAAAGAAGAAGCTGAAAAACATGCTATGGAACTTCTTGAAAAAGTTGGTCTAGCTGACAAACGTGATGCTAAACCAGATAGCTTATCAGGTGGTCAAAAACAACGTGTGGCTATCGCTCGAAGCTTGGCAATGAATCCAGATATCATGCTCTTTGACGAACCTACTTCTGCACTTGACCCTGAAATGGTTGGTGACGTTCTTGGTGTTATGAAAGACTTGGCTGAACAAGGCATGACCATGTTAATCGTTACCCACGAAATGGGATTTGCTCGTAAAGTTGCCAACCGTGTAATCTTCACTGACGGAGGACAATTTATTGAAGATGGAACTCCAGAACAAATCTTTGATAACCCACAACACCCGCGTCTAAAAGACTTCTTGAACAAAGTATTGAACGTCTAGTAACACAAAAGAAGCTGACTGAGTCAGCTTCTTTTTTAATGCTTTAATTTTTTTCGTTAGCGCTGTCAAAATTTTGACTTTCACTTATGCTTTTGTTAGACTTAAGTTAAGTTATTTAGACAAACTACAAGTACTTTTATAATACGAAAAAGGGTATATCATAAGTAAGGTAGAATCACCTATTCGTAGCAAATCCAAATGACTTTCATGTGTGATATTCAGTAGTTAACTACTGGTTAATATAAGGAGGATTTTTGATATGTCTAAGTATGCTGGTACTCAAACCGAAAAGAATTTGCAAGCTGCATTTGCAGGTGAATCTCAAGCACGCAACAAGTACACTTTTTTTGCTTCAAGAGCCAAAAAAGATGGATTTGAACAAATCGCAGAACTTTTCTTGAAGACTGCTGACAACGAAAAAGAACACGCCAAAATGTGGTATAAAGAACTCTTTGGCATTGGTGATACTGCTGAAAACTTGGAAACTGCTGCAGATGGTGAAAACTACGAATGGACGGATATGTATGTTGAATTCGCCAAAACCGCCGAAAAAGAAGGATTCCCTCAACTTGCTAAAAAATTCCTCATGGTCGCTGAAATCGAAAAGCACCACGAAGAACGCTATCGTGCTCTTCTCAAAAATGTCGAAACTGCTAAAGTCTTTGAAAAGAGCGAAGTTAAAATTTGGGAATGTCGTAACTGCGGTCATATTATTGTTGGAACAAAAGCACCAAAAGTTTGTCCGGTATGTGCTCACGCTCAATCTTATTTCGAAGTTCGTGCTGAAAACTATTAATAAAATCACCTCCCAGCTAATTTTTACTGGGAGGTTTACCATATTCTTTGACAATAACCTAATTTTTTTGCTAAAATGAAGGCAAATCAAGTAGGAGGATTTTGAACGATGAACAACTAAGAACAAAATGTATTGATATGCCATATCAGGTTTTGTTTTTAGTGCAGTCTTTCATTCTCTTACTTATCCATCACACGTGTTGGGTATTTTTAGCGTTGACCATAATGAGATTCACACTTTACCTGCTATGGTAGAGTGTGTTTTTTTGAAAGGAAGGTTCATATGCTAAAAATAAACCAACTAACTATTAGCCATATCAAAGATTCAAAACCAATAATTGCTGATTTAAATCTCATCATAAAACCGGATGAAAAATTAGCAATTATTGGTGAGGAAGGAACTGGAAAATCCACTTTACTCCAGGCTATTGCTAATTCACAAACTCTTACTAACTATGCTACACTTCAAGGACAGATTGATAATCGTTTTAAAAAAATAGCCTATCTCCCACAGTCATTAGCTGAAAACGAAAAAAGGCAAACTATTTCTGATTTCCTATACAAGGATATCAATCCTTTTTTCAATTACAATGCATTTTATAAAACGGCTGCGCTCCTGCATCTAGACCTTTCTACGCTGGAGAAAAAGAATCAATCATTAATCAGTCTATCGGGTGGTGAGCGAATAAAACTTCAATTAGCCAAATTAACTGGTCAAGATCCTGATTTATTCTTATTGGATGAACCATCCAGCGACCTTGATATTGAAAGCCAAGATATCCTTAAACAATTTATTCAGAAAACTGATAAGACTGTGATTTTTATCTCTCACGATGAAGTGATGCTTAAAGACACTGCAACTGCCATTTTACACTTAGAGCTAATCAGACATCGGCAAATTCCTCGCGCATGCTATTTCCATGGAAATTATCATGATTATCTAGAACTGCGTCATAAAGCTTTTACAAAGCAATACGAAGAAGCCAAAAATGATCGGCGGTTAAAGCAAAAACGAGATGAAAAAATCCAACGCTTGTACCAAGCAGCGCAACACAACGTGCGACACACTCATGATAGCACTTTGGGAAGACTGGCTGCAAAAAAGATGAAAAACGTTCTATCCCTTGAAAAAAGATATCAAAAAGAGGATGAAACCATTACTGAGTTTCCTGAAAAAATGGATAGTATAACACTATTTTTCCATGATATTTCCCCGCTTAATTATAAAAAGCGGCTCTTATCATGGCATAATCACGTGCTATCTACCGGTCAGACTATTGATTTGGATATTTTGGGACAAGATAAGATTGTCATTACTGGTAAAAATGGTATTGGAAAAACTCAACTACTCAGAAAAATTTATCAAGAGCTTGACAAAAATGAGCAACTGTCAATCGGTTATATGCCGCAAGATTATGATAATATACTAAAAGGTGACATTTCTGCTGTCTCATTTTTAAGTGAAGTTACAACCGATAAAACGTCTAGAACTATTTTAGCAAGTCTCCAATTTACAAGAGATGAAATGGAGCATCGTGTTATTGAATTATCTGGCGGGCAAAAAGCTAAGCTATTTTTAGCGCATATGGTACTTGCTAAAAATCAAGTTATTATCCTTGATGAGCCAACTCGGCATTTTTCACCAACTAGTCAGCCAATCATCCGGCAATTACTAAGAGATTATCCCGGCTGCATTATTAGTGTTTCTCATGATCAAAATTTTATAAACTGTGTCGCAAAAATACACTACCAATTAACCAATCATTCTTTACGAAGATATTAAAAAAGCTCAGCCATATCGCTGAGCTCAAGTAGGAAAGCTAATTAAGACTCTTGGTCCTCTGCTTCTCCTGCTTTTTCTTTTGCCAATTTTTCACGTTCTAAGCGAAAACGTCGATTTGGATTAAGTGTATTGAAAAGTTCTTCTAGCTTTTCAGCATTCCAGACATCGGCTGCTGATACAAAATTACCATCTTTATCCCTAAAAGATATCGGTTTTTCACCCATAAGAACCTCCAGTTAATATATAAACTTATTTATAAATTAAAACCATTGAATTGCTATTTAAGACACGCCCTACGAGCTATGCAAAAAAGATAATTTTTTCCAGAGCTCATAGCTCCTCGTCAATAATTCCTATTTTTACTTTGCTCGCTTAACGGACTTTGTATCTTATATTAATCCACGAATTCAAATTCAAATTTACCGATACGAACGATGTCTCCATCTTTAGCACCGCGTTCACGAAGGGCTTCATCAACACCCATACCACGCAGTTGACGTGCAAATTTCATAACAGATTCATCACGTTCCATATTTGTCATGACAAAGAGTTTTTCAAGTTTTTCACCTGACAATACCCATGCAGCATCATCATCACGTGAAATTTCAAATGGACGTTCATCTGGATCAAATCCATAATAAACCTCTTCATCAATCATATCATCATCGCTGTAAAGCAAGAATTCATCGGTCTTATCAAGCAATTCCGCTGTTGCTTCCATAAGATTTTCTAATCCTTGGTGTGCCAAACTTGAAATTGGGAAAATCATTGGCATTTCTTCAAAATCATCGTAGTTAGCAGCCAATTTTTCCTTGAAGACTTTCAAGTTTTCTTCTGCTTCAGGCATATCCATCTTGTTAGCAACAATGATTTGTGGGCGTTCCATCAAACGAAGGTTGTAAGTTTCAAGCTCATTATTAATTGAAACGTAATCTTCATATGGATCGCGTCCTTCACTTGCTGACATGTCAATCACGTGAAGAATAACACGCGTACGTTCGATATGACGAAGGAATTGTGTTCCAAGACCAACACCTTGTGAAGCACCTTCAATCAAACCTGGAAGATCAGCCATGGCAAAGCTATCGCCTGATTTTGTACGAACCATACCTAAGTTAGGGACAATAGTTGTAAAGTGATAAGCTCCAATTTTTGGTTTAGCAGCAGTTACCACACTCAACAATGTTGACTTACCAACTGATGGGAAACCAACCAAACCAACATCTGCCAAGATTTTCAATTCTAACTGAAGTTCACGTTCTTCACCTGGTTCACCATTTTCTGCAATTTCAGGTGCAGGGTTACGTGGTGTCGCAAAGCGGATATTACCACGTCCACCACGTCCACCGTGCGCAACAACAAATTCTTGACCATTTTCAACAAGATCAGTGATTACTTTATTTGTCTCAGCATCGCGAACTGTTGTTCCTTGAGGGACACGGACAATAAGGTCTTCTGCACCACGTCCGTGCATTCCTTTTGTCATCCCTTTTTCACCAGATTTCGCTTTAAAAATACGGTTGTAACGGAAGTCCATCAAAGTACGAAGTCCTTCGTCAACTTTAAAGATGACTGAACCACCTTTACCTCCGTCACCTCCCCAAGGTCCGCCATTAGGGACGTATTTTTCACGACGGAAGGCAACCATGCCATCACCACCACGACCAGCTTTAACGCTGATTTTGGCAGTATCTAAAAACATACTCATTATTAATTCCTATTCTTTCATTATAGTAACTTTTACACTAAAAATTGATTTGCAAAAGCATAAAAAAACGCCTCATCAGCGTTCTTTAAATAATTGAACCAATAGCAGTCGCAATAAGACCACCTACAGTTACTAGAACCATTAAGATAACAACTACTAAAGTCAGTTTTTCAAACGCTGTTTTTTTACGTGGTCCGTTTTCACCAAATGCCACCTTAATACACCTCGCTCAATTGATTTTATTACTATTATCTTAACATGATTAGCCTAAATAATCAAATAAGTAGTGCAAGATTTTACAGTTCAACCTCAAATAACTCAAGACTGCTTAACTCATCAGAAGTCAATCGTCTCCACTTACCAAGCTCCAATTGCTCGTCTAATTGCAATGGTCCCATGCTTAGACGTTCTAAATCTGTCACTTCTTTGCCACAAGCTAAAACCATTCGTTTAACTTGATGGAATTTGCCTTCTTTAATCGTAATAGCCACTAAGCTTGTCTTGGCAGCTTCATCAATTTCTAAAATCTCTAGCTGCGCTGATTGACACGTGAAATCTTTCAGCTCAATTCCTTTGGCAAAACGCTCAACATCTTCTGCTGTCATCATTCCTGCGACTTTAGCACGGTAACGCTTATCGACGTGCTTCTTAGGTGATAGCATAGCATGCGCCAATTTACCATTATTAGTCAACAATAACAGTCCATGAGTGTCTATGTCTAAACGCCCAACAGGAAAGACTTCTTTATCCCAAGCTGTTTTATCCAACAAATCTAAAACCGTTTTGTGGTGATTATCTTCTGTTGCTGAAATCACACCTTTTGGTTTATTTAACATGTAATAGACATATTTTTCATAGGAAAGATTTTCACCTTGACAGACAATTTTGTCTATTTTCTCATCAATTTGAGTCTTAGGAGAGGTCTCGATTTTTCCATTGACAGAGACTTGTTTTTTCTTAAGAAGCTGTTTGACTTCTGTGCGTGAGCCTTGACCTGCTTCAACTAAAAATTTATCTAAACGCATATATTTCCTTTTACTAATATGATACTTTCATTGTACCATTTTTTAAGTCATAAAAAAACAAGGCTCGATAGGCTCGAACCTTGTCTCATCATCACTAGAATGATTTATTTTTTGTATGCGTGAGTGAAGTCAACTTGCAATCCTGTTGAGTTACGAACAAGACCTTTAAGGTCAGGATTTTGAAGTGACTTAGTGCTACGGAAGTAGATTGGGTTGTAAAGTGCGTTGTCATAAAGAGCTTTTTCAGCAGCTTTATAATCATCAGCAGCAGCTTTAGCGTCTAGAGCGTCTGTAGTGATGGCTTTTTGGTAAGCAGCATCGTAATCAGCATTTGAGAATTTACCGTAGTTGTATGATGAACCAGTAGTGAAGAGTCCGTAGAATGTAGATCCTTCTGGATAGTCACCACCCCAAAGAACAAGGGCTACATCGAAGTTTTGGTTCTTAGTATCTTCAAGACGTTGTTTGAAAGTAACGAATTTTTCTTCAACTTTCAAACCTGGAAGAGCTTCTTCCCAAGTTTGTTTGATGTAGTCAACAGCAGCTTTAGCAACTGGAGCGTCTGAGTCAGCAGTTACAGTCAATTTAACTGAATCTGTACCAAGTTCAGCAAGACCTTCTTTGAAGAGTTTTGTAGCTTCTTTCTTATCATAACTGTAACCTGGTGATACGTATTTAGCCAAGTCTGTTCCATCAGGGAGTTTTTCAAGACCTGTTGGTGCAAGGGCAGTTGCAGCTTTTGAACCAGTGTCGATGGCAGCTTTAACGATACCTGCACGGTCAGTTGCAAGGTTAAGTGCTTGACGAACTTTAAGGTTGTTCAAAGCAGTCACTGTACCAGTTTGGTTGTAAACCATGTAAGCTGTTGTTGCTTCTGGAACTGGAACAACGTCTTTACGGTTTTTATTAGCTTTAAATGTAGCTTCTGTATTTGAGATGTTTGCTGTATCAAGGTCACCATCTTTGTACATTTGAACAGCTGTATCTGGTTTCTTAATTGTTTGAACGTTTACTTTCTTAGTTTTAACGTCTTTAGCATCCCAATAGTATTTGTTTTTCACAAGTGTGAAGTTACCATTTGTACCGTTCCATTTTGAAACTGTGTATGGACCAGAGTACAATGATTTTTCAGAAGTTGTACCGTATTGGTCACCTGCTTTTTCAACAAATGCTTTGCTTTGTGGCATGAAGTTTGCAAATGATAGAAGACTCATAAATTGTGGAGAAGGGTTTGATAAAGTAAAGATAACTTTGTTGCCATCAGCTTTAACACCAAGTTGGTCAACACCTTTAGTACCTGCAATGACGTCTTCAGCATTCAAAACGTGGGCATCTGAAACAAGATATGAGTATTCAGAAGCTGTTTTTGGATCAGCAATACGTTGCCAGCTGTATACGAAATCTTCAGCTGTCAATTTGCTACCATCTGACCATTTAAGGTTATCACGAAGTGTAGCTGTGTATGTTAAACCATCTTCAGATACTTCAACTTTTTCAGCCAAATCAGGTTTCAAATCACCTTTTTCATCAACACGAAGAAGGTTACTTCCTGAGTTACCAATAGCAATTGATGAGTAAGTATCAGTTACTTTTGAAATATCAAGTGTGCTGATTTCAGTTGGTACGAACCAATTGATATCTTTGCTAGCAGATTTTGATGATGAATTATTTCCACCACATGCTGCTAGTGTAGCAGCAGACAACAATGTGACAGCCCCAAGACCGACACGTTTTAAAGTTTTGATCTCCATAATAGATCCTCCTACCATATAACTTTCTTTCAGTATGTTATGTATTATAACACAATATTGTCTAAAAATACAGAAAATTTGAAAATTAATTAAAATTTCAAAAAGATTGCTTTCGCTCATTTTTCACTTATTTTTCAATCATTTCATGTCAAATAAGCCAAAAAATATCAAAAATCCGCATAGAATCAACCAAAATCGACTATTTTATGTACTGAAAGATTTTCATTTTTCAAAAACATTAAAGGTTTTATATTTCCAACTATCCCTTCTTTTTCCAATAATCAATGTCTATAAAAGCTGACATCAAAAATGAATATTTTATCTTTTTTTGTATAAATAATATCTGTTATTACCGTTTGATGTAAGCTTTAGAAATATTTATACAAAAACAAGGTCGACTAAGAGTCAACCTTGTTTTGTTTTTTTAGAGAGGTTATTAATTATTTGTGAGCGTAAGTGAAATCGACAGTTAAACCAGTTGAGTTACGAACAAGTCCTTTGATATCTGGATTTTGAAGCCATTTAGTACTACGGAAGTAAATTGGATTGTAGTGTGCTCCATCGTAAAGAGCTTTTTCAGCTGCTTTATAGTCTTCAGCAGCCGCATCAGTATCCAAAGCATCAGTTGTTAAAGCCTTGTTATAAGCTGCGTCAAATTCAGGGCTTGACACTTTACCATAGTTGTATGCTGAATTAGATGAGAACAAACCATAGAATGTTGAACCTTCTGGATAGTCACCACCCCATGCTACAAGAGCAACTTCAAAGTTTTGGTTCTTAGTATCTTCAAGACGTTGTTTGAAGGTAACAAATTTTTCTTCAATCTTCAATCCTGGAAGAGCTTCTTCCCAACTTTGTTTGATGTAGTCAACAGCTGCTTTAGTTACGGCATCATCAGAGTCAGCGGTAACAGTCAATTTAACTGAGTTTGTTCCAAGTTCTGACAACCCTTCTTTGAATAATTTAGCGGCAGCTTTTTCATCATACTTGTAACCTGGTTCAACGTATTTTGAAAGATCTGTTCCATCAGTTAATTTAGCAAGACCTGGTGTAGGAAGTGCTGTGGCTGGTTTTGAACCTGTATCAATAGCTGCTTCAACAATACCTTTACGGTCTGTTGCTAGGTTAAGAGCTTGACGGATTTTTTCATTGGCAAGAGGGGCAACTGAACCAGTTTCGTTGTAAACGATATAAGACATACGTGCTTCTGGAACTGCCACTGCATCTTTATTAGTTTTATTAGCTTTGTAGATAGATGATGTTGCAGAAATATTAGCTGTGTCTAGCTCACCATTTTTGTACATTTGAACAGCTGTATCAGCTTTTTTGATAGCTTGAAGGTTAACTTTTTTAGTTTTGACATGTTTAGCATCCCAATAGTATTTATTTTTAACTAAAGTGAAGCTACCATCGCTACCGTTCCAACCTTTAATTGTATATGGGCCTGAGTATAGTTGATTTTTTGAAGTTGTTGCGTATTTATCGCCTTCTTTTTCAACAAATGCTTTTTTCTGTGGCATGAAGTTAGAAAAAGCAAGGTAATATTTGAATTGAGGACATGGACTTGTCAATGTGAAAGTCACTTTATTACCATCAGCTTTTACACCAAGTTGGTTAAGGTCAGTGATTTCACCAGAATTAATTTTGTCAGCATTTTCCAAGTGAGATTCAACAGCTAGATAAGAATATTCTGATGCTGTTTTTGGATCAACCATTCGTTGCCAAGTATAAACAAAATCATCTGCTGTCAATGCACTTCCGTCAGACCATTTAAGACCATCACGCAAAGTTGCTGTGTAAGTCAATCCATCCTCAGATACTTCAACGCTTTTAGCCAAGTCAGGTTTGGGATTACCATTTTTATCAACACGAAGAAGGTTACTTGATGAATTCCCAATAGCTAACGCTGAATATTGGTCAGTATTTTTTGAAATATCAAGCGACAAGATTTCAGTTGGTGTGTACCAATTGATTTCATCTTTGTTGGCAGCAGATTTATTGCCACCACCACATGCTGCTAATAGAGCGACTGAAGCCAAACTAACCGCTCCCAGACCAACACGTTTCCAAGTTGATTTGTTTTCCATAAAAAATTCCTCCTACCATAAACTTTCTTTCGGTATGTCTGGTATTATAACACACTATTATCTAAAAATACAGAAAATTTTAAAATTAATAAATATTTCAAAAAGTTCATTTATGATAATCATATGTCATTTATGGCTGTAAAATGGTGAAAATCATTGAAAAATCAAGCTTTCAACCCTTTTTTATGGCATTTTTAGCTAGTCTAACGTCACTAGTCTTTTCATTTTTGCCAAAAATTAAAAAAACTTATCACTACTTCTTATCTCTTTTGGGTCTAAAATTAGTTAGAAAAGCTGACATTATAAAAAATCCCACAGATTTTCTGCAGGATTTATTTATCTATAACCACTATTATGCAAGACTTGCTGCACGTTTAAGTGAGGCATCAATATTTTCACAAAGATTTTCTTGACCAACTTTTTCGATAAAGCCAGCTTTTTCCATCACACGATATGGTTGTTTATTAACATGAGAAAGAATCAATGTCATACCACGTTTTTGGCAGATTTCAAGTGTTTCTTCAAGTGCTTCAAGTCCTGAAATATCCATTGCAGGAACATTACGCATACGAAGAATCAAGACATTTTTTCCTTCTTCGTGGGTAAAGTTAAGGAAGTCATTAGCGGCACCAAAGAATAATGATCCGAAGATTTCGTAAACAACTGTGTTATTTGGAACATGTTTCAAATCAGTATTCTCAGAAAGTTCAGCATCATCAAGACTATCTTTATCAACCCATTGACGAACTGCTGCAACGTCTGACATGCGTTTAAGGAATAAGAAGGCAGCCAAAACCATACCAAATTCGATAGCTACTACAAGGTCAAAGAAGACTGTCAATACAAGTGTAATAACCAAAACAGCGATATCACTCTTAGGTGCTTTTTTAAGCATGTGTACAAATGTACGCCATCCACTCATATTGTATGCAACCATAATCAAGATTGATGCTAAACAGCTCATTGGAATAAGTGAAGCATATGGCATCAAGAACAATAGGATTAAAAGAAGAGTTACTGCATGTGTCATACCAGCAATCGGTGTACGTCCACCATTTTTAACATTGGCTGCTGTACGAGCAATAGCTCCAGTTGCAGGAATACCACCAAATAAGGCAGACATCATATTACCAACACCTTGTCCGACCAATTCAGCAT
Source organism: Streptococcus equinus (assembly GCF_900104225.1). Taxonomy (GTDB): domain Bacteria; phylum Bacillota; class Bacilli; order Lactobacillales; family Streptococcaceae; genus Streptococcus; species Streptococcus equinus_D. The sequence goes on along the minus strand of NZ_FNJK01000001.1, from coordinate 277,133 downwards.
TTGAACGATGGTGGCTACCAATCATACCATCAGAAACCACACATGAAAGAAGTGATTCAATTGAGGCAAGGATAGCAATGGTGAAGGCTGGTGAAATCATTTGACGAACTAAACCAAACGAAAGGCTTGGCATTGTGAATGAAGGCAAACCAGCTTTGATTGTGTACAAGTCACCAATTGTTTTAACAGACATGTGACCAAATCCAACAAGTGCTGTTGTCACAATAATAGCAACGAGAGAACCAGGGATTTTTTGAGAAACACGTGGCCAGAAGATTTGGATTAACAAAGCAATCATACCAATCAATAGTGTTGGCCAGTTAATTGTATTTAAATGTTGAGCGTAGGCTACCATTTTTTCAACGAATTCAGCTGGAACGGCACCCATATCAAGTCCTAAGAAATCTTTGATTTGTCCAACAAAGATTCCGACAGCAATCCCTAATGTGAACCCAACTGTGATTGTTTTAGGAATGAATTTAATCAAATCTCCAAAACGAAGAAGTCCCATCACAATCATCATAATACCAGCTAAGAATGTTGCAATGGTAAGACCTGCCATACCATATTGTGCAATAATACCGTAGATGATGACTACGAATGCTGCAGTCGGTCCACCGATTTGAACACGACTACCACCTAAAAATGAAATAAAAAAACCTGCGACAACTGCAGTATAAAGACCTTGTTCTGGATTAACACCTGATGCAATCGCTAAGGCAATTGACAATGGTAGGGCAATGATTGCCACAATAATCCCCGCAACAAGGTCTTTTGCAAACTGTGCACCCGAATAATTTTTAAGAGTACTGAACAGTTTTGGCTTAATATACTTAAAAGCGTCCATCTTTTCCTCCTACTTTTATTTGTTCTCAGACGCTTACGAGAACTCACATTACCATTTTATCACACCAAAAGTGAGAATTCTAGGTATATCAAGGGAAAAACTAGCTTTATTTACTAGTTTTTAGCTCCGCTAGTTTACAGATTTTGGATTTTGAATCAAAAATCATTCTGATTTAAAATTGTAAGCGCTGTACGCTGTTTTAGCCGCGTTTTTTGAAAATCCACAAAAATTCAAAAGTAAATTTTCAGATTATTTTCAACCTTCAGGTGAATGATTGGATTTTTAAAATGTTTTTGATAACATTTCAAGTATTTCTTACCCATTTTTTCAGCATAAAAAATGTGAACCTCCGTCTGAGCGGAACCAATACAGTTGCTAATAGCGTTACCAAATCAGAATAACACTGGCAAAATAATGATTTTTTTACTAACCAATCCTGTCATAGAAATACCTCAATCATCATATCATTTTATCGATGAAAAAACTGTAGCATATCCTGCTACAGCTAAAAATCTCTTGAACCACTCAAATCAATAAAGATCATGATTTATTTTTTGATAATCGTCAAATAGTTTTAAACAATCTTCATGACATATTTGGTTTAAATAATTTTTAGGAAGATGTGACAAGCTATTAACAATGTCATCTAATTTTTCATTGCGAAAACCAATTTTTGCAATATCATCATTTGAGCAGCCATAATAGATTTTATCAATGTTTGCCCAAAGACATGCTGCTAAACTCAGCAAACTTGGCTCACCAGTTGATACCAGAATACATCCAGATAAATCAAAATTATTCAACTTTTGACTAGCTTCACGAATAGATAGTAATTCTCCATGTGCTGTTGGGTCATTCTTTCCAATAACCATATTGTGACCACGGCCGATAATCTCACCGTCTTTCACAACAACTGAACCAAAAGGACCGCCATCTCCCTTATGAATTCCATCATAAGCTTCTTCAATAGCCTTTTGCATATAAATTTCTAATGTTTCATTTGGCATCAAAAACACCCCTTCCTATCAGACACTTTCAGTATATCACAGGAAGTCAGTAAGCGCTATCAAAAAAATGACGTTTATTTCTAAAATAAGTATTCTTAACTTTTGATAACTGCGACAAACTTTCAGCGACTTTCTCTTGTTAATTTAACAAGATATTCAGTTATTCCTTCTCACTCATTAATATTAAAAACTAAGTCCATAGCGATGTAATAAAAAGCGGTGAGCAATTTTCACTTTTAACAAAGCCACAATTCTCATAAAAGTCAATTTCCTTATTATAGCCAATCACAGCAATTCGCATGAAAGACTTGTATTTTTCTTTTACCATCTGAATCAGTTTTCTTCCGATAGTATGCCCTTGATAGTCAGGATCAACGAGCAAATAATGAATATAGGCATTCATGACCCCATCATCCATGACACAAATCATCCCTATTAATTTATCCCCATCCCAAGCCGAATAAACGGTTTTAAAATTCTGCATAGCAAGGACTAATTTTTCAGGAAAATGACCAGATGACCATTCCACTGACAGAAACAAACGTTCTAAATCACTACATTTAAAATTTTGAATAGATTTATAATCAATATCTGCCGCCATTTGATATCCTCATTTCTTTATTCAGCAGTGTCTATGATAACACCACGCGCCTTATTCTTTATTATGATATTGCATTTCATCACTCATTTGACAAAAGCCATAATGGTCATAAAGTTTTCTTCCCATATGAGTCGCTTCAAGCGTGATGAAGTCAATGCCACGTTCTCTTGAATCAGCAATCAACAAATCTAATAAACTGCTCGCAATCCCGCGTCTACGATATTCTGGAGCCACATACATGTTCATGATATAAGCCTTTTTTCCTGACGGATTATGATAAGTTGGCATAACTTGATAATAAGAAATTGCCCCTGTTGCAACAACTTTGTCGGCATCATAAACCAAAAACGCCGTGTGATTGCCATTTGACAGAGCTTCTTGATAATACTCCTTTGAACTTTTAGCCAAATGACTTAAATCCACGGAAGGCTCTAATAGATTTGCCGCCCGTAACACTTCAAGCCGTGTTGACACCAAGGTATCTATATCAGAAATATTAGCCTTTTTAAATAGCATATCGCTCCTTTACTTCACTTCGCAAGTTAATCTATCGGGTAAATGATGCAGGTACATATCAATAGCATCTGTACTCTTTTCTAGTACCGTCATCAAGCCTTGATCTGGTTTTGCATGATTATCGTGATAATCTACTTCACCTTCCGCATCTGGATAAAAAGCTAATCGTTCCTCATCTAGCGAAAACTCTGCTTGAACATTCTTTTTATTTCCTCTGGCATCTAGGCGTACCCATTTTCCTAAAGAATCAAGATAAACAGTATTAAGAGCATGAATACAATAACCTGTGTCAGGTGTAGAACCAAGTATCAATCGTTGATAGGAAAAGCCAGAAGGAATGCCATTTGCTCTAAAAAGTGCGGCTAAAAGATTTGATTTTGCCCAACAAATTCCGACACCTTCTATAAGACAGTCACTAGCTGAAACTGTTACGCGATGATCTTTCACATCCCAAGAATGTGAAATTTTATCTCGCACAAAATGGAAGGTGTTTTTGACTAAATCTATTTCATCGTTACTCTCGTTTTTTAATTGGTGAGCAAGTTTTTGAATTTCAGGATGAAGATAATCAACATAGTCACTTTCTTCTAAAAATTCTTGATTCATAAACGCCCTCCCTTACTTTAAATGCGCATTGATGTAATCAAAAAATGGTTTCTTTTTCACATCGAAAATGTGATTTTCATACCATATATAAGATTCTTTTAGACCGATTTCTAAAGGAGTCAAATCAGGAAGTAACTTTCTTTGCTTTTCAACATCTAAAAAGTACTCATAATCATAGAAGCTAAAATAATTTCGTTGGTTCACATCATCAAATACTTCGATGAATTCTGGAATTTTATTGCTACAAGCATAGCAAAGTTTCACCCACTGACGAACAGTTATTGCTTGGTAATTGCCAACATTATAGAGATGCTCTTTTGGCTGCTTTTCAAAAATCCTTTCTACCATACGGCACAAATCCTTAATATAGAAAAATTGTAACTTTAATTCTCCTTGACGTGGAAGGTAAAAAGGTAAATCATCCTTTACACAATCAAAAACAAAAGCTTCGCGATAGACATTATTCATCGGTCCGTATAAGTAAGGAGGTCGTAATATATAAGCCTCTGGTACCAACTCTTGCAACCGCTTTTCAGCAGCAATTTTATCGAGGCCGTATTGTCCCCAGAACTTATTCTCACCGACTTGGGAAGTTTCTAAAAATGGTTGTGGGCCATTTTCTGGATAGACAGAACTTGAACTAATCATGATGTAAGTTCCAAATGAATCAAGTGCTTCCACAAGACAAGTAATGTCATCAGCCTTGTAGGCTGTTACATCCAAAACAAGGTCAAAATGTAAACCCTTCAGTCGATTTTCCAAGTTGTGTCGATCAGCTTGAATCAAAGTCACGCCTTCAACTTGCGTCTTGGTATTTCGATTAAGCACATAGACATCATAGCCTTGTTTAAGAAAGTAAGCTGCCGCATACTTGCTCACAAAAACTGTTCCACCTGTTACAAGTACTGTTTTCATCCAAAAACCTCCTTTGTAATTATCAGAATATTATGATATCTGAATTCTATCATAAAAAAACTGTCGTTACAACGAACAACAGTTTTTCAGCTATTCCCTATCAGATTTTAGACTTTTTTGTGCCAGTTTCTGATAAAAATGTCATCTGGCAATACTTTTCAGTATCCTTTTTAAATTCTGATAATACCTCAATTTGTAAAACAAAGAGAGCAATCGTTGCTGCTATGGCGAGCAAAAACCCTAAAAATAGGATAGCAAAATCATCTTCATTATTGATAAAAGGATTATCAACTAAAGCATCAAAACCAGCATGCAAAAAGAAAGGTGTCAAAATTGCCTTGATATATTCTGCATCGCCACTTTCTAATTCTGAAGCCTTTTGATACCTTGCTAAACCAATATGCTTTGCCATAATCATTCCAAAAATCATATGAGCTGCAACCGTAAACAAGCGACCTAAAGTAGTTATGTCCTGATCAAATCCATAACAAAATTCTTCAAATAAGGTAAAACCAAAACCAACCGCTGCCCCAATCAATACATACTCATAGACATTCTTTATTTTTTCTCGGAACATCCAAAAAGCAAGTAGCATCATCGCTAATTTTGCCGCTTCTTCGGGAAAAGCAGCCGCAAAAATAGCTGAGCATATATCATTGAAAAGTGGTGTAAAGTGAACCGATAACATCCGAGCTATCGCAGAAAAGATATCAAGCCAATAAATAAGTAATACATAAATAACTACTGATGCAAGTCCTAAGAAAACTGGAAAAATTGCTTGTCTTCTCTCAATAGGCTGAGGAATTTCTCTTTGAACCATTCTTTTATATAAAATCCCTAACACTATGAATGTCATAGTCGTTTGTACAATTACCATAAATCTCTCCCAAAGGCTAATACTTTCTTAAAAATCACTTGAGCACATTATAACACTTTCTGAAACAAAAAACTGCCGTTAGCTAAACGACAGCTCTTATTTAAATACTATTACTATTGTATTTCATCATTATCATCATCGCCATCTTTCACAAGAAGAAGTCCAATGATGAGACCAATGGAAATACCTAACGACACCCATAAGCCAATACTATGCGTCAAAATCCCGATTCCTGCCCCCAATAATACTCCAAGGCTGATTCCCATTGCAATTCCGTTTTCTTTATTCATAATCTTCTCCTCCTAAATAGTGAAACTATAGGCGTTTTTCAAATCGAAACATTTCTGAAGCTTCATCATCATTTGGATCTTTGTGGTGACTGTTAAAGAATTCAACAATCTTAAAACCACAACGATTGACATAAAAATGGATATTACGCTTTTCAAAATACGGTGTCACAGTTTCCCAAACTTTCACTTGGGGAAACATTTTTTCAATCTGACACCAGGCAGCGTAGCCGATTCCTTTGCTATGACACTTAGGAGAAATAAAGAGCAAATCTAAATCTCCCCTATCTCCATCAACACGCACCACAAGACCACCGACAATCTTTCCATTATCAAAAATACGGTAGGCTTGTCCGCTATCAATTGATTCTTCAATCGTTTCTCTGGAAATAATTTGTTCCTCTTCTTCAAAATGGTCATCACGCTGGCCGAATTCCTCTAAGGCCCCATAATTGAAAGCTTCTTGATTATCTTTAATAAATTGTTCACGGTCACTTGAAACAAGTGGTTTTAACTCAATCATACATACCTCTTCATCGAAAAATTATCCTTCAACCTTCGAGACGAGTTTTAAAAACTTCTTGGCATTCATCTGCTCATTTGTCACATAATCTCCGTTATAAAAAAGAGCATAGGTCGTTATTGGGGTTGGCACTGATTGTGCTGTTTTTTTATCCGTAATCTGAATAGCTTCAAAAGGAATTCCTTCTTGCTGAGCTGTTTCTGCAAGGATTGGAACATACTTGGCATTAAAAGGACATTGACTGGTGTAATACAAAATGTAACCTGATTTATCGATATGAGGATGTTTGGCACAAGCTTTGAATTTTGGACATTTGTCATCATCAGAAAATGGCAAATACCAAAGTTGAATACCATTGTCAGCTTCATCAGCCACCTTAAATCCCTTGTAAGTTAAATACTTAGGGTCTGCCAGAAATGGTTTCTTCTTAGCCGCTGCTAGAATGCACAGACCTTTCTTTCCTTTAGCCTTACTATCAGTAATACAAGCTTCTAATAAATCCGTCGAATACCCATGTCCCTTAAATGCTCCTGATACCCACAAGCAATCAATGTACATATAATCATCTGCTTCAATGGGATTCCAAGCATTTTCAGCAGGAAGATACTCGATAAAACACTTACCACGTTCAACACTTTTTAGAAAAACTAATCCATCATCAAAGCGCTCCGACAGCCAGGCTTTTTTAGATGATACCTGAACATCTTTGTTGTTAGAGATGGCACAACAAATATGCTCTTTTTCCAAATTTTCCTTTGTCACTTGGATGTATTCCATAACCGATACCTCCGCATCCTATAAGAAAACGTTATCACTCTTTGCTTTCATTGTAGCAAAATCAAGGTATTCTGACAAAAGAAAACCAGATAAAAAAGACATTATCTGGTTGGTTTAATTATTCAATATAATAAGCAAAGCGATAGCTATTATTAATTTCAACAGCAACTACTGCCTGTTCTGATTTTCCTTCTACAGAGTAAACTTCATCCTACTAACCATTACCAAGTTTACAAGGTAAAATAGAATGATATCAGCCACTAAGGCTAGCAAACTTGTCGCTGAATAAGTAAAAATCAGGTTAACAGGAAGTGCAATTGGCATCCAGAGAACGTTAAGAAAAGCTTTATTTGTCGCAAAGATAATAAATAAACATTCTACAAAGGATAAGAGTAAATTCCCCCCTTTTCCTAAAAAAAGGCTCAAAAACATGTGAAAATGATTCAACATTATCAACAATAGCCAAACAACAAGTCCAATGTAAAGAAAATGAGTGAGTTCATTGACCTCAGCTCCGACTCCCAGCCAAAGTATAACTGTAGGAATAAGCAGTATCACATCAGTCGCCAAAAGCTTCATTGACCAAATTCTCAGTTTATGCTTTTCACTTCTGATGTTCTGAAAATGATTAGCATCCATCTCTTGCTCATGTAACAAAATTGATACGATACTCATCACGATACAATAACCTAACATGTATAAGAAAACAATGTTTTGTAAGATAGTCGGATTATTAACAATCAAGACATAAGGCAGAATGGTGACTAATTGCAAGAATGACAAGATTAGAATCAAGTAAAAAGCATAGGAATTTTTCCATTTTACCAACTCACTTTTTAGATAATTCATCATTATTCAGCCTCCATTTCAGTAAAAATACGCACAGCAAGCACATCAAAAGGGATAGTACCAGTGCTGTAATAATCAGTTGAATATCCATTACACCAGCAACGTCTAAATCTCCCGATGGTTTTAACTGCATCATGCCATAAGCAATTTTATAGTGATAAGCATAAGGAAAAATATACCAAAAAGATGTCTGAGCTAAAAATGGTGCCACCAGCAGGCACACCAAAGCATTTACTGCCAATAAAAGATAGGGACTCAACCATCGTGATAAAAAATATAAGAAAGGTAAATTCCAAATAGAGGCTAACATAATCAAAAGCAAACAAAGGAAATCTCTACTCATATCTACAGACATTACTCCTGAAAATAACAGTGATACAAGATAAAATATCACCGTAAAGATTACTGTTGCTACAAAAATATCTTTCACCTTTAATAGCATCTTAGCTAGATAAATGTTAAAAGTCTCTTTTCCTAGATGAATATTTTGAAAGTGACCTGCTTTTTCTTCGGCTTTATAGTCATAGAGAAATAACAAACCAATCAAAGTGTACAAAAAGATTGATTCCCACCAGTACACTGAAAAACTCTCTAAAAGGCTATAACCTGAAAGCAATACTGCGATAAAAATCGTTAAAAATGGAACAAAGAATAATAATTTCTTATCTGAGCTCGACTTTTGTTTCAACCATTCTGACTTCAATATCTTTTTCATCCTAAGCACCTCCGTGAACGATTTTAAAGAATAATCTTTCTAAATCATCATCATGAGTATTATCTTCATCATAGAAGATTTCACCATTATGTAAAATAACAATATGGTCTGCAACTTTACTAACTTCGTGGAGTTGATGACTTGATAAAAGAATGGTCATGCCAGATTTTTTTAAGTTCGTTATTAAATCTAACAATTCTTTAATACCATCTGGATCTAAACCATTTGTTGGCTCATCCAAAATCAATAAGTCAGGATTAGTTATCATCGCCATTCCTAAGCCCAAGCGTTGTTTCATCCCTAATGAAAAATGTCCTGCTTTTTTCTTACCTGTATGAGATAATCCAATCAATTTTAGTACTTCATTGATTCTCTCATCTGAAATGTCATATAAGAGTGCGCGTGTTTTTAAATTATCAAAAGCTGACAAATTCATATAAATTGCTGGTGATTCGATAAGAGCACCAATGTTAAAATCTGCACTAGATTTTTCACTAATTTGCTCACCATTAAAAACAACAGCACCGCTATCAGCTTCTTCCAAGCCAAAAATAATTTTCATAATGGTTGACTTACCGGCACCATTAACGCCAAGCAAACCACAGACATTACCTTTTTCAATATCAAATGAAACACCTTTTAATATCTCTTTATCTTTAAAAGACTTTTTCAAATTTTTAACCTGCACAACCATAAGTCTTCCTCCTTTTTACCTATTAACTATATCGAGAGAATTTCAGCGTTTGTTCAGAAAAAAGAAAAATAGCACCTAAAAGATGCTATTTCTTGATAGATAAACTGACTACTGCTCCACCTGTGGGAGGATTTTGTAAGACAAGCTTTCCGTGGTGTTTTTTAGCAACTGCCTGAGCAAATGATAAACCTATACCATAATGTTTGCTATTTCTTCCTTTATTTTCAGTGTAAAAAAGATTATCTGCGCTTTCCAAAGCTTCTTTTGTAAAAGCAGGTCCATTATTCCATATATGAAAAACTAGAAACTCTTCTTCCTCAATCACTGAAAGTGTTACTTTTTTATGACCAGAACTATATCTCGCAGCATTTGACAAAATATTAATCAGAGCACGACTTAAATTAAGTTGGTTTCCTTTGAAAAATTCCAGATTAACGCGCTTAATCACATTAAACTCAGCCTCATGTGTATCCATAATTGCCCTTGCTTCTGTATCGAGTTCTTCTAAAAATTCTGGTAAAAAAATCTCTTCCTGATAGTCCTTTTCCTCCACTAGTAAGCGAGAATACTGAATCATATCATTAAAATATTTTTCAAAAACTTTGATACTGTTATCGGCTGAATTGAGAAAGTCTGATTGTTGATTCGTCAATTCTGTCATGTCAAGCAACTCCAAATTTCCTTTTAAAACTGTCAAAGGTGTTTTGATATCATGAGCTAAGGCTGCCACTTGAAAAGATAAATCTTTTTTTGCTTTTCGCTCTGCCTCCAACAGGGTAACCAGTTCAGCGTCTTTTTGATAAAGCATCGATAAAATATCGTTAAACTCTATCATTTCTGTCTGAGAATGTTTGACAGTCATCTCAGGTTTTCCCATGGTCAAAGAAATCTCTTGAATCAATCGAAAATTCTTAGTAAATTCTTTTAAAAGCCTTGAAATTGACCAGATAATCAAAGCGAGCTCTAATATCAAGAAAAAGAGGTATGAAAAACTATTAAATGAAATCTGTCTTAATCTAGGATTGACAAATTCAGGCAAGGTTGGGCATCTGAGAATGAGCACGTATTTTGAATTACTGAACTTTGCATAACGAATTGTCCCAACTTCTTCAGTCCTTCCATGGTCAAAAGCATCTTTATAATGCTTATAATCCTCACTTTGATACCTACTGGTGCTGATTTTTCCAGAAGATTTTTCAAATACAACATAGTCAAAAGTCGTTTGATTTAACTGCTTTGCAATCATCTTAGCTGAAGCATTATCTTTTATCTTAACCTTAAACTCTGAGCCATAGCTATTCAACTGCCCTGTTATCACTAAAAGATAAGTGAGGAAAAATAACACTAAGACATTAATCACGGTTCCCAGTAATATTTCAGAAATGCTCCGCAACACCCTTCTTTTGATTGAGTAATGTCTAGTCATACCACTTATATCCCATTCCTCTCACAGTCTTAATCGGATTGATGCCATAAGACGAGAATTTCACTCTTATCTGATAGACATACTCTGATACCGAACGAAATAAAGCATCAGCTTCTTCATCATAAATATGGCTGTAAATATCTTCTCGCGTGAAAACTTTATTGCGATTAGCTGACAGTAGTTCTAACAAATCGTATTCTCTACTTGTCAATGGAACAATCTTGCCATTAACACATACCGTTTTTTCTTGTAAATAAAAAGTAATCGGTAGCAATTCTCGGACAACTTTCCCATCTGATTCAGCTTTTCTAAAACGTTCTTCGCGTTTCAAATGCGCAGCAACTTTCGCAACCAACTGTTTAACACTAAATGGTTTTGTAATGTAATCGTCACCACCAAGATTTAATCCAGTAACGATATCATCTTCTTCGTCTTTTGCACTAACAAAAATAATTGGCGCACTCACTTTATCGCGGATTTGTTTACAAACTTGCAAACCATCAATATCAGGCATCATGACATCAAGCAAAATCAAATCATATCCTTGAAAATCCATGCTATTTAGCGGTAAAGTTATTCCTTGATAAGTTGTGACATCATAATTTTTCATCTCCAAAATCGTACGCATTAACTTTAAAATTTCAAAATCATCATCTACAACTAAAATTTTATACATCCTATCTCCTATACATTCACCCAAAATTGACCATCAGTTGCATCTTCGCTATAATCAAGACTTTAAAAGGATAGCAACAACATTTCAGAAAAAGTTCAGAACAAGTTTCCTTCTGAAAACTTGAAATCTTGAAATACAAAAATTTCTCAATTCATATTTTATCAACAATTGCTGTAATAAGTATATCATTCAATTAATAGATATACTAACTCTTAACTTATTTTCAATTTTGAAAAGAAAAACCAACCTTTAAATGGTTAGTTTCTTTTTTTCTTAGGGGCAGGTAATTCCTCAGCTATTGCTTGCAATAATTGTGCCAAAAATGCTTTATCATCAAGCTTATCAACCAGAAGCATCTTCTTGGCACCTTCATAAGGTAATGCCATCTTAGCCTCTGGTAGCATAGCTAGCGCTGATTTTGTTGGTTTAACGAGGAAACGATTATCATAAATACCACCAATGACCTTGCCTTGACAATATATAATATACTCGCCCATCATCGCTCGCCAAGAGACCTCTTTTGTCTCAGACAATTGATCTAAAATAACTGTTAAATACTCTTTGCTTGAAGCCATATCATTCACTCCTTGTGTGCTTGCATTCACTTCTTTGAATTTCCTCCAGAAGTTCTTTGACATATAATTCTGGATAATTAATAGAATACTGACCGTGAGCCAGACCAGCTTTGATTTCCAAGCGACTGTCTGGTAAAAGATCATGTAAATACCTTGCTGAAGCATGCATCTTTTTAGTTTCTTTTTCTCCCACAATAATGCGAACACGCGCTAACGAATTCTTCAAATTTTTCTTTACTTGATACAAGCTACTTGCTTTTGTAAAAGCAATCAAATTTTGCTTAGAAAGTTTCACTGTGTCCTCATAATAGTGTTCAAATAAATCAGCTCGAATGCCAAGGTAGCGAAACTGCATCTTTGCAAACCACTTCTTCTTAATCAAAGGAAAACTCATCGAAAATAGCGGAGCAACCACACTCGCTGTCAATTTATCTGGAATGATAGCAGCACTCTCAATAATCGCCTGTTTACAAATAGTCGGTTGCTTAGCAAGCATTTCTAAAAGAATCTGACCGCCAAGCGACAGACCAGCAATTAGCAAAATCGAACCGCCATACTCAAGATTGATGAAATCAATCAAGCTAGCAGCATTTTCTTCAATACTAGTAAAATCCCTATCACTTCCAGCATGTCCATCGAGAATTGGCACAACCACATGGTAGTTTTTGCCTAGCAAATCCATTTGAATTTGATATTGCCACCATGACAAGCCACCACCGTGGAGTAACATGATAACGTCTTGATTTTCTTGACCAACTTCAACAAACTTCATGCCTACCTCCTTTTCCTGTTCTAATCAGGTGGCCTTCCAGAATAGCAGCTAAAGTTGCCACAATCCCAATCACCAGCATACTGTAACTCAGGTCAATTACTTTTAACGATATTGGCAAGAAAAACAACAAAATCCCCGTTAATTTATTGAGATTTGAATGAATAGCCACAAACTTCTTCTGCACAACATAAGCAGAAATAAGATTAATTAGCTTGATGACGGCTATCACAAAAATCCAGATAAGCATCCAATTTTCAAATTTTAATACTGGAATTAATTTGATAAAGCATACTAGACAAAAGATAAAATCAGCAATTGTATCAAGTCTTGAACCAAATTCACTGACATACTCAAGTCGTCTAGCCACCATACCATCAAGAACATCTGTAATCCCAGCTAAGATATAAAGCACATAAAAAGAGACCGAAAAAGCAGGACAAAACAATAACACGATACTACAAATTATTCGAATACATGTTATCGCATTTGCCATACCTTGGCCTCCTTTAAGAAAAATAAGCTAAGCTCTTATTCTGCGTTTTTAACTAGTAAGCTTACACATTCAACGGTTCGCCGTTACCGTTTCATTTCGTCGCTAACTCCTCATTCTACGACAGGCGCAGTGGTTACTAACCAATCAAGCTTCGTAACCTCGCTTTCTTGGAGTAACTGTGCGTAGCATACTCCTAAGTTGCTAAAGCAACATGGATTATCCTATATCGCATGGGCAGAACATCTACTTCTACTTCGCTGTTTCAGTAGCTCGTACAAGCAGTGATACTGCCTCAACATGGTGCGTATTTGGGAGTGCAACTATCTAGCAGATAGTTTCAGCAGCTTGCCTTGAAATTTAAATGCAAGCTGGACTCTTATTCTGCGTTTTTAACTAGCAAACTAACACACTCAACATGGTGCGTGTTCGGAAACAAATCCACCGGCTGTACTTTTTGGAGTTTGTAGCCGAGTTCTTGGTAGAGTTTGATGTCACGCGCCATGGTTGCTGGGTTACATGAGATGTAAGTAACTTTTTCTGGTTGCATAGCTACGCTTGCTTTGATGAAGTTTTCAGTCAAACCTTTACGTGGTGGATCAACCAAGATAACGCTTGGTTTGATACCATTTTTGCTCCATGTTGCCATGGCATGTTCAGCTGAGTCCGCCACGTAATGCGCATTGGTAATTCCATTAAGCGCAGCATTGCGTTTCGCATCTTCAACAGCATCTTCAATCACTTCAACACCATAAACAGCTTTAACATTTTTCGCAAATGAAAGACCGATAGTTCCAATACCAGAATAAGCATCAATCACGATATCGTCCGCTGTCAAATCTGAAAAATCAATAGCTGTTTGATAAAGTTTTTCAGCCATTTCAGTATTCACTTGGTAGAATGAACGTGCTGAAATTTCATATTGATTGCCAAGCATGCTGTCAACAATCGTATCTTTACCATAAAGTATTCTAAACTCCTTGCCGAAAATGGCATTGGTATTTTTATCGTTAATATTTTGAACGACTGATTTCACCGCTGGAAATTCTGCAACGATTTTTTCAATAATCTGCTCGATGCGGAAAATTTTCGGACGTGTTGTGACAAAGACAAGCATCATTTCACCAGAATAATGTCCGCGACGAACCACCAAGTTACGAATTAAACCAGTTTGCTCTTTTTCATCGTATGGTTTGAGATCAAAACGACGAAGCAAATCACGTGTGAAATTGATTAAACGATCAATTTCTTTATTTTGAATGTAAAAATCAGAAATTGGCATCAAGTCATGTGAGTGTTTGCGGAAAAAGCCAGTTTCCAACTGTCCGTTAACACGACGAACTGGTACTTGTGCTTTATTGCGGTAAGCGTAAGGGTGTTCCATACCAAGTGTTTCTAACACTTCAACGTCTGAAATACCAGCTGTTTTATACAAATTATCAGCGACTTGTTTGCGTTTAAATTTCAATTGTTCAGCGTAAGCCAAGTGTCCAAAATCAGCGATTCCTGTACGTAAATAATCCACATTCAAATCTTGATTACGGTATTCAGAAATAGTTAGGTATTCTTCAACCTTACCAAAACCAATATTTTTCTTCACTTTCAAGACGCGCATCTTGATTTTTTCACCTGGAAGAGCATTTTCAACAAAGAAAACGAAGCCATCAACCTTTGCAACACCAGCTCCTTCATGTGATAAATCTGTGATTTCAACCTCAACAATGCTATTTTTTTCTAACATATTTTCCTTTCAACAAGCCTGTAAATTCAAGCTTCTAATAATCAATTCTCGTTCGGTTACTTTTCTCAAAAAAAGAGAAGCATAACTGCCTCTCTATTATATCATATTATTAACGTAGCCCAAGCTCCTTCAACTCTTCTTGGTATTTATTAAAATCAATTGCGATACCGAGTCCGCCGTACATGTCATAATCATCAGTCCAGTCTCCTTCCGCTGGGACCGTCTTTTGCTCAATACCTTTTTGACCACTAGTAATCACACCCAAACCTTCTTTAAGAAGAAATGGGTAAGACACATTTGTTGAGGTAAGGGCATAGATTTTTCCGATGGCTGCAGATCCTGTAAAGAGTTTTGAAGGATCTTTGATCTGGTTGACGATAGCAGAAATCACTTGTTGTTGACGTTGAGTGCGTCCATAGTCACCATCATCATCTTTACGGAATCGAGCATAGTTAAGCAAGGTACGCCCATCCATCCTTTGATTGCCAACTTCAATCGTTTGATTTGGCACTGTTCCATCAGCTTGCATGTTCAAATCATCTGGAACTTCAACAGAAGAAACTTCTTGTCCATCAACAGTACCGAATTTGGCATCTATTTCAACACCCTTTGGAAATAGTGTATCGATAGCTTCTGCAAAGGTTTCAAAGTCAACCATGACATAATACTTAATATCAATGTCAAAATTATTTTTCAAGGTCTTACGCATCAGTTCTGCACCTTGACGACCATCTTGTTCACCAATATTGAAAGCAACATTAAGCTTTTGGTCGTTTGCGTAATCATTATAACTAACACCGTTAATATTAACCAAGGTGTCACGCATAAAGCTAACTAACTTTACCTTGCCTTCTTTATTGCCGATATTCATGACCATGATGGTATCAGTTCTAGCGTCTGATGAGCCTTGAGAGATTCGTTTATCGCTACCCAGTATCAAAATATTGGTACCGTCTTTACTATCTTTACCAGCAAATGGTTCCGTAACAGCGGCAGAATAATTCGTTTCACCACTTGATACCTCATCGACACCACGATAGAACATATAAACCATACCAGCCACAATCAAAATGACTAATAAGCTACAAAATTGTAGAAAATGTTTAAAGCGTTTTTTGTGATGCTTCTTTTTAGGCTTCTTTGCCTTTGGAGCTTTGGGTTCATCGTGTGCAATTCCTTCGTAATAGTCCAAATAGGAAGAAGCGGGCTTTTTTGCTTTTTTCTTTCGTTTTGAACGATGTGACTTCTTTGCTTGAGGATATTTTGGTAAACCTTGTGACGTTAATTGATTGTCAAATGTATCGTAATCATCGTACTCATCATAAGTCACATAAGCGTCATAATCATCATCATAGTCGTCATCGTAGTAATCATAATAATCGTAATAGTCGCCATAATCATCATAGCGTTCATAATGTGGCTCTTTGTTGACAGACGAAGGATGTCCAGATGACATCTCTTGCATACTCATCTGCTTTTTTTGATAAAGATAACCAAACTCTTCCTTTTGTTGCGGATTTAGATACTCTAAATTTCCCAAAAGGTATTCATATCTTAATTCTTCATGTCGACTTAATTTATTTTCTGCCATGTCTCATACCACTCTTTCAATCAATCTATACTAAAGTCAGTACAAGTTTAACGAAACGACTATACTATTATTATACTAAAAAAGACATCAGGAAAGAAATTATAACTTGTAAACGTCGTAATTTCCGAGCATTTTATAACCAATGCCAAGTTGGCGCAATTCTTCTAAGGCAAAAGAGACAAGCGCTTCATTGGTATTGTCAATATCAACAATGAAAAAATACTCTCCAAGCGCAGTTTTTAAGGGACGGCTTTCAATTTTAGTCAAATTAATCCCACGCCAAGCAAAGACCGCTAAACCTTTATAAAGCGCACCTGGAAGATTATCTGGGAGCGTTAAAGCTAATGAGATTTTTTGTTGACACTTAGTCAAATCAAATGAACACTTCTTGCGCCCCAGTACCCAAAAGCGCGTGAAATTCTCATCCATTTCTTGAATATCTTTAGCAATAATTTCCAAATCATACTCTTTTGCTGCTGCAACTGGTGCAATTGCTGCAAAAGGCTCATCGGGATTTTCAGCAATAAAACGTGCAGCGTAAGCCGTGCTTGCTGTCATCTCTATTTGTGCATTCGGATAATGCGATTTGATGTATTTTTTCCCTTGAGCAATAGCCTGCGGATGTGAGAAAATCTTTTCGATTTTCTTATCTTTCGAAGTCGCTAAAAGTTGTTGCTTAATGGGTTGAATCATTTCCGCAACCGCTTCAATTTTAGCTTGATGAAAAAGGTAGTCCAGAGTTTCGTGAACTGACCCTTCAATCGAATTTTCAACTGGAATAATGGCATAATCCACCATTCCTTCTTCGTAAGACTTGATTACTTCAGTGATATTTGCAAAAGGCACTCGATCAGCTTCTGGGAATGCCTTAACAGCAACATTGTGCGTAAAAGAACCATTCGGTCCTAAATAGCCAACTTTCATCCAATTTCCTCAATAATTTCTTCCGGTGTTTTTCCAGCAACTTCGATAATACGATTTGCCGCTGCCTCATACATCTCTTGACGTCCATCAAAGATAGCTTTGAAATCTTCTTTACTATTATTAACAAATAAAGGACGGACATTCTTTGTATCATTTTTAATACGATCATAAAGCGTGTCAAAATCAGCTTTCAAGTAAATCGTTTCAGGATTTTTTGCCAAAATATCTCGGTTAACTGGGTTGATAACCACACCACCACCAGTTGAGATAACATGGTCAGAATTCGCCAATTCAGCTAAGACCTGTGATTCAATCTCACGGAATTTTGCTTCGCCTTCTTTTTCAAAAAAGTCCGCAATTGACATGCCAATACGCTCTGTAATCAAAGCATCCATGTCGATATAATCTTTATCTAAAAGTGAGGAAATGGTTGATTTTCCAGACCCCATAAATCCAATAATAATTCTAGCCATGTGACAAGACCTCCAAATCACTAAAGAAGCTTGGGTAACTTGTATTGATTGCTTCTGCTCGTTCTAATTCAACGTCACCATCTGATACCAAAAGCGCAGCAATAGCTGTCATCATACCGATTCGGTGGTCACCAAAGGTATTGATTTTAGCACCATGAAGTGGTGTTTTTCCTTTGATAATCATACCATCATCAGTCGGTGTAATGTCAGCACCCATGGCATTCAAAGCATCGGCTACCACTTGGATACGATCTGTTTCTTTGACTTTCAATTCTTCTGCATCACGAATGACTGTTGTGCCATTAGCTTGTGTAGCAAGAAGAGCAATAATTGGCAATTCATCAATCAAACGTGGAATGATTTCACCACCGATTTCAGTGCCAGAAAGCTCTGAAGTTTCAACGGTAATCGTTGCTGATTTGGCAACTTCATCAACATCTGAAATTGTCATTTTACCACCCATTGCTTCAATGACATCAAGAATCCCTGTACGAGTTTCATTAATACCAACGTTTTCAAGTGTTACTTTAGCATTTGGAACAATAAGCCCTGCAACTAACCAAAAGGCTGCTGATGAAATATCTCCCGGTACAACCACATCTTGACCAGTAAATTCTTGACCACCTTTGATGCGAATTTCTTTACCATTCACATCAATTGCACCGCCAAATTGAACAATCATATCTTCTGTGTGATTACGTGTCTTTTCTTTTTCGATAATGACTGATTCCCCATCTGCTTGCAAAGCAGCAAAAATCAAAGCAGATTTCACTTGAGCTGATGCCACAGGAAGTTGGTAATGAATAGGTTTTAGATTTTTACTTCCATGCATGGTAAGTGGTGGCAAATCACGGTCTGTCTGACCAGAAACTTCTACACCCATTTGACGAAGTGGAATTGTCACGCGATCCATTGGACGTTTTGACAAACTGTCATCTCCAAACATCTCAACCGTAAAATCTTGTCCAGCCAAAACACCAGAAATCAAACGAATTGATGTTCCTGAATTTCCCATATCAAGTTTATTTTGAGGGGCTTTAAGACCATCAAAACCAACACCTGTAATGGTTACAAGGTCTCCATCATCTTGAATATCAACCCCTAAATCACGAAAAACTTGCATGGTTGACAAAACATCTTCGCCACGTAAAATATCGCGAACAGTCGTTTTCCCCTTAGCAAGACTTCCGAACATGATAGAACGGTGACTGATTGATTTATCTCCAGGAACACGTAACGTTCCTTGTAATTGTGACACATTTGTCAATAATTTCATACAACTCTCCCACGGTTTAGTTTTAATTCTATTGTACCATAAAAATACTGAAAATTTGCACAACTCTCTAACAATTCTCTTTTTATGATGTTTTATGTACAAAATTTACAAGAAAAACAACTGAAAGAAATTCTTTCAGCTGTTTATGTTTTATTTTTTGCTGCTTTCGTCATCCATTGAAAGAACTGACAAGAAGGCTTCTTGTGGCACTTCAACAGAACCGATAGCTTTCATACGTTTCTTACCAGCTTTTTGTTTTTCAAGCAATTTACGTTTACGAGAAACGTCACCACCATAACATTTCGCCAAAACGTTTTTACGAAGAGCTTTGATGTCAGATCGAGCAACAATTTTTTGACCGATAGCCGCTTGAATTGGCACTTCGAATTGTTGACGAGGAATGATTTTCTTCAATTTTTCAACAATCATTTTACCACGTTCATAGGCAAATTCATTGTGAACGATGAAGCTAAGCGCATCGACTTTGTCACCATTAAGCAAAATATCCATTTTAACCAATTTAGATTTACGGTATTCTGAAATTTCGTAATCAAAGCTAGCATAACCACGTGTTGATGATTTCAATTTATCAAAGAAATCAAAAACAATTTCAGCAAGTGGAATTTGGTAAATGACATTAACACGATTTTCATCGATGTAATCCATTGTCACAAAATCACCACGTTTGCGTTGCGCAAGTTCCATAACCGCTCCAACAAATTCTTGCGGAACCATGATTTGTGCTTTAACATATGGTTCTTCGATACTTGCCACCTTAGTTGGGTCTGGGAACTCAGATGGATTTGACACTTCTAGCATTTCGCCGTCAGTCGTATTGACATGGTAAACAACGGATGGCGCTGTCATGATCAAGTCAATGTTAAACTCACGTTCCAAACGTTCTTGAATAACATCCATGTGAAGAAGTCCCAAGAAACCACAACGGAAACCAAAACCAAGAGCTTGTGACGTTTCTGGTTCGAATTGAAGACTAGCATCGTTCAATTGAAGTTTTTCAAGAGCTTCACGAAGGTCATTGTATTTATTTGATTCGATTGGGTAAAGACCAGCAAACACCATTGGGTTCATTTGTTTGTAACCGTGAAGTGGTGCTTCTGCTGGGTTATCCGCAAGAGTAACCGTATCACCGACACGAGTATCTGCTACAGTCTTAATTGATGCTGCGATATAACCAACATCACCAGTTGCTAGAAAATCACGACCCACTGCTTTTGGTGTGAAGATACCAACTTCAGTGACATCAAATGTTTTACCATTAGACATCAACTGGATAGTATCTCCAGGTTTCACCATACCATTGACGATGCGAACTTGAAGGATAACTCCACGATAAGCATCATAAACTGAGTCAAAGATAAGGGCTTGAAGTGGTGCTTCAACATCACCAGCTGGCGCTGGCACGTACTCAACGATTTGTTCAAGGATTTCTTCAATCCCGATACCAGCTTTAGCTGAGGCAAGTACTGCTTCTGACGCATCAAGTCCGATAACATCTTCGATTTCTTGACGCACACGTTCAGGGTCAGCAGCTGGCAAGTCAATCTTATTAATGACTGGCAAGATTTCCAAATCATTATCAAGGGCTAAATACACATTAGCAAGAGTTTGAGCTTCAATACCTTGTGCCGCATCGACAACCAAAATAGCCCCTTCACAGGCCGCTAGAGAACGTGACACTTCGTATGAAAAGTCAACGTGCCCTGGTGTGTCAATCAAGTGGAAAATGTAAGTTTCACCGTCTTTAGCTGTATAGTTCAACTCAATCGCATTTAATTTGATTGTGATACCACGTTCACGCTCCAAATCCATGCTATCCAAGAGTTGAGCTTGCATTTCACGACTAGAAACTGTTTCAGTCTTTTCCAAAATACGGTCAGCCAAAGTTGACTTTCCGTGGTCAATATGCGCAATAATAGAGAAATTGCGAATCTTTTCTTGTCGTTTTTTTAATTCTTGAATATCCATCTATCCTATAATCCTATACAATTAATCACTATTTCTATTATATCAAATAAACACCACTGGTGCTATAAAAAGTTTGTAACAAGACCTAAAAGCAAGAAAAATCACCTGGCAAAAAGAACCGCAAATTTCTTTACATTTTGTAAATAAAGCGCTATCATTTAAGTGAAAATTAAACAAATAACTTACTTCCACACTTCATTTAAGCTGTATTATCCTATCTCACACACTTAACCGTTGATAAGGAGAACATCATGAAAAAGAGAACAATGATTATTGCCTGTGCTTTGGCACTATTAGGATTGTCTAGTTTTTTCATAACAAGTCCACCACTTGTCTCGCACCCTCATATCGTCTATGCTGCAGCGACTAGTAGCCAGAAAAAAGCTCTAAGCAAGGCTGAGAAGTACTACAAGCTCATGAACATGTCAAAATTAGGCATTTACGACCAATTGACATCAGATGTTGAAAAATATTCTGCCGAAGATGCTCAATATGCCGTTGACCATTTGAAAGCTAATTACAAAAAAGCTGCGCTTAAGAGAGCAAAGAGCTATTATAAGATTATGCACATGTCAAAACAAGGCATCTACGACCAATTGTCTAACGAAAATGGCGATAAATTCACTGCTGAACAAGCTCAGTACGCTATCGACCATGCCAAATTAGACTATAAGAAAGCTGCCTTGGAAAAAGCAAAAAGTTATAAGAAAACACTAGACTTGTCATCAGATGAAATCTACGAACAACTCACTTCTGAACACGGCGCAAAATTCACCACCGAAGAAGCTCAGTATGCCATCGACCATCTGAATGACTAAGCCAATCTAACCTAGCAAACCTATGACCCATATAGGAAAAACCACCTGGAAGAGATTTCTAGGTGGTTTTGGTATGGGAAAACAAAAAAGCAGCCCCAAAGACTGCTTCAAAATATTATTCCCCAAACCAAAGAGCGATTTCACGTTCTACTGATTCTGGTGAATCTGAACCGTGAACGATGTTAAATGTTGCTGCTCCTTCTGCGGGTGCTTGTGCATAGTCACCGCGGATTGTTCCAGGAAGAGCTTCTTTAGGGTTTGTTGCTCCCATCATTGTACGCCAAGAAGAAATCACTTCTTCACCTGACATAACACCAGCAATCACTGGACCACTTGTCATAAAGTCAACGATTAGTGGGAAGAATGGACGGTCAACTAAGTCTTCGTAGTGTTTTTCTAGCAATTCTGGAGTTGCCATACGCATTTCTAATTTTTCAATTTTGAAACCACGACGTTCGATACGGTGCAATACTTCACCGACAAGCCCACGTTTCACACCATCTGGTTTAATCATAAAGAAAGTTTTTTCCATGTAAACAATCCAACCTATCTAACTAAAATAAATTCACCTTCAATTTTACCATAAAAGAAAATTTTTGAAAAACGTTGAAAGGTATTTTCACTAAAGTTTTAGTTGATTTTCATGGATAAAAAAAATCATCAGAACCATTCGAAACAGCACAGCTCTAAAACAAAATAAAAAAATAGAAAAGAGGAATCCTGGTTTTGGAACCATTCGAAACAACACAGCTCTAAAACATTCTCAATCGTAATGTATCCGTGAAATCTGTTTTGGAACCATTCGAAACAACACAGCTCTAAAACTTGTCATGTTCTTAATGTCGCCATTAAAGAGTTTTGGAACCATTCGAAACAACACAGCTCTAAAACCGCACTCTCCACGACCAAATTTTGAGTGTAGTTTTGGAACCATTCGAAACAACACAGCTCTAAAACTTTCGTCCATCACTTCATACATCGACATCTGTTTTGGAACCATTCGAAACAACACAGCTCTAAAACACTTGGAATACCTTGACCAGTTGCCCAGACGTTTTGGAACCATTCGAAACAACACAGCTCTAAAACGGAAGTGAAGGTTATATTAAAACTTTGAAAGTTTTGGAACCATTCGAAACAACACAGCTCTAAAACAAAAAAGCTTTCAAATGTTACTGCAAGGAGGTTTTGGAACCATTCGAAACAACACAGCTCTAAAACATGCACAGATAAAAGAAGATGAACAAAATAGTTTTGGAACCATTCGAAACAACACAGCTCTAAAACTAGTTACCTAAAGTTACCGATAAAAATAGGGTTTTGGAACCATTCGAAACAACACAGCTCTAAAACTCTGCTCCTGCTTTACCAGGAATACCTTGCGTTTTGGAACCATTCGAAACAACACAGCTCTAAAACAAGGGTCAGCACCACTATCAGCGCCTCTATGTTTTGGAACCATTCGAAACAACACAGCTCTAAAACAACCGTTACCAGAAAATGAATTTGAGCGAAGTTTTGGAACCATTCGAAACAACACAGCTCTAAAACTAAAGGCGTGTTCCTTGATTTGTCAAGCATAGGTTTTGGAACCATTCGAAACAACACAGCTCTAAAACAACGACGGGCGAATTCGTGACAATCGAAAAGTTTTGGAACCATTCGAAACAACACAGCTCTAAAACTGTAAGCTTCTTCAGTAGTGTTAATTGCGTGTTTTGGAACCATTCGAAACAACACAGCTCTAAAACTTCTAAATCTTTCAGATCCATCTTAGTTTCGTTTTGGAACCATTCGAAACAACACAGCTCTAAAACGCTTTCTTTTTTTATTTTTAAATGCTAGCCGTTTTGGAACCATTCGAAACAACACAGCTCTAAAACTGATATTCCTCGCTTTCAGTCGACCAATTTGTTTTGGAACCATTCGAAACAACACAGCTCTAAAACTGTATTAGCGTTGAATTTAACCTTGACTTGGTTTTGGAACCATTCGAAACAACACAGCTCTAAAACCTCGTGGACCATTTTTTCTCACGAAATTTCGTAATCGCGCCATTTGTCTCAGCCAGACTTCAGCTTCGAATAGCTCCTTCATGTTAGCTCTATTATACCTTAAAAACCTTGATATTTCAATATTTCTAAGCATTCATATAATTTACAATTGCAATATTTTCTCCAAAATTTGGGTTAAAACTTCTGAATAATTGATGTGTTCACGATCAGCTAATCTGACTAACTATTCTGGGACTGTAACATTTTTTCGAATAGCTTTTGAACTCTTTAAATAAGGAGACGGATCTGACTGAATCAAAGAAATAACCCCATCAGAAACTGATAGTTCATTCATATCGATAACTTTCGGCAGCGTTAGCCCCTCATCTAAGTAAGCATCTAGTGAACTTTCTAACATTTCACGAGCATTTTTCATTGCTTCTTCGACATCACTACATTCTGTTCCACCACCAAACCCCGGAAATTCAACCCAATCCTGTTACTAGCATGATACCTTTTTCTTTTATTTTATACGTATTATGCGTATGCATCAAACAATATACAAAAAAGCGTCTACTACAAAAATAGTAGACACTTTTTTATTCGTTTTTAATTCATATTTTCTGCTAGTAGAAAATAATCCTTATCTAAAACATACTGCGGAAAATCATAAAGCCTGTGAGGTTCTACAAAAAGCACACGTTGATTAGATAGCTCAATATATTCAATTAGTTTTTGCATTTCTTCCATGCTTAAATAAGCTCCGCTATTAACAAAAACCAACAACTTCTTTTTACTAAGGTAGTTGTAAATTTGAAGAATTTCAAAGCACTTTTCAAAAATGGTATCGCTTTGAGTTTCAATCTTAACCCCAAGAGCTTTTATCAATTCAAGGATTGTGATTTCATCATATTCCAAGTCAAGCTCATTTTCTAAACACTCATAAGCTATCAATTCTGTGATAGTGTCCGCAAGATTTTCAATCATCGATTTGACTTCTGGTTTATCATTTAACTGACTTTCTAGGTCAGCATGAATTAATTTGAGCATAGATGAAGAATTGACATCAAAACCTAAAATATCTGTAACCACAAGTAATTCTGATTCTTTCAATGATTTCAATTTCTTGTCAAATAACTTCAACTCACTTTCTTCAGTATAGGAATAAAGTTGTCTAACAAGATTCGAAAATACACTCACTTCCTCAATCGTTAAAATCGTTGCATTACTTAGCTCGATTGGTTCATCCAAAATCGGAAAATTAATCTTCATCACTGTAATCCTCTCCAAGAAATACTAATCGTCTATCAGAATTAGCAATGCTAGTATTTTTTTCACCGTTAAGGTAAATCATACGAGCAAACTGTTTTTCAGTTACTGTCAAAAGTGTAATGCTTCCCTTTTTAGGATTGTTAGCTTGCAACCTATCAACCATGGCTTTGTTAGCTGAATTATTTAATAATAATTTGCTGTAAACTGAAAATTGATGCATGATAAAGCCTTCACTTAGTAAAAACTTACGGAATTTACGATAAGCTTTACGCTCTTCTACAGTTTCTGTTGGCATGTCAAACATTAAAATCATTCGCATATATCGATAACTCATATCCTAAATTCAGGAACTCCTTTCCCGTTATGATTAAGAGCTTTGACTACTTTTTTCGTGTAATCACTAACAATATTATTCAAATACATTTCCTTATTGTTGTAAGAATAAGTCTCATCAAACATCGTAAACAGCTCTCTTTTAATCTTCACAAAAGAAGAGTTACGATTTTCATACACAATTCTATCAACAATTGGACGGAATGGTTCCATTATGTCACTAGCTAAATTGAATTGATTGAACTGATTAGAGTGTTTCAAACCAAATTGAGTCATACAACCACAAACAACTAGCTCACGCGCAAACATACTCAATAAAAGAGTGTAACCATAGTCTAAGCCCGCATTAATGTCATTATCCTGTTCACGAGAAAAATCATTTCCAAACAAGGTATTAAAATATATTCTTGCAGAGTGTCCCTCACGGTTGCTAGGATCAAAAGGTTCTAAGCCATGATATAAGTCCATAATGGATTGTGACTTTTCAAAGTAAGAACATTCACCAAGATACATGCTTTGATTTAATATTTTTTGAGCAATTATATTAGTCCAAACATCACACTTAACTTCATCATCCCAAGCAATTTGATTTGTCAGCTGTAAACTAGAATCGTGGCGACCATAATAAGGCGTCAGCATTGCAGTTGGCAAACGTTTCTCATCACAAAAAATAATTAAAATATTTCTATCAACCAAACGCTCAATCAACATCGTCGTCAAAACAATATTTGTCGTTTCAAGCAAAAGGATATCAATTTCTTCTAAATGAATCATCTCAGTATGATAAGCATCCTTAAAAATCAAATGATTATTCTTATATGATAATTTCGAATGCTCATTTACAATAACCGTACGCCATCCCATTACTCTTCTCCTAATTTACTCAAATCAATACGTGTTTCATAAAGGCCAGTGACAGATTGGTGGATGAGGGTGGCATCTAAAATAATACTTGGTGTCCTATAACGAATTCTTGAAATCTTCACTCTTGCAAAAGTAAAATCAATAGGAGCACCAAATGAAGTCAGTGATAATAAATTAATGAATGAATCTGATAGTTCTTCTAGAGTAAGAGAATCACTTTTTTCGAGTGCTTTTGCTACTTTCTTTATACTTCCTTCAGCATTAACGTATTTTTTTGTATAATTTTCAATATATTTAAAGATTAACTCAAAATAATCTCTATGATTTTTAACAAAATCAAAATGTTCTTGTTCATCAATTTTTCTCACTCGATGGGCATGATAAAGAAAATTAACTAAATATTGTGGCAAAACAAACTCGTTTCCTTTCTGCAATTCACCTTTTTTATTGTCATTTGCCATAACACTAGCCAACAAACGTCTTCTTCCACCCTCAAACTCAAAAAGGCTGTATTTAGGGAGTTTTATTAATTTGTCCTCTTGGATATTATGATATCCTTTTTTCTCTAAGAATGAGACTGGATTTTCTTCAAAGAAAGAGCGTTCCATAATAGAAATACCAACTAATTCTTTTACAGTTTTTAACTTCTTAGCTTTACCTTTCTCAATATCAGCAACTACCAAAACTGAATAAGCGACTGTTGGACTATCAAAACCACCGTATTTTTTAGTATCCCAATAAACCTTTTTCGTCTTACGTGGTATTAATTTATCTGAATCACCTTTAGATAAGATAGATTCTTTTGAGAATCCACCAGTTTGAGCTTCAACTTTTTTCACAATATTAACTTGAGGGTATGACAGAACTTTGCGAACAATGTCAAAATCTTTTTGCTTATTCCAGACAACTTCACCATCTGTATTTGTCTCGATATCTGGTCGTTCAAATACTCTACCATCCGCATATTTAACTTTTGTTTTAAAGAAATTCATCAAATTTGAGTAGAAGAAATATTTTGCTGTTGCTTTCCCAATTTTAGAATACTCTTCAGAAGATTTGGCAATAAGTTTTCGAACATCATATTTCTTATACTCACCGTATACAAATTCTGGTGCCAATTTTGGATATTTTTTAAGTAAAGCTGTCCCAACAACGGCATTGAGATAAGCGTCATGAGCATGATGATAATCATTGATTTCGCGAACTTTATAGAACTTAAATTCTTTTCGGAATTGCGAAACTAGATTTGATTTTAAAGTAATGATTTTCACATCACGAATCACCTTATCATTTTCATCACGTTCCATATTGAAACGAGCATCTAAAATTTGTGCGACATGTTTTGTGATTTGACGTGTTTCAACTAATTGGCGTTTAATAAATCCGGCTTTATCAGCTTCAGTTAACCCACCACGTTCTGCTTTAGTTAAATTATCAAATTTACGTTTAGAAATTAACCCTGATTTATACAATTTATACCAGTACGATTTTCTATTACGAACAATTTCAATACTTGGCACATCATCTGACTTACCGCGGTTTTTAGCTGAACTTGTCAAGACCTTATTATCGATTGAATTATCTTTGATAAAAGCTTGAGGGATGATATGGTCAATATCATAATCACTTAAACGATCAATATCAAGTTCTTCTCCTGTGTACATATCCTTACCATTTTGGATATAGTATAGGAACAAACGATCGTTTTGAAGATGAGAATTTTCAACTTTACTATCAACATAAGAAGGTTTCTTCTTACTAAGGATGTCACTACCAAATTCTTTCAGAGAGTCTTGTAGGCGTTTCAAACGTTGATTTGATTTATTTCTTCCATAACCAGTTGTTTGATTTTCACGCGCCATTTCAATGATAATATTTTCAGGATTATGTCCCATTACTTTGACTAATTCATCGACAATTTTGACACTTTGAAGAATTCCTTTCTTAATAGCAGGACTTCCAGGTAAATCATGAACAACTGCTTCAATATCGTCAACATCACCTACAACTTGTGCTTCTTGAATAATAGTTTTAAATGATAATGACTCGTCGTTAATCAATTGCATAAAATTGCGGTTAGCATGACCATCATCAATCAAGAAATCAAGAATAGTTTTGTTATTTTCCTTATTGCGAATTCCATTAATCAGTTTATATGATAGACGTCCCCAACCAGTATAATGGCGGCGTTCAAGTTTCTTCAACTGTTGCGAAGTAAAGAAATCACTGTATTTTTGAAGACGTTCATGAATCATATCTCTATCTTCAAATAAGGTCAAAGTCAACACAATATCTTCAATGATTTGTTCATTTGTCTTATCATCTAAGAAAGATTTATCCAAAATCTTTTTCAAATCATGATAAGTTCCAAGGCTAGCATTAAATGATTTACTATCTTTATCAAGACCAATTAAATCATTGATTCTAAACTCTTCGAACTCATTATTAAGATAGCTTAAAAGTTTAGCTTTCGTAACTTTACGATTTTCTTTAAATACGTGGTCAAAGATTTCTTGCTTCATATTTGCATCGAAGAAAAACGACTCACCTTGTTCATTAACATACTTAATTTTTGTTAATTCATTATAAACCGTAAATGTTTCATATACATGACTGTGTTTCGGTAAAACCTTTTCTTCAGGTAAATATAAATCATTTAAAGTCATTCGTGTGATAAACTTTTCAGCTGATTTTTCTTTATCCACCACTTCATCAAAATTCCACGGTGTAATCGGCTCATCTGAATGGTAATTAGCCCAAGCAAAACGACTATCTTTTCTTGCTAATGGACCTACGTAGTAAGGGATTCTAAAAGTTAATATTTTTTCAATTTTAGCTTGATTTTCTTTTAAGAATGGATAATACTCACCTTGACGGCGCAAAATTGCATGCATTTCTTGTAAATGAATTTGGTGCGGAATCGAACCATTATCAAATGTTCTTTGTTTTCTTAAGAAATCTTCACGTTCAATTTTATCTAGGAAATAATCACTACCATCGATGTTAGTGAGAATTGTTTTCAAATATTTATAAAATTCGTCTTGTTTAACACCATTATCGATATAGCCAGCATAGCCATTTTTGTTTTTATCTTTAAAAATATCGTGATACAACTCAGATTTATTTGCCTTAATGAATTCTTTTAGCTTTTCTAAATCTTCATGGTGTTCAACATAACGTTTAATCATTGAAGCAGATAGGGGTGCTTTTGTAGAATTATCATCAACAGTTAAAATTCCTGACAACAAAATAGCATCGTATAGATTTTTAGCTGAAATAAATAAATCTGCGTAATCATCTCCAATTTTCCCAAGTAACTCTTCTAAATCTTCTTCATAAGTATCTTTAGAAAATTGTAATTTGGCATCTTCAGATAACTTAAAATTTGTTTTGAAATTTGGTTGCAATCCTAAAGCTAGTGCAATTAGATTTCCAAATAAAGTATTTTTCTTTTCCGTCGGATACTGCTTAATAAGATTTTCTAAACGACGTGATTTACTAACTTTTTCTATTAAAATACTTGAAGCATCAACTTCAATTTCCGATAAGTGACTTTCATCAACAATCTTATCATATGTTTCAACAAAAACATTGAATAACTTTTGAACATCTGTATTTTCAGCATTCAATTCACCTTCAATCAAAAAATGACCACGATATTTAATCATATGTGCTAAAGCAAGATAGATTAAGCGCAAATCTGCTTTTTCTTGAGAATCAGCAAGATGTTTTCGCAGATGGTAAATTGTCGGGAATTTTTGATGATAAGCATCTTCTTCAGCTTTATTTCCAAAAATTGGATGAGAATCAAAAGTTTTATCATCATCTGTCAAGAAAGATTCTTCCAAGCGTTGAAAGAAACTTTCATCAACTTTTGCCATTTCTTTAGCAAAAATTTCTTGTAGATAACGTAAACGATTTTTACGACGTGTGTAGCGACGTCTAGCTGTACGCTTCAAACGTGTTACTTCAGCAGTTTCACCGCTATCAAATAACAGTGCACCCAGTAAGTTTTTCTTGATATACTTCTTATCTGTATTTCCTAAAACTTTCATCTTTTTAGCTGGAACTTTGTAATCATCAGTAATCACAGCCCAACCTACACTATTAGTACCTATATCGAGCCCAATTGAATATGACTTTTTCATTTTTTCTCCTTTTTTAATAAAACACTTGCAAATTAATAAATAAAATACTACAATAATTCTGTTGGAACTATTCGAAACAACACAGCGAGTTAAAATAAGGCTTTGTCCGTACACAACTTGTAAAAGTGGCACCCGATTCGGGTGTATTTTTTTGTGATTCAAATAGATATAACAAAATTAAACAAGTTTATTTTACTCCTCAAATTATTAAAAAACAAGCGTTTCCACGCTTGTTTTCTTTTTATTTTATTGCTGCTTAACTCACCAGCCAACCCCAGAAAAAGGGTAGAAGAAAGGCGATGATACCTGCGATAACGAAGGTGATGCGTAGCCATTTTTGAGAAATATCAGCTGATTTTACCCAAAATGTGATGGCAAATATCCACGCTACTGCAAACAGTAGCCAAAAGTACCATGCAAATGTCATTTTTCATCCTTTCTCTCATTATTTTTTAGGCGATGATTTAATTGCTTACGAGCTATTGCGACTAGGCTTAGCATCATCGCTTCATAAGTTACAAAGAAGATGATAAAGCAGTGCATGAAGTATTCTTCTGGTAACACCCAGATGATCGGATCTGTTGCTGGGTTAAAGAGCCAACTAGAATCCCCTGGAAATAGCATTTCATGAAAAAGGGTGAAAAATTGGTCAAAGCCAATCAAAAGTCCCGCTACTGCAATGAAAATCGGTAAAATAGCTGCAAAAGCAAATGTTTTTTGATGTAGAAAAAGGGATTTGTCAGCTCTGCTATTTTTCCAAAAACGCCAAGAAGGATAAGCTAGTAAGATGAATACTGCTTGTGCTAAATGAAATAGATGCTTCACATCACAAAAATGCTTAAGCCCGCTAGCTGATGATGGAAAATCAGGCATAGCCAAGGTGTGAGATAAGGGATTTGTCAGATATGTCATCAAGACATTGAAGTTTTTTAAGAGGTCAGCTTTTGTTATAGTCACTTGGAGGGTTAGCTTAAGCCAATCTACCTCTAAAGGATAGATTAACCAAGCGCCGTAAATAGCTACTAGCACTGCAAAAGATAATAGCCATAACCAAGTGCTAAAGGTCCAAATTCTATTTTTCATCAAAATTCCATTCGTCAAGGCTAGCTAGTACATGGTCAGGTTTTACTGGAAGTGTTGGCACTTCTTCAGGTTTGGTAAATCCTGTTGTCACAAGTAAAGTAGCAATATCATTTTGAATTCCTGCCATGATATCTGTTAGGTAGTTATCTCCAACCATGATAGCTTCTTCACGTTTGACCCCAAGGACGTCCAAAGCTTTGTTCATGATAATAGCATTCGGTTTTCCGATATAAACTGGTTTAACACGTGTTGCAACTTCCAAAAGATTGTTAATGGCACCAGCTCCTGGCATCAAACCACGTTCTGTTGGAATGTTCAAGTCTGGGTTTGTTCCGATAAAGACAGCACCTTTTTGAATAGCAAGTGTCGCTACTGCCAATTTTTCATAAGTCAAATCAGTATCAAGTCCAACAACGACATAGGCCGGATTTTCAGTATCTTCGACATAACCGGCTTCTGCGATAGCTGTTTTCAAACCAGTTTCCCCAATCACATAAACAGTTTTGCCACGATTTAAATCATTCATGTAATCAATCGTTGCCATTGTTGCCGTATAAATCGTATTAAGGGGCGTGTGAACATTAAATTGTGTTGCCAGCATTTCTTGTACTTTTTCAGGAGTACGTGTTGAGTTGTTCGTTACCAATACATAAGGAATTTGTCGTTCTTGTAGACGTTGGATAAAGCGTTCCCCAGCTGGAATACGATCTTTTCCTTTATAAATTGTTCCGTCTAAATCAATCAAATAGCCTTTATAAGTCATTCTTTCCTCCATATATAGTAAATGACCTTTCAGGTAAGTTAAAAGGTCATTAAGTCTTACTTCTTTCCTTAATTATTTAAAAATAGCAGAGCACTTATTTTTCTTTCCATTCAATGCGTGCTTGAGCTCGTACCACACCTTGAGTGACAATTTCATGTTTAGTTGTCAAACCATCACGTTCAACACGTGATTTGATGTCATGACCATATTGAACCTCTTTAACATATTTTAAATTAATATGATGAGGAATGTATTTTTCTAAAAAGTTGACATCTAAAACATCATACATCCATTCAAGGTATTTACTATTATTAACATGACCATTTAAATCAAGATCAAAGAAACGCACATGATAAAGAGTTTCTTCTGGATTTTCCAAACCTTCATAGCGAGGACCACGATAGATTTTCTTAACTTTTTCCACTTGGTAGACATCCACAATGTCATCAACGACAGGATGTACTTTTCGAGTGTCATAATCCATCAAAACAAAGGTTGAATGAATGGTCAAAATCTTCTCACCATCTTGACCGTAGACATTAAAATCACGGTAACAAAAGAGCTTGTTATAAGCTGTTGGGACCGTCTCAATCACAATGTTTTCAGTGTATTTAGGCAAACGATCAATCTCAATAGCGTATTCTGTGATAATCCAGACAAGATTATAAGTTTGAAAAACATACTCGTCACTCATTCCAAGACTTAACGATTGCTTGCCAGAAACCTGCAAAACAAGCGATAAGAGTTGTGATAATTTCATATTTTGATTAATATCACTTTCATAAAAAGGTACTTGATATTTTTCTTGATAACTTAATCCCATCTTTTTTACTCCAATATAAATCTCTCTGCGACTGTGTCTCCCAAAAATAGTCCTTTTTTGGTCATGCGTACTACCTTATCATCTGGAACTAATAAGCCCTGCTGACAAAGGTCTCTCACAATTTGACCATAACGTTCTTCAAAAGGCAAGCCGAATTTTTCTTCAAATCTGGCGATAGAAACACCTGATTTTTTACGTAATCCTAAGAACAATTCTTCTTCCATCATCTCATCTTTTGTCAACGTTTCTTCTGATAATCTAGCATTACCTTGGGCAACTGCTTTAAGATAATGCTGAATTGGCCCTCGATTACGATAACGGACACCATTTAAATAGCCAGAAGCTCCTGCTCCCACACCAAAATACTCTGCATTATCCCAATACATCAAATTATGACGGCTTTCAAAACCTGGTTTGGTGAAGTTTGATATTTCATAATGCTCAAAGCCATTAGCTTCCAGCTCAGAAATAATATATTCAAACATCTCCGCTTCCAAGTCTTCTTTAGGTAATTGTAATTTACCGCGACGCATCTTATTCATGAAAACCGTATGATGCTCCAAAATTAAGCTATAAAGACTCAAGTGCGGAATATCAAGGGCAATAGCCTTAGCCACATTTTCCTTAACATCTTCCATAGTTTGACCAGGAAGAGCATAAATCAAGTCAATTGAAATGTTATGAAAACCAGCTTTTTTCAAATTCGAAATCGTTGAATAAATCTGTGCTTCATTGTGACTACGACCGATTTGTTTCAAATGTTTGTCATTGAAAGTTTGAACGCCAAGTGACACACGATTAACAGCTGAACGCTTGAGCACTTCTATCTTATCTTCTGTTAAATCACCTGGGTTAGCTTCAATGGTGAATTCTTCTAAAGCACTCAAATCCAAGTGCTTAGTCAAATTCGTCAACAAATACTCCAGCTGTTCTGCAGTAATTGAGGTTGGTGTTCCACCACCGATATATAAAGTACGCAACTGTTTAATATCATAAGACTCAAACTCACGAATAAGAGCCTGTAAATACTCATCGACAGGCTGGTTCTTGATAAATACCTTTGAGAAATCACAATAATAACAAATCTGCGTACAAAAAGGAATATGTACATAAGCTGATGTTGGTTTTGTTAGCATGACGCTATTATAACATTTTTAAGAAAGATAACCAATGAATTAAACACAATAAAACTCTCTAAACTAGCAAAAAAAGTAGAGCATTGCTGCTCTAACCTTTTTCATTTATTTCATTAATCAATTCCGATTTCTTTACGAACAACATCCGCAATCGTATCTACATAATAGCTAACTTCGGCATCAGTTGGTGCTTCAGCCATGACACGAAGAAGTGGTTCAGTACCACTTGGGCGAACCAAGATACGACCATTACCATTCATTTCTTCTTCCATTTTTCTGATGATTTCAGCAATAGCTGGAACTTCCATAGCCTTGCTCTTCATGCTGTTTTCAACACGAACGTTAACTAATTTTTGTGGGTAGATAGTTACTTCAGCAGCCAATTCAGAAAGTGTTTTACCAGTCTCTTTCATCACTTTAACCAATTGGATACCAGTCAATTGACCGTCACCAGTTGTGTTGTAATCCATGATGATAACATGACCTGATTGTTCACCACCAAGGTTGTAACCAGATTTACGCATTTCTTCAACAACGTAACGGTCACCAACTGCTGTGATAGCTTTGTTAATCCCTTCACGGTCAAGTGCTTTGTGGAAACCAAGGTTTGACATAACAGTTGTTACGATAGTATTGTGAGCCAATTGTCCGCGTTCTGATAGATATTTACCGATGATGTACATTACTTTGTCACCATCAACGATTTCTCCGTTTTCATCAACGGCAATCAAACGGTCACTGTCACCATCGAAGGCCAAACCAACAGCAGCGCCAGATTCTTTAACAAGTTCTTGTAATTGTTCTGGGTGAGTTGAACCAACACCATCATTGATGTTAAGACCATCTGGATTTTCACCAATAACAGTAATATCAGCATCCAAATCAAGGAAAACATCACGTGCTGATACTGAGGCTGAACCATTAGCAGTATCAAGAGCAACTTTCATTCCTTCAAGGCTCACACCTGTAGAAACAAGGAATTTTTCGTATTTACGAAGTCCTTCTGGATAATCAACAAGTGTTCCCAAGCCGTCTGCTGAAGGGCGAGGAAGAGTATCTTCAGGTGCATCAAGAAGAGCTTCAATTTCCAACTCTTGATCATCAGCCAATTTAAAGCCGTCACCACCAAAGAATTTAATTCCGTTATCTTGTGCAGGGTTGTGACTAGCAGAAATCATAACACCAGCACTAGCTTTTTCAGTACGTACAAGGTATGAAACACCTGGAGTGGCTAAAACGCCAAGTTTATAAACTTCAATACCAACTGAAAGAAGACCAGCGACCAATGCTGATTCAAGCATTTCACCAGAAATACGAGTATCGCGTGCCACAAATACTTTTGGACGTCCTGTTTCATGCTGGCTAAGAACATAGCCACCAAAGCGTCCCAATTTGAATGCTAACTCAGGGGTCAGCTCAACATTTGCTTCTCCACGAACACCATCTGTTCCAAAATATTTTCCCATTATTTTTTTAGCGAAAAATTCGCTTCCTCCATTACTAATATTCATTTCTTAAGGACAAGGACAAAGCTCATCCTGTATTCTTTAATATATAGTCTTAGCTATTATGAACTATTTTTTGGTCACTGTCAACTGTACCGTCACTACTGAAGGCTCAACAGCTACATTATCAGCTGTTAAATTAACACTTAAATTCGTATCTTTTGTTACATTCGACACATCGACATTTGCAACAACTTCATTGACAGCATTAAGAGCATCTTGACTACCAGAAATCGTCACCTGATCTTGACTAAGATTGTAAGAAATTTTTGATAGTTTGTCATTCATTTTGCCAGTCATCTTAACAGTAACAGGCACAGTCTTAGTCAATTTCTTAATGTTAACTTCAAGTCTTGCTTTTGAAGGGTTGATAGCACTAGCTAGGATTGTTCCATCGGCGGCTACTGCTTGCAAGGCAACTCGTCCATTATAGTTGCTATTTAAAACTTCATTTTCTGGCAACTTGGCAACTACATGATCAATTTGATCAATGATTGACTCTGAACTAGTCACTTCAACTTCTGAAATGTCAGTCGATACCTTCTTCAATTCATAGCCTTTGGCAATTTGGTTATCGTCAATAACACCTTGAACCTCAAAAGTTTTGGTTTTCTTTTTACCAATTGTCACTGAAATATTATTTGGTGAAGCTGTTGCTGTAACACCTGAAGGTAAATTAGTTACCTTAAGTGGTACGGTTTGAGTACCTTCACCTAATCCAGTCAAATCGGCAACAACCTTAAAACTTCTCGTATCATTATTAATCTCTGAATCTAATTTAACACGGTTAATTGATGTTAAATAAACTTCTGTTTCATAAGAATAACCACTAATAAAATACTTATCGCTATCATATTTGATATCGATAGGAACATTGGTCAGTGTGTGCGTAAAGGTCTCTGTTGCCCCGGACACTTGTGACCCAACGTTCTTATAATTACTTGTTGTGGCAGTCAAAAATAGAAGAATGGAAAAGATAATTGATACAATAACCAACCAAAATTGACTATTGAAAAACTTTCTCATTTTTTCTTCCTCCAAAATTTTTGATACCAGTGGTCTTCTTCATCAACTTTTGTAATTAAATGCGTACGAAGAATAGCTTCAAAGTTTTCTTTTGTCAGATCGTGCAAGAACTCGCCTTTTGACGTGATTGAAATACCACCAGTTTCTTCTGACACAACAATTGTAAGAGCATCAGAGTTTTCAGAAAGCCCAATAGCTGCGCGGTGACGTGTCCCGAATTCCTTAGAAATCGCCATGGATTCAGACAATGGAAGGTAAGAACACGCTGTCGCAATCTTATTACCACTAATGATAACAGCACCATCATGCAAAGGAGTATTCGGAATGAAAATATTAATCAATAATTGACTCGAAATATCTGCATCCAAAGGAATCCCTGTTGCAATATATTCTTGCAAAGTTTGTGTACGCTCGATAGAAATCAAAGCTCCGATTTTACGTGGACTCATGTAAGCTACAGATTTGACCAAAGCTTCAACTAATTTTTCTTCATCACTAACTTGTTGTGTTTGTGAAAAAACTTGTGTTGAACGACCAAATTTTTCAAGTCCTGAACGAATCTCAGGTGCAAAAATCACAACACACGCTATCACACCATATGTGATAACTTGATTCATCAAATAAGAAATGGTCGTAAACCCAATCCACTCAGCGATGAATTTCAATAAGATAAAGAAGACAACCCCTTGAATCAAGGACATAATCTTCGTCCCCGCTAAGGCTTTTATTAAACGATAAATAAAATACGCTACGATTAAAATATCTAGTAAATGAACAACAATAGTCCATGGATTTTCAACTAAAGTTGCCCAAAACTTGGCATCAATAGCCGCTAAATTACTCATACCTACATCTCTTTTCTCTAACTAATTAAAACTACCATACTATTATACCACTTTTAAAACAGATTTTCTTTATTCGAAAATACCTTTTTGTGGTACAATATTCCTATGAAGGTAAACACATTAATGGGAATTACGGCTGGTAAAGTAGCTCACGCCATTCTTTCAAAAATGGGACGTGGCTCAACCTTGCCTGGAAAAATCGCCCTCAAATTCGACAAAGATATTTTAGATACGATTGCAAAAGATTACGAGATTGTTGTCGTGACAGGAACAAACGGTAAAACCCTCACAACTGCCTTGACAGTTGGAATTTTACGCGAAGCTTTCGGTGAGATTGTGACAAATCCAAGCGGTGCTAACATGATTACCGGAATTACGTCAACTTTCTTGACAGCTAAAAGAGCTAAATCTGGCAAAAAAATTGCTGTGCTAGAAATCGATGAAGCCAGCCTTCCAAAAATCACTGAGTACATCACACCAAGTCTATTTGTTTTCACAAATATTTTCCGTGACCAAATGGACCGCTATGGTGAAATCTACACAACATATCAAATGATTTTGGATGGTGCTGCTAAAGCTCCTAATGCTACAATCTTGGCAAATGGTGACAGTCCACTCTTTAATTCAACAACTGTGGTCAATCCAGTAAAATACTACGGATTTGATACTGAAAAACATGATCCTGAGTTGGCTCACTACAACACTGAAGGTATTTTGTGTCCGCAGTGCCAAAGCATCTTAAAATACAAACTTAACACTTATGCCAACCTTGGTGATTATGTTTGTGAAAATTGTGGCTTCCACCGTCCAAAACTCGATTATGCCTTAACAGAATTAACAAAAATCACAAACACAACTTCTGAATTTGTCATTGATGGACAAGGATACAAAATCAACGTTGGTGGCCTTTACAACATCTACAATGCCCTTGCTGCTGTTTCTGTTGCTGAATTCTTCGGCGTTGAACCTGAAAAAATCAAGGCTGGTTTTGACAAGAGTCGCGCTGTATTTGGCCGTCAAGAAACTTTCAAAATTGGTGATAAATCATGTACTTTGGTTCTTATCAAAAACCCAGTTGGCGCCAGCCAAGCACTTGACATGATTAAACTAGCACCATATCCATTTACCTTATCAGTCCTACTGAATGCTAACTATGCTGATGGAATTGATACTAGCTGGATTTGGGATGCTAACTTCGAATCTATCCTAGATATGGATATCCCTCAAGCATTTGCTGGTGGGGTTCGTCACTCTGAAATCGCACGTCGCTTACGTGTGACAGGTTATGATGAAGATAAAATTACAGAAGCAGAAAGTTTAGAAGATATTATGGCATTGATTGAAGCTCAACCAACTGACCATGCTTATATCCTCGCTACTTATACTGCTATGCTACAATTCCGAGAAATATTAGCTAGTCGACATGCTGTTGGAAAGGAGATGAACTAAGATGACATATACTTCACTACAATCTCCTAACACTAAAGATTATCAATACGAATTAAACGTTGCTCACCTTTATGGAAATCTGATGAATACCTATGGCGACAACGGGAACATCCTTATGATGAAATATGTCGGTGAAAAACTTGGCGCTAAAATGACTTTTGATATCGTTTCATTAGGGGATTCATTTGATAGCGATTATTATGATATGGTCTTCTTCGGAGGCGGACAAGACTACGAACAATCTATTGTCGCCAAAGATCTTCCAAGTAAAAAAGAAGGTATCGCTGATTTCATCAATAAAAACAAAGTCATTCTTGCTATTTGTGGTGGCTTTCAATTATTGGGTCAATACTACGTCCAAGCAAACGGTGAAAAAATCGATGGTCTTGGGGTTATGGGACACTATACCCTTAGTCAAAATAATAATCGTTTTATCGGTGATATCAAAATTCACAATGATGAATTTAACGAAACTTATTACGGTTTTGAAAATCACCAAGGACGTACTTTCCTTTCAGAAGATGAAAAACCACTTGGAACATGTGTTTACGGAAACGGTAATAATAAAGAAGACGGTACTGAAGGTGTTCATTACAAGAACGTCTTTGGAAGCTACTTCCACGGACCAATCCTATCACGCAATGCCAACTTAGCTTACCGACTTGTAACCACTGCTTTGAAAAACAAATACGGATCTAGTATTACACTACCAAGCTATGATGATATTCTTTCAAAAGAAGTTGCTGAAGAGTATGCTGATACTAAAAGTAAAGCTGAATTCGAAAAATAACATACTAAAAAGCGTCTGAGGACAATCCTTCAGACGTTTTTTCTATCTTTTTATTGTTGTTTGTCGTACTATGAGCACTATTTTCGATGCTAATTTGTCTTTTTAAACACATCAAAAAACCTTAGCCTAAGCTAAGGTTTTTACCTTATATAATCAGAGATTATTTTTTAAGGTTGTAGAATGATTTCAATCCACGGTATTCAGCTACTTCACCAAGTTGGTCTTCGATACGAAGCAATTGGTTGTATTTAGCGATACGGTCAGTACGTGAAAGTGAACCAGTTTTAATTTGACCAGCGTTAGTTGCAACTGCGATGTCAGCGATTGTTGAATCTTCAGTTTCACCTGAACGGTGTGATACAACTGCAGTGTAACCAGCTTCTTTAGCCATTTCGATAGCTTCGAATGTTTCAGTCAAAGTACCGATTTGGTTAACTTTGATAAGGATTGAGTTAGCAGCTTCTTCTTTGATACCACGTGCAAGGTATGAAGTGTTTGTTACGAAGAAGTCATCACCGACCAATTGAACACGTTTACCAAGACGTTTAGTAAGTTCTTTCCATCCGTCCCAGTCGTTTTCGTCCATTGCATCTTCGATAGTGATGATTGGGTATTTGTTAACCAATTCTTCGATGTAGTCGATTTGTTCTGCAGCAGTACGTTTAGCAGCACCTTCACCTTCGAATTTAGTGTAGTCATAGATTCCGTTATCGTAGAATTCTGATGAAGCACAGTCAAATCCAAGGAATACATCTTCACCTGGTTTGTAACCAGCAGTTTCGATAGCTTTGATGATTGTTTCTACAGCGTCTTCAGTTCCTTCAAATTTAGGAGCGAAACCACCTTCGTCACCAACAGCTGTTTCAAGACCACGTTCTTTAAGGATTTTCTTAAGTGTGTGGAAGATTTCAGCACCCCAACGAAGAGCTTCTTTGAATGTAGGTGCACCAGCAGGCACGATCATGAATTCTTGGAAAGCGATTGGAGCGTCTGAGTGAGAACCACCGTTGATGATGTTCATCATTGGAGTTGGAAGAACTTTAGTGTTGAAACCACCAAGGTAGCTGTAAAGTGGAACTTCAAGGTAGTCAGCTGCTGCACGAGCTACGGCAATAGAAACACCAAGGATAGCATTTGCACCGAGTTTACCTTTGTTTGGAGTACCGTCAAGAGCGATCATAGCACGGTCGATTGCTTGTTGGTCACGAACATCGAAACCGATGATTGCTTCAGCAATGATGTTGTTAACGTTGTCAACAGCTTTTTGAGTACCAAGACCGTTGTAACGAGATTTGTCTCCGTCACGAAGTTCAACTGCTTCGTGTTCACCAGTAGAAGCTCCTGAAGGAACCATACCACGACCAAATGCGCCTGATTCAGTGTAAACTTCTACTTCAAGTGTTGGGTTACCGCGTGAGTCAAGGACTTCGCGAGCGTAAACATCAGTAATAATTGACATTATGTTACTCTCCTTATGAGTTTTTAATATTTTTACACTAAAATAATACCATAATATCGGCGCTTAAGCAAATAAAAACGAGAATTTTTGAAAATCGCTACCAACTTTCATACGGTTTTGCATTATTTGGAATGAAAACAGTTTAAAACTGACAGTTTAGTAAATTTAACTTATAATGATTGTAATAACACACGGAGGATACTGACATGACTGATTTAGAACATAAAGTTTTGCAAGCTGCAACAGGGGAAAAGCGTTTAAATCCTGATGAACAACGTCTTTATTTTGGAACATTTGCAGAACGTGTCGTTCTCTCTATCCCACTTGATGAAAGTCGATTAGAAGATGTCCACAGTCGTTTTAGTGATATTTTAGGAGAATTAAATAAAAAATACGATACAATATTAGTTAAAATTTCGCCTAAATTATCCGTTTCAAATCAAATGTTTTACATGAAAGTTGCTCAAGAGTTGCACATCCAGGCTACAATTGTTGATGAAAAAAATGCACAATCGCCTTATGGTATCATTGTTCATTCAACTCAAGCTGAAAATGTAGAAAATCCTCTACTATCTGAACAATTTCCTATCAATCATGATAAACCAAAAGAAGCCCCTAAAAAGGGCTTCTGGTCAAAAATATTCCACAAAGATTAAAATCTATTAAAGCTTAGCAAATTTCCAATATTTTGAGCGGTGCGCTCTAAGTTTTGACTGGCTTTATCAAGGGTATTTTCCAAAGTATCAACATCAGCAATGATTGGGAAAGCAGCTTGAATATTTGAAATTGGAAAACTTGGTAGATCATCTTTAAGACTACCACAAATAGCAATCACTAATTTTCCGCGTGGTGTTCGTTGGGCAAGGCCAACTGGCGCTTTCCCTGACAAACTTTGCTTATCCATACGTCCTTCACCAACTACGACGATATCTGCTTTTTCAACACGTCGATCAAAATCAAGCATATCAAGGACAGCATCAATACCAGAGATAATTTGGCCACCAGCAAAGGCTGATAACCCAGCTGCCATTCCACCACCTGCTCCTGCTCCCGCTAAATCTAAAACAGCAGGGAAGAAGGTCTGATAGAATTGCTCCATATCTTTATCAACGCTTGCAAATTCTTCAGTTGCAAGCCCTTTTTGTCCTCCAAAAATATAGGTTGCTCCATTTGGGCCACACAAAGGATTGGTTACATCAGTGATGACTGTTATCTTAGTTTGTGACAAGTCCCAATGACAACTTTCATATGAGACCATTGTAATATCACCAAGGTGTTCACCGACAGCTTCTACTTCATGACCAGTTTTATCGAAGAAGCGA
The DNA here is from genome assembly GCF_900104225.1 of Streptococcus equinus. GTDB lineage: Bacteria > Bacillota > Bacilli > Lactobacillales > Streptococcaceae > Streptococcus > Streptococcus equinus_D. The sequence continues at coordinate 234,359 of NZ_FNJK01000001.1, read as the reverse complement.
TAACCTAAACCTTCGGCCATACCAAGACCGCCATCGTTTGTTGAACTTCCTCCAACACCAATCATGATTTCTTCAATTCCTTGTTCAACAAGGTAACCAATCATTTCACCAACGCCTTTTGTTGTAAGGGTTAATGGGCTACGCTGGTCAATTGGCACTTTTTCTAAACCACAAATATCGGCCATTTCAAAAACTGCTAATCGGCCGTTCGTTGCATAGTGAGCTTCAGCAGGTTGACCAAGGGCTCCTGTAACAGTATGACTTTCACGTTTCAAGTGAAGACCATCAGTCAATGCTTCCAATGTGCCTTCACCACCATCACCAACTGGCATTAAGTCAAAGGTAGCATTAGGTAAAGCTTTTCTAAACCCTTTCTGAATAGCTTTTGCAACTTCAAGTGCCGATAAACTTTCTTTAAATGAATCAGGTGCGATTAATAGATGCATAGTACCAACTCCCCATTACATTTCTTACTACTATTATATAATTTTTTTAACGAAAGAGGTTACAAAAACATGACGCAACACAAAAATCCCCTTCCATTATTTGGATGGGGATTTCATTATCTAAAAATTCAGACCTTAGCTATTTTTCTTGTGTCTTTTCACCTCTAAAACTGCTAAACTTGCCAAGCTTAGAAGACCTACAAAACTTAAAACATTGCTATTTCTCTGACCTGTTTCTGGTAAAACAGCTGTGCTATTTTCAACTAGCTTAACAGATTCAAGATTATTAAGAACATCAGAAGCAACTTTATCTTGATTTTGCACAGCCATTGTAGCTTGTGAGACTTGATCTGAATCAGCAGAAACTTCATGTTCTGCAACTTTATCTTGGTACACAATACCATATTGGCTAAAGTGGTCTACGTCAAAAACAGCAAATGTAACGAGTTTACCATCAATAGTTTTACTGATTAATTGGAATGCAAGGGATTGAGGTTGACCATTAGCTGGCAAATAAAAGACCTCTGAGATTGTTTTACCAGCGTCAACCGGCAAAATAACATGAGCTTTTTTAGTGATATCCAAAGCATGACCTGCCCCGTCTGTTGGTTGAATATCAAATAAATCATAATCGTCACCGGTTAAAATTTCTGGTGTTTTAGCACCGTTAGTTTCTTGATGACTTACCTCAATTTCTTTGATATCTTCTCGTTCACCCGGCGCTAAAATAACACTAACACCACTCGCTTGGTCATAAAGTGTTCGCTCAGTTTCAGCACTAGCTTTTCTCAAACGTAAAATCGTTGCTGTCAATGGATCAAGTGTCACACCATTTTCTGTAAATACCACACCTTTTGGATTTAAGATTGCGCTTGAACCAGCTTGCTCACTATCTGCAACCACTTCTGAGTTCAATAACTCTTTATAGGCATCTGATAAAACAATGTCACGCGCTTTATTATCAGCATTGATAAAGACAGCGTAAATATCTCCATTACTTGCTTGTGTTTGATAAGCAATAATCAAATCTTCTTGACCAACCCCATTTTCGTTTGGTACAGTGATTAATTTAACTTTGCTATCAACCTCTTCCTTAGTCTTAAGGGTAAAGGCATCAGTTGAGCGACGTAGGGCAATCAGACCTTTCGTATAAGCTTGTGTTTTCGCATTTTCTGGATAAGCTATTTTATCTGTCGCTTTTGTCCAATCAAAATGATTAATCGCATCAGTTGAGTCATAAGAATCACTGATGAAATAAGGGTATTCAAATGGTGTGCCGTCCGCATTGGTTAACAAATCAGATTTTTCTGGTACTTTATCAGCAGAAACCGGAGTCTTATAAGCTTCGTCACGGAATTGTTTGGTGCGACCATATTCTTGACCTGAATGAATAAAGGCCGTTCCTTGAGAAGTTAAGATGATTAGATTTCCCAAACGTTGACGACGTAGAATCTCAGATTCATTTTCAGCAACTGATGGATCTTTATGGATTGATTTGGCAATAATATCGTGAAGCGTTAAATTATCGTGAGCCGCAATGTATTGGATTACATCACCTGGATCATCCGCTGTGAAATTATTTGGCTGAGCTTTGATAGTGTTAAAGAGTTCTTGTAAATCTTTTGCCCCACCAGTGATAAAACATGGTGATCCTTCACTTGGATACCCTGATTTAAGGAGATTACGAATATCATCAGAGAAAGAAGCAACACTATCCGTGTGTGCCATCCAAGTTTGGTCAGCTGGTTGACGGCTATCATTAGCATCACCCGCATAAGTAATCCAGCCTTCACCAAGCATAATAACATTTGGATTCAAAGCTTTTGCTTTATCATAAGCCATCTGAACAGTTTGGGCATCCAAATCTCCCATCATATCAAAACGGAAGCCGTCTACTTTGAATTCTTTTGTCCAATAAGCAATAGAATCTAGGACCATGCGTCGTGTCATGTAATGAGTTGTTCCTGGGCGTCCACCACCAAAGCTTGTCTTAGCTTTGCCATCTGCTTCCATGAAGTGATAATAATTTGGCTCTAAATCTTCAAGAATAGCAAGATCTGCCGTGTGATTATAAACAACATCTAGGATAATACCCATGCCATGTTTGTGAATTTCATTGATGAGGTTCTTAAATTCTTCAATACGTTTAGCTGGATCTGTTGGATTTTCAGAATACATCCCTGTCAAAGCAAAGTAACTTTGTGGGTCATAACCCCAGTTATAGTTGGTATTACTTGAAGCATAATCAGTTAAACGTTGACTATTAATTGCTTCATTAACATAGTAATAACTCATCACCGGTAACAATTGAATATGAGTAACACCTAGACTTTGGAGATAATCCAATTTTTCAGCAAATGCCGCAAATGTCCCAAATTGATTGCGGAGTTCTTCTGAAATTGCCGTATCAGATGTGAAATCACGAACATGTGCTTCGTAAATAATGGCATCTTCACGAGCTGTGTAGCCTTTAATATCTGCATAAGTCAAGTCTTGATTACCAATAGCACTTGTATCGACAATAGCAGCTTTAGCAACCTTATACGATGGATCTGTTCCTATTAAGTCACTATTCCATTCAGCTAGTGACTTAGCATAAGGATCAAGTGCTAAAACAGTATCCTCACCACGAGTGATTTCATAATGGTAATAGTAACCACGATAATCAGTAATTCCTAAACCGAGACTTGGTGTCAACGTCACTGACCATTCGCCCTTATCGCCTCTTGCCATGGCAACTTTACCAAGAACTTTTGTTTGGTCATTTTTATCATAAAGCACAAGTGAAACACTGTCGGCACTTGGTGACCAAACTGTCAAATCAACACGCGCTCCATTATCAAAAACACGTGCTCCCAATTCACCATCATAAGCGTATTGTGAGTCCATATATTGCCAACTTCTATTGGCTTGATACTGATCTCCAGCATAACTGACAATGTAAGTTGTTGCTGCTGAAAAATCACCTGTAATGGTTACTTTATTGCTTGCAGCATCTAGACTAATAGCTGTAATCGCAAGAGAATTCCCATCTTTATCGCTTACTTTAAGATTTTCTAAAAGATCATCTTTATCAGCATCTGCTAAGTTGCTGATAATTGCTGAAAGTTCTGTTTGACTAATTTGTTGTGCTGATGTTAAGCGAATAGTGCTTACAAAATATGGATTCGTATAAATAGTCTTATCCTCATCTTTCAAGAAAATTTGTGTTTGATTAGCTAAATCTTTAAACGTGTAATTATCTGGCTGAATTTTAGCTGCATCCCCTTCTTTAGATTCATCAAGAAGCAAGAAACCAAGTTCATTGAAATCAGCTAAAGGAACATCAATATAGGCACCATATTTGCCAAAATTTTCAAAATCAACGCCATCAGGCCAAGCCCCCATACGAGAAGTGATTGAACCGTCTGCACTACCCCATAGCCAAATCGCTAAATTCTTGTAATTACCATCGCTACGATAATAATTAATACGAATTTTTCCTTTTTCAAGTGGAGCATAGTAATTAGCATTGTAATTTTCATCAAACCAAACTTCATTCATGTCCTGGCTAATGAGATTAACTAATTTGTCACCTGAAACATTATCACCCTTGCTATTATTGATCAATAGCCCAACCTTATGACGATTAGCATTTACCAATTTCACATCAAGATAATAACCATAAGCATCACGTTTAGCATTTGAAAAATTAAGAGCTCCGTTTGGCCAAGACTCAGATGGGTGTTCAACATCTTCCCAAGTCCATAAACCAAGATTAGCTAAATCATCTGATGGCAATGTCTTAAAATGAATGCGAAGCGTATTTTCAGCAATTGGTTCTTCTTCTGTCTGAGTAATAAATGCTGATGTAATAGCACCTGTAGAAACTTTTAGAAGCATAGTACCACCTTTAGAAATCGCTGGCGCCTCAATATCAAGATAATATTGACCGTCTTGGCCAAGGACTGCTTGATAAGTGTTTCCTGTGTAATAATCAGTCACACTTGCTGCTTCAGTCAAAAGCAAATGAAGTTTTTGCGATTGGTCTTTGAGATTGTAGAGAATGTAAGCCGCATCTGAGTCATTAGCTCGTTTTGCAAGTAGCCATCCTTGACTGTCATTTACAGCTACAGTACTGTGGCTACCACGCGCTAACAATTCACTGTTATCGCGACGGAAAGCTAATAATTTTTGATAGTGCTCTAAAACTTCATTATCAGTTACATCATTCCAATCAAATTCATAACGATTGTCATAATAAGGCCAATTGTTTGCACCAGATTGTCCCAGTTCCTCACCATAATAAATGACTGGTTGCCCTTTAGCAGTTAACAAAAGCGTTGCTGCTAATTTGAGTTTATTTAAATCACCACCGATACTATACAAGAAACCATCTTCATCATGACTACCAAGAAATTGTGCCAAGGTATAAGCACTAGTCAGCGCATCATTTCTAGCAATTAGTTCATCATTAGCTTCTTTCAAACGACCATTGACTAATAATTTAGCAATGTCTTTAAAGCCAAAGTCAAGCAAACTATCCATGCTACCAGTTCCTAAATCACCTTTGGTATCTTTGTAATTAGCTCCCCAACTTTCTCCAACCAAGTGGAAATCAGCATCTTTTAGCGCTAGCTCATTTTTAAAATATTGCCATGTCGTATCATCAACGTGTTTAACAGTATCAACACGAAAAGCGTAGATACTATTTCCTTTTGCAGTTGTAGATTTTTCAAGCCACGCTGTTTGCCAAGCAACTAATTGCTCACGCACAGCTTTTTCTTCTGTTTTAAAATCAGGTAGGCCAGATTGTGACCCTTGAATATCATCACCCTTATCTTCTTCTGGCGTACGTACCATACCAGCAAATTTATCTTCTGTACCATAACCTGAGTGATTTAGCACCACATCAACAATGATATTAATACCACGCTCTGCTGCCTGATCAATTAATTCATGGAAATCATCAAGTGTTCCAAGATGAGGGTTGAGTTTTTCAAAATCATCAGCCCAATAGCCATGATAAGCATAATACTCTTTACCAGCTTCAGTGCTAACATTTTGTGGAACATTTTCAACAATTGGTGTCACCCAGATACTTGTTACGCCTAATTGTTTGAGGTAGTCAAGTTTTGCTGTAACCCCTTTAAAATCACCACCTTTGTATACCCCCGCTTGATTAACAGCTTTAGCATAATCTTGATGATAAGGATCATCATTGCTTGGATCCCCATTGTAAAAACGGTCAGTTAACATGAAGTAAATCACTTGTTCATCCCAGTCGACTTCATTAGCCTGCTTAACACGCTTGGTTACAGTGACCGAAACCGTCGTATCATAATAACCATTATCTTTATCAAAGACTCGAACAGGAAGACTATAATTTCCGGGTTGAGTATCTGAAGTTGCCGTAATCGTTACACGATTGAGCTCAGGTGAAATTTCAATAATACCACCACCGATTTGAGTCGTATCAACTTGCATGCGCGTGATGTCAACATTTTCCGGATTAGTAACTGTCACATCAATCAAATCTGTTTCATTATAATTAAACGGACGATAACTACTTGCCGATACTGAAACATTGTGTACTCCAGGAGTAGCTTTTGAAAAGTCCTGTCCTGTAACCGTAGCTACATAATAAGGATTCGTATAGACTGTGGCATCGTCATTATGTAAGAAAATCTGACTATGAATCTCTCGATCAGAAAAGGCCATATCAAGAGTTTTATTACCAGACTTGTCAGGATCATTTTGATTAACTAACAAGAAACCAATATTAGAATCTAACAATTTTGACAGAGGAAGGTCAATATAGCGTCCGTAAGCACCTTCTTGTGTGAAATCAAGAGCATCTGTTGGCCATGTGACAAATTGCTCAGCTACATCTCCCCAAGCCCATAAGCCCCATCCATCATAATTACCGTCATCACGCTTGTAATTAATACGAATGATACGGTCATCAGCTAATGGCTTATAGCTATAAGTCGTAAAATCTGAAGTAACCCAAACTTCATTAGCATCCTTAAATAAAGGTTTAATACTTTGGTCTGAATCACTGGTCTTCTCGCCATTCTTTAGTAAAAGGTAGCCAATATCACCGTGACTTGCCGCTTGCTTAAGGTCAATGTAGTAGCCAAACTCATCTTTCTGATTAGCAGAAAATGGTCTTGCTGCTGCAGGCCAATTATTACCATCAGAAGGTTCAGCTACAGCACCCCAAGTCCACAAGCCATACTGCGCATAATTATCATCTGTTACTGCTTGGAAGTGAACTCGAATCGTATTTTCAGCAATCGGAGGATTTGATACTTGACTGTCAGATTGAGGAGAATTTAGAAGATTAATCTGATTAGCAGTCTCAGTAGTGGTTTCACTAGTAGAAGACTCTGGACCTACTGTTCCTGAATTACTTAGCTCATTAACAGCTTGATTAGCTTGAGTTTTTGAAGTAGTTTCTGAAGTTTGTAAATCTTGTTCAACTTCTTGTTCTGTAGCAACTGTTGACTGAGACTCAGTCTCATCAATCGATTTAGTAGGCACGTTAGTTTCTGTGTTTAAAGTTTCATTAGCTACTTCAGTAGACTCAGAAGGTTTTTGCTGTTCAGTCACAGAAAGTGAGTTATCACTTATTAGCTCTTCATCTACTAGTTGAGCATTTACCTGATCTGCAGAAACGCTTGTTATCCCAGCGCCCCAAAAAAGTGCAGTCGCAATTGCAACCGAAGCGACACCAACTTTTAGCTTACGAATCCCAAAGTACTCCCGCTTTTCTGGGAAAGAAAGCCGACTTATCTTTTTCATTGAAGACCTCCGTCTTAAATTAGTAGTATTTTATGCTTTCAGTATACAAAATACTTTATATTTACGCAAGCGTTTTCGTAAAATAAATATTATATTTAAAAATAATTATTATGGTAAATAATTAGATACTAAGAGGAATATAGTGCAATCGATTGCTTTTGGACACAATAAAAAAGGGTAGAACTTTTTCTACCCTTTTTTTAACTTAATAATTTGTAATTTCTGGTCGATCGTGAACGTTGCTTTTTTTGCCTTGACGAGCCTTTAAAACAGCTTCGACATCAGCTGTTGTAACACCAGTTTCAACTAGCATAACTGCCAAATGATATAAAACATCGGCTGTTTCGTTGGCGATTTCATCTTTATCAGCATTTTTAGCTGCGATAACAACTTCAGTTGCTTCTTCACCGACTTTTTTCAAAATCTTATCTAACCCTTTATTATAAAGATAATTCGTATAAGAACCTTCTTTAGGATTTTCCTTACGGTCTAAAGCTTCTTTGTATAATGTTTCTAACATTTTCTAGTCCTTTCTGTCTTTTACAAAATATCATTGAAAAAGCAGCTGTATGCTCCAGTATGGCAAGCAGCACCTTCTTGCTTCACCGAAACAAGTAAAGTATCACAATCACAATCAGCTTTTATTGATTTCACATATTGGAAGTGACCACTAGTTGCTCCTTTATGCCAAAGTTCATTGCGTGAGCGACTCCAATAATGCATCTGTTTTGTCTCTAATGTTAAACGGTAAGCTTCTTCATTCATATAAGCCAGCATCAAGACTTGTCCAGTTTGATAATCAGTGACAATAACTGGAATAAGTCCTCCCTGTTTAGCAAAATCAAGTTTGATATCACTCATTGTCTCACCTCGATTCCCGCTTTTGCCATAGCTGATTTAGTATCTGCAATTGACACTTCACCATAGTGGAAAATAGAAGCAGCAAGCGCCCCCGTAGCTGTTGTTTTTTCAAAAACTTCCACCATATGTTCAATATTTCCAGCACCACCTGAAGCAATAATCGGAACATTAACCACATCAGCAACTGCATTTAACATATCTAAATCAAATCCAGACTTAGTGCCATCTTTATCCATACTTGTGAGAAGAATTTCACCCGCACCAAGACTAACCACTTTTTTGGCCCATTCAATCAAATCAATGCCAGTATCCTTACGACCACCAGCCACATAAACATGCCAAGTGCCATCATCTTCTTTACGAGCATCAATAGCTGAGACAACACATTGATTACCAAATTTTTCAGCGCAATCTTTAATAAGCTGTGGATTAGCGACCGCTGATGAATTAACTGCAACTTTATCAGCGCCTGCTTTGAGCATTTTATTCATATCCTCAACAGAGCGAATACCTCCGCCAACTGTAAACGGAATAAAAACTTGATCCGCAACACGTTTCACCATATCAACCGTTGTATCACGTTTTTCGTGTGTCGCCGTAATGTCTAAGAAAACTAATTCGTCACAACCTGCTTCATAGTAGGCACGCGCTGCATCAACAGGATCACCAACATCTGTTAAATTAACAAAATTAACCCCTTTGACCACACGCCCATCTTTAACATCAAGACAAGGAATAATGCGTTTTTTCAGCATAGACTATCCTCCAAAAGCTTTCAATTCTTCAAGGCTAATATTACCGTTATAGTAAGCTTTACCAACGATTGTGCCAGCAACACCAATTTCTTGTAATTTCACCAAATCATCCTTTTCGGCAATACCACCTGATGCGATGACTTTAGCCGTTGTTAATTCAGCAACCAAGCGCTCATAATGTTCAAAATTAGGTCCTGTTAGTGTCCCATCTCGATCCACATCAGTGTAAACAAAGAGAGTCACCCCAATTTTTTCCATAGCTTTTGCTAGGCTAATATAATCAACATTACTTGTTTCTAACCAACCCTCAGTGGCTACGTAACCATTTTTGGCATCAATACCAACGACAATTTTGTCACTACCGAATTTTTCTAAAGCTGCTTTGACAAAATCTGGGTTCTTCACTGCCATTGAACCGATAATCACACGGTCAATTCCCACAGCCAAATAATCTTCAATCTGTTCAAGCGTGCGGATACCTCCGCCAACTTCAACACCAAGGCCAGATTCTTTTTTTAATTTAGCGATCAAATCACGGTTAGTTGCTCGACCATCAAGAGCACCATCTAAATCCACAACATGAATAAATTCAATCCCTGCCTGCGCAAAAATTTTTGCTTGGCCAAGTACATCAGGATTGACAATCGTCTTTTGATTAAAATCACCTTTAAAAAGACGAACCGCCTGTCCTTCTTTAATATCAATAGCTGGAAGAATCTGCATATTAAACTCCTTTTTCTTTTTAAAAACAGTCCCTAAACAATAAACCTAGGTCTAATAATCTGCTTATTTCTCACAAAGCGCAATAAACTTTTTAAGAATGCCCAAGCCAACATCACCAGATTTTTCTGGGTGGAATTGTGCTCCGTAGACATTATCTTTGTGAATCATAGCTGGTACATCAATCCCATAATCAGCAGTCACATCAATGTATTCTTTCGGAACATCTGTAAAATAACTGTGAACAAAATAGACAGATTGATTTTCTAGTCCTTCTGTTAATGGGCTAGTGTGTTTAATCGTCAAATTATTCCAGCCCATGTGTGGCACTGGTCTATTTTTAGTCGCTTGTATTTCACGACAAACGCCCGGAATAAAACCAAAACCAGCTGTTTCTTGGTGTTCTAAACCAATTTCTGTCAAGACTTGCATGCCAAGACAAATTCCCAACAAAGGCGTTCCTTTAGCAACTGCTTCCTTAATCACAGGAACCAAGCCACGTTTAGTCAACTCAGCCATAGCAGCTGGATAAGCTCCAACCCCTGGCAAAATCAGACCACTAGCAGCTAAAATTTTACTTGGATTGCTGGATAATTCAGCCTGAACACCAATTTTTTTCAAAGCCCGTAAGACATTAGCAGTATTTCCTGCATCATAATCAATAACAATAATCATTAGCTTAGTTATCAAGCCTTGTAAACACCACTATATAAAGGCGTTTTGGCTGATTTTCCTTTCTATTTTCTATTAAAGTGAACCTTTTGTAGAATTAACACCATGAATTTCTGGGTTAATCGTAATAGCTTCGCGAAGTGCACGACCAGTCGCTTTGAACAAGCTTTCTGATTTATGGTGGTTATTTTTACCATGTAAAATCTTCAAGTGCAAATTCATTTGAACATTGAAAGCAAAAGCTTGGAAAAATTCCTCAACAAGTTCTGTATCAAAATTGCCTAGTTTTGGATTATCAAATTCACAATCAAACACAAGATAGCTTCGTCCCGACAAATCAAGACTTGCCATTCCCAATGTTTCATCCATAGGAACAAATGATGTTCCATATCGATTGATACCAGCTTTATCTCCCAAAGCTTCTTTCAAAGCTTGTCCTAAAACAATTCCCACATCTTCAACAGTGTGGTGACTATCGACATAAAGATCTCCATCAGCTTTAACCACAAGAGAAATGCGACTATGTCTTGCAAAAAGGGTTAACATATGGTCAAAGAAACCAACACCAGTATCGATATCAACTGGTTCTTGAGCGTCCAAGTTGAGACTCAATTTAATTTTGGTTTCAAAGGTATTACGTTCAATTTCTGCTTGTCTCATAATAACTCCTTTTCCTTCAATCATTTATAATGAGTTACTTTACTTATCTTGATTATCTAAAATCTCAATAACTTTATATAAATCAGCTTCATTAATTTGGTAAGGGGCTTCTTTTCGAACAATTGGTTTGGCACAAAAAGCAATCCCAATGCCAGCTGTTTTAATCATCGGCAAATCATTAGCACCATCACCCATTGCAATGGTTTGACTTAATTCTAAGTCATTTTCAGCAGCCCATTTAATAAGACTTGCTTTCTTGACATCTTTAGTAACCACATCCCCAAGAACTTTTCCTGTCAAAAAGCCATCTTTGACTTCTAAACGATTAGCTTTGACATAATCAAGACCGATACGCTTAGCCAAAACATCTACAGTTTCATGAAAACCACCTGATACAACAGCCACTTTATAACCACGACGATGAAGCTCAGCTACCAATTTTTCGGCACCATTTGTAAAATGCATGCGAGCAAGCACTTTATCAAAGATACTTTCTGGCAAACCTTTTAATAAACCAACACGTTCATCTAAAGCTTGTTTGAAATCTAGCTCGCCATTCATGGCACGAGCAGTGATGTCAGCGATTTTTTCACCAACTCCTGCCTCTTCACCTAATAAATCAATACCTTCTTCTTGAATGAGGGTTGAATCCACATCCATTACTAACAAACCATTTACTTTAGTCATGACGCACCTCAATTGCTTTAGCGTGAGCTTGCAAACCTTCTGCATAAGCGAGCGTTGTAATATCGTGACTAGCTGCATTAACTGCCGCTTTAGAATACTGCATATATTGGATACGTTTCACAAAATCATGCACTCCAAGCGCTGATGAAAAGCGACTAGTGCTTGTTGTTGGTAAGACGTGGTTTGCACCTGCATAGTAATCTCCAATAGGTTCACTTGTAAAATGACCTAGGAAAATTGAACCTGCATTTTGAACCTTATCAAGGTAGTCATAAGCATTGTCCATTGCTAATTCCAAATGCTCTGGAGCGACCTGATTCATCAAATCAAACATAGCTTCAACAGAATCAGCAATAATAATACGACCATTATTTTCAACTGACGCACGTGCAATTTCTTCACGTGGCAAAGTTTTAAGCTGCTCATCAATCTCTTTTTCAACAGCGTCAGCCAAGTCAGCTGAATCAGTCACCAAAATAGCACGGGCACGCACATCATGTTCTGCTTGAGAAAGCAAATCCGCTGCAACGTATTTAGGATTAGCTGAGCTATCTGCAATTACTCCAATTTCAGAAGGTCCCGCAATCATATCAATGCCTACTAAGCCATAAACCATTTTCTTAGCTGTTGCAACAAAAATATTTCCAGGTCCAGTAATCTTATCTACTCGAGGAATCGTTTCTGTACCATATGCCAAAGCAGCAACACCTTGAGCACCACCAACTTGGTAAATCTTATCAACACCTGCAAGTGATGCAGCGACCAAAATAGCTGGTTCAAAATGTTTTTGCGGTGGCGTAATCATAATGATTTCCTTAACACCAGCAATTTTAGCAGGAATCACATTCATCAAGACTGATGATGGATAGGCAGCTGTTCCTCCAGGAACATAAACACCAGCGCGTTCGATTGGACGAATCAATTGACCACGAAGGACACCGTCTGTTGGTTGATCTTCAAATCCTGATTCTAATTGTTGCTTGTGATAACTTTCAATATTGGCTTTTGCATTTTTAAGAGCTTCTAAAACCTCAGCATCAATCTCTTCAAAAGCTTGATCAATCAAGTCTTGGCTAACTTCAAAATCATCCAAAACAATCTTATCGAATTTTTCTGAGTAAGCTTTAAGAGCTTTATCACCATTTGCTTTGACATCTTCCAAAATGTGACGAACCGCATCATCGACATCAAGGTTTTCTTTGCTTAATTCAAGTTGTTCTTGGTAGAGAATTTTTGAAATTTCTTCTGTCGTTCCTGTTAAACGTTTCATTTAAAAGCTACCTCCTCATTTCCGACGATACTTTCCAATTTTTGGATAAATGGCATAATTTCAGGATTATTTTTCAAAGCCGCTTTGTTCACAATCAAGCGAGCAGAGATACGGCAAATATCTTCGTAAACTTTAAGACCATTTGCCACTAAAGTATTTCCTGTTTCAACAATATCAACAATGGCATCCGCTAAGCCAATAACAGGAGCAATCTCGACACTACCTTGGATAGAGATAATTTCGACGTCTTCTCCTTTTTTATTAAAATAGTCTGTGGCAATTGTTGGGTATTTTGTGGCAATACGTTTACGCTTGTGATCATGTGGCTTATAGTCATCTGTTGAAGCGACTGAAAATTTACACAAACCAAAATTCAAATCTAGCATTTCAAGATAGCCAATTGGGTGTTCAATAAGTAAATCTTTTCCGACTACACCAAGATCAGCTACACCGTGACGAACATAAGTTGTGACATCTGGTGCCTTAACAAGTAAAAAACGGAATTTTTTATCTGGACTTTCAAAAATTAAGTTACGTCCCTTGTCTGCCATAAAAGACATGTCAAATCCAGCTTTTTCCAAAAGTTTTACCGTATCCTTTTCAATACGCCCTTTGGTTAAAGCAATGGTAATTTGATTTTCCATTTAGGCACCTCCTTCTAAACTATCGTGCACTGCTTGGTAAATAGCATCGATATCAACTGCCCAACCAACAGCTGTTAACTTTTTAGCTTCAAAGCGTTCAAAAAGTTTATCGTAACGACCACCTGAAGCAAAGGCATCTGGAACCTTATCACCAAAGACCTTAAACATGACACCAGTGTAATATGGCATTGATGGAATTTGCGCCAAATCAATATTACTTTCTGGTAAAATATCAGAAACTTGTTCAAGAAGTTCTTCCAAATCTGTCAACGCTGCCAAGATTGCCTCATTTTTAACAAGCTTACGAGCTTCGTTGAGGACTTGATGACTTTCACCAAAAAGATATGGTAAATTTTTCAAAAAGTCATCAAATTCACTTGGATACTTCTTAGTCAACTCATTTAGCTGTGTGATATTTTTATCTTTAAGAGCAACATCAAGCTCTTTTTCAGCCGCAGCTGGCAAATTCAAATCTTCAAAAATCGTTTGTAAAATTCCAGCATGTGAAAATTCAAATTGATAAGAGGGAATATCCGCTTTATCAAGCGATGCTTTGGCTGAAGCAATTGCCTCGTAAACCGCTTCTTTAGCAGGATAACCAACAATTTCAATCCCAGCTTGCGTGTGTTCGTTCATCAATCCACGCATTTCTTCATTGTATTTAAAAACTTTGCCAGAATATGAAAACTTGATTGGTGTTTCAACTTGCGTCGAAGCAATGACACGACCAATTTGACTGGTAATATCTGGACGAAGTGTCAACAGTTCACCGCTTTTATCAAAAAAATTGTAATTATTTTTAGTAATGGTATCACTAAAGACTTCGAAATGTTCCAAGGTAGGTGTTTCAATGCGATTAAAACCTTGACTCATCAAAAAGTCACTAATATCTCGTTCAATTTTGTAGGTCACACGTGCTCGTTTGAATAATTTATCGTGCATTCCTACAGGTAATGTTGTCTTCTTCATTCAATCACTCCTCAAATCATTTCACATTAAAGTGCTAAAAAATCCTTAATTGCCTTAAGCACTTCTTCCATTTCATCTTGTCTTCCAATCGAAATACGTAAATGATTTTTAATACGTTCAACTTTTGGGAAATAACGGACATAAATATTTTTCGCTTGCAAGTAGTTAAATAGCTTACCTGCACTATTTTTAGGACATTTCGCTAAAACAAAGTTTGTTTTAGAATCTAAAACCGTAAAATCTAAAAATCTTAATTCTTTGGTAAACCAATCTCTAGTTGTCATGATTTTCTGACAAGTATCTTCGTAATAATCCCAAGACTCAACGGCTGCAAGTGCTAAGTTTTCAGCAATTAAATCAACATTGTAAGGATTCACCGAGTTTTTAACGGCATTGATAACTGCCATTAATTTTGGACTACCCATACCATAACCAACACGAAGACCAGCAAGAGAGGCATCTTTTGAAAATGTACGTGTGATGAAGACATTTTCATATTTTTTAAGCAATGGCAGAGCTGTTTCACCACCAAAGTTGATATAAGCTTCATCAATAACAACCACCACGTCTTGATTTGCACGAATAATCTTTTCTAGCTCATCAAGCGACTTATAAATTCCAGTTGGTGCATTTGGATTAGTAATAATAATGCCACCATTATCTGCGATATAATCGTTTGAATCAATTTCAAAATCACTAGTTAACGGAATTTCATGATAATTGACGTGATATAAATCTGCCCATACCTTGTAAAATCCATAAGTCAAATCAGGAAATAGAACTGGCTCATCGCTATTGAAAAATGCTAAGAATGCCATTGATAAAATATCATCAGAACCATTACCAACAATAATTTGATCTGGATCAAGGCCATGTTGCTTAGCGAGTGCAATACGCAATGATTTTTGATCTAATGTTGAATATTTTCGCAATTGATGGACGTCAAAATGCGCAAAAACTTCTGCTACTTTTGGACTTGGTCCGTAAGCATTTTCGTTTGTATTTAATTTAATTAAATTTTCACCGCTTGGTTGACTTCCGGCAACATAAGGTTCAATCTCTCTCAATCCTTTGATAGTTGTCATAATATGTTCCTTTCTATTTTCTGATATAAAAAAGACGCCCTCGCAAAAAACTTTGCAAGGACGTTAAAAACGTGGTTCCACCTCTGATTCAACAGCCAGTCGCCTAGACTGTTCTCATGAAGTACATGACTTCTATTCCGTAACGTGGAATCACCCGTCGTGCACTACTAACTGATAAAAACAGCATTCGCACACGCACTCAAGAATGTGTCGCCCAAGGATTGCACGCTTTTCTCACCACCAAGCACTCTCTGTCTGTTGTCTCAGGCTTTTTCTATCGTCGCTTTTTTATATTAAAGTTATTTTACAAGAAAATTCTGAAAATAGCAAGCCATATTTTCGGATTTTTTATATTTATTTAAATTCCTGTAAATATTGTATAAATACCAATAAATTATGTATAAAAAAAGACAATCCAAGGATTGTCTTTTTAACTTTATTTAGAAACGAATTTGTTCACGTGTCTTTTCATATGATGATACAAAACGATCAGTAACACCTGGTTCAACTGTTTCAAGAGCATATGAGATTTCATCAAATGATGCTTGATAATCGTTGTCTACTTCAAAAAGATGCAAAGCATGTTCGAAACTACTTTGAACACTTGGCTCAAAGCTACGGTAACGATTTGAGTATTGTAACAGTTGTTCAGTTAATGTTGCGTTTTGGACAACTTGGTAAGTTGATTCTTCAAGATTAGCGATTGCTGCTGTCGCAACATCTGTCAAACGAGAAACAGCTTCAATGTCAATACGTCCACGGCTAAGTTCATCAATCAATACTTCTAACTGTTTGCTTGTTGTAAAGAATGCACTCAAGAAATCTTGAGGAATTCCTGGCAAGTTACGTTTTTCCATATAACGTTTAATTGAATGCAAACGATTAATGTATTGATCCAAGCTTTGACGAGCAACACTTTCAATCTGTTCAATGTTCTTAACTTGTTCAAAGACTTGCATTTGACCTTCTTCAACCGCATCAAGAGTTTTCAATGTGCGATCAAAAATCAATTGAAGCTCTGAGAATGGTTTATCTTGATTATCAAATACTTCAACGATTGGCAAGGTTTCTTGTTCAATTTCATCCAAGTTTTTAGTAAATGAACGAAGGCTAAGATTTTCATTGTCATGCAAGATATATTTGTGAGACAAACGTTTGATTTCGTGTTCCAATTTTTCATTATTGGCTTTAGCATGTGCCAAATAATCTGGAATGATTTTACTGTCTTTAAGCGCAGCTTTGTGAGCAGCAATTTCACGTTCAAACAATTCATACAATGAATCAATTTTTTCTTGAATGTGTTCATTTTCATCACGCGCACGATCCAAGTCCAAAGTTACAAGTTCAGAAGAATTTGCACGAATGGCATCACGAACTTCTTGGAAGCGAGATTCAATATCTTTTTCAGCAAAGTGATAATTTTGTTCAAGCAGACGACGGTAACCTTGTTCCAAATCATCAAGTTGATCTGGAAAATCATCTTCCAATTTAGCAACAATTGCTGGAATTTGCTCTGAAATTTGACCAAGTGCAATAGTGTGTTCTTCAGCACGGTCAAGCACTTCTGAAGCTTCAACTGGGTCACCAGTTGAGTTAAGAGTTACAAATTGAGAAAACTCAGTTTCAATATTCTTCAATTGTTTTTCAACTTCAGGCATTGTTGAACCAAAATTGTCTTCTTTTTCTGAAATAGATGCTTGAAGTGTTTCATACAAGTCCAAAGCATGTTTAACTCGAGCACTGTTCTTTTCTTCTTGTTCTTTCAAAACAGCAAGTGCTTCTCGAATAGCTTTGATATCTTCTTCAACCAAATTCAATTGGCTTTCAACATTATCAATTTCATGTTTAGCACTAATAAATTTGAAACTATCATTAAGATCTTCTGCTTCAAAAATATGATTTTCAATATCTGAAAATGAATTCAATGAAAGGTCAACCCATTTTTGGTTCCATTCACGAAATGTTGTTTGACTTTGCCCGATAAGATGAAGATTTTTAACAGCTTCTACTTCTTCATTGACTGGTAATCCAAATAACGATTGCTTTCTTTCTTCCAAACTTGCAATCAATGAATCATTTCGTTTGCGTACAATAACGCCAACTAAATAAGCAATAATAACTAAAACAACTATTGCTACAAGCAGTAAAATAATTCCGCTCGACATTTAAAACTCCTTATAAATTGTCTTTTTTATCGTAAAAAATAGCTATAACATTACGATTATAACATACTTAGAGGTTGTGTGCAGTATTTTTATGTTAATATTCGATTAAATATCAAGGGTACTATAAACCGCATTTTCTTCGATGAACTCACGACGTGGTTCAACCTTATCTCCCATAAGCATATCAAAAATCTTATCTGCTTCGGCAGCGTCATCAACAGAGACACGCGCCATTAAACGATTTTCTGGATCCATTGTGGTTGCCCAGAGTTGGTGATCATCCATTTCTCCAAGACCTTTGTATCGTTGAACAGATGGTTTTGAACGACCATTGCTATAACGTTCAATCGCTGCTTGTAGTTCAACTTCTTGGTTAGCTCCAGGTTGGATATATTCTTTAATTTCGCTACCAACTTTAACACCATAAATTGGTGGTTGCGCGATGTAAACATAACCTGCCTCCAATACAGGACGCATGAAACGATAAATCAATGTCAAAAGCAACGTGCGAATGTGAGCACCATCGACATCGGCATCGGTCATGATAACAAGTTTATGGTAGCGTGCCTTAGTAACGTCAAAATCAGCTCCGAAACCTGTTCCCATAGCAGTAAACAAACTACGGATTTCTTCGTTAGCAAGAATTTTATCCATACTTGCTTTTTCAACGTTCAAGATTTTACCACGAATTGGTAGAATTGCTTGGTGCTCGCGGTCACGTCCTGATTTTGCAGAACCACCCGCAGAGTCCCCTTCGACGATGAACAATTCATTCATTGTTGCGTCGTTTGAAGAACAGTCAGCCAATTTACCAGGAAGGTTTGAAATTTCAAGTCCTGATTTCTTACGTGTTACTTCACGCGCACGTTTAGCAGCGATACGCGCTTTAGAAGCAAGAATACCTTTTTCAACGATTTTCTTAGCGATTTGAGGATTTTCTAACAAGAAACGTCCAAAAGCATCGCTAAACAAACGGTTCGTAATCTTAACAACTTCTGAGTTACCAAGTTTTGTTTTGGTTTGTCCTTCAAATTGTGGATTAGGGTGTTTAACAGAAATAACAGCTGTTAAACCTTCGCGGACATCATCACCTGTTAAATTATCGTCTTTTTCTTTCAACAGTTTGTTTTGACGAGCATAATCGTTAATCACACGTGTCAAGGCTGTACGGAAACCTTGCTCGTGAGTACCACCTTCATGCGTGTGAATGTTATTCGCAAAACTCATCACTGTCTCATGATAGCCAGTTGTGTATTGCATAGCAACTTCAACTGAGATACCGTCCATTTCACCGTCAGTATAAATTGGTGTATCAAAGATGACATCTTTATTTTCGTTAATAAATTCAACGTAACTTGAGATACCACCTTCGTAGTGATAATGCTGTTCTTGTTCGATACCTTCACGTTTATCAGTAATTGAAATACGTAAACCGCGGTTCAAGAAAGCAAGTTCTTGAATACGTTTAGCTAATTTATCAAAATCAAATACTGTTGTTTCTGTGAAAATTTCACCGTCTGGAGTAAAGTGAACTGTTGTCCCGTGACGATCTGTATCTCCAATAACTTTCAAATCATCAACGACATGACCACGGCGGTATTCTTGATAATGGATTTTACCATCACGATAAACCGAAACATCCAATTGTGTTGAAAGGGCGTTAACAACAGATGAACCTACTCCGTGTAGACCACCTGAAACTTTATAACCGCCTCCACCGAATTTACCTCCGGCATGCAAGACTGTAAAGACTGTTTCAACGGCTGGACGACCAGTTTTTTCTTGAATATCTACCGGAATACCGCGTCCATCATCGACAACTGTAATTGAATTATCTTTCTCAATGAAAACCTCAATGTGTGTTGCAAATCCTGCTAAGGCTTCATCGATTGAGTTATCAACGATTTCCCAGACTAAGTGGTGCAAACCTTCTTTTGAAGTTGAACCGATATACATACCTGGGCGCATACGTACAGCTTCAAGTCCTTCTAAGACCTGAATCTGACTGGCGTCGTACTCTTTCGCTAATTCTGCTAAATTTTTATTTTCTTCCGTCATTTACTTCACTATCTCCAATAAGGATTTTTTTCCATCAACTAACAAGGTATCAAAGCCTGCAGCTTGGCCGGCTTCTTTATCAATTTCACGATCTCCAATAACCAAAGCATTATCAATCTTATACTTCTTCTTAAGGTATAACATTGATTCTGGGTTAGGTTTACGAGCAAAGCCGCTTTCTGAAGTAACGACTTCTGTGAAATAAGGAAGTACCTTTGTTTTTTCTAAAATATCAAGGACTTGCTTATTACGATGAGAAACCAAAAAATTTCTCCCACCGCTTGCCACAATTGCCTGCAAAACTTCGCTGGCGCCCGTAAAAAGAACCGGTGTTCTCAAATAATCAGCTTCTAATGCTTTATATGCTTTCAAAAATTGTGGTTGGTTTGGGATAAATTTCTTAACAGCGGCATCTGTTGATTCTTTTAGCTTTTCATAAACGTCATCGTGTGACGCTTGGCATCCAAAATCAGCTAAAGTTTTCACAAAAGCCTGAGTGGACATTTCATAATTATCGAGTAAAGTGCCACCCAAATCCCAGATATAATCATGGTAATTCATAACCAATATTATATCACATTTTTACATTTTTTTATAGTCTCTACCTAATCAATTTCTGGCACTAAAAAAGGTTTGGGAAATGTCCCAAACCAACTTAGTTTAATAACGTTCACTTCTTCTGAAATGTTCTTCAATTTCTTGCTCATGATGCAAATTATTTTGGTAACTCATCGATAAAATCAAACCAACACAAATCAAATTAGAGATCAATGATGAACCACCTTGTGAAATGAATGGCAAAGGAATACCAGTCAAAGGTAGAATACCAATAGCTGCGCCAATATTTTCGAAAATATGGAACAAAATCATCATGATAAATCCTGTTGAGATGTAAGTGTAGAATCGATTATTTGATTCAAAAGTCACACGAAGCATTCGATAAATCAAAACAAGATACAAAGTCATGACAACCGCACAGCCAATAAAACCAAAATCTTCTGCAATGACAGTGAAAATCATATCACTTTCACGAACTGGGACTGAAAGATCAATCACGTTAAAACCTTTACCACCAAGTCCTCCACTACCAATCGAAATCATACCTTGTGTTTGTTGATAAGCGATTGACTTAGCGTATGAAAAAGGATCTAACCAAGCCGAAATACGGTTGATTTGATAAGTATCCATCCCCAATCCATAGAAAATATCTTTGCCATGTGGTGATAGAAAAAGTGCTAAAAATCCACCAATGATTACCGTTACAGCAATAACAACAGGTAAGATAATCCACCAAGAAATTCCAGACAGCAAAATCAAACCTGCTAAAATAGCTGAGAAAACCATGGCTGTCCCAAGGTCTTTTTGCAAACCGAGTAAAACCATTACTGGCAAGGTAATCAGCGCAAAAATTCCAAGCAACTTCCAATCATTTTTCAAGTTGTCCTCAGGAACTTTTTGACGGAACCAAATCGATGCCCTAGCAAGCATCAAAATGTAGGAAACCTTCATAAACTCAGAGGGTTGAAATAAGGTCACAGACCCAATGGTCACCCAGTTTTTTGCTCCGGTTGATTCTACTAATTCAGGACTATAAAAAATCAATGGTAAAATCATCAAAGCCAATCCCAAGCCATACAGATAAGGGGTGATTTTCCATAAAAATTCAGTACTAAAGAGCATGACAACAAAGGCAACTACACAACCTAAAAAGATCCAAGCACCTTGTTGTGCCATTACTTTTGCAATTGTTTTAGGGTAGTCATTTGAAGTTGCAATGTAAATAGCTACCAAACCAATCAGCAAAAGAAAAAAAACAGGTAAAATTACAGAATAGTCGATACGACTATCAATAGAATATTTTTTTCTTGCCATCTTACTTCCTTCGTTTCTAGTCAAAAAATATTATATCATTTTTTAGTTAGAATTGAGGAAAAATACTGGTGAAAATAGGAGAATTTTTCAGAAAAAATTAATCAAGTTTTTTCAAGTATTTTTATAGGTATTTTCAGGAAAAAAAGACTAGCAACTAAGCATAATTCTGATAAAATACTCAATTTTTTTCAGGACAAATTTCGGGCTGTCTCATTTTGTAATACATAAAAAGCCCTTGAAATCAAGGACTTTCAAGCCAGCTTATATCTCCCCTGCCGGAATCGAACCAGCAACTACTCCTTAGGAGGGAGTTGTTATATCCATTGAACTAAGGGGAGCTATGAAAAAATCTGTCACTAGGACAGATTTTTATCATCGAATATTTATCGTCAAAATTAACGACGGATTTCTTTAATACGAGCAGCTTTACCTTGCAATGCACGCAAGTAGTAAAGTTTAGCACGACGTACTTTACCGTGACGAACAACTTCGATTTTTTCTACACGTGGAGTGTGAACTGGGAATGTACGTTCAACACCGATACCACTTGAAATTTTACGAACTGTGTACATTTCTGAGATCCCTTGACCTTTACGTGAAATAACCACACCTTCGAAAATTTGGATACGTTCGCGGCTTCCTTCAACAACTTTTGCGTGAACACGAACAGTATCACCAGGTTGGAATGCAGGGATGTCAGTACGTAATTGACCTTCAGTCAAACTTTGAATTAATGGATTCATTTATTTATTCTCCTATCTTACTAATCTTAAGTGCTTGTCCCAGCGGATTAGCCGTATTTTAGTGCGTCCATTACACACTCTACGTATTTTACCAAAAAACACCATAGCTGTAAAGCGAAATGAGTGATTTTTTTGAGTGTTTTTACTAGAAAGTAAGAACTTCTTGCCCAGTGTAGATAGAATGCTTACGATTAAGGCTATAAGCAAAAATCATGACCAAAGTAAAATAAGGAAGATTCGCAAAACCAAAGACTTCTCCGCCAATAAAAATCGGTGCTAAGAAAGTATTTGTCGCACTTCCAAATACACTAATATAACCAGCTGCCGCAACAAGTTCAACCGGCAATCCAAAAATATTAGCCAAAACCACACCAAGTGATGCTCCAATAGCAAAGAGCGGTGTTACTTCTCCACCTTGAAAACCAACCGCTAAGGTGGCCACTGTTAACAAGAGCTTCAAAAGCCAATCATAAAAATAAATGTCTTTTCCAGAAAAGCTTGCCTCAATCAGATTTGTTCCAAGTCCAGAATAACGTCCATGATAAAGCATTAAGAAAATAAGACTTAATAGAATACCGCCAAATAAAATACGATAATAAGGATTATCCATAACTTCTTTAGCTTTTTGCTTAGCGTAGGTCAAAAATGCTGCAAAAACATTTCCCACTAACCCAAAAATAATTCCTAACAAGGCTAAACGACAAAAGACTGAGGCATTAAGAGGCAAAGAAACATTCACAAAATGAGAAAATTTTTCTAATCCCAATGCGTGTGATGTCGCGCTTGCTACAAATGACGCAATTGTCATCGGAACAAGAGCTGGCAATTGTAACTTGCCAAGAACTAAGATTTCAAGTGCGAAGAAAACAGCAGCTAAAGGTGTTTGAAATAAACCAGCAAACCCAGCAGCCATACCAGTCACTAAAAAGACGCGTGAACTATTTCTAAATGAGAAAAAAGGACTAAAAGCATGTGAAATGGTTGCACCAAGTTGAACGGCTACTCCTTCACGTCCAGCACTACCTCCAAAAAGGTGAGTTAACCAGGTTGCAACTGTCACTAGAGGCAACATTACCAGTGGAATGTCTTTTTCTTTTCCCTGACCAACCTCAAAGACTAGTCCCATTCCTTTACTGGCTCTTGCATCAGCCTTTTGATAAAGAAAAACAATCACAAGACCAATCAATCCTAAAAAAGGAATCACATAATTGAAATGCTCAGTTCTAAAAGCACTTAGCATCAGTAAAACACGTCCAAAAACAGTATCGACACAACCTACCAAGATACCAATAACAAAACTAGCACCAATTATTTTCAAAAGAATTCCATAAGAATAATCTTGATTTTCTTTTAGCTTTTTAATCATCAAAGACACCTCTTAAGCTAAGTCGTCGCTTAAACGTTTAGCTTGATAATCGCGTGAATTTTTCATGATATCTGCAAAAGTATTGACAAGTGTTGCTTCAAAATCTTTGTTTTGAACACGATTTGCTACTTTGTTTAAGACGACATCTTCACGACTAGTGTCTAAAATAGGTTTTCCAGTAGCTTTTTTATAAGCTGCTACTTGATTCACCAAAGTCATACGTTTTTCAAGAAGAGCCACCAACTCTTGATCCACCTGGTCAATTTCTTGACGGATTACATCCAATTCTTTTACTGACATGTTTACCTAACCTTATCTTTCCAATTTTCTACTATAAAATCACTTTTTCTTTTTTCGTTTGAAATAACTTCCTAACAAACTGATAGAAACAAACACCATAAAAAGTACAATAATACGTTTTATATTCCCTGCCACAACAGCATCTCCACCTAAAGCATATAATAAGCTACTGGGAGCCACTCCAATCGTAACATAGAAAAACCATCTACGCCATGGCAATTTGATCTTTGCTACATGATAATTGATTAAAATGGTTGGAATTACAGGAATCATATAACCTATCATAATCCCAAGTTCTTGATTTTCAACAGCGTCAATGACATTTTTTAAGCTAGCAAAATGTTTTTTGAGCTTTATATCATTATCCGTCAAATCAATCATTTCTAAAATTTTGACAAAAACAAAATTTCCTAAAACGTTAGCTGACAGATTCATCAAAAAACCAATCACTGGACCATAAATCAAGCCATTAAAAACAGCAAAAATAGCATTGGACATAAATGGTATAGCCGCTGTGACTGCTGTTAAAAATAGCAAAAGCGTAGCATTTAACAGATTCTTTGTCCTTAACTGCATCAAAAACTGTGATAAAGCTACTTTAGAACTAGATTGCCAAAAAGTGACAATAAGTTGCCAATGCCTAACGACATAGATTATAAAATAGCTAGCAATACTAAGCAGACCCAAAATCACTAAGAATTTGCGCAGCTGACTGTATCTGTACTTATGTTTTTTCATATCGCTTCCATTATAAAGAAAAGTTTATAGCTTGACAAGAAAACTTTGGAGATAATCCCTTCTTTTAGAAAATTTAGGTTAACCAACCGAACCTTCCATACTCATAGTAATGAGGCTGTTCATTTCAACAGCATATTCCATAGGAAGTTCTTTAGTAATTGGCTCCATAAAACCATTAACAATCATAGCTGTTGCTTCTTCTTCTGAAATTCCTCGGCTCATCATGTAATAAAGTTGTTCTTCTGAAACTTTTGAAACTTTAGCTTCGTGTTCTAAAGAAACATTTGAATTATGAATTTCATTAAAAGGTATCGTATCAGAACTAGATTCTTCATCCATCAAAATTGTATCGCATTCAATATGAGATTTCGAGCCACTGCTATTTTTTCCAAAATAGACCGAACCGCGATAATCAGTCTTACCACCATCTTTAGCCACTGATTTTGAAATCAAGGTTGACGAAGTATGAGGAGCATTGTGATAAACTTTACAGCCTGCATCCAAATGTTGCCCATAATTAGCAAAAGCCATAGAAAGAACAGAAGTTTTAGCATGTGGGCCATTTAAAATCGAACAAGGGTATTTCATGTTGACCTTGCTACCAAGGTTACCATCAATCCATTCTAGCATACCATTCTCTTCAACCCTACCACGTTCAGTAACAAGGTTATAGACATTGTCAGACCAATTTTGCATGGTTGTATAACGAAAGCTTGCATCGCGTTTGACAACAATTTCTACAGTTGCAGCATGTAGGCTATTTGTCGTGTAATTGGGAGCTGTACACCCTTCAATATATTGAATAGAGGCTCCTTCATCCACAATAATTAAGCTTCGTTCAAATTGCCCCGCATTTTCCCCATTAATACGAAAATAAGTCTGTACTGGAATATCACACTGAACACCTTTTGGCACATAAATAAAAGTTCCACCTGACCAAACGGCACCATTTAAAGCGGCAAACTTGTGTTCACTATTTGAAACAATCTTTCCAAAATATTCTTTAAACAGTTCGGGATATTCTTGAAGTGCCGTATCAGTATCAGTGAAAATGATTCCTTGTTTTTGAAACTCTTCTTTCATATTGTGATAAACCACTTCAGATTCGTATTGTGCAACAGCACCAGATAAATAGTCGCGTTCTGCCTGTGGGATACCAAGACGTTCAAACGTTTCCTTAATCTTATCAGGAACATCATCCCAATCATTAACTTTTTTATCAGATAGCTTTTGAAAATAAATCACATCATCAAAATCAATTCCTGACAAGTCTGGTCCAAAGTCTGGCATTGGCAATTTATAAAACAGCTCCAAACTCTTCAAACGATAATCAAGCATCCATTGTGGTTCATGCTTGTATGCTGATATTTGACGTACAATTTCCTCGGTCAATCCCTTACCTGTTGAATAAGTTGGGGTAAGCTCATCGTGAAAACCATAATCGTAATCTCTATTTTTGGCCATATGACCACCTCACTTTATATAACATTCTTTATGAAAGAGAGAAAAAAAGAGATTGGAGCACACTCCAACCTCTTTTAGCTATTAGTTTACTTTTTCAGAAATAGTTTCTGCGAAAGCTTCTAGATTTGCAATATCTTCATCTTCTGCAGCCAAGTCAACTTTAACTGAATCAGCACCTTTTGTGGCACCAGTCAATGCAAATTGAGCTTCAAATTCATCAACTGCTTTACAGAAGTAATCATAGAAAGTATCACCAGATCCAACTACACCGAAGATTTTATCTGTCAAATCAACATCTGCAAGATCTTCGTAAAAATCAACGATTTCATCTGGTAATTCACCATCACCATAAGTGTATGAAGCAACGATAGCAACATCAGCATCTTCAAAATCAGCTGCGTCTACTGTTGTACATTCATCAACTTCGACAGTGTGTCCAAGTTCTTCAAATTTATTTCCTACGATGTCAGCAATTTCTTCAGTATTTCCTGTCATGCTGGCGTAGACAATCTTAACTAAAGCCATAGTTCCCTCCAAACATAAATTACCACTATTGTAGCATATTTTTACAAAAATGTTTTATATAAATCGTCAATTTTAGATAATAAATCAGCTTTTTGAGCTTCTGTCGTAAATGATGCACGAATAGCATTTTTATTAAATGTTAGAAAATCAGCTGTGGTCACCCCAAAATACTTAACAAAAAGAGCATACTCTTTAGTCAAGTCGGTATCAGAAACCGTACGATTGTCGGTATTGATAGTAATCTTAGCGCCAGCATTTTTTAAAGCAAGAAATGGAAATTCATCTATAGATTTAGCGGCTTTAGTTTGAAGGTTACTTGTTAAACAAAGTTCTGCTGTCACACCTCTATCAATAAACTCTTGAATCAGTTCAGGCTGGTTATAGATGGCAGTTGTATGCCCAATTCGTTTAATATCTAAAGCCATCGTTTCAGCTATATAGTGGGCACAACCACATTCTCCAGCATGGAAAGTCAAGGGAAGACCCAGTTTTTGCGTGTAACGAATCAATTCTTCCAATTCAGCTGGTGGAAAATCCAATTCATTTCCAGCAAAGTCAAAGCCAACCAAACCTTTTTCAGCTAAGGAAACAACATGATCAAAGATATCTCGCGTCACATGTGCAGGTGACTGTTTCATGCCACAGACAAGAACTTTGGCAACAATTCCAAATTCTTCTTCTGCCTGCTTGAGTCCTGACAGAACCGCTTCTACTGTCTCAGACGCTGTCAAACCTTCATCCATTGAAAACTCAGGTGCAAAACGAATTTCAGTATAAATGACATTTTCCTGCGCAGCCTGTCTAGCCACATCATATGCTGCTAAATGAAGAGCTTCTTTAGTCTGTAAAAGCGGACGAATAAAATCAAATGCTTTGAGATAATCCATAAGAGATTCAGCAGTTGCCGGAGCAACAACGAGTTCCTTTAAGGCATCATCAGAATCTGGAAGGGAAATTCCTGCCATCGCTGCCAACTGACGAATCGTCCCCAAAGAAATAGACCCATCTAAGTGACAGTGTAATTCTGCTTTTGCTAAATCTTTTAATGCTGTTGTATCCAAGTTAGCCTCCCTAATTAAATTTTTTAGCTACTATCTTAACATATTCTGTTTACTTTGCAAAGAATTTTTAACAAAAAAATGCATCTAAATTATCTGAGTTTTATCTTACTTAACAAAAGGAATAAAACATCAATTACCCCTTCCAAAAACGACTAAGCTTCTACATTTTCAAAAAGCCTTACTAGCACCTCACAGTCTTTTCATGCTATAATAAGATAAAACTCTAGCTTATAAAGGAATTAAATATGAATACATTTGAAGAAATTTTAGAAAAAATAAAAGCTTACGATACTATTATCATTCACCGTCACCAAAGACCTGATCCTGATGCACTTGGAAGTCAGGCTGGTTTACGTGAATTGATTAAACATAATTTTCCAAATAAAAAAGTTTTGGCAACAGGTTTTGAAGAACCAACACTTGCTTGGATAACAAGCATGGATCAGGTGAATGATAGCGACTATGACGGAGCCTTGGTCATCGTAACTGATACTGCAAATACACCTCGTATCGATGATGACCGTTATACAAATGGTGACTGTCTCATCAAAATCGACCACCATCCAAATGATGATGCCTATGGTGATTTACTTTATGTCAATACCAAAGCTTCAAGTGCCAGTGAAATCATCTCAGATTTTGCTTTCTCAACAAACTTAAAAATTTCCTCTGAAGCTGCAAGACTCCTTTATTCAGGTATTGTCGGAGACACTGGACGTTTCTTATATCCAGCTACAAGCAGCAAAACCTTCTTGATTGCAAGTAAACTTCGTGACTATGATTTTGATTTTTCTGGTCTCGCTCGTCAAATGGACTCTATTTCATTTAAAATCGCTAAACTCCAAGGCTTCGTCTACGATAACCTTGAAGTTGATGAGAATGGAGCTGCGCGAGTTGTGCTAACGCAAGAAACAATGAAAAAATATAATGTCACAGAAGCCGAAACGTCTGCGATTGTCGG
The DNA here is from genome assembly GCF_900104225.1 of Streptococcus equinus. Classification (GTDB taxonomy): domain Bacteria; phylum Bacillota; class Bacilli; order Lactobacillales; family Streptococcaceae; genus Streptococcus; species Streptococcus equinus_D. The sequence continues at coordinate 205,551 of NZ_FNJK01000001.1, read as the reverse complement.
TGCTCCAGGTCGAATCGACTGTGTTGAATCATGGGCTATTTTTGTTGAACAAGCTGATGGCAACTACCGTGTTCGCTTGCGCAGTAAATCTCATGTAATCAACGAAATTGCTAAACGCCACGATGGTGGGGGCCATCCTCTAGCTAGCGGAGCAAACTCATACAGTCTTGAGGAAAATGAGCAAATCTACCAAGAAATCCAAGATTTACTCCGTTCTAAAAACTAGTCTCAGCCCCGCTATATCACACTTCTTAACATTTATATTTCAATTCAATTAATTTGCACAAAAGCCTTGTCAAAAATTGCATTATTTGATAAACTATAGAAGTTAAAATAACTATGGTGCTGAAAAAGGCCATGGCAGAAAGGAAATCTTTTAACAATGAAACAAAATATCCACCCAGAATACCGTCCAGTAGTATTCATGGACACAACTACTGGTTACAAATTCCTTAGCGGTTCTACAAAAGCTTCTGACGAAACTGTAGAATTTGAAGGCGCTACTTACCCACTTGTACGTGTGGAAATCTCATCAGATTCTCACCCATTCTACACTGGTCGCCAAAAATTCACTCAAGCAGATGGTCGTGTGGATCGCTTCAACAAAAAATACGGTTTCACAAAATAATAACTGTATTTTACTACAGAAAAAGTCGCTTCTTTCTGAGAGCGACTTTTTTATTATTCAAAATTACAATTATTTTTGCTATAATAACAACGAGGGCGCAAAAGTCTCCTTTGCTTTCGTGTTGCAACTGGCATTGTATTCATTTGCTTTCGCCCTTGATTTTCGAAAGGTAAAACGTTAGCTAATATAGCTAACGTTTTTTCTTTGTTTATAATAAAAAAGTTCCTAATCATACCTGATTAAGAACTCTCATTTAGTGAATAAAGGCTATCCAAGCTTCATCTTCTGCTAAAACCTCCGAACTTGTATAAGAGCCTCGATATTTATTCCAAACGTGATTAGGATTAGTTGTTTGTGGTGCTTCTTGATTCGTTTGTTCCTCTTGAGTTTCTTCAGAACTAGCTTGAGTTTGATCAGTCACAACTGGCTCATCATAAGTCGTTAAACCATATTGTTCAATTAAGGCATTTAACTTATCAGCATATGAGGTATCTGTGGCATAGCGACCGGTAAGTGCAGCTGTAGCATCTTGGTAAGATGAAGTATTCGATTTCCAAGTATCTGAATAAAGACTCCAACTTAATAAATTAGCATAATCATTCAGCGAATCAGCTAAGTTGTTATAAGAACGAAAATCCTGATCCACTTCATAAGTATTTCCACTACCATCATCTTCCCATGTCTGCATGGTTACAGAATTACCATTATAAGCCCCTTTAATCCCGAAGAAATTATAATATGGCTCCTGGCTAAGCGCTGATTGACCGCTATTTGATTCCAAAACTGCTTGAGCAATCATAACTGAAGCATAAAGATTACGATCTTGGCCAATTTGTCGAGCTGTTTCGCCGATACTTGCAATAAAATCAGACGTAGCTGTTGGAGAAACTTGACCTGATTCAGCAATAACAGCGTGAGCTGCATGTCTGAAAGTGAGGTTAATTCCCAAAGTAATACAAGTAACTAAGGTCGAACAAGCTAAAAAGAATTTTGTAACTTGTTTTTCTTTCACGGGGCCTCCTAAAATGTAAGTGCTATCTCAGTTCATTATAGCAAAGTTTTAATAAGCTGGCAACGCAAGCACAAGTATTCAGAAAAAGCTATTTTATTTTCTTAACACTCAAAAAGGCCTGAATCATTTGATTCAAGCCTTAATATATTTTAATGAGCAACAAGGTCTTGAGCGATTTCTTGACCTGATTCTTTTGCTGGGAAGTAAGTTGGCCAGTTATCCATTTCTTTTAGGATTTCATCTTGGCTGCTATTTCCCCAGAAGAGATGGAAATGTTCAGCTTTTGTTGATGAAATGTTGTGGTCACTAAATTGAACATACTTGAAGTCACCAGCGTCTTTATCATCTGTTTCGAACAAGTAACGTACACCGCGATTTCCTTTTTCGTATTTTACAATTTTATAACCATCATATTTATACGTAAAGGTGTGTTTTTCACCATTTTGAACAAAAGTGATTGTGTTCTTTTTACCATCAATATTAATTTGTTCAACATCTGTCTTGTATCCAGTTGTGTAATAATCTTTAACTTCTTGAGCAGTTTGTTTGCCTTTAGAAGCTTGAGCTTTATAATCCCAAACAGGGTCAAGTGTTCCATCAACTAGGTATGGATAAACAGATTGCCATTTTCCTGACCAATCACTTAATTTACGGTCAGTAACATCTTTATCTTTGAAATAACCATGTTGAACAGTCTTCGTATCATCCGTTTCAGCTTTGATTTCTTTACCTTTGACATCTGTTGTTAATTTCAAAGCTTTCAAATTTTCTCGCATCACTGAGAAATAATCTTCACCCGCTTTGATTTGTTTGTTTGTCAAACTTTCTAATGGATTCAAAACTTTTGTCTTAACACCTGCTTCATCGGCTAAAGTTGAAGCCACTTTACTTGAAGCATTTTCTTCAAAGTAAATATACTTAATGTCGTATTTTTTAACATATTTTGTAAGACTTGCAATACGTTTAGCTGATGGTTCTACTTCTGGTGAGATACCAGCAATTGAAATTTGATTCAATCCATAATCAAGAGCTAAATAACCAAAAGCAGCGTGTTGCGTAACAAAGCTTTTTTGTTTAGCATCTGACAATCCATCCGTATACTCCTTATCAAGAGTATTAAGTTTGTCAATATAAGCAGCTGCATTAGCCTTAAATGTATCAGCTTTATCAGGATATTTCGCCACAAAAGCATCACGAATATTTTCAACTAAAGTGACGGCACGTTTTGGTGACAACCATACGTGTGGATCATATTGGTGGCTGTGACCTTCTTCTTCGTGTTCTTCGCCTTCTTCTTCAGCTGTTCCAGCCATGAGAAGCATGTCACCACTTGCTCTAACAACGGTTAAATCTTTTGATTTAACAGATTTCTGAACTTTTTTAACCCACATTTCCATACTATCGTCCATGTAGACAAACATATCAGCATCTGAAATAGTAGCTACATTTTTAGTTGAAGGTTCAAAATCATGCGGCTCTGTTCCTGCCTTAATCAACATTGTAACATCAGCTGTATCTCCTGAAACAGCCTTAGTAAATTCGTAGACAGGATAGAAAGTTGTCACCACTTTAATCTTGTCATCCGCTGCAACCTGCTTAATGTGGCTAACTTGCCAAACAAGCAAAAGTGCAAGTACATTTATCAATAAAAGAAATCTCTTCTTCATGTCGGCTCCTTTTCTTAACTAGTTAATAGTTTACCAGTAAAGTATAGTCGAACTTTCAACTTTTTGCAAGCTTTTTTTGTAAATTTTTTAGGCTTTCAAAAAAATCCTCTGAAAGATATTCAGAGGATTCGTTATTAGTCACTTACTGAGAAGCGATTTGTCATTAAATTACTTGCATCAAAAAGAATTTTATTCAAAAGTTTTTGTGTTTCTTCTTGGATGTAATCACTCATAGCTTGGTTTTCAGCATCAAAATCAACAGTCTCACCTTTAGCTAAAGCTTCGTCAACACGTTTGATACGCGCATGTCCTGCTGCCATTGTTTTCTCAACATAAGCTTCAATATCGCCTTCGTGTTGGTGGAAATGTGGATCTGCAATGGCTGCAATTAAGCGATTAGCCCAATAGAATGAATCAGTTGAGACATTTTCAGCAGTATTTGCAAAATAATCTGGTGTTGTGGAAATCTGAGTGAAGAATGGCACCATTGTTCCAAATGGCATTGAACCATAAGCCAACCATTGAATACCTGTTGTATCATGTGGTTGATCTGGACGCAATTGAAGAATAGCAGTTTGGCTTGTGCGGTTGATACCGATTGTACGGAAAGTACGTTGTGTCACGGCATTACCTTCTGGACCATATGGATCAAACTCTGTGTCTTGGTAGTGATTACTCAAAACATATTTGACATCTTCAATAGTGATTTTACGGTAAGGTTTTTGAGCCCATGGGATAAAGAAACTACGTGGATCTTGCTCAATTTCAGGATTCAAGAAACGTTGCATTGCCCAAGCACGTGGTGTGTTGTAGTGACGGTCTTTATCTCGTTGGCTACCAAAAGCGTAGCGAGGATTAAAGTGCTCATTTGAGTAAGTCAAATCCAGATTATTATCTTCGATGAATTCACGCAAGTCACTTGAATACATGTAATCATCTGGGTTGTTAAATTCAAAATGATCAATACCAAGTTGATTTGGATTTGTAACATAACAATCATCTGGCACACGACGTGCAATCCAGTGATGTCCACCAACAGTTTCTAACCACCAAATTTCGTCAAGGTCAGAGATGGCAACACCGTTTGATTCATAAGTACCGTATTTTTCTAGGATAGCACCGAGGCGTTCTACCCCTTCACGCGCTGTACGGACATAAGGAAGTACCAATGTTAGCATATCTTCTTCCCCAATACCAGATTCAACCAACGGATCTGCTCCCAAAACACGCGCATTTGTTGTGATTGTTTCTGTCTCACTCATTGCAACATTTGCTTCATTAATACCTGCTTCTCCCCAGATACCATCTTTACGTAAAGCATCTGGTACTGAAGTGTAACGCATTGGATTGTCAGGTAAATCAATCTCAAATGAAGATAAAACTGATTTGTAGTGACGTGGTTGATCTTCAGGATTTACCACGATAAATTGTTTCGGTGTGAAGTCTCCACTTTGAGAATCTTCAGTACGAGCAATGATAGTTGATCCATCATATGACGCTTTTTTACCGACCAATATAGTTGTACAAGCCATAATAAACTCTCTCCTTATTTTTTCTATAATTCATTTGCAATTTTATTGATTTTACGTAATCGATGGTTGACACCGCTTTTGGTTAAGGTGCCTTCCAAATGATCCGCAATTTGTTGAATCGAGTAATCAGGATTTTCAACACGAATTTTAGCCACTTGTTGAAGTTCAATTGGCAACGTTTCAAGGCCAACGGTATCCATGATTTTGATGATATTATTGATGGTCTTCATGCTTGCTGTGACGGTTTTAGCAATATTTGCTGTCTCTGCATTATTAGCACGGTTAACATCATTACGTGTTTCACGCATAATCTTAACTTCTTCAAAAATATCCTTACATTCCATGGCTCCAATGACAATTAGAAAATCCATAATATCTTCAGCCTTTTGAAGATAGGTCACTGCACCATTTTTATGTTCGATAACCTTGGCATCAAGGATAAATTTTCGCATCAAGTTTGCCAAATCTTCAGCGTGATCTTGATAAACTGAAAAGATTTCCAGTTGGTACTTGCCAGACTCTGGGTCACGAATAGTACCCGTTGCTAGGAAAGCTCCACGTAAATAAGCACGTCCCTTGTCATCATCTTCAAGGATACTTGGATTAATGCCCATTTCAATACCAAAGAAAGAATCCGCCAATTGCAAATCTGTTAAAATCTCTCTGACATTTGTTGCCACAAACACATTATAAACACGATTTTTGCGTAGATTCGTCTTTTGATGGTACTTAATTTCAGGCTGAACATGGTAAATCGTCTCAATCAATTCATAGATATGACGAGCAATTTTAGCATTTTCTGTCGTAATAGACAAGGTCAAACCTGCACCCGTCAAGCCAAGGTTACCAGACATCTTAATAATAGCTGATAATTCACTCTTATCGAATCGCGACAAATTCAACAATTCTTCTTTAACTTTTACTGTAAAACTCATCGCTTCTTCATCCTCACAAGGTTCATTAATTCTTCAACGACATAGTCGCCATTGTGAAAAGCTCCGCCATTTTCTAAACGTAAGAAATCAGAGGAAATCACTCGTTTGACTTGCTTACGAAGCCCTGCAAAATCATGCTCAACTTGAACCAAATATTCATCAAATTTATTGTGATCCATATAATCTTGCGGTACTTTTTCGATGTTAACTAAGACCGTGTCAATGACGTCTTTTCCAAGGTGACGATTGAGCACCTCAACGTGGTTAGCATCTGTAAAATGCTCTGTTTCACCATACTGTGTCATGATGTTACAAACATAAGCCACTTCAGTTTTCGTCTCAAGAAGGGCCTGCTTAATTTCAGGAATAACCAAGTTTGGCAAAATAGATGTAAATAAAGATCCAGGACCAAGCACAATCATATCACTGTTCATGATGGCATCGACTACTTTTCGACTAGCTGTTGGTTCGTCGTCATTATAAGTATTTGTGACATACACATGATCAATCATTCCTTGATAATCAGCAATATGACTCTCTCCTGCAACTTCATGACCATCTTTAAAGACAGCATGTAAAGTCAATGGATTCTCACTGGCTGGGTAAATTTTTCCTGTAACGTGGAAAAATTTTGTCAAAATCTGCATGGCACTATAGGTCGAACCTTCCATCTCGGCAAGACCAGAAATAATGAGGTTGCCAAGTGGATGCCCTGCTAGTGGGCCATCGCCTTCAGCAAAGCGATATTGAAAGACTTTTTCATAAAACTTAGGCATATCACTCATAGCCACAAGGACATTTCTAAGGTCTCCTGGTGGTGTCAGTTGCATGACCGAACGCAAAGTACCTGAACTACCTCCATCATCAGCAACCGTTACGATGGCTGTAATATCGACTTCTTCATGCCTTAAACTATTTAAAATAACAGGAATCCCTGTTCCTCCACCGATAACGGTAATTTTAGGTTTTCTCATGAACGGTTCACAGTCTCCTTGCGACGATTTTTATCACGGTGAGTTTCATTGACTACCCAATCCCTTTTAAGCTCTTCAGCCAAACGATGAGCAAATGCAACACTACGGTGTTGACCACCTGTACATCCAATAGCAATCGTTAAAACAGATTTTCCTTCTTTTTGGTAACCAGGTAAGATTGGTTTGATGAGGCCAATCAAATGTTGGTAAAAATCTTCTGATTCTTCGTGATTCATAACATAATCATAGACTTCTTTTTCTAGACCTGTTTGATTACGAAGTTCAGGTTTATAATATGGGTTTGGCAAAAAACGAACATCAAATACCAAGTCGGCATCTAATGGCAAACCATATTTGAAACCAAAACTCATGACTTCAATACGAAATGAGGCTTGATTTTCATCACTTGAAAATTGTTCAGAAATGGTTTTACGTAATTGACGTGGAGTCAATTCTGTCGTATCAACCACATTTTGACTCAAGTTTTTCAAAGGGGCTAACAATTCACGTTCTAATTTGATGCCATCTAAAATTCGACCATCTGCTGCTAGCGGGTGGCTACGGCGTGTTTCTTTGTAGCGCGCCACAAGTTCACCATCTGTTGCATCCAAGAATAGAATCTTGAAGTCGATTTTAGGATTAGAGTCAATCTTATCTAAAACAGAAGTAATTTCATTAAAGAAGAGGCGACTACGCATATCCACTACAAGAGCTACGCGATTATTATCGCTTGATTGTTCAATCAATTCAATAAATTTTGGCACCAAAGTCGGTGGCATATTATCAATAGTAAAATACCCTAAATCTTCAAAGGATTGAATGGCCACTGTCTTACCAGCACCACTCATCCCAGTTACAATAACTAAGTTAATCTCTTTATCAGACATTTTCTTCGCTCCCTCTCATTTTTTCAATTTGACCCACTAAACGCGCCTGTTCTTCCTGCATACTCACCAATTGTTTTGTCAGAGAAGCTAGCATTTCCGTTTGTAATTTTTGAATTTCCAATAAATCTGACTGATCTTGCTGAACCAAGTGATCCAATTTGGTGTGCAATAAGCGGATGCCTTCCTCTGATACCTTATTGACATTGTAATCATTCTTAGCTTGTAAACGATCGTAATCAGAAGCTCGATTTTGACTCATCATAATCAGCGGTGCTTGAATAGCTGCTAGAGTTGATAAAGCAAGGTTCAATAAGATAAAAGGATATTTGTCAAAGGCAATTCCAAAAGGCTGCATAACGTTCAAAGCCATCCAAACACCCATAAAACAAATAAATGTGATGATGAAGGTCCAAGACCCACCAAAACGAGCCACATCATCTGCAATCCGTTGCCCGAAGGTAATCTTTCGATCCAATTGATCTTGAACATCTAAAGCTGTATAACCTTGATGTTTTGTTGCATCGTAAACAGCCTCACGAACATAATCATTTTTACGATTAGCTTTATCAATAATTTCTTCTAAAAACAAAAGACGATAATAAGTCAGATTCTTATGGCTTATAAAAGCACCTTCTGTAATATCAGGATGCTGTCGCTTAATAATCTCTTGCAATCTAATATCCAAAGAATTGATTAAAACGCCTTCTTCTACTGGATAATAGTGGTGATCAATGCTATCTTGCATTAGCTGTTTTTGGCTCATAAGATCCTTCTTTCTGTCTGTTCCATTATATCAAAAATAACATAAAAAAGCTGACTTCTCAGCCCTTTTATGTTAATCTTCTCGATCAATAATAACACCCATGACAGTGAGGTGACCATTACTAACTAAAGTCAAAACAAGACGAGCCAAGTCTTTAGCTGGCATTGAAAAATCTGACTTAATCCACCACATCAAGGTACCGGTAAAAATACTCGTTAAATAAGCAACAATAAAATCGGTTGGAACTTGCTCACCAGATTCTGTAACGTTTAGCTTAGCTAATAGATGATCATATTTTTCATGCACCAAACTTCCAAATTCTTCTTGCATGACTTCTTGTGAAATGCTTTTTAGAACGATTTTAGCAATCGCAGCATTCTTTTCTAATCCATGATAAAACTCAGTCAAAAGCTTTTCAGCTCGCTTAACTTTTACCCTCTCACCATTTGTAATCTGAGCCGCATCAATCATATCTGACATTTGTTCAAGAACTTGTTGCTGAATACCTTTTTGAAGATCATCTTTGTCAGCATAATGCGCATAAAAAGTTGCCCGATTAATCATGGCTTCATCAGCAATATCTTGCACAGTAATTTTCTCATAAGGCTTTTCGCTGAGCAATTTAGCAAAGGCATCAAAAATCAATTTTTCAGTTCTCAAATAACGAATATCAGTAAGTTTCATGAGCTCTTCCTCCGAGATAAACAACAGATTGTCGGGAATGTGTTGCTTAAGCAACAAAAGTTAAAAAATTAGCGATTGCAATTGACAATGAGTGTTCTATAATACTATTATAACAAACACTCTGTTGAATAAGCAACAGCTTGTTGTGACATTAACAGTGTGTTAGATAAGATAAGAAAGGATTGAAATAGTGTTAAAGAACTGTCGACGTAACTACATTATTCGTTGCTAGATAATGAGTCATTTTTAGGAATGATATTTATCTACTACCTTCTAACACTTTTAGGTTTTTTATTAATGTATAAAGCAGGTATAGATGTCGGGTCGACCACTGTTAAAGTTGTCATCTTCGACGATAATTATCAATTACTATTTTCACGTTATGAGCGTCACTTTTCCGATGTTAAAACAGCAACCATCAAAGTTTTAAACGAAGCCATTTCTGAAATTGGCGACCAAACGGTCAGTATTGCCATAACTGGTTCTGGAGGCATGGGCTTAGCTGACGTGGCTAAGATTCCTTTTGTCCAAGAAGTTATTGCTGCAACAACCACTGTTGAAAAATTCATCCCAGAAACTGATGTTGTGATTGAACTTGGTGGTGAAGATGCCAAAATGACTTTCTTTGGTGATACCCTCGAACAACGCATGAACGGAACATGTGCCGGTGGTACTGGTGCCTTCATTGACCAAATGGCTGGCCTCCTAAAAACTGACGCCAATGGTGTCAATGAACTCGCTAAGGGCTATGAAACCATTTATCCAATTGCCAGTCGTTGCGGGGTATTTGCTAAAACTGACGTGCAACCATTGATTAACGAAGGAGCTCGAAAAGAAGATATTGCTGCTTCTATTTTCCAAGCTGTTGTTAACCAAACCATCGCTGGACTAGCTTCTGGTCGTAAAATCACTGGAAACATCGCTTTTCTTGGTGGACCACTCTTTTTTATGAGTGAACTTCGTAAGCGTTTCATCGAAACCCTAAATATTACACCAGAGCACGTTATTTTCCCTGAAAATCCACAACTCTTCGTAGCTATGGGAGCTGCTTTAGACCAAGATCAAGCTCAATTGACGCTATCAGAAATCATTCATAACCTTGAAAATAATACGTCAAAATCATTAGTTCCTAAAAATACTCTCGACGTTCTTTTCAAAGATCAGGCTGAATTAGATGCTTGGCGTGCTCGTCACGATGAAGCAAGTGTAGAATACAAGGATATTGCGACTGCTTCAGGTCCTCTTTTCCTTGGAATCGATGCTGGATCAACTACCTCAAAAGTTGTCCTTACCGACCCAGACGGAGCTATCCTCTTCCAACACTATGGTAACAACCAAGGACAACCTCTTGAAAATGTTATTTCTATCCTAAAAGAGCTCTATCACCAATTGCCACAAGACGCTTTTATCGCCCGCTCTTGTGTTACAGGATATGGTGAAAACCTTATCAAAGCTGCACTTCACGTTGATTACGGTGAAGTTGAAACAGTGGCTCACTTTAAAGCTGCCAACTACTTCAACCCTGGTGTTGATTTTATCCTCGATATTGGGGGACAAGACATGAAAGCCATGAGTGTTCGCGATGGTGCTCTATCAAGTATTCAATTAAATGAAGCTTGTTCTTCAGGATGCGGTTCATTTATCGAAACTTTCGCCAAATCCCTCAAATATGATGTCAAAGATTTTGCCAAAGTCGCACTTCTTGCCAAACATCCCGTTGACCTTGGTTCAAGATGTACTGTCTTTATGAACTCAAAAGTAAAACAAGTTCAAAAAGAAGGGGCAACAGTTGCCGATATTTCAGCAGGACTTTCTTATTCTGTTATTAAAAACGCCCTCTATAAAGTTATCAAACTCAAACGTCCTGAAGATTTAGGCGAAAAAATCGTTGTACAAGGTGGAACATTCTATAACGAAGCCGTTCTTCGTGCCTTTGAACTCGTCAGCGAACGCGAAGTTGTTCGACCAAGCATCGCTGGACTTATGGGAGCGTATGGCTGTGCTATCATCGCTAAAGAAAAATACGAAGATGAAATAGCCAATCAAGAACCCGCTCTTGAAGTTAGTGCGGTTCAGTAAAGGAGGTAAAGCATGACTGAAACATTACTGACAGCCAATCGCAACAAATCAAGCCTAATGGGGTTAGAAGAACTCGATCAATTTACCACTCAAAAAGAATTCACACGTTGTGGCATGTGTGAAAATAACTGTGCCTTGACCGTTACAATCTTTAACGATGGTTCAAAATTTGTTACTGGTAACCGTTGTGAACGCGGAGCTGAAAAAGTCACTAAAATTAAATTTGACCGTAGCAACCAAAAAGAAAATCTGGTCGATTACAAATACAAAAAACTCTTCAAGTTCAAAGCTTTATCAAAACGCGATGCTGTCCATGGTATCGTCGGGATCCCTCGTGTGCTAAACATGTATGAAAATTACCCACTTTGGCATACTGTTCTTACTGATTTAGGTTTTCGTGTTCAAATCTCACCAAAATCAGACAAACGTTTATTTGAAAAAGGAATTGAAACTATTCCAAGTGATACAGTTTGTTATCCTGCCAAGATGGTTCATGGTCACATTCAAAGTTTAATTGACCGTAAAGTTGATGCCATTTTCTATCCTAGTGTCATCTACGAGCAAATTGAAAATAGCAAAGCACCTAACCACTACAACTGCCCAATCGTTCAAAGTTATCCAGAAGTCATTGAAAAAAATATGGACCCGATTCGTAATGGTGAAGTGAACTATTTCCACCCATTTGTGAATCTTGCTGACCACGAATCAGTTGTCAAATCACTTGCCAAGAGCTTTGCAGATTATGATGATATTACTATCGATGATATTCGAAATGCCGTTGAACATGGTTACCAAGTCTTAGCTGACTTCAAAAAAGATTTACAAGACAAAGCTGATGAACTTCTTAGTCGACTAGCTCTTAACAATGAAAAAGCAATTGTTCTTTCTGGACGCCCATATCACCTTGACCCTGAAATCAATCACGGGATTGCTAATATTATTACGCAAGAAGGTTTCCACGTTTTAACTGAAGATATGGTATCAGGTTTAGAAGAGGTAGCTGGTCTACGCGTGGTTAACCAGTGGGTCTATCACTCACGTTTATACGCTGCTGCTAAAGTAGTCTCTAAAAATCCTAATCTTGAATTAGTTCAACTCAATAGCTTTGGTTGCGGACTTGATGCAGTGACAACAGACCAAGTCGAAGAAATCATGCGAGCTCACAATAAACTCTATACAGTGCTAAAAATCGATGAAGGAAGCAACCTCGGTGCTATCCGTATTCGTCTTCGTTCCCTCAAAGCAGCCGTTGAAGAACGTGATAAGAAAGCTAAAAAAGCCAATCTCAATCACATTTTCAACCAAGCTCCTCAATTCAATGCTGCAACTGAAGAAGAAATCAAAGAACCTGTCTTTACTAAAGACATGAAAAAACGCCACACTCTTCTTATGCCAATGCTTTCACCAATTCACCAAAACGGTCTTATTGAAGAAGCCTTCAAACAAGCCGGTTATAATGTTGTCATTCTACCAGCTATGGACCGTAAAGCCGTTGATGTTGGTCTAAAATTTGTTCATAACGATGCCTGCTACCCTGCCATCATTACCATTGGTCAATTAATTGAAGCTCTTCAAAGCGGTAAATACGACCTCGATAATACCAGTGTTATGATGACACAAACAGGTGGTGGCTGCCGTGCAACAAACTATATCCCACTCTTACGAAAAGCCTTAAAAGATGCTGGATATCCTCAGATTCCTGTTGTTTCTGTTTCTATGGGAAATCAAGGTACCGAAGAAACACCTGGTTGGAATATCACTTTACCATTTGTGAAACGTCTGCTTATCAGTGTTCTCTACGGTGACCTCTTTGAACGCGTTCTTTACCGTGTCCGACCATATGAAGCTGTTCCAGGTTCTGCCAACGCTTTGTATGAAAAATGGTTAGAAATTGCCCGTAAAAATATCAAATCAGGCTCATACTTCGAGTTCAATCACAATATGAAACGTATCATCAAAGAGTTTGACACACTTGAAACCATTGATTTTGGACAAAAACCACGAGTTGGTGTGGTTGGAGAAATTTTAGTTAAATATGCTCCTACAGCAAATAACGATATCGTTGCTATCATTGAAAATGAAGGTGGCGAAGCTGTTGTTCCTGACTTGATTGGCTTTATGAATTACTCACTTTTTAACCAAATCTGGAAAGCTGACGAACTCAACATGAGCCAAAAATCAAAACGCTTAGCTAAGCTTGGTATCGATGCTATCAATCTTCTTGAGAAGCCAATGAACAAAGCACTTGAAAAATCTGAGCGCTTTGAAGGTATTGAATCCATTTACGATATTGCAAAAGGTGCTGCAAAAGTCGTTTCAATCGGTAATCACACCGGTGAAGGCTGGTTCTTGACGGGTGAAATGATTGAATTGCTTAACAACGGTGTTAAAAATATCGTTTGTTTGCAACCATTTGGATGTCTTCCAAATCACATTGTTGGTAAAGGCATGTTAAAAGAACTTCGCCGACAATTCAAAGGGGCTAATATCTCACCAATCGATTACGACCCAGGCTCATCTGAAGTTAACCAATTGAATCGTATTCGCTTGATGATGACAACAGCTAAAAAGATGCAAAAAGCTTCTTTAGTCAATTCTAAATAAATAAAAAATGAAAAAAGTTCGCCGAGAGAGTAGCGAACTTTTTTCGTGTCAAATAATATTAAGAGAACATCTAGTCGAGATAAGCGATGACTTCAATTTCTACCTTGACGTCTTTTGGCAAACGAGCAACTTCAACAGCAGAGCGCGCTGGGAAATCAGCTTTAAAGGCCGTAGCGTACACTTCATTAAATGGAACAAAGTCATCCATGTCACTTAAGAAACATGTTGTTTTGACCACATGGTCAAAATCAGTACCTGCTTCTGCTAAAATAGCAGAAATATTTTTAAGGACTTGTTTGGTTTGTTCTTGAATGCTTGTACCAATAACTTCGCCTGTTTCAGGTGACAAAGGAACTTGGCCTGAAGCAAAAAGGAAGTTACCAACAACTTTTCCTTGAACGTAAGGACCAATTGCTGCTGGCGCTTTGTCCGTATGAATTGTTTTCGCCATAAATTTTCACCTTCTCTCAAATAGATTAGGATTATTATAACAAAATATTCTGAAAATTGAAACATATTAATGAATAAAAATCCAATTATTTTAAAATATTTACAAAAAAGTGATTTGTTTATATAATAGAAGGCGTGCATAATCAAAAGTACTACTTTTGGACTGGTTCGAAAACTCCCAGAATAAAAAACTAGCTATCTATCTATTGACAAGCTCTTCTTAGAGCGTCTTTTTTGAGTAGCTTTGTTTTTTATAAAACAAGGCTATTTTTTATTTTCTATAAAAATTTCTTAGGAAAGGAGGACAAAATGACCAAACAAAAAATTATTATCGATTGTGATCCTGGTATCGACGACACCCTTGCTCTGCTTTATGCTTTAAAACATCCTGAATTGGAAGTTGTTGCTATTACCATTGTCGCTGGAAATTGCCCAACAGATCTTGGCATTAAAAATGCTTTTACAAGTCTAGAACTCCTCAATCGTCTAGATATTCCAGTCTACAAAGGTGCTGATGCCCCTTTAAAACGCGACTATGTTTCTGCCCAAGACACACATGGTATGGATGGCCTCGGGGAAAATGATTTTGAGCTCAAGCATACGCCTTGCGTTCAAGAAAAATCAGCAGAGCAATTCTTAGCTGATTACTTTAAAACACCTCAAAATACTTCTATCATCGCCCTTGGGCCTTTAACTAACATCGCCAAAGCTCTTGAGATTAACCCAGAACTCGGCAAAAACTGTCACCGCTTTGTCAGCATGGGTGGTAATTTCAAATCACACGGTAACTGTTCACCAGTCGCTGAATATAATTACTGGTGTGACCCTCATGCCGCACAAATCACTTTTCAACGCTTAGGACGTAAAGTGGAAATGGTCGGTCTTGATGTTACTCGTCACATTGTATTAACCCCAAATCACTTAGAATATATGAGTCGTATTAACGCTGAAATGACATCATTCATCACTAACATTACCCGCTTTTACTTTGATTTTCACTGGGAATACGAACATATTATCGGTTGTGTCATTAATGACCCGCTGGCCTTAGCATATTTCGTTAATAGCGACGTTTGTTCTGGATTCGATGCCTATACTGATGTTGTGACTGAAGGTATCGCTCTTGGTCAAACAGTCGTGGACCAATATGATTTTTACCACAAACCTAAAAATAGCACAATCCTAACGCAAGTAAACCCTGCTTTATTCTGGCAAGATTTTCTAACCGTACTTTTAGATGCACAAAGAGACATCATTCAAGATGATCTTAAAAATCTACAGTTAGAAAGTTAAATCATGAAACAATCATCTACTCGACTTATTTCATTTATGGCCATCGCCATTGCTATTAACTACATTGGTGCAAATATTGCACTCTTTCTGCGCTTACCAATCTACCTTGACATGATTGGAACTTTATTGGTTGCTGTCGTCTTTGGACCGTGGTTGGGTGCTGGCGCTGCTATTATTAGCGCACTTATTAGTTGGATGACAACCGACATCTTTGCTATCTATTTTGCGCCTGTTGCTATTGTTGCTGCCTTTATCACAGGTTTCCTCGTTAAGGAAACAAGCAAAACAAAAGAATTAATCTGGAAAAGTCTTTTTGTCTCACTTCCTGGAACCATTGTATCATCAAGTATCACAGTAATTCTTTTCCATGGTATTACCTCAAGTGGCTCAGGAATCTTAGCACAAATTTTACATGGTCTTGGCATCGATATGACAGTAAGTCTCGTCTTCGTACAAGCCATTACTGACTACGCTGATCGCCTTATCAGCCTTATCCTAGTATTTGCCATTATCAAATCTCTTAAAACCTTTGCACCAAACCTTATGGCTGCTAAAGGGTAAAGACACATAAAGACCAGCTTTTAACAAGCTGGTCTTTTCTTATTTCAAAGTTTGACAAGTAATCGAAGCAACCGCTTCATGCTTTCCTAAGTCTGAAAAATGTTCCTGCAAAGCTCTGATAAAAAAAGTATTGCAGAAAAAGAAATCACCTGATAGTCTTTCAACCCTATCAGAAAATGCTTCTTGCCAAGCATTTAAATCCTGCTCAACTAGACCTACCTGTTGCTTAATTTGTGCTAAGAGTGACTGCGACACTCTTTTAAGGTCCAGTGCAATACAAAATGTCTTATCAAAAAAGGTAATTTTCGCGATATAAGTTATCATGTTAATCACCTCTCCTAAGGAGATTTTAGCAAAGCTTTCTTAAATAAACTTAAAAAGCCTAAACTTCAAACGTTCAGGCTTTTTGTATTTTTTATTTTTAAGGTTTAATGCGGTGTAGCATACGTGGGAATGGAATAGCTTCACGGATGTGTTTAGTTCCAGCTACGAATGTTACCATACGTTCGATTCCAATACCAAATCCAGCGTGTGGCACTGAACCGTATTTACGAAGGTCAAGATAGAATTCGTATTCTGATTTATCCATTCCGAGAGCGTCCATTTTAGCAACAAGTGTATCGTAATCATCTTCACGGACAGATCCGCCGATGATTTCTCCATACCCTTCTGGTGCAAGAAGGTCAGCACACAAAACGCGTTCTGGGTTACCAGGAACTGGTTTCATGTAGAAGGCTTTGAAGCTTGCTGGATAGTTAATAACAAATGTTGGAACACCAAAGTAGTTTGAAATCCAAGTTTCATGTGGTGAACCGAAGTCATCACCGTGTTCTAGGTGTTCATAATCAGCATCTTCATCATTTTCGTGTTCTTGAAGAAGATCGATAGCATCATCGTAAGAAACACGTTTGAATGGTTCTGCAATGTATTTTTTAAGCAAATCAACATCACGTTCCAAAATTTCAAGAGCTTGAGGAGCACGATCAAGAACACCTTGAATAAGTGCTTTAACATAAGCTTCTTGAAGGTCAAGTGATTCTTCGTGTGATAGGAATGAATATTCAGCATCCATCATCCAGAACTCAGTCAAGTGACGACGAGTTTTTGATTTTTCAGCACGGAATACAGGACCAAAGTCAAAGACACGACCAAGAGCCATAGCTCCAGCTTCAAGATATAATTGACCTGATTGACTCAAGTAAGCAGGTGTACCGAAGTAGTCTGTTTCAAACAATTCTGTTGAATCTTCAGCAGCGTTTCCAGACAAGATTGGGCTATCAAATTTGATGAAACCATTTTTATCAAAGAAATCATATGTAGCGTAGATGATAGCGTTACGGATTTGCATAATAGCCATTTGTTTACGAGAACGCAACCACAAGTGACGGTGATCCATAAGGAAGTCAGTACCGTGTTCTTTTGGAGTGATTGGGTAATCTTCTGAGTGACCTACAATTTTAAGGTCAGTCACATCAAGTTCGTAACCAAATTTTGAACGTGAATCTTCTTTAACGATACCAGTGATAAGGATAGAAGTTTCTTGGCTAAGGTGTTTAATAGTGTTGAATTTTTCAGTTCCTTCTTCTTCACCATATTTTTCAATAAAGTTTGGTTTGAAAGCAACTGCTTGGAAGAACGCTGTCCCATCACGAAGTTGTAAGAAAGCAATTTTTCCTTTTCCTGATTTGTTAGCTACCCAAGCCCCAATTGTGACTTCTTCGCCAACATGATTTTTAACATCAATAATTGATACGTAATCTTTAGACATAATTCCTCTTTTCAAATATTACTCTGACACATTTGTCAGTTTAATCTTATTAATTTTAGTTTTAGAGCTACTGATAGTAACGTGATAAGTCATCTCTTTCTTACCTCCGTCCCAATCTTGGCAATACGTCAAATCAAATTCTTGCTGACCAGCTTTTTTGACTCTTCCAGTGATGCGATTGTAACCACCTGAACCGAGTCGATTATCCTTACTTGGATAAGATTGATAAATAACGTCATCAAGTGTCAAACTACTTTTATCCACCTTACTAACAACCCAAGTATAGCCAGTCGTACTATTACTAGCCAAATCGATTTCAAAACGCATACCTTTAGAAGAAATTGAGTAATCCCCCAGTTTGGTTAATTCTGGAGAATTTGGTTTAAAATGAATACCGAGTCCAACTGCAACGATTCCTGAAAAAGCAACTAATGCAATAATAAGTTTTCGTTTTTTGGACATCTTATTTTTCCATAAAGGCTTTCAAACGTCTTATAGCTTCTTTCAAAGTATCCAAATCTGTTGCATAGCTCAAGCGAACATTTTCAGGAGCACCAAAACCAGCACCTGTAACAAGAGCTAAGTCTGCTTCTTCAAGAATAGCTGTTGTAAAGGCAGTGACATCAGTGTAACCTTTCATTTCCATTGCTTTTGTCACATTAGGGAATAGGTAGAAAGCACCTTGAGGTTTAATCACTTCAAACCCAGGGACTTCACAAAGCAATGGGTAGATTGTATTAAGACGTTCTTCAAATGCTTGACGCATAGCTTCAATAGAATCTTGTGGTCCTGTAAGAGCTTCGATTGCTGCATATTGTGAAACAGCAGTCAAGTTAGATGTTGTTTGACTGATAACTTTTGACATGCCTGAGATGATGTCTTCATTACCAACTGCAAAACCTACACGCCAACCAGTCATGGCATAAGTTTTTGATGTACCATTTACGACAACTGTTTGATTTCTGATTGCTTCAGAAATTGATGAAATAGGTGTGAACTCATTTCCATTATATACCAAACGACCATAAATATCGTCTGCCAAGATTAAGATATTGTGTTCAACAGCCCAATTACCAATTGCTTCTAATTCTTCGCGGCTATAAATCATACCAGTTGGATTAGATGGTGAATTCAACAAAAGAACTTTTGTTTTATCAGTACGAGCAGCTTCAAGTTGTTCTACAGTAGCTTTAAAATCATTTGCTTCGGTTGTTGCAACTGTCACTGGAACACCATCAACCATTTTAACTTGATCGACATAAGACACCCAACATGGTGTTGGAATAATAACTTCATCGCCTGGATTAAGAACAGTTGTAAAGAAAGTATAAAGAATGTATTTTGCACCTGTCGCTACAACGACTTGATTACGATTAACTGAATAACCGTAGAAATTTTCCATGTAGGTATTAATAGCATCCTTCAATTCTGGAAGTCCAGAAGCAACAGTATAAAAGCTAGCTTTACCATTTTGAATAGCTTCAATTGCAGCATCTTGGATATTCTTAGGAGTTACAAAATCAGGTTCTCCCAAAGTTAGTGATAGAATATCACGACCTTGTGCTTTCAAGGCTTTGGCACGCGCACTTGCTGCTAAAGTCACACTTTCTTTCATGTTCAACACGCGATTTGATAAGTTTGTCATATGCCCTCCTTCTTCACGAGCTCACTTGTTTCAAAATTCACAAGATAATAACCATCAGTAGCTGTAACTTCCCAAATAGGGGTCTTACCATCAATTCCGTAAACGACTTTTGAAATACCAGCCGCTCCATTTGCTGCTGCTACTTGCTCAGCTTGTTTACGACTAATCCCATCATTTACAGAATAAACAAATACCTTACCATTGTCTTCACCGACAGCGACAATCTTCTGTTCGCCTGATGCTGTCGTTCCAAAAACACTATAGTATGTCTTAGAACCGTTGTAAAGGTCAACAGAAGACGTTTTAACTAAGTCAGCTTTTTCAATGGCTACTTGGGTCGCCAATTTTTCTGCTCTCTGTCTTGGCTGTATCGCCAAATCCAAAACAGATGCAGCAGAAATCAAGAGAACTAATAAAATCAAGCTAAAACCAAGTAAATATTGTTTTACTGGAGTTAATTTTTTCATTTACTTCTCCCTTTTTGTTTATCCCTTTTATTATAGCAGAAAATTCTTTATTTCAGTGAGACTCTTTGAAAATTTTTGATGAGAAATGTAAAATTCTTCAGCTAAAGCATCACTAATTATTTTTCCGTACGATTTTGTTAAAATTCTTGAGTCTAGTAAAAGCACAGCCGAACGTTGATTGTCGCGTCTCATAGTCCTTCCAATAGCCTGTTTTAATTTCAAAATTGCTAAAGGCAAGGAATAATCATTAAATGGTGACTTTGCTTGAGCAAGCAGGTGATTGCTAATTTTCTGAACGAATAAATCTTTAGGATTTTCAAATGGCAAACGTGTAATCACCTCAATCATTTTATCTGATTGCACAAAGTCTACACCTTCCCAGAACGCTCCGGTTCCAAGAAGAATGTGACTTTCACCTCGTTCAAAACGACGTTTAACATTATAAGCTGTTCCGTTTTTCTCTTGTGTTAAGTGGTGAAGTTCCATCTCATCTAGAAGATTGGAAACATCAAGCATAGCTTTTTTAGAATTAAACAGCACTAACATCTGTTCATCCAATTGCCTGATCTGATAAATTCGCTCTGCGATTACTTTAGCGTAGTCTTCATCAGAAATCTCAGCAATATTTGGCATTTCCTCATCAATCCAAATACGCTGTGACTCTTGCTTATCACGCTCAATGCTCATGTAATGATACTGCTCGAAACCAAGTAAATCAGCTAAGCTCACTTGAGGGCTGATATGTAATGTTGCTGAAATCATGTAAGTCTTGCGAGTTTCCGGTAAAAAATCGCTGAAATTCAAAAGCTCGTCACTACTTGCATTTAAGTAGGTTTGACGTTTTTCATTTTCATAACTTGTCTCAAACCAAAAGTCTGTAAATGGCTGTGCAAATAAGGCTAGTAAATCTTCCAAACAAAGATATCGCCAGTCAGAATTAACAGCAACTAATTCTTTTGCGGCTTGCTCAAGGCGATGAGCATCTTCTGTTGTCACGAAAGATTCTTGATCTTGATAAAAACGCGTGGCAAGATGACTTAATTGGAAAGACAGACTTTCAATTAAGCGTTTTTCAAGCGTTGGTAAAGCAGCATCCAATTGTTTTTCAAGTTTTTGCACCAATTGCGTCACGTTAACACGACGGCGTGAAAATTGTTCCAAATTCAGAATTAATTTTTGAGCTTCATCGAAAACCAAAACTTTTTTAGCCGCAAAGGCTTTATCATCTTGGACACGTTCTAAAAAGTAAGCATGGTTGATGATTAAAAGTTTGCTGTGCTTAGCATTTTCATAAGTACGATTCCAGAAATCAACATCTTTATAAAGTGATTTTTCACTCAAATTACCATCGTGCTTAATCTGTTCAAAGAAAGCTTCAAAGCGCTGCTTTTGTCGAATTTCGTCTAAATCCCCTGTTAAGGTCTCAGTCAACCAAACAAGCAACTGCATCTTGTAGCGATTCACCAAACGATTATCACCTTCTCTATGCAAGCTTTCTGCAAAAGTATCTAGCTTAATATAGTTTCCAGGACCTTTAATAGATTGGCAAGGAATATGAAAGACCTCTTGAATTTGCTTAGCTTCATTAGCCATAATCTGATCTTGCAAAATCTTAGTTGGTACAGAAACAATGATTTGCTCATCTTGAACCATCTGCAAAAGAGGTAAAAGGTAACCATAGGTCTTTCCAAGACCAGCCTGCGCTTCTAAAAATGACACTTTGGATGATTGAAAATCATCTTTAACCATTTGAGCAAATTGGCTTTGTTTCTTACGGGCATCTAAACCCAAAAGAGCCATATTAAGGTCAAAGTCTTCTGATAACTTACGTTCACTACCAATAGCCTTATCACGTCGTAAAATAAGTCCTCCAACTTCTTGGTAATTTTTTTTTGACATGACTTTTGCCTTTTTAAAACTCTCTTCAAGTAGCATGCCCGTTTCAAATAGAAGATTATCTGCTAATGGTAATAACTGCTCTAAAAGTCCTTTTGGCAAGCTTTCCATTTTTTCTTTTAGCTTCAACAATAACTGAGCTGTTGCATAAGCATCAGAAATCGCTGTGTGAGCATCAGTTAAATCAAGTTGTAAAACTTCTGCTAAATGACCTAGCGTGTATTTTTCAAGGGTCGGATAAAAAACTTGTGACAACTCTACCGTATCAACAAGCGGCGTACGCAATTCGTAGCCTTCTAAGAATAATTTTTCTGCTAAAAGATTGGCATCAAATTTCACATTGTGAGCAACAAAGACACAATCTGAAATCAAGTGATAAATCTCTTGAGCAACTTGTGAAAAATCTGGCGCCTTAGCCAATTGCTCATCAGTTATCCCTGTTAAATGAATAATGTGTTCAGACAAAGCTTCATGCGGATTAACATCCGTCTGATAAGTCTTCACAATTTGATTATTTTCAATAATGACAATGCCAACCTGAATAATTTCTGCCATTGCGTGGGCACCCGTTGCCTCCAAATCTACAACAGCATATTTTTGAGAATTAACTTGCATCATAACATATAGATTATACCATTTTTAAGACACACATTCACCTAATCTCAAAAATAAGATATTGAAAAAAGCCCTTTTGAGAAAAGACATTATATGACTTTTAAAGACTTTTTTGATAAACTTTTTCTATGAAGATTTATAGACTATTAAACCACGTTGCACGTGAAAATACTTACTTATTGGTCAATGATCAAGCTATCATTGTTGTTGACCCAGGTAGTGATACCGACAAAATTAAAGAAAAGATTACCGCTCTTGATAAGCCTGTAGCAGCAATCTTGATTACTCATGCGCATTATGACCACATCATGGGACTTGATGTCATTCGTGATGCTTTTGGACAGCCACCTGTTTATATCTCTGAAAAAGAAGCGTCTTGGCTTTATTCACCCAAAGATAACTTTTCAGGTTTAGATCGCCATGCAGATATGGATGATGTGGTTTTAAAACCAGCTGAACACCATTTCCAATACCAAGACGATTATGCCATTGCTGGTTTTCGTTTTCAAGCTCGTCAAACTCCCGGGCACTCTTGGGGAAGTGTTTCTCTAGTCTTTCCTGATGATGAACTGGTTCTTACAGGCGATGCTCTCTTTAGAGAGACTATTGGGCGAACTGATTTGCCAACTGGAAATAGCAAGCAGCTGCTTGAAAGCATCAAAGATGAACTCTTTAGCTTGCCAAATCATTTCACTGTTTACCCTGGACACGGTCGTGAAACAACTATCGCTCACGAAAAAAACTTTAATCCTTATTTTCAAGCATGATGAAAAACTAAAAAAATTTCTACTCTAATTTTTAGTTTGTTTAGCAGTACTGCTGTTTTAAGTTTTGGTTTTATTCGCCACAAGATTACCAAGCACACCCGAACTCTATGGCAGCTGCTAAATCCGCTAAAATCACTAAAGACTATCTATTCTTTGAAAGCAAAGGAAGTACAAAAGCCAATATTATCTTTTACCAAGGTGCCCTTGTCGAAGAAAAAGCTTATGCTGGCTTAGCAAAAGACTTATCAAAGATAGGATATGACGTCTATATTTTGAAAACACCACTAAATCTTCCAATCCTTTCAAGTCAAAAAGCTTTATCTGTCATCAAAGCTAAAAAATGTTTATCTTGCTGGTCACTCTCTTGGTGGCGTTGTTGCTTGTATGAAAGCAAACTCTATAAAATCAGATAATATTTCTGGCTTAATCTTACTTGCAAGCTACCCTTCAGAAAAAAGTTAATCTTTCTAAACGTCATTTGAAAGTCTTATCAATCACAGCTAGTAATGATAAAATTCTCAAATGGGACCAATACAAATCAGCTAAAAAAAGCTGTCAAGCGATACAACCTACCTATCTATTTTTGGTGGATATCACAGTGAATTTGGAGATTACGGTCACCAAGCAAAAGATAGCAATGCAACTATCTCACCAAAAAATCAAGAAAAACAAATTGCTACTGCTATCTCAAACTTTGTAAACTAAAAACAACCTCTGATTTTCAGAAGTTGTTTTTCTATGTTAAATTTTAAGATAACGTCTCATTGAAATAACTGAACCAAGAGATCCAATAAGAATACCAACTAAGAACATACCACCAATAATCATTGGAAGGAATGAATCAGCAGGATACAATGTTAAACCTTGTACTTCAAATTGTGGATTAACTGATGCATAAACAGCTTTGTAAGCAAAGTAGATAACAATTGATGGTACAATTGCTCCAAGTAATCCTACCCAAGCACCTTCAAAGAAGAATGGGCCACGGATATAAGAATTTTTAGCACCAACTAAACGCATGATTTCAATATCGCGATGACGAGACATGATTGTCATGCGGATTGTATTTGAAATCAAGAAGATAGCTACGATAACCAAAAGAACTGTTCCGGCAAATCCCCATGTACGGATAAATTTAGACACTTTGAAAAGTTGATCTGAGTTTGATCCACCGTAATCGACAGATTCAACGCCTTCAATTTTAGAAATCTTATTAGCTATTTTTTTAACTTTAGCAGCTGATGTTGCTTCTACAACGTAGACATCTTGCAATGGGTTTGAGTCACCATCAAACATTGCCCAATCATCACCGTAAGTTTCTTTTAATTTGGCTAATTGCTCATCTTTACTTGAGAATTTGACAGATTTAACACCAGAAAGAGCATCGATTTGGTCATAAACTTGGTGGAAAGCATCGTTTTGAACAGTTTCACCAACTTCATTTGTTTTTGTTTCTGAGTTATCAGCTGAGTTAACATCTAAATAAACGTTAATTTGAATATTGTTTTCAATACCTTGAGCAATTTTTTCAACGTTCATCAATACAGCAGCGAAAATACCAACCAAAGTTAAAGTAATTGCAACTGAACTAACTGAAGCAATGGTCATCCAAATGTTACGTTTCAAACTTTTAATGGATTCCCATAAGTGGCGGAAAAAGTTTCTAATCATTATATCCGTATTCTCCTTCCTCTTCATCACGGACAATACGTCCTTCTTCGATAGCGATAACGCGATGGCGAAGATTATCAACGATTTGTTTGTTGTGAGTTGCCATTAGAACGGTTGTCCCTTGAAGGTTAATACGTTCTAACAATTGCATGATTTCCCAAGAAATTTCTGGGTCAAGGTTACCAGTTGGTTCGTCAGCAATCAAAACTTTTGGATTGTTAACGATGGCACGCGCAATTGCCACACGTTGTTGTTCACCACCAGAGAGTTGATCAGGGAATGAACGCATTTTGTGTTTAAGCCCGACAAGCTCAAGCACTTCAGGCACACGTTTTTTGATTTCACGTGGCTTTTCACCAATTACTTGCATGGCATAAGCAACGTTTTCAAAAACAGTCTTCTTAGGAAGAAGTTTGTAGTCTTGGAAGACAACGCCAATGCTACGACGCAAAATTGGGATTTGACGTTTTTTCATTTTTGTAAGGTTAAATTCTCCAACTTTAAGTGTTCCAGCAGAGACTTTTTCTTCGCGGTAAAGCAATTTAATGAAACTTGATTTACCAGCACCAGAAGGACCAACAATATAAACAAATTCACCTGGATTGACAGACACGTTAATGTCTCTCAAAGCAGTTGTTGAGCGGTGATACTTTTTAGTTACACCTTTCATTTCAATTAATGCCATTTGTATTTTCCTTTACGATTTTGTTATCCTAAAATTTTACTTTCGAGTTAATCAATACGCCATTTCAAGAAAGCGTCGATGAAGCCGTCAATGTCACCATCCATGACTTTATCAACTTGAGCAACTTCATATCCAGTACGGTGGTCTTTAACCATTGTATATGGAGTGAAGACGTATGAACGGATTTGACTTCCCCAAGTGATTTCTTTTTTATCACCTTTAAGAGCATCCACTTCTTGCGCTTTTTTCTCTTGTTCTAATTGATAAAGTTTTGCTTGCAACATTTTCATAGCGCGATCACGGTTACCGTATTGAGTACGGTCAACAGTTGACGCAACAACGATTCCTGTTGGAATGTGGGTCAAACGAACACCAGTAGAAACCTTATTGACGTTTTGTCCACCAGCACCACCAGAACGGAAAGTATCCATCTTGATATCATCATCACGAATTTCAACTTCAATCGTATCATCCAATTCTGGCATTACTTCGACAGAAGAGAATGATGTGTGACGACGTTTAGCTGAATCAAATGGTGAGATACGAACCAAACGGTGAACACCCATTTCAGATTTCAAAAGCCCATAAGCATTTGGACCTTCAAAAGAAAGAGTTACTGACTTGATTCCGGCTTCATCACCAGCTTGATAGTCAAGTGTTTCAACTTTAAAGCCTTTGGCATTTCCATAACGTGTATACATACGGAAAAGCATGTCAGCCCAGTCTTGAGCTTCCGTACCACCTGATCCCGGGTGAATTTCCAAGATGGCGTTGTTGCGGTCATAAGGTTCTGATAATAGAAGTGTCATTTCATAACTTGTCATAATTTTATCAAGTTTTTCAAGACTTTCTTCCAAATCCGCTTGAACAGAATCATCTTCGTCTAACATTTCCAAGTAAAGCTCTGTTTCATCCGAGAGCTCTTGCATTTGGTTAAATGTTTCATAAGTTTGTTTCAAACTATTTAATTCTTGAGATGTTTTCTGTGCTGCAATATTATCATTCCAAAAATCTGGCTCAGTCATTTTATTTTCAAGAAGCGCAATGTCTTCTTCCAAACGATCTAAGTCAAAGAGACCTCCTGAAGCTAGTCAACTTCTCTTGATTTTCTACTATTTTTTGGCGGATTTCAGCCACTTCCATGAGATAACTCCTTTATTTAAGATATTAAGTTCGTTAAACGAGTATAACAAAAATAGGAATTTTGACGAAGAGCTCTTAAGCTCTAGGAAAAATTATCTTTTTTGCACAACTCGTAGAACGTATTCAGTTAACATAAGATATTAAGTCCGTTAAGAAAGCAAGATGAAAATAGGAATTTTCACTCTGCTTTTTAGACTTAATTAATCAAATCTATAATCAGTTTATCTTTACTTTTTGACGCTTTTATAGATTTCCTTACTGCCTTTTTATTTTATCATAAAGGCAGTAAAATTGCTATTGGCTACCATTAGCAGCCATTTTCTTTACCTAGCTTAGGCTACTCTTCCTAAAACAATTACTTTTCAATATGACAATGCCTTTAAACTTCTTTTTCAATTACTTGCACAGCTTCGGTTAAACTATCAACTAAAAGGCTAGCTTGTGATTGATCAATGCCAAATACTTTATCACGAATGGCAATCACTCGCACACCTGCAGCTACTCCAGCTTGAATTCCTTTTTGACTATCTTCAATAATAACAATATTACCTTTATCGAATCCTAATTTAGCACAAGCAGCATTGTAAATTGCAGGATTTGGTTTACCTTCTTTAAAATCATCACCTGTCAAAATGTAGGTAAAATATTCAATCAAACCACATTTCGTCAAAGCTCGTTCAACATCTTTTCGCACAGTGTTTGAAGCCAATGCTAAGACAAATCCTTTTGCCTTTAAATCAGCTAAAACTTTTTTAGCATCTGGAAAAACTAATTGGCTATAATCTGGTCGATGAACATTTTTATAAGCAGTGTACTCTGCTTCCAAAGCTTTTGTATCATAGTCTGAAATCTTATCGCCTAAAATTTTTTCCCAGAACTGATCCATCCGTCCACCTACAAAAAATTTAGGTGGCAAATGCTTGATAGAAATGCCTTTACTTCCTAAAAATGCCTCACGACGGTCAAAATAAAAATTCTCAGTGTTAAATAAAACACCATCCATATCAAATATAATTGCTTTAATCATGAAAGCCTCCCCAGACTATTCTATCATAAAACGTTTCAAAGATTTTCAGAAAGTAAAAAAAGGGAGTGGAACAGAAATCGGTAATTTCAAAGAAATTCGATTTCGTCGTTCCACCCCCGCAAAGTTAAGTAGGGTTGTAAAAGTTGATTTATCAACGCATTAGAACCCACTTAACCACTGCGTTTTGCATATTCTAACTACGTAAATAAAGAGGTTGAGGAATTTTGTCCTAGCCTATCTATTTACACTAAATTGCTTTTTCATCTTGTCCAAGTAAACGTTGTACAGCTTTGACAATTTCTGTCAAAACTACCATGAGCAAGCTTCCGATGATGACTGCTAACCATTGTGTCACACTCAAGTGTGAAACGTGGAATAATTGGTTAAATCCAGGTACTGCAATAGTTACCATCAATAGTAGGAAGGCTACTGGAATTGCCCAGTTAAAGGTTCTATTTCTGAAAGCTCCAACTGTAAAGATTGATTGGTAAACAGATTTAACGTTAAAGGCATGAAGCAATTGAATCAAACCAAGGGTAGCAAATGCCATTGTCAAAGCATCTTCGTGCATCATACGATTTGAAGCATGTTCTGGGAACATCAATGCCCATCCGTAAACACCTAAAACAAGTAAGGTTTGGAAAATACCTTGATAGATAATCGCTCCCATAACCCCACCATCAAAGAAGTTTGATTTACGTCCACGAGGTTTGTGAGTCATCACATCTGGTTCAGCTGGTTCAACACCAAGCGCAATCGCTGGTAGCGTATCTGTTACCAAGTTAATCCATAGAAGGTGAACAGGTTGAAGAACGTCCCAACCAAATAGTGTTGCAAAGAAGATTGTGAAGACTTCAGCCATGTTAGCTGAAAGAAGGTATTGAATTGATTTTTGAATATTAGAGAAGACTTTACGTCCTTCTTCAACGGCAACGATAATCGTTGCAAAGTTATCGTCAGCAAGGACCATATCAGAAGCTCCTTTAGAAACTTCTGTACCAGTAATCCCCATACCGATACCGATATCAGCTGTCTTAAGTGATGGCGCATCATTAACACCATCACCAGTCATGGCAACAACTTTACCTTCATTTTGCCATGCTTTTACGATACGAACTTTGTGTTCAGGAGACACACGCGCATAAACTGAGTATTGTTTGAAGACTTTTTGGAATTCTTCATCTGACAATTCATTAAGTTCAGCACCAGTGAAGACATGATCTTGACCATCGTCTTCGATAATACCAAGACGTTTAGCAATAGCTTCTGCTGTATCTTGGTGGTCACCAGTAATCATAATTGGACGAATACCAGCTTCTTTAGCGACAGCAACAGCTTTAGCTGCTTCTGGACGTTCTGGGTCAATCATTCCGACAAGACCTGAGAAAATCAAATCAGATTCAACAATTTCTGATTCAAGTGTTGGCACTTCAGAGACGTATTTGTAAGCCATCATCAAGACACGAAGAGCTTGTTTGGCAAGATCTTTATTAACTGTCAAAATAGCTTTTTTCTCAGCATCAGTGATGTCACGAACTTGGCCATTTTCTTCAATACGTGTCACACGTTTTAGCAATTGATCTGGTGCCCCTTTGACCGCAACAAAATATTTACCATCAGCTTCTTTATGAATAGTTGACATCAATTTACGGTCTGAATCAAATGGTAGTTCTGCTACACGAGGTTCATTTTTTAGCACTTCACGAATATCAAAACTGTGATCAAGCCCAAATTGAACAAGTGCTGTTTCAGTAGGGTCACCAATCAATTTACCATTTGGATCAATTTTTGTATCATTTGCAAAGTTCATCACACGAAGTGTGTTGTTATCAGCTGCAATTTCGCTAGTAGCATTTTGCAATTGACCATTTGTGTACACTTTTTCAACTGTCATTTGGTTCATTGTCAATGTCCCTGTTTTATCTGAGGCAATGATTTCTGTAGAACCAAGTGTTTCAACAGCTGGCAATTTACGAACGATAGAATTACGTTTGGCTAAGGTTGTTGTCCCCATTGACAAAACAATTGTTACGATGGCTGGAAGTCCTTCTGGAATAGCAGCAACAGCAAGAGCAACGGCAACCATCAATCCATTAAGCGGAGCTTCGCCGCGGACAAAAACACCGATAAGGAAAGTAACAGCAGCAATCCCAACGATCAAGTAAGTCAATACTTTAGACAATTGGTTAAGGCTTTGTTTAAGTGGTGTATCTGTTTCGTCAGCATTAGCAAGCATGTCAGCAATTTTACCAACTTCAGTGTACATACCAGTATTGACAACAACACCGACACCACGTCCGTATGTGACGTTTGAGTTTTGGTAAGCCATGTTTACACGGTCACCAATTCCCGCATCCGCTGGAACTTCTACAGACAAATCTTTATCAACTGGAACTGATTCCCCTGTCAAAGCTGCTTCTTCAATTTTTAATGATGCAGCTTCTAAAAGACGCATATCAGCTGGGACAACATCACCTGCTTCAAGCATGACAATGTCGCCTGGAACTAATTCACGTGAATCAATTTCCACCACATGGCCATCACGACGAACACGCGCAATTTGACTTGACATGTCCTTAAGGGCTTCAATAGCTGCTTCTGCTTGACCTTCTTGGTAAACACCAAAAGCCGCGTTCAAGATAACAACTGCAAGAATGATTAAAGCATCTGTTAAACCGTGCATTCCTTCTGTGATAACAGAAAGAGCCGCTGCAACCAACAAGATGATAATCATCAAATCCTTGAATTGATCGATGAATTTGGCAAATAAGCCACGTTTTTCACCTTCATCAAGTTCATTGTGACCAAATTCGTCTAAGCGTTTTTGTGCTTCAGCTGTAGACAAACCTTCACGTGATGAATTTAGAGCATCCAATGTTTCATCTTTGCTCTGTGTGTAAAACAGAGCTTTACTTTGTTCTTTAGACAAAATAGCTTCCTCCTATGGTCTCCTCTATAGAAAAAGAGACCTGTTTTTTTAAAACAAGTCTCGCTGTTTAAGATTATGCCGGAAATCAGTGATTTCGTAATGACGACATAAACGCGATTTTTCAGTCGCAAATTGCGCACTGAATTTTTATCATTTAGTTTCGTGTTCACTCTAAACAACCTTGCTAAAAATTGGACTAATGTTCAGCAAAGCAAGGTAACGATAGAGATAGCAAAAATAAATGTAAAAATCGCCTGCTACTCCCTTGAATACAGAGTAATCATATCAATTTTCAAAACGTTTGTCAACTAAACGCATGAGCCTCAAGGCTTGATATATCAAGCTTTGGTTAGGCTTACAACCACTTGATTTCTAGCTGATAATTAGCAAAAACATTATCGCCTTCAAGTTGTTTCAATTGATAATGAATTTTAAGATTTTGTTGGTCAACATCCAACTCATAGACACTGGTTTGTGTTTGTAAATGTTGCAAACCAACTGGGGTAGGAATGGCAACCAAAGCTGGATTTTCACGATGAAATCTCATGATTGATTTTGGTGTTGAAAAACGTGTCATAATCAACTCTTGGTCATTACATTTTAGCATAACCGTTTCTTTTTCTTCATTGGTGTAAGTCAAGTAAATATGACCATTTTTTTCTGTTAATTTGACTGGGTATGATTGCTCAACTAACTCAACTTGTCCATCTAAATCAATTTTATTCTTAATATGAAGTTTCATTTAATGTAAGCTTCTTCCTTTCTCTAAAATTATACCAATTCTTTCCTCGTAAAGCCAATAATAACGCTGTCTTAACGCTTAATAGCAGATGAACGAAGTAAACTTGTTCCTGTAAAGATTGCAATGAAAATAATAAGAACTTTAAAATTATTGATATCAAGCTGGCTAAGGAAAAATGCAGCAGTCAATACCCCAAAAGAACCACCAACAATGATTCCAAGGACTCCTGGCCAATTC
This sequence comes from Streptococcus equinus, assembly GCF_900104225.1. Classification (GTDB taxonomy): domain Bacteria; phylum Bacillota; class Bacilli; order Lactobacillales; family Streptococcaceae; genus Streptococcus; species Streptococcus equinus_D. Next base: position 173,890 of record NZ_FNJK01000001.1, on the reverse strand, counting down.
ACACGTCCAGATTTAATAAAATCTGTCGTACTTGCCGACATAATAACAGCTGCATCAAGCATCATCACTGGAAGGGCAATCGACGGATTAATCCCAAGCATTGAAAAGAAAATCAACTCAGGAGCATAATTACCAAGTCCCATCGTCATCAAAATACCAATTGTGAAATTAAAAGCAATCCCAAGCACAAGCCAGATACCGTGAAGCCCATGAACACCATCACTCATACCAGCTCCTGGATTAACAATCATACGATAAACCATGATAAAAGCTGCAACAATCAACAAAGTTCCGAGCACTCTTTGAACACGGCGCGTATCCCAATTTTTTGTGATTCGTGTACCAACAAAAGCTCCTGCAAATGAGGCTGTAGCCATTGTCAGTAAAGTTGGCAACTCTACCTTAACAATCGTGATAAAGCAAAGCGCCTCAATCAATACCGGAATAACGTGTGCTGTCGATAAGGTTGCAGGTATCTGCTTGTCATCCTTAATTAACTTTGTCGCTTTAAAAAGGGCTGTGCTTGTAGCAAAAGTCCCAATTCCTAATGTATCTAATAAATCTGTCAAGTAACCAATCCATAGTCCTGTCCAGAATTTTTCCTTTAAATTAATCTTATTTTTTTTGGCATGATAAAAGATATTTCCCAAAACCCAAACGATTAGGAATACCAAAAAAAGTTGGATTAAACGTAAAATAAGTTCATTTGTCATAAACTCCATTATAAGCAATTTTTTAACTTTCGTAAACATAAACCTTTTAAAAGTTAAGCCAATATTATTTTTGGCATTTTTGTTATAATGAAACTATGAATGAAAAAGTATTTCGTGACCCTGTTCACAATTATATAACTATCAATCATCCGGTCATTTATGACCTTATTAATAGTAAAGAATTTCAACGCCTACGTCGCGTCAAGCAAGTCTCGACAACTGTATTTACCTTCCATGGTGCAGAGCACAGTCGTTTTTCACACTGCTTAGGTGTTTATGAGATTGCTAGACGAGTTACTGAGATTTTTGATGCTAAATTTCCAGATATCTGGGATTCAAATGAAAATCTCTTAACCATGGTAGCAGCCCTCTTACACGATGTGGGGCATGGTGCTTATTCACACACTTTTGAAAAGCTTTTCGATACTGACCACGAAGCTATTACTCAAGAAATTATCACTAGTCCTGACACGGAAGTTAATGCGATTTTACGCCGAGTATCCCCAGTTTTTCCTGAAAAAGTGGCAAGTGTCATCAACCACACTTACCACAACAAGCAAGTGGTGCAACTCATCTCTAGCCAGATTGACTGCGACCGAATGGATTATCTTTTACGTGACTCTTACTATAGTGGCGCTAACTACGGTCAATTTGATTTAACACGTATTCTACGAGTTATTCGACCAACAAAAGATGGTATTGTTTTTGAATACAATGGCATGCACGCTGTTGAAGATTATATTGTCAGCCGATTTCAAATGTACATGCAAGTCTACTTCCATCCAGCTAGCCGAGCAATGGAAGTTCTTCTACAAAATCTTTTAAAACGTGCTAAATATCTTTATCAGATTGATAACCGTTTCTTTGAAAGAACATCACCAAACCTCATGCCATTTTTAGCTAATCATGCCAACTTGCATGATTATCTTTCACTAGATGATGGTGTAATGAACACTTATTTCCAGGCATGGATGACTGCTGAAGATGACATTTTAGCTGATTTAGCCAGCCGTTTTGTTAACCGAAAGGTCTTTAAATCCGTAACTTTCGAAGAAGCATCGCGCCAAGAATTGAGCCACTTAGTCGACTTAGTCAAATCCGTTGGCTTTGAGCCAGAGTATTACACTGGTATTCATGTTAATTTTGATCTTCCTTACGATATTTATCGCCCAGAAAAGAAAGAACCTCGCACTGAGATTAACATGATTCAAAAAGATGGTTCAGTTGTTGAATTATCAACTATCTCACCGATTGTCAAAACTTTAACAGGCACCATTTATGGAGATAGACGTTTTTATTTTCCAAAAGAAATGCTCAGTGATGATGACTTATTTGCACACACCAAAAAGGAATTTATGAGCTATATCGCAAACGATCATTTTATATTTCATGATTAAGAAGACAAGGATAAACTCCGAGACATTTTGTCAAAGGTTTTTCCTTGTCTTTTACATTTTTTAAAATGAAAACGGTACCTATTAGAATTCCTTGTGTCCCCCATGACAAATAGGCCACTTTTTAGTAAGATATATAGGTAGAGATTCTTTAGGAGGGGTAAACTAACCTTATGTCTATTAAATTAGTCGCTGTCGACATCGACGGCACACTTTTAACCAACGACCGTAAAGTCACGCCTGAGGTTTTTGAAGCTGTTCAAGAAGCTAAAAAACAAGGTGTTAAGGTCATTATCGCAACTGGACGTCCAATTCCTGGTGTTCAGCCACTTCTTAACGAATTAAACCTAAGAGAAGAAGGCGATTATGTCATTACCTTCAATGGTGGGCTAGTCCAAGATACGTCAACTGGTGAAAATATTATCACTGAAACCATGACCTATGAAGACTATCTTGATATTGAGTTCCTTAGCCGTAAATTAGATGTTCACATGCACGCTATCACGAAAAAAGGAATTTTCACTGCTAACCGCAACATTGGAAAATACACGGTTCATGAATCAAGTTTGGTTAACATGCCAATTTTTTACCGCACTCCAGAAGAAATGGGCGATAAAGAAATTATTAAAATGATGTTCATCGATGAACCTGAAATCCTCGATGCAGCCATCGAAAAAATTCCACAAGAGTTCTTCGATAAATACACTATCGTTAAATCAACACCATTTTATCTAGAATTCATGAATAAAAACGCAAGTAAAGGAAATGCCATCAAACACCTTGCTGAAAAAATGGGGCTTACTCCTGACCAAACTATGGCAATCGGTGATGCCGAAAATGACCGTGCCATGCTAGAAGCGGTTGGAAACCCAGTTGTTATGGAAAATGGTACACCAGAACTTAAAGAAATCGCTAAATATATTACAAAATCAAACGAAGAAAGTGGCGTTGCACACGCCCTTAGAGAGTGGGTCTTAAAATAATGTATAGCTATAAAATCGGTATCTCAGCTGAAGAACACGATAATTTTGCAAAATCAAGCAATCAAACAAACCTTTTACAATCATCAAATTGGGAAAAAGTTAAAGACAATTGGGACAACGAACGTATTGGTTTTTACAAGGATGACCAATTAGTTGCTTCTGCTTCTATCCTAATCAAAGCATTGCCACTTGGCTTCACTATGCTTTACATCCCACGTGGACCAATTATGGATTACAGTAACAAAGAACTCGTTGCATTTGTCATCAAATCACTTAAAAAATACGGTAAAACAAAACACGCTCTTTTTATCAAAATGGACCCAGCTTTGTTGCTTAAACAATACAAAATCGGTGAAGAAGTTGATGAAAATAAAGACACACTTCTTGCTATCGACAACTTAAAAGCTGCTGGCTGTGAATGGACTGGACGCACAACAACTATTGCTGAAAGCATCCAACCTCGTTTCCAAGCCAATGTCTACACACAAGAAGACATGACATCAACTTTCCCTAAACACACAAAACGTTTGATGAAAGACGCCGTTCACCGTGGTGTTATCACTACGCGTGGTACAATCGATGACGTCAAAGCTTTTGCTGATGTCGTTGCCCTTACAGAAAACCGCAAAGGTGTTGCTCTTCGTAACGAAGATTACTTCCGTAAAATGATGGAAATTTATGGTGATGATGCTTACCTACACTTGGCAAAAGTTAACTTACCAAAACGTTTGGCTGAATACAAAGAACAATTGGCTCAAATCGAGAAAGACTTGTCTGAAACAGCTGAACACCAAAAGAAACGTTTGACAAAACTCACTCAACAAAAAAATTCTGTTACAAAATACATCAAAGAGTTTGAAGAATTCGTTGAAAAATACCCTGATGAATTAATCATTGCTGGTATCTTATCAGTGTCATTCGGTAACGTTATGGAAATGCTTTACGCTGGTATGAACGATGAATTCAAAAAATTCTATCCTCAATACTCACTTTATCCAAAAGTATTTGAAGATGCTTACGCTGATGGCATCATCTGGGCAAATATGGGTGGTGTTGAAGGAACACTCGATGACGGTTTGACTAAATTCAAATCAAACTTCAATCCAACAATTGAAGAATTCATCGGTGAATTTAACATTCCAGTAAATGGTTTGCTTTACAAACTATCAAACTTGGCTTATAACATTCGCAAACAAAGGAGAAATAGCCATTAATGTCTCTTGAGATTATCGATAAAAAAGTTTTTGAGACTTTTTGCAATACCGTCAACTACAAATCATTCATGCAATCTGTCGAAATGGCAGATTTGCTTGAAAAACGTGGCTATCAAGTCACTTTTCTTGGTTTAAAAGAAGCTGATGAACTCCAAGTTGCTGGTGTCCTTTACAGTATACCAGTAGCTGGCGGGCTTCATATGGAGATTAACTCCGGGCCTGCTTCTCGCAATCAATCTTACCTAAAAGACTTTTACCAAGGCCTTCAAAGCTACGCCAAAGAAAATGGTGCCATCGAATTATTGGTTAAACCATTTGATACCTATCAACACTTTGACACCAACGGTGAACCAACTGATGATGAAAGAACCAACTTGATTGAAGATTTCACATCACTTGGCTACCAACACGACGGGCTTTTGACTGGTTACCCTGGAGGAGAACCTGATTGGCATTACGTCAAAGATTTGACTGATTTGGATGAAAAATCTTTACTAAAATCATTTAGCAAAAAAGGTCGTCCACTTGTTAAGAAAGCTAAAACATTTGGAATTACTCTTCGAAAACTTGATCGTAGCGAACTTCCACTCTTCAAAGAAATCACTTCTGCAACTTCTAACCGCAGAGATTATGTCGATAAATCACTAGACTACTATCAAGATTTCTATGATTGCTTTGGAGATGCTTGTGAATTTATGGTAGCAAGCCTTAATTTCCAAGATTACCTCAAACATCTTGAAAGTGACCAAGCTAAACTCGAAAAACGAATCGAGAAACTTCGCACAGCTATTGAAAATAATAATGCTTCTGAAAAGAAACAAAATCAGTTGCGTGAATTATCAAGCCAATCAGCAACCTTTGATACACGTATTACAGAAGCCAAAACATTCATTGAAAAATACGGCTCACAAAACGTTATCTTAGCGGGTAGCCTCTTCGTTTATACCAAACAAGAAGCTGTCTATCTCTTTTCTGGTTCATACCCTGAGTTCAATAAATTCTATGCACCAGCCCTTCTTCAGGAATACGTCATGTTAGAAGCTATTAAACGTGGTATTACCACTTATAACCTCTTAGGTATTACAGGAGAATTCGACGGTTCTGACGGCGTTCTACGCTTTAAACAAAACTATAACGGCTATATTACTCGTAAGATGGGAACATTCCGTTATTACCCACACCCACTCAAATACAAACTTATCCATAATCTCAAAAAAATTCTTAGACGTTATTAAAAGACAAAGGCTTGGAACATAGGTTCTAAGCCTTTTTAGTACAAAAAAACTACCTGTCCTAAGACAAGTAGTTTTTAATATGACTTCAATGATTCTTCTTGATTATTTTACAAAGTCAAGAAGAGCAAGGAAGCTTTCTGGTTGAAGTGATGCACCACCAACAAGGGCACCATCAACGTCTGGGCAAGCCATGTAAGCTGCAACGTTTTCAGGTTTAACTGAACCACCGTATTGAACGCGAACTTTATCAGCTACTGCTTGACCGAAGTCAGCTGCAACTGTGTCACGAACTACTTTACACATTTTTTGTGCGTCATCTTGGCTAGCTGATTTACCAGTACCGATAGCCCAGATTGGTTCGTATGCAATAACGAGTGAAGAAACTTGTTCTTCTGACAATCCAGCAAGTGCAGCAGAAACTTGTCCACCTACGAATTCAGCAGCTTTACCAGCTTCATAAGTTTCAAGAGTTTCACCACAGCAGATGATTGGAAGCATACCGTTAGCAAAGATTGCTTTAGCTTTTTTGTTGATATCTTCGTCAGTTTCGTGGAAGTATTCACGACGTTCTGAGTGACCGATTACAACGTAGTCAGTTCCCATTTCAGACAATACTTTAGGGCTGTTTTCACCAGTGAAAGCACCAGCGTTTTCAAAGTAGCAGTTTTCAGCAGCAACTTTAAGGTTAGAACCTTTAGCTGCAGCAAGAACTGTTGAAAGGTCAAGTGCAGGAGCTGCGATACCAGCTTCAACAAGTTCTGATGAAGGCAATTTAGAAGCTACTGCTTCAACGAATGCTTTAGCTTCTTCTGGATTTTTGTTCATTTTCCAGTTACCAGCGATAAATGGTTTACGTGACATTTCACATACCTCTTCTATTTTTATTTACCCACTTATTTTATCATATTTTCAGCATCTTTTAAAGGTTCGAGGGGATTTTTACACATAATCATGAAAGAAATTGCAAAAAAAGAGCCCCTTACGGGACTCTTTCCACAATTACTATCTGACTAATAATTGTTATCTGGGAACTTAATTAATTAACTAAAATTAAGCTTCGATTTCTGAAACGATACCTGAACCAACAGTACGTCCACCTTCACGGATTGAGAATGTAGTACCTTGTTCAACGGCGATTGGGTGAATCAATTCAACGTCGATAGTAACGTTATCACCAGGCATTACCATTTCAGTACCTGCTGGAAGTTCGATTGAACCAGTAACGTCAGTTGTACGGAAGTAGAATTGAGGACGGTAGTTGTTGAAGAATGGAGTGTGACGTCCACCTTCTTCTTTAGTAAGGATGTAAACTTCACCTTTGAATTTAGTGTGTGGGTGGATTGAACCTGGTTTAGCAAGAACTTGACCACGTTCGATTTCATCACGTTGGATACCACGAAGAAGAACACCAACGTTATCCCCTGCAAGACCTTCATCAAGTTGTTTACGGAACATTTCAACACCAGTAACAACAGCTTTTTGGATGTCGTCACGGATACCAACGATTTCAACTTCGTCGTTGACTTTAACAGTACCACGGTCGATACGTCCTGATGCTACAGTACCACGACCAGTGATTGAGAATACGTCTTCGACTGGAAGAAGCAATGGTTTGTCTGTATCACGTTCTGGTTCTGGAATGTATTCATCTACAGTATCCATCAATTCCATGATGATGTCTTCGTAGTGAGTGTCACCTTCAAGAGCTTTAAGTGCTGAACCTTGGATAACTGGAAGTTCATCACCTGGGAAATCGTATTCTGAAAGAAGGTCACGGATTTCCATTTCAACCAATTCAAGCAATTCTTCGTCATCAACAAGGTCAACTTTGTTCATGAAGACGATAAGGTGTTTAACACCAACTTGACGTGAAAGAAGGATGTGTTCACGAGTTTGTGGCATTGGACCATCTGTTGAAGCTACTACAAGGATAGCACCATCCATTTGGGCAGCACCAGTGATCATGTTTTTAACGTAGTCCGCGTGTCCTGGAGCGTCGATGTGAGCGTAGTGACGTTTAGCAGTTTCGTATTCAACGTGTGCAGTGTTGATTGTGATACCGCGTTCGCGTTCTTCAGGAGCAGCATCGATAGAAGCGTAGTCTTTTGGTGTGTTAACTGCGCTTGGAAGACGACGAGCAAGAACTGTTGTAATTGCAGCTGTCAAAGTAGTTTTACCGTGGTCAACGTGTCCAATTGTACCAATGTTAACGTGTGGTTTACTACGATCGTATTTTTCTTTTGCCATTTGGGTAAAAGCCTCCAATAAAATATATTTTATAGATAGACAGTAGGCAATACAGTCTAACTTTACCTTACTATTTTAACAAATTATGCAAGAATTGCAAGTATTTTACTGCTTAATTTAAGAATTCTTCATTTCGTAAGGGTGTGATATGGCTGAATTATGACACTTTGACCAATATTCGAAGCGTAAATCCAATCTTTATTTTCAAGTTGTGCAAAGCTTTCAGCACGCCCTGTGAGAATAACACCAGAAAATTTGGCACTTCTAAAATCTTTACTGTTACTTAAATAATCTTCGACCTCTTCTTTTGAATCTATTTTTACTGTCTTACCATTTTGATATGTTGTTTCTACCTTATCGCTTATATAACCTTTATTAAGAGCAGTTTTTAAATTTGAACTGAATTGTAAAAAATCTTTTTCTGTTAACTTCCCATCTTCATAACTTTTTAAACCATATTGTGTATCAGGTGTTAGAGTAGCAGTATCCCCTTTACCACTACTTCCAATCCAATACCAATTAATCAATAGATTATCTGGAATCTTATTTTGAATTTCTTGATAAGTATAACCTCTATCAAAAGTAACTGCTACCTCAACAGCTTGCTTGTTCATTTCTTTAATTATACTAATATCTTTAGTTACTTGAAATGTATCTTCACTACTATAATCATGATTAACATTGAAAAACATTGGATTTTTGTAATGATTAATATGGGTATAAGAAGTAGTTTTATTACCAGTTTGCCAAACAGCACTATCCTCTAAATCAGCGATACGCAATGAGTAATTTGCATTCATACTTTCATATGGCACCTCAATCCCATCAATAGTTTTAAAACGATCTGAATGAAACTGTCCAGAATAATTTGATGTCGGTGTAAAATACCAATTAGTATAAGAAATATTTGGATAAGCAATTTCTGACATCAATAAATAATGCTCTTTTACCTTATTACCATTATGGCTAGTCACCTCTGTCATAATTTTCATAATTAGTCCTAAACTTAATAAGGCTACCATAGAACTAATAAAAATTGTTTTTATTCTATTTCGACGTTTACTTTTTCGAGCAATTTTTTCAAAATCACTTAAATTCTTCATAAGTGTATCCCTCTTTTTCCAATATTTTCTTCAATTTTCGACGACCTCTCATCAAATCAATTTTCACTTTACTAATAGAAACTCCTACCACCTGACTAATTTCTTTTACAGAAAAGTTCTGAAAATAAAATAAATCAATTGTTATGCGATACTTTTCTTCTAGTAATAAAATAGCTTGATAGAGTGGCTCATAATCCGGTGAATCGAATACAATAAGTTTCTCTTCTCTAAAAAATTCTTTCTGTAGGATTTCCCAATACTTTTTATCACGTCGATAGCGATCAATATAAAGTCTAACTGCAACACGGTACATCCATGCCCTCATTTTCTCGAAAGGAAGTATAATCTCACTTTCTAGCATCTTTACAAGAACATCTTGAGTAATATCGTGTGCACTTTCAGCACTAGCACCAGATTTTTGTAAATAATACGCAATTTCTTGTGCAAATTTTAATAATTCAACTTCATAACCATCCAGTTTAATCCTATTCACCTTCCTTTCCCTTCAAATCTCATTTTTGATATAACGCTTGAAAATCAAAATACCTAGCTAAATTTTTTCTTTTCACTATTATAACGTTAAAAAAATGGATTGGTTACAAAAAAATCTCCTAATTTCTTAGGAGATTTCTATTTATTAATAAAAGCTATCTAAATCAATAACGTTATCTTCTTGAATTTGGGTAACTTGTTGTTTTGCTCGAAGTTCAGCTTCTGCTTCGCGATAAATTTCTTCACGTTTTTCATTAGCATCGATATTCAGAACGAAGCCGACAGCTACTGAAAGAACCAAGACACTATTTCCTCCCTGTGATAAGAATGGGAAGGTAACACCTGTAGATGGAATTAAACCTGAGATACCACCAATATTAACAAAGGTTTGCATCAAAATCATTCCACCAATTCCAAGGGCAATCATCGAGTTAAATGGATTCTTAGCCTTGATTCCGACATGCATGATTCGCAAAATCAAGAAAAATAGCAAAGCTAAAATAAGACTTGCACCAATCATTCCAAGTTCTTCCATAACAATTGGGAAAACAAAGTCTGTTGTTGCTTCTGGAAGATAACCAGCTTTTTCAATGGAATTTCCAAGACCACGGCCAAACCAACCACCATTACTCATAGCATAGTAAGAATGTGCCAATTGGTGTCCTGAATCGGATAAGTCATTAAATGGATTGAAGAAAGCACTGAAACGTTTAGCAACGTAACCAAAGACTGGAACTTTCCCCATCTTATCAACCCCAACAATAGCAATCATCCCAAGAAAGACTGTCGAAAGAGCTGTTACTGTTGCTAGGATTGCTGAAAACCAACGGTAACCAATACCACTAATAGAATACATAATCAAGCCAGTCAGAACAATGATGGCCGCATTTCCTAAGTCGGGCTGAGCAGCAACCAAAAGAATCATGACTAACGAATACACGCGCCAATCTTTCAAATCACTCATCTTAGTTGGCCACCACTTACGCTTAGTCAAAGCTTGATAATCATACGTTGAAATCAATTCCTGACGTCTAGCAAAAGTAAAGGCCAAAAACCAAACAATAATAATTTTCAAATACTCTGCTGGTTGGAAACTAATCGGACCAATAACAATCCAACCGTGAGCACCATTAACGGTTTTAGTAAAGAAACGTGCAATCAACAAAAGCACTACTTCTACCATCATCGTCATTGTCAAAGTACGGGAATTTTTTAAAAAGTTTAATTTTAACTTATATATAAAGAGAATAGCAACTAGACTAATTATCCAAAAGACTCCTTGGTTCAGCACCGACATAAAGGGATTTACGCCGTATTGAATCAGTGTCGCGCTGGTTGTTGAATAGACAACAATTAATCCAATTACTGAAAGGATTAAATAAGGCACAAGGATAGAATAATTTAGGAGATGCCTTTTATCAATTTTCATAGAGTCACCTATAATATCTTCGAATTTATCATATGACATTATATCATCTTTCTGGACTAAAAAAAAGTCAAAGTCTGAGAACTTAATCCCAGACCTCGACTTTGGTTAAACATATCAGCCAGAATTACGTAATCCTGTGGCAATACCGTTAATTGTAGTGTGAATGAGTTTTTCGTAATCTTCGTCTAACTCATCATGACGCAAGCGTTTAATTAACTCAATTTGAATGTAATTCAAAACGTTAAAGTATGGAATGCGATAATCCAAGCTTGCGCGAAGTGATGGATTTTCTTCCAACAAGTTATCATGTTTTTCAATTGCCAAGATGACATCTTTTGTCAATTGCCATTCATCAAGAATAATATTGAAAACATCACGAACTTCTTCACTTTCTGCCAATCGTGAATATTGTAAAGCAATATTCATATTTGATTTAGACAATACCATGTCAACATTTGAAAGAAGTGAATGGAAGAATGGCCATTTTTCATACATGTGTTGAAGTTTTTCAAGGTTACCTTCTTCAGCATCAATAAAGTGTTTGAAGGCTGAACCAACACCATACCATCCTGGGAACATGATACGACTTTGTGACCATGAGAATACCCAAGGAATCGCACGAAGACCAGAAATTTCTGTGATTGTCTTACGAGCAGCTGGACGTGAACCAATGTTCAAGCTTGATACTTCTTTAATTGGAGTAGCTTCGAAGAAGTAATCGTAGAAATGTGGATTACCAAATACCAAATCACGGTAAACGCCATTTGAGTATGTGACAATACCATCCATTGTTTCACGGAATGTATCAATCTCATCAGGATTAGTAATCATACGAGTTACGATACGGTCAACAGTTGCTGAAAGCAACATTTCAAGATTGTAGTAAGCAACGTCTTTGTTACCGTATTTGTTTTCGATGATTTCACCTTGTTCTGTAAGACGGATACGATCTTTGATAGAACCAAATGGTTGTGATGTGATAGCTTCATATGAAGGACCACCACCACGGCCAACAGTACCACCACGACCATGGATAAATGTCACTTTAATGCCACGTTCTGAACCGATACGAGTCAATTCATTTTGGGCTTTGTAAAGTGTCCATACAGATGATAGGTAACCACCATCTTTGTTACTATCTGAGTAACCAAGCATAATTTCTTGGTAACCTTTGTTAGCTGTAACCCAACGACGAACGATATCATAATCAAGATATTCTTCCATAATACCGCGTGAGTTTTCAAGATCTTCAATTGTTTCAAAAAGTGGAACAATTTGAACTCGTGCTTTTTGGTTATCAAGCAAACCAACTTCTTTAAGCATGATGGCCAACTCAAACATATCAGAAACACTTTCAGTGTGTGAAATGATGTGTTGTTTGATGACTTCATCACCTAATTTATCTTTAAGGTAACGAGCTGTTTGGAAAATAGCCAATTCTTTTTGAAGTTGTTCTGATTTTTCAGCGTTTGTTGATGACAAAGTACGTGGATCTTCTTGCAATTCTTTAAGAAGTACTTTAACTTTTTCTTCTTCAGAAAGAGCACTGTAATCATCAACAATGTTTGCTGATTTCAACAATTCTGCGACACAAGCTTCGTTAACACTTGAATCTTGACGCATATCAATTGTTGCAAGGTAGAATCCAAAGACATCTACAGCTTGAAGCAACTCGCTAAAGTCACCTGTCAAGAGAGCATCATCATCGTTATCAAGCAATGATTGTTTGATGATGAGCAAGTCGTCTTTAAATTCTTGAGCAGTTTTATAACTTGGAATTTCATCTTGAAGTTCTGATGAAACTTTATTAACTTTGTTTTGCAAATATTTAGCAATAACACTTGCGTTGTTAGTGCTTGCGTAAACATCTGAACCAAGTTTACTATTTTCAAGTGCACGACGTGAAATAGTTGGACCAGCTTTCAATTCAATCAATGTTTGAATTAATTTTGATTGGATGTAATTGAAAGCTTTACGGTATGGTTCATTTTCGCGGTAAATTGACTTATCGCTAGAGAGTTCTGCCAAACGTTCAACTTCGGGACTGATTTTTGTCAACGCTGTTGAAAGTGAGAATGTGCGATAAAGGCCTGTCAATTTTTCAATGTAGTAATTGATAATGACTTCACTTTGAACAGTTGCTGACAAACGAAGTGTTTCAGCAGTTACGTATGGGTTACCATCACGGTCACCACCAATCCACATACCCATTGTGATAGGTTTTGGATTTGCAAGGTCGATACCTTTTTCAGCAGCCAAACGTTTGTACTCTGATGTCAATTTAGTAATCGCTTGAATTAAGGATCCATTGTAATATTCCATTACATTGGTAATTTCATTTTTTACCTTAAGTTTTTTCTCACGAATGATGTCCGTTTGCATGATGATTTCAATGTAACGGCGTAAGTCAGTGTACCATTTGTCGCGATTTACAACTCCTGCTTTCACATCACGGTATTTACGCAAAAGGTCGTGAATATGGTTTGTTAATTCAAGAACCGTTTTACGTTGAACTTGTGTTGGGTGAGCAGTCAATACAGGTACAACATTTACATTTTCAAGGATTTCTTTAGAGTTTTCGCTTTCTGAAACCATGTCAACTGTCATAGAGAGCTTGCCAAGATAATCTTGATTTGTATTATTTTGGTAGTTGATTTCATAAGCAAAGTCAACGTCTTCAGAAATGTTGATTAAAAGTGGCAAAATTGAAAAATAACGAGACACAACAACCATCTCTTCGTTGGTTAACTGAGCTACTAATTCTTCAAGTTTGACGTATTCATCACTTGCTGACAATTCAACAATGTTTTGAATTTTAGCAAATACCTCATCACCAACCATCTGATGGGTTGTTTCATCGAGCAAGCTTTTTAAAACTTTGACTTCCTCGGTAATGATCGACTGGGTATCATTGTTCTCCAGTTTTTGGATTGTCACACTCTTCACTCCTTTTTTGTTCGGATTTTAATCCTTTATTACAAGCGTACTACTTAATCATACCACTTTTTACGGAAAATGTAACCCAATTTCTATAAATTGCACATTATTTTATATAATTTTCTGACTTTTTTAAAGAAATAATTTCAAAAACAATCCTAACAAAGCTTGTTAGATAAGCAATGTCACCGCTTTAGCAAAATAATTCTTCTAGCCAAAAAAATTTTTGAAAAAATTTTAACAGTTCTCTTTTTATTTCACTACTTTTTTCTGATATACTGAGTCATAATAAAGTTATAAGAAGAGGTAGAACATGGAATTAAAACAACGTTCAGAATTTCCTGAAAATGAACTTTGGGATCTAAGTGCCCTTTACCAAGACCGCGAAGATTTTTTACGAAGTATTGGAAAAACACTTGAGGATATCACGCTTTTTAAAAAGAATTATCTAGATAATTTGAAAACCGTTGATGATTTCACTCGCGCTCTTTACGAAGTTGAACAAATCTACATCGAAATGAGTCACATCGACAACTACGCCTTTATGCCACAAACAACTGATTTTAGCAACGAAGAATTTGCTCAGATTGCTCAAGCTGGTGCAGATTTCTTTACCAAAGCTAACGTTGAACTCAGTTTCTTTGACACTGCTCTTGCTACTGCAGATTCTGAAATTCTAGATACTTTGGAAGCTAATCCGCATTTTAGCGCAGCCATCCGCCAAGCAAAAATCAAGAAAAGTCACTTCATCTCTCCAGAAGTTGAAAAAACACTGACCAACCTTGGTGAAGTTTTTAGCGCTCCGCAAGATATTTACACAAAAATGCGAGCTGGTGACTTCGCCATGGATGATTTTGAAGTAGAAGGTAAAGTTTACAAAAACTCTTTTGTTACTTATGAAAACTTCTATCAAAATCATGAAAATGCTGAAGTACGTGAAAAAGCCTTTCGTTCTTTCTCTACCGGCCTTCGCAAACACCAAAACGCAGCAGCTAGCGCTTATCTCGCACAGGTTAAATCTGAAAAAATGATTTCTGACATGCGAGGTTATGATTCTGTCTTTGATTATCTCCTGGCTGAACAAGAAGTTGACCGTGACATGTTCAATCGCCAAATCGACCTTATCATGACTGAATTTGCCCCAGTAGCCCAAAAATATTTGAAACATGTTGCTAAAGTCAACGGCATTGAAAAAATGACATTTGCTGACTGGAAACTTGATTTGGACGGCGAACTCAATCCTGAAGTTACCATTGATGACGCTTATGATTTGGTCATGAAATCTGTGGCACCTCTTGGGCAAGAATACGCTAATGAAGTCTCACGTTTCAGAAAAGAACGCTGGGTTGACTTTGCGGCAAATGCCAACAAAGATTCTGGTGGTTACGCTGCCGACCCATACAAAGTTCATCCTTACATCTTAATGAGTTGGACGGGCCGTATGTCTGATGTTTACACACTCATTCACGAAATTGGTCACTCTGGTCAATTTATCTTCTCTGATAATAACCAAAGTTACTTCAACACTCACATGTCCACTTACTACGTTGAAGCACCTTCAACCTTCAACGAACTGCTTTTAAGCGATTATCTGGAAAAACAATTTGATAGTCCACGTCAAAAACGTTTTGCTCTTGCTCACCGTTTGACAGATACTTACTTCCACAATTTCATCACGCACTTATTAGAAGCCGCCTTCCAACGTCGTGTTTACAATTTGATTGAAGAAGGTAAAACATTTGGTGCTGAACAACTAAACAGCATTATGAAAGATGTCTTAAGCCAATTCTGGGGTGATGCTGTTGAAATTGATGATGACGCTGCACTTACTTGGATGCGTCAAAGCCATTACTACATGGGACTTTATAGCTATACTTATTCTGCTGGTATGGTTATTTCAACTACTGGTTACCTTAACTTAAAACATAATCCGAATGGTGACAAAGATTGGCTTAATTTCTTAAAATCTGGTGGTTCACGCACACCGCTTGACACCGCAAAATTAATCGGCGCTGATATCTCAACAGCTCAACCACTGCGCGACACTATCCAATTCTTAAGTGATACTGTCGACCAAATCATCACTTACACAGAGGAGCTCAACCATGACTAATCTCTACGACTTCACCGTCAAAGCTCAAGACGGCACTGATATTTCTCTTTCAAAATACCAAGGCAAGGTTCTTTTAGTAGTTAATACAGCAACTGGATGTGGCTTAACCCCACAATACGAAGGCTTGCAAAAACTCTACGATACTTATCATGACAAAGGCTTTGAAATTTTAGATTTTCCTTGTAACCAGTTTATGAATCAAGCGCCTGGAACTGCTGATGAAATCAACACTTTCTGCACGCTAAATTATCAGACTACGTTCCCACGTTTTGCTAAAATCAAAGTCAATGGTAAAGAAGCCAATCCACTTTATGACTGGCTAAAAAGTCAAGCAAAAGGACCTCTTGGCAAGCGTATTGAATGGAATTTTGCCAAATTCCTCATTGACCAAAATGGAAATGTCGTCAAACGCTTTTCTGCAAAAACAGAACCTGAAACAATTGTTACAGAACTAGAAAGCCTTTTCAAATAACATACCCCAGAAAAGCTTATTGCAAAGGCTTTACTGGCGTTACTGACTTTCGTGATGTCCATAGATAGTTTGTTAAAAAATATGACAAATTGGTTACAAAATGATCATTGTTTTGATTTTTGATTCTTTTTACGCTAAAATATGACTAATGAGAAGACGATTAAAACCAATTGTTGTTGTAGTTTTCTTTGCCCTGTTTGGGCTGCTTCTCGTGATTGGTAAAGCTCACTCTGACGGCTTACGAAAGCAACAACTGGCTTCGGCTAAGGCTTCTATCCCAACTATGAGTAGCTCAAGCACGACCCCTACTACATCAACTTCAGAAACTGATGAAGAATTCGTTCTTAATCCGATTATCGATGTTTCAGGTTGGCAACTACCAAATGAAATTGATTATGACACTTTATCTCAAAATATTTCTGGTGCTATCGTACGTGTCTATGGAGGGTCACAAATCAGTAAAGATAGCAACGCTGCCTATACAACTGGTATCGATAAATCGTTTAAGACACATATTAAAGAATTTCAAAAGCGAAATGTTCCTGTAGCCGTCTACAGTTACGCCCTCGGAAAAAGCGTCAAGGAAATGAAAAATGAAGCAAGGACCTTCTACGAAAATGCTTCACCTTACAAACCTACTTTCTACTGGATTGACGTTGAGGAAGCAACTATGTCAGACATGAATAAAGGTGTACAGGCATTCTTAAGCGAATTAAAACGACTTGGAGCTGAAAAAGTTGGTATCTACATTGGTACTTACTTCATGACTGAGCAAGAAATCTCTGTTGACGGTTTTGATGCCGTATGGATTCCTGCTTATGGTTCTGACTCTGGTTACTATGATGCCGCTCCACAAACAGACTTGAATTACGATCTTCATCAATATACATCACAAGGTTATCTCGGCGGATTTGATTCTGCTCTTGATTTGAACCAAATCGCCGTTACCAAAGATCGAAAAGAAACGTACGAAAAACTTTTCGGAAAAGCTGATAACAAATAAAGGACTAGCATTTTGATTTTGCTAGTCTTTTTATTTTTCTTTAAGCCAATCAAACTATAATTTAGGCATGACAATAAAGAAACATCTCTCTCGGAGGAAACGACATCAAAACTCAGTTTACCTAAACATTTCTGTCTTAGTCATTTCCTTTGCTGCACTTATAATCATTTTTTCTAAACTATTCTTTTCGGGAATTATTACACACGCGCTTGATCAAGGCTTGGATTTGTCATCAGCTAGCAACTACACTACGTCTCAAACAGCCACTGTCTCAAGCACTAAAGCTAATATTTACACAAAGAATGGCTCAAGCACCAGTCTTCCAAAAGACACCGAGTTATCTATCGATGCTTATTATTACAAAGCTAAAATCAATGAAAAAGAAGTTACCCTTGCAGAATTTGACATGAATGGTGAAACTTACTATATCGACACCAAAGATATTTCACTACAGCAAACAAACGCCATCAACCAATATATTGCTGGGACACTTACCTATTCACACAGCGAGATTACAGATAGTATTGAAAAGAGCTTTGAACAAAGCGCTTATAAAACCTCTGATGGTAAACCTCGTGGAATCATTATTCACGATACTGGCGTTGATGATTCAACTATCCAAAGTGAAGTGAACTATATGGTTCAAAATTATGATGCAGAAGGCATTTTTGTCCATTCTTTCATCGACGATGCAACCATTCTTCGTATTGCTGATGAAAATTACGAAGCTCAAGGCGCTGGTGCCAAAGCCAATCCTTACTACATTCAATTTGAATTAACACATGAAACCTCACAAGACAGCTTTGCAAAGCAATTAGCCAATGCTGCTTATTACACGGCGTACATGCTAAAAAAATATGACCTTCCCGTAACACTTGGTCAAGAAAATGGTGACGGTACTATTTGGACACACGAAATGATTAGCCTCTACCTTGGCGGAACTGACCACGTTGACCCAACTGATTATTGGTCAGAAAGTGCTAACGATTATTTTGGTAGTGACTATGACGTTGAAGATTTTGTTGAACTTGTTCAAGCTTATTACAATACGCTATAAAAAGGTAAAACTTGTACCTTTTTATTTTTTTAGTAAAATAGTAGGTGAATAGACTGAAATAGAAAGATTGAGAGGGAATATGGCAAAAAAAGCAAAACTTAAAAAGACTTTGGTCGACCAAATTTTAGATAAAGCCAAAATTGAACACGATAGCTTAGCCATCAACGCATTGAAAGACGAGCTACCTGAAGGCATTGAAAAATCAGATATTTTCAAAACTTTAGCGCTTAGTGGTGATAAAACTGGTCCTCTAATCGGAATCGTACAAATCACCGAACACCTTTCCGAAAAGAAATTGGCCAAAGTTTCTGGAAATAAAAAAGTCAGCATGATTCCACAAAAGAATCTTCAAAAAACAACAGGTTATATTCACGGGGCAAATAATCCTGTCGGCATTCACCAAAAACACAATTTCCCAATCTTTATCGATAACCGTGCTTTAGAAATGGGAACAATGATTGTCTCTGCCGGTGAAGTTGGACGCTCAATCCGCATCGACAGCCAAACCTTGGCTGATTTTGTCGGAGCAAGATTTGCTGACTTACGCGACGACTCACACCAATAATGGTTTAGATTAGAAGGTACAAGAATGAAATTTTATTTTGTACGCCATGGTAAAACACAATGGAATCTCGAAGGGCGTTTTCAAGGAGCAAATGGCGACTCCCCACTACTGGAAGAATCTGTTCGAGATCTTGAAAAATTAGGAGACTACCTCAAAGATATCAAATTCGATGCTGTCTTTTCCAGCGATTTAAAACGTGCCAGTGATACTTGTAAAATCATCATGTCACGTAGCAATTATCCAAAAGCGATTAGTTTTCAACCAGCGCTGCGCGAATGGCATCTTGGAAGACTTGAAGGTAGTAAAATCTCAACAATGACTGACATCTATCCGACACAAATGGATGCCTTCCGTCACAATTTGGCGAAATTTGATAACGATATTTTCAACGCTGAATCACTTTATCAAACCACAAAACGCGTTGAGGGCTTTATCCGTTCAATGAAAGGCCAACCTTACCAACATGTTCTTCTTGTTGGACACGGCGCAAATTTCACAGCTTCAATCAGAAGTTTGCTCGGTTATGAGCCTGCGGTTCTACGCTCTAATGGTGGCTTGGACAACGGTAGTGTTACTGTCATTGAAACCTTTGACTTCGACCAATACTCTTGTATCAAATGGAATGATACTTACTACAAAGAAAAATAGTTTAAGTACAAAAAAGCTCTCCTTATGGAGAGCTTTTCTTTATTTACTGTGTCTTGCGTATTTCATACGAAGAATTTTTTCTTGTTGTTTGTCCAAACGAAGTAGGATAACAACTTTATCAATACTCATGTTACTTTCTAGCAAACGTTCTGCTGCCATCATCAAGCCGTTGTTGATTCCCATTTCAAGAATTGGGTTTTTCTTGTCATTGACGTCAAAGATGAACTTGTTATCTGGAAGGTCAAAGAGAACTTTTACAGCTCCAAATAATTGTTCAAAGTTATCAATAGCCACGTCATAAACTGGTTTGATACCAGGTTTTAAGCTACGACCACGGTGGTTAAACCACATTGAGTGCCAGCCACCATTGAAGGCACCAACAACGTCGTTGTCGTAAGAATCACCAACGTAAAGTGTTGTCGCAGGGTTCATATCAAATTGCTCAGCAGCAAGGTTGAAAATTTCTTTTTCAGGTTTTTGGAACCCAGTTGCTTGGCTGACAAGAACACGTTTTGGGTCAACGTAGTCGTAAAGACCAAGTTTTTTAACTTTTTTCAATTGGTGTTCAGTTGGACCATTTGTGATGATTCCCATTGGAACACCTTTTTCTTTAAGAAAATCAAGCGTCATGCGCATTTCATCAAGCATTGTGATGTTTTCCAATTCTTCTTCGTAGATTTCTTGGAAGTGCACACCAGTCGCTTCATCAATTTCGCGGTAACCAAATTCAAGCAAAGTTTCTTTACAACGCCAGAAGCGGAAATATTCAGTTGTCCATTCACCAGCCATAACACGTGGGAAGCCAACATCTGAATAATGACGGAAACGAATGTAAGCTTGATTGATTTTACTCATATCAAAGTCAGGGAAACATTTCTCAACGGCAATGCGATAAGGCGCCTGTTGGTCATAAATCGTATCGTCAACATCAAAAACAATTGAAGTAATCATGAATCTCTTTTCTCTCTAAGTTATTTTTACCGTCACATATTATACTATTTTTTGCCCTTCTTTTCAATTAAAGTCAATTCTGCGACCAGAAAACACTTTCTTGCCAAAAGCCACCCTAACACAAGCAAAAATAAAGTGAATTCTAGCGTCATTTATGTTACAATAGGAAAGAATATATATTGGAGGAAAACATGTCAAACGAACACATCGAAGAATTAAACGACCAACAAATCGTGCGTCGTGAAAAAATGGCAGCTTTGGCTGAACAAGGCATCGATCCTTTCGGAACTCGATTTGAACGCACAGCTACTTCTGGTCAATTAAAAGAAAAATACTCTGACAAAACCAAAGAAGAATTACATGAAATTAACGAAACAGCTACTATCGCTGGTCGTCTAATGACTAAACGTGGTAAAGGTAAAGTTGGTTTTGCACACATCCAAGACCGCGATGGTCAAATCCAAATCTACGTCCGTAAAGATGCTGTTGGTGACGAAAACTATCAAATTTTCAAAAAAGCAGACCTCGGTGACTTCCTCGGTATCGAAGGTGAAATCATGCGTACAGACATGGGTGAATTGACAATCAAAGCCACTCACATCACTCACTTGTCTAAAGCACTTCGTCCACTTCCAGAAAAATTCCACGGACTTACAGACGTTGAAACAATCTACCGTAAACGTTACCTTGATTTGATTTCAAACCGTGAAAGCTTTGAACGCTTTGTCACACGTTCAAAAATCATCTCAGAAATCCGTCGTTACCTTGATGGACTTGGTTTCCTAGAAGTTGAAACTCCAGTTCTTCACAACGAAGCTGGTGGTGCTGCTGCTCGTCCATTCATCACTCACCACAACGCTCAAGACATGGATATGGTTCTTCGTATCGCTTTGGAACTTCACTTGAAACGTCTTATCGTTGGTGGTATGGAAAAAGTTTATGAAATCGGACGTGTCTTCCGTAACGAAGGTATGGATGCAACTCACAACCCTGAGTTCACTATGATCGAACTTTACGAAGCATACGCT
This sequence comes from Streptococcus equinus, assembly GCF_900104225.1. Lineage (GTDB taxonomy): Bacteria > Bacillota > Bacilli > Lactobacillales > Streptococcaceae > Streptococcus > Streptococcus equinus_D. Next base: position 152,306 of record NZ_FNJK01000001.1, on the reverse strand, counting down.
GACTTCAAAGATATCATGGACATCACAGAAGGCATCATCCAAAATGCTTCTGCTGCTGTTAACGGTAACGGACCTATCACTTACCAAGGTACTGAAATTGCTATCGACCAACCATTCAAACGTATCCACATGGTTGATGCTATCAAAGAAGTGACTGGTGTAGACTTCTGGAAAGAAATGACTCTTGAAGAAGCTCAAGAACTTGCTAAAGAGAAAAACGTTCCAGTTGAAAAACACTTCACTTCAGTTGGTCACATCATCAACGCCTTCTTCGAAGAATTTGTTGAAGAAACATTGATCCAACCAACATTCGTATACGGACACCCAGTTGAAGTATCTCCACTTGCTAAGAAAAATGCAGAAGATCCTCGCTTCACTGACCGTTTCGAACTCTTCATCATGACTAAAGAATACGGTAACGCTTATTCAGAGCTTAACGACCCAATCGACCAATTGGCACGTTTCGAAGCACAAGCTAAAGCCAAAGAACTTGGTGATGACGAAGCAACAGGTGTTGACTACGACTACGTCGAAGCCCTTGAATACGGTATGCCACCAACAGGTGGACTTGGTATCGGTATCGACCGTCTTGTCATGCTCCTTACAGATACAACAACAATCCGTGATGCTTTGTTATTCCCTACAATGAAATAATCACCAAATTTAAACTTGTATTCAAAAAGCATCTCTAAGATAGAGATGTTTTTTTGATACAATTGTTACATATAAAATTAGGAGAAAAATTATGTCAGCGATATTAGATAATGAAATTCAAAAAATAATTAAATTGAGTGAACAATTTGGTAATAAATTATCAAAGGAAAAAGCCTTCGATTTTTTAATATGTTCATTATTCTGTTATAACTCAATAGATTACCAAAAAAATTGGTATAACATCATTAATCAAAACATCACTGACGGTGTTTCAGATGGTGGTATAGATTTCATTTACTATGATGATGAAAACTCAAAAGTAATAATTGGTCAAAATAAGTATTCTAATAAAATTTCTGTTAATGATGCAGTTGCTGAAATAGAAAAACTCGACTCTACTATTCAAAATTTTTACAAAATGCAAACATCAAATTACAGTACAAGCTTAAAGCAAAAAGTTTTAGAAGTATTAGATCGATTGACCGATGATAATGAAGGAAATATTGATTATATATTTACATCATTATCTTCTTTCAATACTAGCAAGGTCATTTCAAGAGTTGAGGGAAGAGCTCAGTATTCTGACTTAATTTTCAATGATTTAACCGACATTGAAAAAACTATAAACGACTTAAAAACCGAACTTAAAGTAGTTCCAGAATATAAATTTAAAATCGATACCCCCAAAAATTATCTTCACTATCAGTCGAATTCAACTGAAGGAATCATCGTTAATGTCAGTGCAGGAAGTCTAAAGGAAGCCTTTGACCGTTATGAAAGCAATGGATTATTTAACTTAAACATTAGAAGATATATAAAATCTAAAAATGTGGACGAAGCCATAAAAACAACTATAAAAAAAGATAGAGATGATTTTTGGTTTAAAAACAATGGACTTACAATCGCTTGTAGTGATTATAACCTTGATGGAAATACAGTAAATGTCTACGACTTCTCGATCGTTAACGGAGGTCAAACTACTACTCTAATAGCTAAAAACTATGAGTCTGATGATCTTGATTTTTATGTAATGTGTAAAATCATTAAAAGTAATGAAAAACTGGATGAAAATAATTCTATGAGCTTCTATAATGAAATAGCTGAAGCAACAAACTCACAAAAACCAATTCAACCTAGAGACTTAAAATCAAATTCCCCTGAAATGATAAAATTAAAGCAATTACTTCTGGATCGTGACTTCTTCTTAGAAATTAAAAGAGGAATAACTGCACCACGAAAATATTCAGACAAAAAAATCAAAAATGATGATTTAGCACAATTATACTTTTCTTTTGTTTTACAAAGACCAGGTACTGCTAGATCAAATAAAGCCTCTTTATTTGCTAATAATGCCCATTATAGAAAAGTATTCTTACAAAAATATGATAAAGAACCTAACAGAATTGATTTCTTAGTTGATTTAATCGACTTAAGTAAAAGGGTTGATAAAATAATTCAAAATTTTAAAAACGGTACTGATGATCGAATGACAGCTGATGAAGTTAATATTTTAAGCAATGGTAAACTCGCTATTTTTGCCTTATTTGGCTTTATTTACTCCTTAACAAACAAAGATATTGAAACATCAGCTCATTCAAATATCTCAGATAACTTTGAATTTGGTTCATTTATATCTAATTACCATGAAGATGACATTGATAAATTAATTACAGACTTAGTACTTGAGTTAACTCAAGCTATAACTGACTACTACAAAACTGAATTTGATGCTGGAAAAGTTACAAGTATCAGTAATTTTTTAAAAACCGATAAAAAGTATTCAGAAACAATTTTAGATAGATATGTTGCACACCTGAAACAACGCAAAAATGAGGAAGAACTCATTTCATACTACGGAAATCTTTTCAAGCGAAATTGATCACAAAAAAAGACACTAAAAATATATTAGTGTCTTTTTCTTTTCAGAATAAACCTAAATCAATGTAATTATGTTAGTGAAAACAAAACAATTTTAACTGCTACTTCCACACTTAACGATCCAATATTGTGACCCTATTATTGCATTTCGTACAATAACCTCTATTAAGTTTAAGTTGCTTATCAACTAACAAAACTCAATCCGCAAAGTATTTATTCTTACTGTATATTTTTTTCAACAGTAACAATATAGCCTACTATTAAAAAAATAGAAAAGAAAACTCCTTGTAAAATTATAAATAAGGGATGATTAAAATGTACTTCTTTCCATAGAAAATACAGAAAGTACCAAGTTCCAGCAATGACTAAAAAATAGAGGATTCCTTGTATCCACCCCCAAATAACTCTTTTTTTTATCAGAACAATTTGATAATCCGCTATATCCCTAAGTTTTTTTCTTTCATCAATATTAATACTAATTTGAGAATTATATATGCTAAACACTAAAATAAATGCAAAAACAAGAAAAATAAGAAACAATAGAAATATCACCCGTCTAATTACTAAGTTAATGGTCATGGAATCAATTATCCAAAACAATAAATTCAAAGAAATAATTATTGTAGTTGCCATAATAAATACTGTAAAACCAATAATAATATTTATAATCTTTGAAATTATTTGGGCAATCCCATCTTTTGAATTTGAAAACAAATCACTAAAAAAAGACAATATAATATTTACTTTATCACCGATAGAATTATCTATACATTTATCAATACTTGAACGGGGAAATTCAATTTTTGAATAAATTATATTATCTACATTACCTGATCCATTTTTCCGAAATTTTTCTAAATCATCAAAAGTTTTCACTTCTGTGTTTATATCAAAATCCCAAATAGTAGATAATCTTTTTAATAAAACCAATTTCTGATTTTCATTATTTGTTGAATCAACTTTGAAAATTATATATAGAAAAACAAATAATAAAATCACCGCAAGAAGAATAGAAAATATTAGAATTAAAAATAAAAACTTTTGTTTAGACTCTTCATTATTTATTGCACTTAGTAAACTTTTCGCATTAACCTTATTTAATTGATCATTCACCCAAGAATTTGCACTAATAAATCCGAGAACTGCAATAATTAAGTCTTTAAAACCTAATTTTTGATCATTTTCTTCCAACATAACTATATAATCATCAACAATAGTCTTGGTAACACCTTTTTTTAATAAAATATTCTTTAATTCCAAAATCATTCTGTCAATTTCATATATTGTTACCCTTTTTCTATTCATTGAAGTACAATATAATCGATACCATTTTTTATAATCTCTATCAATCAATTTATTAGACGGAGAGTATCCAAATTTTCTATATCTTCTTTTCATAAGAAAATAGAAAAAAATAAATATTAAAAGAAATAAATTAACAGTAGTAATTTGTGACATACTTAATCCCTCTCCTTTCATCCTTATCAAATAATTTTTGCTATTTTTTATAAAATCATTTAACACTTTTTCAAAAATCTTTTTATTTTCTGTCTTCTGCATAAGATTACTATTTACATTATTAATGTATCTAAAATCTTATTAAATATACTCTCCTCGCTATTCTAATACTTCTAACCCTCTTTTTCAATACTCTAATTATCTAAAAATTAGATTTTTTCATCAAAAACCACCTACTTTTTAGCAGGTGGTTTTCCTATACTCAAATTTTCTCCATCACTTTTTTTCTTTTTTATCAGTGAAGTAAGCGAGTGGGCTTGTGATTAGGACAATCAAAGAACCGATAATAAAGACTTGGTTAAAGGCTTGGCTAAGATTTTTGTTTTTTGAGTCTTTAATTTTTTGGAAGGTATCGGTTAGTTCTTCTTTTTGGGCTAGGAGTTGAATACCTTGTCCTAGTTGTGTTTGTCCTTGGCTTAAAGGTGTTAAGGCTGAGCTGATTTGTTTTGGAAGATTGGCTACGACTTTTTCTGAGCCTACGACTAATTGACTATTGGCATCATAGAGTTTTCGATAATCACTGCCTTTCTTAGGGAGAGGAAGATTATCAGTCTTTTTAGCTGCAGCTTTTACCTTCGTAAACATTTGGCTTTGTTGTTTAGAAGAATCAGTGGTCTTGCTTGTAGATTCAAATACTTCTTTGATTTCTTTTTTAGCAACTATTTTCACTGAATTTGATAACTGATGCTTATCAATTTGAACATAAGCATCATGCCTGATATTATCCTTAGCCGTGTTAATATTAGCATTCAAAATAGTCACAAGTAATGCCATACTAATCGCTTGCCCAATATATCTTGAAGCGTTGACAATCCCAGAACCAATTCCTGCTTTAATAACAGGAAGGTATCTTACAGAAGCAGTCATAGACATCGCCATAAATCCTAAACCAAGACCAATAATCACATTACAACAAATGATAATAGCTTCTGAAGTTTCAAATTGAACTAAGCTTAGCATAAAAAGTCCAGCTGCTGTGATAAACATCCCAATACCAATAAGAAGTTTCGCAGAAAGTTTTTGGTACATTTTGGTTGCTAGAGGCATTCCCACAGCAATCGCTAAAGAGGTTGGCACGATAAGATAAGCTGAATGAAGAGCGCTATAGCCACGAACATTTTGAAGGAAGTAATTCAAAATCAATGACGGTACAATAATTGCAAAACCAAAAATCATGTAAATAATGCTTGAGGCTGTAAAGGTCTTTTCTTTAAACAGTGATAATTCAATAATCGGTGATTTTACTTTTCCTTCTACAAAAATTAACAAGATTAAGCCAACTAAACTAATAGCAAAGCTTGATAAAATGATAGTTGACGTCCAACCATATTCTCTTCCTTCTAGAAGACCAAATGTCAAACCTCCTAAGGCACAAGTCAAAAATACCATACCAAGCCAGTCAATTTCTTTAGCAATACTAAAATCATAAGATTCCTCATTGCCAACTAGAATAAGCACAAAAGAAATCAAAGCAATTGGAATATTAATTCCAAAAATCCAATTGTAGCTTGCCCAATTAATGATAAAGCCACCTATGACTGGACCGCTTGCTGCAGCCAAAGCGCTGAATGCACCTATAACTGCTGTTACCTTACTTGTGTTTGCTTTTCCAAAAAGTGCAATCCCCATTGGTAAAACAATCGGTGTCAAAATTGCCCCACCGATTCCTTGGAAAAATCGGAAAGCAATTAAAAAACTTAGCGAATTTGCCATCATGCAAGCAAATGAAAAGACTCCAAATATAGCAACACCAATCAGCATAACTAATCTACGACCATACAAATCAGCGAGCTTAGAAGCTGTAATAATAAAAGCAGCCATTGCCAAAACATAAATCGTTGAAACCCAGCTCGTATCTGTCAAACTAGAATTGAGATGCTTCATAATGTCTGGTAAGGCAATATTAACGATAGTAGCATCCAAAGCTCCCATAAACATGGCAAGAACTAATCCGACGAACCCAAATACTTTTCTTGTCTTTGACATATTCCTATCCTTTCTTCATAAAAACTCATACCCCATTATGCTTCAAAAAGCTTAATACGATAAGTCAACGCTTTAACATTTTACGAAAAAATAATACAATATTAACAAACCAAAAACCATGACAGATTTTAATAATGTGTTTAATTAAGGGAAAAATATGACGATTAATCGAAAAACAAGCAGCGTTGAAAGCCTAAAAAACGCCCTTATTGAATTGCTTTTTGACAAAACTTATTCAGAAATCACAGTCGCTGACATTGCCAAAAAAGCTGGTGTTAGCCGCGGAACTTTTTACCAGCATTTTCTTGATAAAGATGACCTAGCAACAACCATCAGTGACGAAACCTCCGAAAGATTCTGGAATATTTTATCCAAGGGAAATCTTGATAAACCAGATAAAATCCTCGAAAGTCTAAAGTATATTAAAGATGATGCCAAACACTTCAAAGTCATCTCACAAGCGCCTCATGTACAATTTTCAAAAACCGTTCGTGTACTACTAGAACGATTGGTCACAACAAATGTTAATCTCAAAAATAGAATCAAACAAAAAAGTAAAATAACTGATGATTTGATTATTGAAGCCTTCTGCGCCTCTTTTGAGCGAATCATTTCCGCATGGATTGAAAGTGACTTTAAAAAAAGCCCAGAAGAAATCAGCAATATTATCGTCAAATTGGAAGAATTGTTTTTGTGAGAGAACCCCCATATTTCTCTGGGGATTTTTTTAATTTAACTCAGCAAAAATTATCGAAATATTTTTTATATTGACAAAATATTAAAATCAGCTATAATTATGGCAGCGAAAGGACGATTTATGATATTAAAAAAATATAAAGACTTTAGTCATGTATTTCTGGGACGATTAATTAGCAATTGTGGTGATTCAATTTACACTATTGTTCTATCATGGTATGTCTTAGAAATGACAAATAGCGCTTGGTATGTTGGGCTATTGAATTTTTTAATTTTTATTCCCAATACCTTTTCTTTTGTTTTTGGCAAGAAGATTGACTCTCACCCTAAAAAATTTCTATTAATACTATTAGAGTGGGCACAACTATTAGCCGTACTAGGTATCATTATGGGAATGTGCCTAAAAGGCATAAATGCTAATCTTAGTTTAGCCATTATTTTTACTTGTGTTTTCATCGCCTCAACTGTCGGGCTAAATACTTACACTGTTCAAGATGCGCTGGTTCCAAAGATTGTCGCTTCAAAAGATTTAGCAAAAGCAGAGATGTATATGTCTATAGCTTACAACGGAACAGAATACGTCTTCACTGCTATTAGTGGATTCTTACTTTCTGTTATCAGTTATATTCCTTTACTTTTTATTGATGTCTTTACTTTCTTGGGATCAATCATTTTGTTTAGAAAGATAAGATTTAAAGAAAAAATTGAAAAAAGTGTTGAAGAAACAGACTTCCTTAGCGGACTTCGCTTTATTTTGAAAAATAAAGTCGTATTTTCAATTACACTTGGAGGGGCTATTCTTAACTTTCTCTTTGGTGGATTCAACGTTTATCAACTCCTAATTGCTAAAGAAGTTGGTAACTCTGCCTTTTACGGTCTTTTAGTATCTGCTTGTGCTGTGGGAACTTTGCTCGGAACAACCTTTGTGGCAAATTTTTTATTACAAAAACTAAGTTACGGTAAAGCTTTTTGGCTAGCAACTGTTATTTTTGGAATCGGAATTGGATCCACTGCATTGGCACAAAATCGTTTCGTCATCTTGCTAATTTGGTTTATGTCATGCTTATTTTTAGGAGTAACACATGTTGCTCAAAAGCCAATTTTACAGACTGAGATTCCGAATGAGCACCTTGGAAAAGTATTTAGTGCTTTTTATACAATAACTATTCCAACACTTGCCATTGGTTCTCTGTTCTTTGGATTTATTGCTGATTTCTTATCATGGCGCATTTTTGTTGTACTATTTGCAGGAGCTTTGCTTTTAGTCGCTTTACTTTATTATTCAAACAATAAGTTAAGAAATTATAGCATTTGAAACGTTACTAATCTTTATAACATAAAAAGAGCTTGGAAAATTTCCAAACTCTTTTTCATTCTCTCACCCCACCAACTCACTGATATCATTAATCACTTTGGCATTCATGGTGTTAAGGTTTTGAATGTCTTCTTGGCTGTATGGGAAGGTGTTTAGCAAAATGCCATCCATGCCTGCTGCTTGTGCGATTGCCATGTCGCTGGTGAAGTCATTGCCGACCATGACACTTTCTTTTGGATCAAACTGATTTTCTTTTAGGACAAGGTTCATAAAGTCAACTTGCGGTTTTTTCATTTTGTGGTCAGACGAGATGTAAATCTTATCCAAAAATTCTCTGCATCCTGTCATTTCAATCTCTGCTTGGGTAAATGCACGCTGAGCATTTGAAAGTAAAATGACCGTAGCTCCTGCTTCTTTTAATGTTTTCAAAGTGGCTAGCGTATTTTCGTAAGCTTGCAATTTTTTGCGTGACAGCATTCTAAAGGTCTGAGCAATCAGATTTCCCCAAGTTTCCAAATCAAGAATGATACTATCTGTCGCATGTTTTTGCGGCGCTTCTAACATGAGTTCGATAAAGACATGAACCAAATCAACTTCGACATGTTCTAGTTTTAGTCGCTTACGCAACTGCTCTTCTTGGCGTTTAATCAAAGCATCATAATGTGTCTTTAGAGCTGGTCCAGTATAATCAGCTCCATAAGCACGATAAAGTTCTGCCATTTGCGCCCATAATTGGGGATTTTTCTCATCAGTCTCAATATCAACCAAGGTACCGTAAAAATCAAAAATATAGTTTTTATACTGAAAATTTGCCATTTGTCCTCACCTAAAAATCTTATGATTACGTTTACAATGGCTATTATAGAGGAAAAAGTGGCATTTGACCAGCCTTAATCACAAAAAAACAGCCAACCATTTTGAAAAATGATTAGCTGACTTTTTTATCATGAACGAAAAGCATCCAAAATGATTTTGAATTCATCGTTTGTAAGTGTCACACCTTTGCCCATCTTGCTGTGGTCTGGGCTCCAAGAGCGAATATCAAATTTTGGTTCAGCACCGTTAAAGCTGACACGGTTCAATTCTTTTGTCCATCCTTTATCGCTTTCTGATAGGGTAAGCAAGTGTTCAACGATTTCAAATTTAAATTCTGACATATTTATCTCCTCCTACTTAATATATTCGTAAAAAATTTCTAAACTTTTGATTATTTATTTTTTTTCTTAAAAGGTGTATAATCATTTTATCAATTTTTAGGATAAATGACTATGAAAAATATTATTAAGCAATTTAAAAAACAAGCGCAAGCTTACATTGACTTTCGAGCGCCACAGACAAGTGAGATTAATTTAAAAGCTAATAAAATCATTACCATCATCAAGGAAGCCCAAAACAAGCATCTTGCCCTTCATGCCATTTATGAGGACGATAGTTTTACAGGAGATTTGGTCAAATACGATGCTAAAAACGGCAAGCTCATTTTGAAGAACTTCCAAAAGAACATTTCAACCATTATTCCTATTGATGACATCAAGCGTCTAAGCTTAGTGCCACCGACAGTTAGAAAATCTCAGTTGCAAAATCTCAATAAAAAATGAACGACCTAAACACAAATGTTTATCAGTCGTTCGTTTTTTTATTATTACTGCATTAATTATGCGCGAACAGTTTTGCTGGAACCATCGTTTTTGTAAAGGTTAACGAGCCCTTCTTTACAAGCACGAATCATATCGCCAGGTTGAACCGCTTGTGGGACAGTGATTGTTAGTAATTCCATTGGATTTGGAGCGCGGTCGATTTTGTTTCCATCAGCATCGTGCAAATCTTTGATAGTTGTTTCAAAGTGACGAAGACCTGGACCGTAAAATTCGACCTTATCTCCTTCGAGGATAACGTTACGTTGACGGATTGTTGCTGTCATTGTGCTTTCATCAAAGGCAACAACTTCTCCGACAAATTTATATTGTGGTATTTTACGACGAGCGCCAAAGAGTTGCTCGTTTTCTGTTGGTGTTTTGTAGTAGAAACCAGTTGCCAATTCACGTTGAGCAACTTTCCAAAGCTCATCAAGCAATTCGCCTTTGATGGCTTCGAATTTTGCTGGGCTTTCTAGGTAAGCATCAACAGCTGCGCGGTAGCAGTTTGTAACTGTTGACACGTAGTGAATTGATTTCATACGACCTTCAATCTTGAAGCTATCAACACCATTATCAATCAAATCTGGCAAGTGTTCAATCATACACATGTCAACTGATGACATTGAAAATGGTTCTGGAATTTCACCTTCAAGACTTTTACGTTCCTGACCAAATGGCATATCGTAAAGGTCATATTTCCAACGGCAAGATTGTGAGCATCCACCGCGGTTAGCATCACGGTGACTCATGTGGTTTGAAAGGACACAACGTCCTGAATAACCGATACACATTGCCCCGTGAACGAAGGCTTCAATTTCAAGTGATGTGTGTTTGCGGATTTCTGCAATTTCAGCAACCCCAACTTCACGCGCCAAAACAACACGTGATACACCAACTTCTTCCCAGAAAGCGAATGCTTCATAGTTAGTTGTAGAAGCTTGTGTAGACACATGGACTTCTAAACCTGGTGCTTCTGTTAAACAAATTGTAATCATGGCTGGGTCTGATACGATAACTGCATCTAATCCCATATCACGAAGTTGACGGAACCACTCTCCTGCACCGACTTCGTTTCCTTCGTGAGTAACCATGTTAGCTGCGACGTGCACACGAGCACCGCGAGCATGGGCATAGTTAATCCCTTCTTGCAATTCTTCCATAGAGAAGTTACCAGCACGGCTACGAAGACCGTATTGTTGACCACCTACGAAGACTGCATCTGCTCCGTAATCTACAGCGACTTTTAATTTTTCAAGAGTTCCAGCAGGTGCTAAAACCTCTGGACGTTTAAAATTATTTTTTGACATTATAATCTTCCTATTTTCAAGATAGTAAAAATGATTTTTGATAAACGCTAAGCTTTATCCATTTAACTGTGTAATCCTGCTTATCATGCCCTGAAATAGTAACTCAATCATGATAAACAGATATTTGCGTGAGCCTTATTTGACTTCTTCTGGATCAAATTCGTAGAATCCAGTTCCTAGTGTACGTCCTTTTGGATGCAATTTACGGATTTCTTCATCAAACAAGAAAGCTTGATCTGATGTGAATTCACCAGCTTCCATCAAGGCTTTTGTTTTCACAAAGATTTTTGCAATTTCAACAAAATCATGACCTGGGCAGTAGATACCATCTAATTTCCAGTGTGTGTAGTTGTGTTCAACCAACTCTGTTATTTTTGGCATCATATCAAGGTCATCAGTATCAAAGATGTGTGTACCGTGTTTGTCTTCGTAAATTGAATAATGTGAGTCTTTGTTACTTGGTTCAGCAAGGAAAAGACCACGTTCACGAGTTTTTTCATCGTCAATGTGTGTAAAATTATAGTAATTTTGCAACAACGGACGTTTTGAATGATGAATAACAGTTGCTCCGTAAACAAGTACTTCAGCTGGGTAGCGAAGATTTTCAGACATTTGGAACAACTCTGCTGATGGGATTTCACGCGCAAGAACTGTTTCACTTGCTCCGTGGTCACCCCAGAAGTTTACTTGACGACTTGATGTCACGAAAACTGAAGCATCGTAAATCATCTTGAAGTTGTAACCTTCGTGTTTGTTGATGTGGAAAAGTCCAGCATCACAAGCTACCACGTAATCAGCTTTAATTTCTTTCAAGAAATCAAGGTATGGTCGAACGGCATTGATCATGTCTTGGTGGAGCAATGCATTACATGCAACACTCAATTCTTTACCAGCGGCATGAACCATATCAGCAATCTCACGAAGTTCATCATACGTGAAATTGTGCGGCAAACGCAAACCATAATTTTCTTCACCCACATAAATGCGGTCAACACCTGCATCTAAGAGCTCTTTGACCTGCTCAATAGATTCAGCTGTCGCAGTAATAATTATTTTTTCCATAACGTTTTAATTATACCACTCCTATAACAATTCGTCACTCAGATCTCCTCAGAATCCTTTTGTTATAGCTTTCTAAAGTATTTTTATCTAGCTTCAGAATGAGCAAAACTTTATGAGAGGAGAGACTCAAAAAGAAATCCTCATTTTGAAACAAAAAAGAGGAACAACTATTTTAAACATATTTTTGACAAAGAGTCAAGAGCTTTTTTTAAAAAAAGGTGACAAATATATTAATTTATGGTATGATATCAGTTGAAATAGAGGAGAGGGATTATGCCAACACCGTTAAAGCAACATAAAGACCTTGAAGAACAAGAACAACATCTTCAGGTAGATGATACCCCTAAATTTTACGAATTTCAGGAAATTAATCACAGAAGCGCTAAGCTCAAGGAACTCATGTTCTTTGCCCGTATCGCTTTATTTGCTATTTCCACTGTAGTGGTATCTTTCTTTTTACTTGTCTTGAATCTGGCGCCAATCTGGGCTTTCTTGTTTGCCTCTCTTATCAGCCTAGCCATTACGTCAGCTGTTTCAAGCATTATTTGGTCATTAAGACATTGATAAACAAAACTCCCATTGCTGGGAGTTTTTTAATACGAAAAAAGCGGCCCTTTGGACCGCCTTTTTATTATGCTTTAGTATCTTCTTCTGATTTTTCAGCTTCAGCTTTTGGTTCTTCAGAAGGTGTTTCATCTTCTTTTGCTGTGTAATCAATGATAATATCATCAACTTCAGCTTCCACATCTTCTTTGACATCTTCTGCTTTATCAGCAACATCGTCAACGACATCAGATACTTTTGATGTTAATTCTGATACTTTTTCAGTCGCATAGTCAGCAGCTGCTTGACCTTTTTCTTTAACGATTTCAAGAAATTCATCAGTTGTTAGTTCGCCTGATTCAAATTTTTCTTTGTAATCGTTAAAAGTGTCTACTGCTAAGTCAGTGTATTCTGTTGCCTTATCTTTAGCTTTTTGATGGTATTCAGAAGGATTTTCTTTGTAAGCTTGATATGCTTTACTTGCTTTTTTCTGTAATTCTTTACCTTTTTCAGTAGATAGGAAATAAGCTGCGGCTGCACCTGAGGCAACACCAATAATCACATTTCTCAATAATTTACTCATGCTCTTTCTCCTTTTTTAATAGTTTTGAGGCAACTTTACCGACAGCATAAGCTGCACTAGCTTTACCAACATTTGATGTCGCTTGAGAAGCTTTTTGAGATAAGTGTCGAGCTTGAGCATTCAAGTCAGAGACTGTCTCTGAAAGATCAGCGACCGCCACAAACAAAGGATCAATTGTTGAAACCTTGCCATTGACATCTTCTACTAAAACATTTGCTTTAGCTAAGATTTCATTAGCTTGGTGAAGGGATACGTTAACATCACTTGTCAACACTTTAATCGTTTGTTTTGATTCCTCAATAGTCTCGTTAACAACATCAACTGTTTTATATAGTTTAACACCAATTGGTACAAAAACGCCAACCAAAACTGCAAAAGCAATGGCTAAAATTAATAGAGCTACTTCTAACATCTTATCTCCTATCTACAAAACACCTATTCCTGGTAGTATGGAATGTCTTTTTGTTTTCTTCTCCATACAATCATCACTAAACCAACCAAGATTAAAATCGCTGACAACCATTGTGACACGCGCATGCCAAGAAACATCAAACTGTCAGTTCGCATCCCCTCAATCACAAAACGTCCAAAACCATACCAAATCAAATAAAAGAATGTCACTTCACCTCGTTTTAAGAAGTGTGGACGATGTCTTACGCTCATAATAATGATAAAACCAAGTAAGTTCCACAGCGACTCATATAAGAAAGTCGGAACCCGATAACTACCATCAATGTACATCTGATTCTTAATAAAATCTGGTAAGTAATTGAGGCTTTTAACAGCTTTACCGTAAGCTTCTTGATTGACAAAGTTTCCCCAACGACCAATAGCTTGCGCAATCATAACCCCAGGAGCAGCAATATCCAAAAAGTCAAGCGGGTTAATCGCACGGTAGTAAGAAAAGACAAACAGAACAATCGCTCCAGTAATCAATCCACCATAAATAGCTAAACCACCATGCCATACTGCAAAAATCTCTGTCCAAGGTTGACTAGCATAATAATTCCAATCAAAGATAACATAATACAATCTAGCTCCAATTATAGCTAAAGGAAATGCCACCAAGATAAAATCTAAGATGTCGTCAGGAATAATCTTACGACGCGGTGCTTCTTTCATGGCTAAGTGAACCGCAAGAAGCATCCCCGAAACAATGAACAGTGCATACCAACGAACAGCAAACGGACCAATTTGAATCGCAATCGGATTAATCATCAGCTTTCCTCATTCTTGGTAATCAATTGTGTTAAACGTTCTTCAAACGTCTTAGTGGCATCAAATCCCATTTGTTTAGCACGGTAATTCATGGCAGCTGCTTCGATAACAACAGACATGTTTCGACCAGTTTGAACAGGAATACGAAGACGTGGAATTTTAACACCTGACAATTCAAGTTCTTCGTTACCATTTCCTAAACGGTCAAAGACTTTACCTGATTCATAGTTTTCAAGATAAATGGCCAATTGAACTTGTGAAGAATCTTTAACAGCACTCGCACCATAAAGGCTCATCACATCAATAATCCCTACACCACGGATTTCTAACAAATGGCGTAGAATCTCAGCAGGTTCTCCCCAAAGTGTTTCTTCATCTTTAGCAAAAACATCCACACGGTCATCAGCCACAAGACGGTGGCCACGTTTAACTAATTCAAGACCAGTTTCACTTTTACCAATACCAGAATCACCTTGGATCAAAACACCCATGCCGTAGATATCCATCAAAACACCGTGAACACTAGTACGTTCTGCCAGACAAGAATCCAGATACCATGACATTTCACCAGATAAGCGACTAGTTGGCACATGACTTTGCAAAATAGCAATGCCTTTTTCCTTAGCAGCACTAATCATTTCTTCTGGAATATCCAAATTGCGTGCCACAATAAGGGCTGGTGTTTCTGGCTTAATCATCTCTCTCAAAACATGACGTCGATTATGTGAGGTCATTTTTGTGAGATAAGACCACTCTTTCATTCCCAAAAGTTGCAAACGCTCTGGTGAATAATAATCAAAATAGCCAGTCATTTCAAGACCTGGACGTGAAATATCTGACGTTGTAATCTCTTTTGATAATAAGTCATCATCACCGTAGATAACATCAAGTTTTACCTTGTCTACTAACATTTTTACAGTAACTGACATGTCCCATACCATGAACTTTTTACAAAAAATGTAAATGAATTGAAAACTTTAAAATTAGACAGTCCGTCCATTTTCAAAGAATTAACAATTCTGTTCAATCCTTTTCCTCTTTTTTCATTATTATATCATAATCATGCTAAAAAGTAAGCGCTCACGCAGGGTTTTCAGGATTTATTATGAGAAGGCATTCTCACGTCAGTTAATTAAAAAGGCTTGGGAAAATTCCCAAACCTTTCTCGTTTCTTAAGGCTACGATAAGTTCCTGTTATACTTATCTAGTCTTTTTTGACTGCAACATTAAAAACTTAATTTGTCAGTGATTACCAGAACCAGCCGTCATTGTCATCGTCATCATCGACAACTTCAGCATCCTTTCTTCTACGCGGACCAGTACCATATTGATCACGTGTAATATCTTCTTTGTAAGGAAGAAAAATTGCTAAGAGGATGTAAAGCACAATGCCAAAACCATAAAAGTACATTAGCAATGCTGCTAGGACACGTGTTAACGGTAAATCCCAGCCAAACTTATCAGCAATTCCGGCGCAAACACCACAAACCAGTTTATTCTTTCGCTGTTTATAAAGAGCTGATTTCATCTTTATCCCTTCCTTCTTTTACTATAACTATTATACCTAATCCCTTCTAAAATAAAATCAGCCTTACGACTGATTTTTAGAAGCAGGATTTTTTTCAAAAAAACTTGTCTCTTCTACTTTGATTAATTTTCCGTGACAACGACCACAGCGGTATTTTTGGGTATTGACGCGACGTTTTCTACGATAGTTTTGACCGCAATTTTGGCATTTATAATAATGAAAATGCTCATTTCTAGCCATTGTTGGGGCGTAACGAAGGCCATCCACTTTTTGCAACAATTCTTTAAAATCTGCATCAGCGTGCTTATATCCTTTACCTTCAAAATACAAATGATAGTGGCAAAGTTCATGCCGAACAATTTTTCGAAAAATATCATCTCCAAAGGTCTCAAGTATCTTAGGATTAAAATCAAGATGGCCATCAGCAGGGAAAAAGCGACCGCCTGTTGTCCGCAAACGCTTATTCCAAACTGCTGTATGACGAAATTCTTTGCCAAAATCTTCAATTGAGACACTTTTAACAAAATTAGTTAAGTTCACGCAAATCTACCAACGAAAGATTAATCTTTCCACGTTCTTTGTCAATTTTTGAAACCCAGACTGTCACCACATCTCCAACCGAAACAACTTGGCTAGGGTGTTTGACAAATGATTTACTCATTTGTGAAATATGAATCAAGCCGTCATCATGAAGACCGATATCAACAAAAGCTCCAAAGTCGACGACATTTCGCACAGTTCCTTCAAGTTTTTGACCAATTTCAAGGTCAGAAATATCTAAGACATCTTGACGAAGAACTGGCGCTTCAAAGTCATCACGCAAATCACGGCCGGGTTTTAGAAGGTCAGCGATAATATCTTTCAACGTTTCTTGACCAATGTTAATGTTTTTAGCCATTTCTTCAATAGAAACAGCTTGTAATTTTGTTTTTGCTGAATCATCTAGGTCAGTAATCGCTAATTCTTTCAACAAGCGTTCAACAGCCTTATAAGACTCTGGGTGAACACCCGTATTATCAAGGATATTTTCAGCTCCTGGAATGCGTAAGAAACCAGCGGCTTGTTCAAAAGCTTTAGCTCCCAAACGTGGAACTTTCTTGATTTCTTCGCGAGAAGTGATACAACCATTTTCATCACGGTATTTGACAATATTTTCTGAGATTGTCTTATTAAGTCCTGAAACGTGTGATAGAAGTGCTGGACTTGCTGTGTTGATGTTAACCCCAACTTGGTTAACCACGGTATCAACGACAAAATCAAGATTTTCTGCCAATTTTTTCTGGCTAACATCGTGTTGGTATTGACCAACCCCAATTGATTTTGGATCGATTTTAACCAATTCCGCAAGCGGGTCTTGCAAACGACGTGCGATAGAAATTGCTGAACGTTTTTCAACAGTCAAATCTGGGAACTCATGACGTGCCAACTCAGAAGCTGAATAAACAGAAGCTCCGCTTTCATTGACAATAACGTAAGGAACGTCTGAAAAGTCTTTTAGGACTTCTGCTACAAAAGCTTCGCTTTCACGGCTAGCTGTTCCATTTCCGATAGCAATAATTTCAACACCGTATTTGCGGATTAATTCAGCTAAATCTTTTTTAGACTGTTCAATTTTAGCTTGGCTAGCTGGTGGCACAGGATAGATCACTTGAGTTGTCATCAATTTTCCTGTTTGGTCAACAACCGCTAGCTTGGCACCTGTACGAAAGGCTGGGTCAAATCCCAAGACCATTTTTCCTTTTAGAGGCGAGACCAAAAGAAGGTTACGAAGATTTTCTGAGAAAAGTTCAATAGCACCGTCTTCAGCACTTTCTGTTAATTCACTATGAATGCGACGTTCCATGGCTGGAACAATTTTTTTCTTGATGGTTTTTGCGATGACATCATCGATATAAGCATTTTTGTTTTTGAAACGAGATCCCATAAAACGCACCATCTTATCGATATTGTGTTCAAAACCAACTTTCAAAACTCCCAATTTTTCACCACGATTAAGAGCTAAAATACGGTAGCCTTGAATTTTAGAAACTTTCTCTGTGAAGTCATAATAGATTTGGAAAGTTTTAGTGTCATCAGCCTTTTCGTCTTTAAGGTTTGAGACGATTGAACTATATGACCAGATTTCATTGTAAACCCATGAACGAAGACGATTATCTTCTGAAAATGATTCAATAAGGATTTCACAAGCTCCAGCTAGGACTTTATCAGCTGTTTCAAATCCTTCTGTTAAAAAGGCTTGGGCTTCTGTTCCTAAAGAAGCTTTGTTTTGCAATATTAATCGCGCTAATGGAAACAAACCAGCTTCTCTAGCAATGGTTGCTTTAGTGCGACGTTTTTCTTTGTAGGGAAGATAGAGTTCTTCAACATCAGCTAATTTTTCAGCTGATTCAATAGCTTTTTTAAGCTCAGCTGTTAGTTTGCCCTGCTCTTCAATTTTTGCAAGAACAGTTGCTTTTCGATCAGCTAAAGCTGTCATACTTTTGTCCAAATCAATGATAGCTTTGATTTGAACTTCATCCAGATTACCAGTCATTTCTTTACGATAACGAGCAATAAAAGGAATGGTATTTCCTTCACTTGTTAACTCGAGAACTTTGGTAATTTGGTTCTCTTTAATAGATAAGTCTTGAGCAATTTTTTGTATATTTTCATTTTTCATAGCCTTTCTATTATAACAAAAAAACGGTTAAAACTGTGTTTTTTACTGATTTATTGATAATATTTAACTTATGTTTTACCGAATTTTATCAAATTCATTCTTATAAATATCCGCTTAGCTTTTGCTGATTTTTTTAAATGATAGTATAATAACTGATGACTATATTTAGAAAAGAGGTGCCCAATAATGGCTATCACTCATAAACGTCAGGATGACTTAGAGTCAATGTTTGCAAGTTTTGCAAGTATTCCTAAAGTTTCTAGCGACCCCGAAAAAGAAAAGAAAAGTAAAAATAAAGAAGCGAAGAAAGCGACTCATTAAGTTTTATGGACATTTTTAATCAATTACCAGCTAGTGTCTTACAATGGTTTGCAATTTTTATTTCTATTATCATTGAGGCACTTCCTTTTGTTTTACTTGGAAATATTCTTTCTGGTTTCATTGAGGTCTACGTAACACCAGATTTGGTTCAACGTTTCCTTCCTAAAAATAAATTCCTACGAATTGTTTTTGGAACCTTTGTTGGCTTTGTTTTTCCATCTTGTGAATGTGGAATTGTTCCTATTATCACACGTTTTTTGGAAAAGAAAGTTCCAAGTTATACTGCAATACCTTTCCTAGCAACTGCGCCGATTATTAATCCTATTGTGCTATTTGCGACCTACTCTGCCTTTGGAAATAGCTGGCGCTTTCTAGGATTAAGGCTACTTGGTGCCATCATCGTTGCGATGACACTTGGTATTATGCTTGGTTTTGTTGTTGATGACAATATTTTAAAAGAAAATGCAGCCCCTTGCCATTTTCACAATTACTCAGGAGAGCCGTGGTATAGAAAAATCTTTCTAGCCCTCGGTCATGCTATTGATGAGTTATTTGACACTGGTCGTTATCTAGTCTTTGGCTCTTTGATAGCTTCTGCAATGCAAATCTATCTACCAACACATATCTTAACTAAAATCGGTGGTAACACGCTAACAGCTATTCTTGTCATGATGCTATTAGCCTTTATCCTATCACTTTGTAGTGAAGCAGATGCCTTTATCGGTGCCTCACTTCTTTCATCGTTCGGAACTGCACCGGTTCTTGCCTTTCTTTTGATTGGTCCAATGGTCGATATCAAAAATCTCATGATGATGCTAAAATCATTTAAAGTTCGCTTTATTGTTGAGTTCATTAGTGTATCTGTCATCATGATTGTGATTTACTGTATGCTTGTGGGGGTGATTGGATGATTCGTTTTCTAATTTTAGCTGGTTATTTTGAATTAACCATGTATTTGCAAATCTCAGGAAAATTGAACCAGTACATCAATACCCATTATGCTTATCTTGCTTATATTTCTATGGTTCTGTCATTTCTTTTAGCAATTGTCCAACTGATTGTTTGGGTAAAAGATATAAAAATGCACAGTCATTTACATGGAAAATTTGCTAAGATTACCAGTCCAATGATTCTGGTTATTCCTGTCTTTATCGGACTTCTAGTTCCAACAGTTAATCTTGATTCAACAACAGTCTCAGCAAAAGGATACCATTTCCCACTAGCTGCAGGTTCTGTCGGGACTGTCAGTGAGGACGGGACACGTGTTCAGTATTTAAAACCTGATACTAGCCTTTATTTCACTTCTTCGGCTTACGATAAAGGGATGAGAAAGGAAATGAAGAAATATCAAGGGTCAGGAGATGTGAACATTACCACAGACAACTACATGGAAATTATGGAGCTCATCTATCTCTTCCCAGATGAATTTGCTGGACGTAATATCACCTACACAGGATTTGTCTACAACGAACCAGGACATGATGGCTACCAATTTCTCTTCCGTTTTGGAATCATCCATTGTATTGCTGACTCAGGTGTTTATGGACTTTTAACGACAGGTAATACCTCAAATTATCCGAATAATACTTGGATTACCGCGACAGGAACTATTGGCCTTGAATACGATAAAACCTTGGAGCAAACCTTGCCTGTTTTACACATTTCAAAACTAAAAGAAACTGATGCACCTGATAACCCATACGTTTACCGTGTCTTTTAGAGAATTGAAAACACCTTCCAATTTGGAAGGTGTTTTTTTATGAATGCTTTTTATAAGCAAAAACTAATCTAGCAATGTTAATCAAGGTAAAAGCTCCCCAAATTAACATGATAGTCCACTTAGTTTCTGCTAAATAAATCAGAGTTAAAACCAATGCCGACGAAGTTAAAAGGATTGTCGATAAATGTGCTTTAACAAAATTAAGCATAGCTTTAAATAATCCCTTCTAGAAGGCCTCGAATAAAGTCTTCAGAATCAAATTCACCAATATCATCGATTTTTTCACCAAAACCAATGAATTTAACTGGGATATCAAGTTCTTGACGGATAGCTAGAACGACACCACCTTTAGCAGTTCCATCAATTTTAGTTAAGATAAGACCTGTCAGTGGAGTAATTTTAGAGAATTCTTTAGCCTGGCTAAGTGCATTTTGACCAGTTGAAGCATCTAAGGCAAGAAGTGTTTCATGCGGAGCATCAGGCACCACGCGCTTGATGATACGACCAATTTTTTCAAGCTCTGCCATCAAATTATCTTTGTTTTGCAAACGTCCAGCAGTGTCAATCAACAATACATCAACCTTTTCAGCAACGGCTTTTTCCATGCCATCAAAAACAACTGAGGCTGGGTCAGCTTTTTCTGGACCAGTCACAACTGGAACACCGACACGTCGTCCCCATTCGGCAAGCTGAGCCACCGCACCTGCACGGAAAGTATCAGCAGCAACAAGCATGACTTTTTTACCTTCGTTTTTGTATTTGTAAGCAAGTTTACCGATTGAGGTTGTCTTACCAACACCGTTAACACCGACAAAGAGCATCACTGTCAAATCATCTTGAAAATTGATTTTTTCATTAAAGACGCCATCTTTTTCATAAATTTCAACCAATTTTTCGATAATGACACGCTTTAAATCATCCGCCTTTTTAGCATTTTCTAATTTGGCTTCATAACGAAGGTCTTCTGTTAATTGTGTTGCTACGTTAACACCAACATCTGAAAGGATAAGCATTTCTTCAAGCTCTTCAAAGAAATCTTCATCCACACGACGGAAATTAGCCAAGAAAGCATTCAAACGAGCACTAAAACCAGTACGAGTTTTCTTAAGGCTGCGATTGTATTTTTCTTCTTCTGTTTCAACTGCTTGTGAAGCAACTTCTTCTTTTGGTTCTTCTTGACGAGTATCAACAGCCTCAACCTCAACTGTTTCACCACGATCAATAGCTTCTTTTACAGCTTCTTTTTTAGCATAGTAATCTGCCATAACGCGAGAAGAATCAGCAACTGCTTCCTCTTTGACTTCTTCAGCTTGACTAGCAGCATCTGTGGAAACTTGTTCAGACTCTTCCACAGTTTCTACTGTATCAATAGCTTGTGTATCAACCTCAGTTTCTTCTGCTGCTTCATTTTTCTCATCAGCTACAGTTTCTTCAAGGTTTTGAGCTGTTTCTTGCTCTTCAACAAGCTCTTTTGTATCCTTTTTCTTTCCAAATAAACGATCAAATAATCCCATATTATATTACCAAGAAAACTAGTCAGTTTTCTTTTCCTTTCTACTTCGCATCTAAAATGTATTTTTTAACAGCTTCTGCTACACCTGATTGGTCGTTAGTACGACTTGTTACTGCATCTGCCGTTTCTTTTGCGGTAGATACACCGTTTGCCATGGCGACGCCTAAACCAGCCCACTTCAACATGGACAGGTCGTTTTCTTCATCTCCCATAGCCATAACATTTTCTGATGTTAATCCTAGATGTTCTACTAGCTGATTTAAACCAGCTGCTTTATGAACACCTTTAGGCATCATTTCTACTATAATATCACGTGATTTAAAAATTTCAAAATGTTGATGTAGTTCTTTTGGCAATTTTAAGAGTTGTTGATTCAAAAAGTCTGGATTTGTCACACTGACCACTTTGTTGTAGATCACATTTTCTGGAATTTCAGCAAAGCTATTGACCTTAACAAAATCAAGTGTTGGGTTAGCTAGCGGGTAATGCGATTCATTGCCACGGCAAGCTAAGCTATAAACAATGCCATCACTAAGCACATCAAATGGAAGAGCAAGCGGCTCTAAATGACTATAAAGCACTTGAAGTTGTTGGCGAGTTAACTCACTTTTTGCAAGGATTTTCCCGTTTGTCTTCTGTACCAAGCCACCATTAAAAGTAATCAAGTAATCATCATCAGAAATCAAATCCAACTCTTCAAGGAGCCCACTAATTGCTTTTAAAGGGCGACCGGTCGTGATAACCACTTTAACACCCTTATCACGCGCAGCTCTGAGAGCTAATTTATTTTCTCGTGTTACAACTTTTTGACTATTAAAAAGTGTGCCATCTAGGTCCAAGGCTAATAACTTGATATCTGCCATTAATCAACTAATCCTTCCATGTAAGTCATAACAGATTCTTCATCACAGTGTCCGATGATTTCACTTGAAATTTCTTTAATTTCTTTACGAGCATTTTGGGTTGCTACTGCAGTTCCTGCAAATTCAAGCATTTCAAAGTCATTGAGATTATCTCCGAAAGCTACAATTTCTGATGCTTTCATGTCATAAGCCTCACAAAGTGCTTGAAGGCCTGTTTTTTTATTAACACCACGAAGAACAATATCAACTGATTTGAAACCAGTAGTCACGGCTTGTGCATAATCAATGCGTTGATTAAACCAAGCTTCTCCTTTACGGACCGTGTCTTCAGAGAAATTAGCCGTAACCTTCAAAATATTATCTGTCACATTTGCCAAATCATTAACACGTTGGACATTTTCATAGTAATGACTGATAAACTCAAGGTATTCATCACTAGCATCTGGGTGCAAATAAGCGCCGTTTTCACCTGACAATAGAAAATCGTGTCCAAGCATATAAGGACTTTCAATCAAAGTATCAACAATTTCCAAAAATTGTGGTTTGGTTAACCCAGATTCAAAAACGATGTCTTTTCCAACTTTAACCAAAGTACCATTTTCAGCAATAAAAGCCATTTTATCAGCATGATGCTGAAACATTTTTTCCAAAGCCAATAGAGAACGCCCACTAGCTGCTACAAAAAGCATATTATTTTCTTCAAATTTTTCGAGGACATTATGAAGACGATGACCATCAAAGTAACCTTTACTAGTTAAAAAGGTTCCATCCATATCTGTCGCAACAAGTTTTATCATTTCTATCTCCCTCATGAATTACATAATTCTATTCTAGCAAAAAACGCCAACTTTTTCCTGCTAATAATCCATTCTTTTCGACTTATCACTAGCAAAAATATTTTTTAAATTTTTTTGAAAAAAAGCCAGTTTTTTAAAAATTTTTTCGAATATATTATTAAGAAGAATAATAAAAGGGGTAAACTATAATGAAAAAAAGCAACCACTATTTTTGGATTTCAGGCTTATTAGTCTTAACAGCTTGCGGAATTGCTTTAGCTGTTAACAATCACTCTCACCACAAACAAGCTAAAGCACAAACTAATCACCATCTCACCCATAAAACAAGTTCTAATAAAAAAGCATCTAAATCTGCTAAGAAAAAACAGGTCGATAAACGACTTGATTTATTCCAATTGCCAAATGAAAAAAAGATTACTGATGATTTAGTCAAGGACGGCAAAAATATCGTTAATTCACGCCAAGTTAGCAAACAAGCTAGCCAATTTGATTTTGCAGCGTTAGCTCAAGGTGACTTTTCAAGTCTTGCAGGAACATGGCAAGATGCCAATGGTTATACGTTTGAATTTTCTCCACAAGGATTGGTTTCAAAAGATGGAAGATTAACCTTATCAGCTTTGACTTATGATGATAAAGGAGAAGCTATTTCGCAAGTTACTTCGTTAACTGGCGGATTTATCTTGTACTACTACGCTGCTGGCAATCAAATTCCTAATTGGCATTTCAATATTACAGATACCGATCCATCAGATTATGGTCGCGATCGTCTCTTTGCTGCACAACTTAGCCGCTTCGACTATGAATCAACACAGCAATTCGTAAACAGTGTCTTTTACAAAATTTCTGATAACTATAGCAAAGTCACACAAGATGACAAAAAAGAAGCTGAACAAGAAGAAGACACTGAAAATACGCCAGAACAAGAGACAGAAACAAGAGCTGAACAAGCAAGTGAAAGCCAAGAAAATGCTCAAAATGACGTAACAATAGAATCACAAACAGAAACTGCGGCAACCAACTAAACCATTTGAATATAACTAACCTCCCAACTAGAATTAGTTGGGAGGTTGTCTAATATCACAAAAACTATTTACTTTCCAATATTTCTGCCAAATAAGGAACAATTTTTTCTCCATCCAAATCATTCAAATCACTTATCCAACGATAGTTAGTATGTTCTTCGGGATTCAATGTAACAATTATTTCCTTATTCTTAGGAAGATGAGCATTATAAACTAATCTAGTGTATACAATACCATTATCTAAATTACTATCTTCATGAATAATATCATCTATTTTGATCTGAAGTCCTACTTCTTCAAGACACTCTCTGACAGCAGCAACTTTCGGCAATTCCTCACTCTCTACACTTCCACCAGGAATATCCCAATAAAACGGATAAACATTATTTCTACCATAGCTTGTGGCAACACGCTTTATCACTAAGTATTTTTCGTGATACTTTATTAAACTATGTGCAATTAGTTTATTTACCATTTTTCCCCTTTAATGTCATTCCACAAGATTTTCTGCATCTTTTAATTTAACGGATACGATACGTGAAATTCCTGATTCTTGCATGGTTACTCCATAAATACTGTCAGCGGCAGCCATTGTTCCCTTACGGTGAGTAACTACGATGAACTGACTTGATTTATCAAAGCGATTGAGATAATCCCCGAAACGTTTCACATTTGCTTCATCAAGCGCAGCTTCCACCTCATCCAGAATAACAAATGGAATAGTTTTGACGCGGATAATGGCAAATAGCAGAGCTAAAGCCGAAAGAGCTTTTTCTCCACCAGACATCAAGTTCAATGATTGAATTTTCTTACCTGGAGGTTGAACCGAAATTTCAACTCCTGCTGTTAACAAATCACCTTCTGTTAATGATAAATCAGCAGATCCACCACCAAACATTTGAGTAAAGGTTTGCTTAAATGAATCACGAATCGCATTGAAAGTCACTTGGAAGCGAGACTTCACTTCGTCATCCATGTCATTAATGGTATCAAGCAAGAGATTTTTCGAATGAACCAAATCCTCTTTTTGACTGTTTAAGAAAGTCAAACGATTATTAACTTCATCATACTGGGCAATAGCATCTAAGTTAATTGGACCTAACGCCTTAATACGACGACGTAAGTCTTGAAGACGTTCTCGAGCAGCTGCCATATCTTCAACAACTTGGCTAGCTTCTCTTGCCTCATCAAGAGTCAAATGATAGTCTTCAGTCAAATCATGGTTATAACCACGTAAACGTTCAGAAACTTGAGCCACTTGTGCTTCAACCTGTGCCTGTTTACGAATCAAGTCTTCATTTTTTTGATTTTCTTTAGTAACTTGCTCTTCAAGCTCTTCTAGGTTTGCTTCACAATCTTCCAACTCAAATCGAAGGCTCACTAAACGTTCTTCTTCGCTAGCTTTTCGTTCCACTGCTTCATCATGTTGTTTTTTCAAAAGCGGCAAGTTTTCAACTTCTTGATCACTAGCATGAAATGCGAGTAAATCTTCGCATTTTGCTATCTCAGCTTTATTTTCAACTAAGCTAATGTCAAGTCGTGTCTTATTAGCTGATTCAAACTTACGTTCACTTAACAATTCACGTTCTTGCAATTTAGCTTGTGATAATTGTTGACGAAGATTTTCAACTTTTTGTGTAATAGTATTTTTATTTTCTTTGATTTGTTCAATCTCGCTTGTCAACTCTTGTTTACGGTCAGCCACTTTTGTCAATTCTGCTTCAAAGTGAGCTTTTTGAGATTCTAAATCAGTTGAACTGCTGTCCGTTTCACTTTCTTGAAGTTGTTGACAAAGTTGATTAACATCATTCAAGCGTTCAGCAAGTTGTTGGTATTCCAACTCAGCTTTTTGTTCAGCAAAACGAGCTTCTTCTCCCTGAGCTTTTAAGCTTGCCAATTCTTCTTTGTTAGCTAGAAGAGCCTCGTGAAGGCCTTGGACATGTTTTTCTTGCTCGACTTGTTTTACTTGAAGGTCTTTTAATTCAGCAACAAGGTTATCTAATTCTGGTTTGATAAATGTGGTGTTATTTTGACGATTAGCACCACCAGAGAATGATCCCCCTGGTCGAATTTCAGTACCATCCAAAGTTACTAAGCGGACTTGGTAATGCAGTGCTCGCGCAGCTTTATTGGCATTATCAACCGTATCAAAAACTGCCGTTACACCAAGAAGATTTTGAAAAATGCTTTCTAAACGGTTATCAAATGAAACCAAATCACTAGCCATACCAAGGAAACCTTGACTTGAAGACAAAATGCCATGATTTTGTTGTGACAAATGGCGTGGTTTGATGGTCGTCAGTGGTAAGAAAGTTGCACGTCCTTGACGATTTTTCTTCAAGAAAGCAATTGAGCGTTTAGCTGCTGATTCATCTTCAACAATCACATGTTGACTTGAACCACCTAGCGCAATTTCAAGAGCTGTTTGGTACTTACGATCAAAACTTAAATGTTCACTAACCGCACCAATAATACCGCCAAGCTGCCCCGAAGCTTGTAAGACTGATTTGACACCAGCGTAAAAATTACTGTGATTTTTTAGAATTGATTCAAGACTAGATTTTCGAGCTTGCTTAGATTTAATGACATCTAATTGGTCAAACATCTTAGATTGCTCAGCTTGATAATCTTTTTCAAGCTGACTTGTTTTAGCAAATAGCTTCTGATAGGCATCAAGCAATTCTTTGACTTGTTCACGTGACGATTCAAAGTTTTCAAGAGCTTCTTTAGCACTTGCTTTTAGCTCAGCCAAATTAGCTTGTGTTTGAGCCAATTCTTCAGATTTTGATTCTGACAATTGTTTTTGATTGTCAATATCAGCAATCGTCATGGTCAATTGGTTAGAAAGATCAGCTTCTTTTTGCATCAAGCTAACAAATTCTTCACGTAATTTTTCAATGACTTGATCAGGATCAGTTGAGAAGCGATCTAATTCAGCTTGTAATTTTTGGATAGTTGCTGTTGTTTGCGTCAACTGCTCATCTAATTGAGCTAACTGAGTTTCTTTTTGAGCTAGTTCTTCTCGTAAGCTTTCCTGACTTGCTTTTAGGTCAGCTAATTGGCTACTAGCCGCTTGTTTTTTCTCTTCTTTTTGGCTTGATTCTAACGCAATCAAATCCATTTGGCGTTCAAGATCAGAAATAGCTTTAGTAATATCGACCAAGCCAGCTTGTTTAGTCGCCATTTCTTCAGATAGTTGATGGCGCTTTTCTTTTAAAGATTGATTCTCTTTTTCAAATCGCTGGCGTTGTTCATAGTAAGCTGACAAATCGGATTGAATAGCAGCTAAGTCTTCTTTTAAAGCCTCTAATTGAGTTTTATCCGTTTGGATATCTTCCACTAAGATATTCAAGTGGAGCTGCTTACGCTCAGCTTCTAAGCTTGTAAATTCTTTAGCAACTTGTGCTTGACGTTCTAAAGGCTTCACTTGAGCCTCTAATTCGTAGATAATATCATCCAAACGGTCCAAATTATCTTGGGTTTGATTCAACTTAGTCTGAGTTTCTTTCTTACGTGTCTTATATTTTAAAACCCCTGCGGCCTCTTCAAAAATGGCACGACGCTCTTCAGGTTTACTATTAAAAATTTCTTCAACACGACCTTGCGAAATCACTGAGAAAGAATCACGTCCAAGTCCAGTATCCATGAATAAATCATGAATATCACGCAAACGAACTTTACGCCCATCAATCAGATATTCACTATCACCATTTCGGTAAATGTGACGTTCTACTCGAATCGTCTCTTTAGCATCTTTGATAAAACCATCTGAATTATCCAAACTAACAACAACTTGAGCATAGTTTAGAGGTTTACGATTTTCTGCCCCTGCAAAAATAACGTCTGGCATTTTACCACCACGCAGATTTTTTGCTGAAGATTCACCAAGCGCCCAACGTAAACTTTCGGTAATGTTAGATTTACCAGAACCATTGGGACCTACAACAGCTGTGACACCTTTATCAAATTCAATTGTAGTCTTGTCTGCAAAGGACTTAAATCCCTGCATTTCAATTTCTTTTAAATACATAAAATAAGAGATGAAAAGGCAAAATACCTTCCTGAACTAACAATTAAGAAAATCATAATAGACCTTCTTATTGCCCTCTAGGCTACGTCGAACACGCATCATATGACCTAGGACAGGTTGGACATTTGCCTTTACGAATTCCTTTCAAACGTCTTATTGAAGTAAAGCTAGAGCATTTTTTGCGGCATCTTGCTCAGCCAATTTTTTAGATTTTCCGATTCCTTGACTTTTAGCTTCGTCATTAACATACACAGTTACTTCAAAAACTTTAGCATGCGCAGGTCCAGATTCATTTGAAACACGGTAATCGATAGTGACATCACCATGACCTTGTAACAATTCTTGAAGCGTTGTTTTATAGTCTTTAACACGTTCAAAGTTTCCTTTTTCAACTTGAGGAATCATCACTTGATTTAAGAATTTATTGACCGCCTCAACACCTTGGTCCATCAAAAGAGCACCAAGAAAGGCTTCAAATAAATCTCCTAAAATCGTATCACGATTACGGCCACCAGATTTTTCTTCACCGTTACCAAGTTTGATGAATTCATCAAAACCACAGTAACGTGAAAAACCTGCTAATGATTCTTCACGAACAATGACTGAACGCATCTTAGACAAGTCACCTTCTGGTTTCTTAGGATACTTTTTAAACAAGTACTGAGAAATCAAAAGTTGAAGAACCGCGTCTCCTAAAAATTCCAAGCGTTCATTGTGTGAAATGTTTAGGAGGCGATGTTCATTGGCATAAGATGTGTGAGTAAAAGCTGTTTCTAGCAAGGTTTTATCTTCAAAAACGATTCCAAATTCTCGCTGAAGTTTTGTATCTAAAGCTTGCATGATAAATCTCCCTTCAAAAATTAGTCTATGATTTTATATCAATAAAGCGTTTCCTTTAGAATCAGCCACTTAGCGATTCTAAAATATTTTTTCTACTATAGACTACTTTATTATACCAAAAAGTTTCAAAAAAAGGGGATTCTCTCCAAAATCCCTACAATTATATTTACATGACAAAGTGTCAAGTAAATGATCAATTAAAGCACTAAAAAAGCCACTAACTGCTTTTATCAGCAGCTAATAGCTTTTTTGATTTTATTAGCATTTAAATCCCAGTCAGCGGTGTTGCTTCATCAGGTGATGTATCAAAAACAGTCATGTCATGACCAACAGCAAAATCAGCTTGCATTAAGTTATTTTCCATGGTCATGTGTGCCAATTCTTTGATATTATTTTCTTTACTTAAGTGACCAAGATAGATTTTCTTCGTGCGATTACCAATGGTACGAATCATGGTATCAGCACCATCTTCATTTGACAAATGTCCACGGTCAGATAAGATACGTTGTTTCAAACTCCATGGATAAGACCCTGCACGTAAGATTTCAACATCATGATTTGACTCAATCAAATAACCATCCGCATTCTCAATAACACCTGCCATTCGGTCGCTAACATAGCCAGTATCTGTTAGGACAACAAATGACTTATTGTCTTTCATTAAACGATAGAATTGTGGTTCAACAGCATCATGACTAACCCCAAAACTCTCAATATCAATATCTCCGAAAGTCAATACTTTACCGCGTTCAAAAACATGTTTTTGAGCCACATCAAGCTTTCCAATCATATTTTTATCATCAATCATTTGCCAAGTTTTGGCATTAGCGTAAACATCCAGATTGTATCTACGAGCAAGCACACCAACTCCCTTAATATGGTCAGAGTGTTCGTGTGTAATCAAAATAGCATCCAAATCTTCTGGTTTTCGGTCAATTTCAGCAAGAAGACTGGTAATTTTCTTACCAGTCAAACCTGCATCTATCAAAAGACGTTTCTGTGGTGTTTCCACATAAAATGAATTTCCAGTTGAACCGGAGGCTAAGACACTATATTTAAAAGCATTCTCAGACATCTAGTCCTCGTCATCCTCCCATTCATCATATATATCAGAATCCTTCTCATACGGAAGAACAATTGTAAATGTTGAGCCCTTTCCATAAGTACTTTGAGCCCAAATAAAACCTTTATGTTGTTTGACAATTTCTTTAGCAATTGCAAGACCAAGTCCAGAACCACCTTGAGCACGGCTTCGCGCCTTGTCCACACGATAGAAACGATCGAAGATTAATGGCAAATCTTTCTTAGGAATACCAAGACCTTCATCAGAAATCGAAATAATCAACTGTGTCTCAGTTGTCTTCATGCTAACAGTGATTTTCCCACCATCTGGTGAGTACTTAATTGCATTATTAAGGATATTATCCAAAACTTGCGTCATCTTATCAGGATCGATTTCTACCCAGATTGACTTGATAGGGTAGTCTCTGACAATTTCGTACTGCTTCCCAGCAACCGTATGTTGACTCTTAATTTGATCAAAGCGGTTCAAAATAGATGTCATGAAGGCTGTAAAGTTAGTCATTTCAACTTCTAATTGCACGGTCTGATTATCGATACGAGATAAATTAAGCAAATCAGAAATCATGCGAATCATACGATTGGTTTCATCCAAAGAAACTTTAATGAAACTTGGTGCGATATCTTCTTTCAAAGCCCCTTCATCCAAGGCTTCAAGATAAGACTTAACTGATGTCAATGGCGTACGCAGCTCATGACTAACGTTCGATACAAACAAACGACGTTCACGGTCTTCTTTTTCTTGTTCAGTCGTATCATGTAAGACAGCAATCAAACCAGAGATAAAACCACTGTCACGACGGTTAAGAGCAAAACGAATACGTAAGGTAATAAATTCACCGGTTTCGTCACGACGATTAAGAACAATTTCTGGTGTCTTTGATACCAAATCATGATATGTGTAATCACTATCATCACCTAAAATATCAACAATATTCATTCCAAGTGCTTCTTCACGCTCAAGATTAAGTTGTTTCTGAGCGGTCTGATTAATCATGGTAATGTTTCCAGAGCGGTCAGTTGCCAAGACACCATCAGTCATATAGGACAGAATGCTTGCCAAACGATTTTTTTCTTGGGCAAGATTTTCCTGTGCCAAACGAAAGACAGTCGACAAATCATTCAGTTGACCAGCAAGTTCTGCTAAATCTCTATCTTTCTCAATGATAATATCTTCTGTATATTTCCCAGTAATCAGCTCGCGAACCTTACCACTCAAACGACGAATATTAACTGACGTTCTATAGTCTCTAATGGCCAAATGGATAAAATAAATGGCTACAAAAGCTAACAAAAAAAGAATGGCTTGTTCAAAAAAATATTGATTGTGTATCAAAGTATCATTCATAGGACTTCATGTAATACCCTACACCACGACGTGTCAAAATGTATTCTGGACGACTTGGAGTATCTTCAATTTTTTCACGCAAACGACGAATAGTTACATCGACAGTACGCACATCACCAAAGTAATCATATCCCCAAACAGTTTCCAACAAGTATTCACGAGTCATTACTTGCCCCATGTGAGTTGCTAAGTGATGAAGCAATTCAAATTCACGGTGTGTTAGTTCGATATCTTCGCCACGTTTTTGAGCCACGAAAGCATCAGGTAAAATTTTCAAATCGCCGATGGTAATTTCAGAATTTGATGCAGAAGCATTTTCTTCAGCCACAGCTGATTCAATGTTTTCTGTACGACGAAGGTGTGCTTTTACACGTGCTAACAATTCACGATTTGAGAAAGGTTTTGTCACATAGTCGTCAGCACCGATTTCAAGTCCGATAACTTTATCAAACTCACTATCCTTGGCAGACAACATAATGATAGGAATATGACTTGTTTTACGAACTTCTTTTGCAACTTCAAGTCCATCCAATTCTGGTAACATCAAATCCAAGATGATTAAATCTGGATTTTCTTCTTCAAATTTTTCAATTGCTTCACGACCATCAAAAGCAGTAACAGTTTCATAACCTTCTTTAGTTAAATTAAACTTAATAATATCTGAAATTGGTTTTTCATCATCAACAATAAGAATTTTTTTCATATGTCACCTCTTCAATTCTATGTCAGTAGAATAAAAAATTCTCAAACAACAATTTCTATGTCATTTTATTTACAAAAATGACCACTACCCCTAATTATATCAAATTTCAATACTAATTGGAAACATTGGATACTTTTGTTATATTATCCAACAATGGTGTGATGGGCTAAAGTCCAATAATGACAGTTCTTTTGAAGGTGAAATTCCCAATTTGAAGCCGTTCCTCGCTGTGAAAAGCATTGAATTTGTGGTATAATTATGGTGTAGATAAATGAACTGTATATTGTTTTTAGAGGTGTGCTATGGCTAAGAAAAACCTGATGTTAGAAGATGTTGTCGCCTTTGTTGAGCAGTTGCCTTACGTTAAATTCAAACATATTGTCGAGTGTTATTCTAAGGCTCAAAATAGCGATTTTTCCGATACACTCAATCAACTAACCGTATCGAATTTTGAACAGCGACTGGAGCGTTTAGCAATCAATTCTTTTTGTCCAAGGTGTTCATCTGAAAACATTGTAAGAAATGGTCGTAAAAATAATATCCAACAATTCAAATGCAAAGACTGTAAGAGAAGGTTTACACGTTTTACAGATACCATCTTAGAAAAGACACGCTGGCATTGGGATATTTGGATAAAAGTCCTTGAAATGACTATTAACAACTATTCCATCACAGATATGATGAACGTCTTGATTAAGGACTATGGTTGTGATGGCATAAATTACAAGACTGTTTGGCTTTGGCGAATGAAGCTAATACACGCTTTAGCTGATATGCCTATGCCGAACTTAACTGGAGTTGTCCAAGTAGATGAAACTTTTATCCGAGAAAGTCAGAAAGGCAGCCGAAAGCTATCCTCTATGATTGGAAATCATGTAGAGCGTAAAGCCAGATATGGTCGTCAACCATCTCACTATGGGGTTATGGGAGCTGAGTTCGCAACTGTTGTAACTGCTATAGATAATCGTGGTTATTGTGTGTGCAAGGTGGCTAGTCTTGGTAAATTATCTCCTGAGCTTTTCTTTGATTTGTTTGATGAACACTTTGATAACATTGCTTATTTATGCAGTGATGCCAATAGCGTATATGAAGATTATTGTCAGTTAAGGAACACACCACATTACGTTAGACCCTCTAACTTTTTGAAAATTATTGGGAATCATGGGTATATTATTCAAGCAACGGACGATTTTGAAAAGAAGACTAATAAAAAGGTATTAGAACATCTTTATTATGAGGGGATTACTGATAAGATAAACAATCGCGGTGAGATGCTGTTTGACAAATTCAACGAGATAAAGTACCAAAACGGTTTATCTTTAGGTCGTGTCAATGAACTCCATAATGAGATCAAGCAGTATATCTACCGAGATATGACTAATGTTTCCACTAAGTACCTTCAAGATTACATTGGTTACTTCACCTATATCCATAACTGGAGAATCACAAATGGTCATTACCCTACATCTCTAACAGATGCGGAAGCTATCTTTATTGAAATTTTGAAAGCAAAGAAAAACCTTACTTCAAGCGAAGTAAGGCAAAAAAGATTGGAGCTTCCAAAACCATCATCGCGGTATCTGGAAGTTTTAAAAGTAGAAACAGAAAAGGCGAGACACGCCATTGCGAACCCTTATTTCAAGTTCAACGAGGAAGATGGTGTCTTATCCTTTAATAAACGAGAATACCTCTTAGACCTTCCTAAAACACGTTTATACGCAATTGCCAAGGAGTGTCATATTCCACGGTATAAGAAATTGGCTTTATGGTCATTAGTGTCGCTTATTTTAAAGCAGAAGAATATCCAAGACATCCTTTATCAGCAGCTTGCCAAAGACCGCAATCAACTCATAGACGAAGAAGATTTAGAGGTTATGAGGTCTAGTGGGTATGTGTTATGATTATTTTTTAGTTACTTTATAAGAGATGGGGTCAAAATTATAATCAGTGAACAATTTATCGGCTGGAATTACTTCGATTTTTCCAGTCTTATTAATTTCGTCAAAATTATATACTCGATAAATGAATAGGTCTCCTTCATTTTTATGTAACTCAAAATAGGCTCGCTCATTTTCCGTCATATAGAATGGGGTATCTAAACTGCCTTTTGTAGTTTTTACTTCGATAAAACGTTCAGTTCCGTCCTCGTTTAAAGAAATAACGTCGAATCCAGCACCATCTCCTTGTTCATCACTTAAGTGAACGATGCGGTCAGCGTCCAATTCAGCAAACTCCAACAGTCGATTTGTTTCATAACGAATAACGTAATCTTCACCCAAGCGTCCAAGCTCGGTACGTCTTCCGTTTAAGCTGACCCAATCAATTTTCTTAGGAACAAATCGCTGTCTAAGTTCTTGTCGTTTTTTTATTTCATTCTCAGTGATAGGTCGTAATGTTCCGTTAGATTTTAACCCTGTCAAAATTACCCATTTAGCAGGACGGTGAGACTTATCAATCTGATAAGTGTCATAGTATGTTTTTACAGTTTCACTTTGATGGGAAACTATATTTCCAATCCTTTGAATTATCTTAGGTTCTGAACGTGTTAAACTAGGTTCTCTATCATCTTCATCAAAAGGAAGTACGGTATCTAACAAATGTTTTACTTCTGTTGTATCAAGCGTTCCATATTGATTCAAGAGAACTGATACACCTTTTCTAATATCACTTTCCGAAGTTGCCATTTATATATTCTCCAATCTATAATTTGTTATAACTAAATGCTTCACATCTTGGTCATTTCTATTTTTAAAGTTAACGGAATAACTTTTATCAAAATGGAACTTATACCACCCTTCACGGTCATATAAATCTTCAATAAAATCTGTCGATTTTACTACCATTAACCATTTCGTATTTCTAATATTTATCAGACTATCACGTAGCCTTACTTGTTCTTGAGCATCAAACACATGCAAGTTGTAGGTACTAAATTCAGAATCATAAGGTGGATCTAAGAACATAAATGTATCTTTTTCATCGATTACTGCCTCTGAAAAATCACCTCTCAATATCCTAGTGTTTTTTAATTTAGTAACAACCTGTTTGCTGGTGATTTGTTGGTAACGTTTTAAAAAATCTTTTTTTGCATAAGTATTTCCACCAAATGGAACATTAAACATCCCATCTGCATTATATCTAAACATACCTGAGTAAGCATATTCTCTGATAAAAAAATACAAAGCTGTTTTTAACTGTGGCTCTTGATTGAACGTCGTGTGATTATACAATTCTCTAAGAATAGTATATATCCCAGCCCCCAGTATTCCTAAAGCATTCTCTTCCCAATTTTTTATTGTAGTTGATTTAGAAATTTTAACTAATGATTTTTTTTTCCTAATTATACTTTCTTCGAATAATTGTGTAAGTCGTTCTAAACTAAACTCTATTTCCTCGGTTACATTTATTAATTCACTCGAAATAGTAAACAATTGTTGCCTATCCAATTTGACTTCTTCTTTTAAAATGTTAGTTATATAATTAGCGTATTTGTTTTTATTGCGCCAGATTATCCCAATATCGTTGATGTAATTTAAAAAAAGCTTATCTTCTATTTGAGTAAAATGATAAATAGCGATAAGTTCTTCAGAATAATCATTAATTATCCAACTTTGAGCAGAAGTAGCCCAATACACTGCTCCTCCTCCCAAAAAAGGCTCGACATAAGTATTAAATTTTGGAAAAAATTTTTTCAAGTGTTTGTACTCTGCACCTTTTCCACCAGGATATTTGAATAAAGGTTTTAGATTATTTTCCTTCAATTTTGTCATCAATTCACTTTCCTTGTTAAACGTATTTTTTCAACATCAACTTAAGAATTTTATGCCCTTTTTCAGTTATGACATATTTCCCTCGTTTATTTTGATATGGGCAAACATAACCGCCTTCAATCAAGTCACGAATTAATCTATTTGTTTTCAATTTTGACATGTGATTAATGTCTGCTATTTCTTGTTGTGATAAAGGAATATAAAAATCTCCCTTCACTTTGACCTGATTTTCTTTCAACGATTTTAGTAGTTTGAACGTATCGTTAGCGAAAGGTTCAAGTGTAAATTCCATAGTTTCCCCCACTGTTTCCCTTTTCATAAAAGATTGTGAATAACTGTTAATTCACTCGGTTTACGGACAGTAATACAACTATTATTACAGGATATTTGATAAATCGTCCATCTCTCTTTGTGTGATTTCACGACCTAATCGCTGTCTCAGGCGAACAAGGTGTCCTAGTTGTTCACGTTGTTCACGTTCAACAAGTTCAGGGTCAAGTAAATCGTGCCCTTTACCTTCTCGTTTAAGTCTTTCAAGTAACGTTTCAGTCATGAGGTTCATCTCCTGTCAAATACTTCTGAATCAGGTTGTTAGCAGCTTCCGTATCAAAATAGAGCCTAAAACCATCACTAGTGATGAATTTAGCACCATACTTTTCTATGTAATAATTAGCCAATGCTGTCTTAAATTCAAGCAAAACAAAACCTTCAAAGCCTTGTTCCATATTATCTTTAGCAACATAAGCCAACAATTCACCAGCAACACCTGTTCCTTGGTATTTTTCTGCTACTTCAATCAAATACAAGAAATTCAACAGATTTTCTGGTTGACGTTCAAATTCAACCAACCCTGCAATATCTCCATCATGAAGACAAGTTACTGTTTTTGAGCGACTGCTCGAAAACCTCGTCCAGTCAAATGAATACCCCAGAGGAGCTAAATCATTCAATTCCTTCTTCTGAGAACTAGAAATCGTGATAAATGCCATAGCCTTCACCTTTTATCAGTCAAGTTATTGATGTAGCATAACATTCTATATCCTTATCACTACAAATATTATTATATCACAAACAGCTCATTTAAAATATCACTATCTTACACCATTAACTATTTTAGAAGACATTCTCAACGAGAAACAACAAAAAAACAGTCAATTTTAGGATTTTTACCCAAGATTGACTGTTTTTATGATTGATTTTATTGGGTTTTAATCGAACGGCTACCTATCCCTCTCTAACTGGATAATATAATACTTTTGAAACCATAAAGTAACAATTGACGTCATAATTCAACCTTTTCAATCTTTTAGTTATTTAAATTTTCAGAAATATTTGACACTTGATAAATTAATGTGGTAAGATTAACTAACATGAATTATGTGATGTTAGAAAATCTAACAAGAAAATCTTATCTTTGAAAAGGAGACAAGTGTGGCACTTATTGAATTTAAAAACGTTGAAAAATACTACGGGGACTATCATGCCCTAAGAAATATTAACCTAGAAATCGAGAAAGGACAGGTTGTCGTTCTCCTTGGACCTTCTGGTTCAGGTAAATCTACGCTTATCCGTACGATGAATGCTCTTGAATCAATCGAAACAGGTAGTTTAAAAGTTAACGGTCATGAATTAGCTAACGCTTCTGCTAAAGATTTGGTTCAACTTCGTAAAGAAGTTGGTATGGTTTTCCAACACTTCAACCTCTATCCACATAAAACCGTGTTAGAAAATGTAACCTTAGCACCTATTAAAGTCCTAGGAAAATCAAAAGAAGAGGCTGAGAAAATTGCCGAAAAATTCTTAACTTACGTTAATATGTGGGATCGTAAAGATTCATATCCTGGTATGCTATCAGGTGGTCAAAAGCAACGTGTAGCGATTGCTCGTGGTTTGGCTATGCAACCAGAACTTCTTCTTTTTGATGAACCAACATCAGCTCTTGACCCTGAAACTATCGGTGATGTTCTTGCTGTCATGCAAAACCTTGCTAAAGAAGGGATGAACATGGTAGTCGTTACCCACGAAATGGGCTTTGCTCGTGAAGTTGCTGACCGCATTATCTTCATGGCTGAAGGACAAATTCTTGTCGATACTACTGATGTTCAAGGTTTCTTTGATAATCCTACTGAACCACGTGCTAAACAATTCTTGAGCAAAGTCATTAATCACACAAGTGATAATGTCTCTCAACAATAAGGAGTTGCTCATGAAGAAAAAAATATCTTTAGCTATTTTAGCTACGCTATCACTACTCTTTATCAGCTTTCTGACTGCACCATCTACTTTTGCTGAGACAGTCCCTGAGCAAATTAAAAAAATCCAGAATGCTGGCGTTCTTAAAGTCGGCGTCAAGCAAGATGTTCCAAACTTCGGATACTACTCAGCTGAAACTGGTAAATATGAAGGAATGGAAATTGATTTAGCGAAAAAAATCGCTAAGACACTTGGTGTTAAAGTTGCTTACACAGCTGTTACAACTCAAACTCGTGAAGCCCTTCTTGATAATGGACAAATCGATCTTTTGATTGCCACTTATACAATTACTGATGAGCGTAAAGCTTCCTATGCTATTTCAAATCCTTACTATTATGACGAGATTGGCTTTTTAGTTAATACAGGTAAAGGTTTAAAAACAATCTCTGACCTCAATGGTAAAACTATCGGAGTAGCTCAAGGTTCAACAACTAAACTGACAATTGAAGAATACGGAAAAGCACATAACTTAAAATTCAAATTTGTTCAACTTGGTTCTTTCCCAGAACTCGCTATTTCACTTCACGCGAAACGTATCGATGCTTTCTCAGTTGATAAGTCAATCTTGACTGGTTATGTCAGCAAAAAAACTGCCATTATCGATGAAGGTTTCAATACTCAAGAATACGGTATCGCAGCTAAAAAATCTAACCAAGCAACCATTGATTATGTCAATGACTTGCTAACCAAGTGGAAAGCTGACGGTAGCCTGCAAAAGCTTTATGATAAATATGATTTAAAACCTGCAAAAGCAGAGAATAATTAAGAGAGGAGAATTGACATGCTTTTATTAACAACCGCAGCAGCGAGTCCATTTGCCCTCTCACGTTGGGCAGATTTCTTTGCCAACTTTGGTGAATTTGCTAAGGGCTTTCTATACACTTTAGGAATGTCTTTCTGTGCTTTACTTTTAGCTTTTGTTCTTGGAGTCATTTTTGGTGCCATGTCATCATCTAAAAATAAAGTATTGAAAGCTATCGCACGTGTCTACGTCGAAGTCTTTCAAAATACACCACTTTTGGTACAATTCGTCTTTGTCTACTATGGACTTGCTATTATGACAAACGGATTGATTATGATCTCAACATTCTTTACAGCTGTTCTTTGTGTCGGGATCTATCATGGCGCTTATATCGCTGAAGTTATTCGTTCAGGTATCGAAGCTGTGCCAAAAGGACAAACCGAAGCAGCTCTTTCACAAGGCTTCACTTATAGTCAGACCATGAGTTTGATTATCTTGCCACAGGCTGTACGCACTATCTTGCCACCTTTAACAAACCAAGTGGTTAACTTGATTAAAAATACATCAACTGTTGCCATTATTTCAGGGGCAGATATCATGTTTACTGCCAAAGCTTGGGCTTACGAAACAACAAACTACGTGCCTGCTTTTGCTGGTGCTGCACTTCTTTACTTCATCATGTGTTTCCCTCTTGCAACTTGGGCACGTCACAAAGAAGAAGAAAATAAAAAATCATATTCACTTTAGGAGGAGAATTAAATGTCAGTATTAACACCGACCAACATTAGCTTCATCCTCCAAGGATTATGGCTAACACTTTATATTTCGTTTATTTCAATTGTTCTATCAACACTTATTGGGACAGTGCTTGCTGTCATGCGTAACGGTAAAAATCCAGTTCTTCATTTGATTTCAAGTGTCTATATTGAATTTGTCCGTAATGTGCCAAATTTGCTTTGGATTTTCATTATTTTCCTTGTCTTCCAAATGAAGTCTACACCTGCTGGTATCACTGCATTTACGGTCTTTACTTCTGCTGCTCTTGCTGAAATTATCCGCGGTGGTTTAAATGGTGTGGACCATGGACAAACAGAAGCTGGTCTAGCACAAGGAATGACAAACTTCCAAATTTTTATCTACATCGTCTTTCCACAAGCCTTTCGTAAAATGCTTCCAGCAATCATTTCACAATTTGTTACAGTTATTAAAGATACTTCACTTCTTTATTCTGTTATTGCCATCCAAGAATTATTTGGTAAAAGTCAAATCTTGATGGGGCGCTATTTTGAAGCAAGTCAAGTCTTTACCCTTTATGCTGTAATTGCAGCTATTTACTTTGTGATTAACTTTACCATTTCAACGATTTCACGTCGTTTAGCTAAAAAATGGGAAAAAGCTGCTGAATAACTAAAAACCTCTGAGTAAAACTCAGAGGTTTTTTAATGAAATAGTGATAAAGCGTAACTTAAACCTTTATAACCAATGATTGTATAAAGGTAAAGGGTAGCTGGTTTCGTAATCAGGAAAATTGTAACAAATTTTTTCCATGACATCTTTGAAAGTCCAGAGACCATACAAAGAAAGTCATCTGGAAACCCTGGCAAAGCAAAGGCTGCTCCCAGAATCATGGCATAGGATTTTCCATTATTCTTATCCAAATAGCCAATATACTTATCATAAGTCTCTTGCGAAACAAAGGCTTTAACAAAAGTCTCGCCATATCGTCTTGCTAGAGCAAAAGCTATTAGAGAACCGATAAAAATCCCAATAAAATTATAAACAAAGCCCCAAATAGGACCAAAAGCAATATAACCAATTACGCTTGTCATACCGCCAGGAACAATAGGATAGGTCACCTGAATGATTTGCAAAGCCATAAAAATCAAAGGTGCAAAGAAGCCTAGATTTCCTAAATAACTTTGAAAAAGTCCTCCAACTTGGAAATAAGCCGGATGTTGTTTAAAGAAAACAAATAAAGCAATAGAAATTATAAAACCAATTCCAGTTAAAATCTGAATATATTTTCTCTGTGAGCCTGTTTCTGTCATAACATCCCCTCCCTTAATGATTATGGTCTTATCGTCGCCAGCTGATAATTTTTAAACCAAATAGTTCTAAAAGATAACAAATTAAAGCAAGTGGCAAAACGATTATAAGCAGTGTGTATAAAATCTTTTTTTTCATTTTAATATCTAATTCAATTCAGTAATGATTCTGAACTCCTCTTTCATTTCCATCTAAATCAATATTAAACCAAGGGTTATTTTTTCTTGTAGTGTCGTTCAATGATAGATCCTGAAGTAGCATTGATGACATAGCTATACTTTCTTGTCTTTGTCTCCAACTTAACCTCATAGGTAGCCACTAAACCAAGACGCTTTTTTGAAAATTTTTGTAACTGAACGTTCTTACTTGTAACCCCAGCATTTCGGTAAGCAATCTGACTGACATCATTAATAGTCAGATGATAACCAACTTGATTATAGGCATATGCCCCTAAACATAGCAAAACTGATAAACCAAGCAAGATAAGAGCTAATCGATACTTCTTAAATCTCTTCATCTTTTCCCCGCTTCAATATTGTAATCATATTATAACGAAGATTACTTGAGAAAGCATGGCGAAAGTCTCGAAAAGCTGTGGCAAAAGTGTGGCAAATTTCCCCTAAATTTAGTTTATCGTATTTTCAATTTTTTCCTCTTACAGAATCGTAAGAAAGTAAAAACACTTGTCAGATTTTCTCTGACAAGTATTTTTAGTTCTGACGTAATGGAATCATTATGCTAAAGGTTGTTTTCTCTTCAGTAGAAGTTACTCGAATCGTGCCGTGGTGGCGATCGATGATTTCCTTTGTAATGGCAAGACCAATTCCAAAATGACCACCCTCACCTTTATAAAAACGTTCAAAAAGATGCTCTTGATCCTTTTCAGAAATCGGCTTTCCATCATTTGACAAACAAATTTCAAGAGTTTGATCATCTAATCGTTTACTTGTAACCCATATTGTTGTTTTAGCATAACGGACTGCATTTGATAGGATATTTCCTACTGCACGTTCTATTAATTTTTCATCAGCTTCAATATCTAGGCAATCTGACTCAAATTGATGTTTAAAAACTAAGCCACGCGCATCTGCCTTAGCTTTCAAATGCCAGCTGACATCATAAAGCAAATCAACCATATTGAAGTTTTCTAATTTCAAAGGCTGTTGAGCAGATTCCATTTTTGACAAGGTTAAAATATCATCTACTAACTCTGCCATTTTTCGACTTTCATCCAAAATGACACTGGCAGCTTCCCGATCATCAGCAGCCACTCCCTCCTTAATAGCTTCTGCATAGCCTTGAATAGACATGAGTGGTGTCCGCAATTCGTGAGAAGAATTTTGGAAGAAAAGTTGCTGACTACGTTGGTTCGCATCAATCATATCATTCATTTTATCGACTGTCTGACCAACTTCATTAAACTCTCGATAAGCAAAATTTTCTGGCTGCAAATTGCTTTCACGATTACCAACTCGTAAAATATAAGACTTCAACGCCCCAAAATGCTTATCTAATTTACGTGATGTCAAGAAAATGGTTATGATAGCAATCAAACCAACAATCACCATCAGAGATAGCAAAAGGTAATTGATATAAGTTTCAAAATCAGCAATCGGAGTAACGTTAGCAAAAACAAAAATATAATAATTTTGCGATTGGCTATCATCACTATCTTGTTTGATGTAACTATCTGAAAAAGTACCCGGATATTCTTGCATCTTAACCATATAAGTGGAATCGTAGACCTTTACTTTTCGAAAATACCTTGCATTTCCTTCTAAATCTTCATCAAACCAATCACTGGTACTTTTATTTGAAAAATAATCAACCACCTTCTTAGAAATCTGCTTCTCAGAAAGGTCGTAGGTTGAGGCTGAAATATACTTAATGTCAAATTTATCATCAACGATAGCATAAGTTGTCTCAAAGATATTCCCATCTGAAATCTTAGGTAAATCCTCGCCGACATAAAGAGCATCTAATGTATCATACTGATTTTGAATAGCTGTAAAAGCCTCTTCAGCCAAAAATAGCTTTAGCAAACCATTAAAAACCAATAGGATAATGGCAAACGAAGCAATTAAAATAGTCAAGGGTTGCAAAAATAAGGTTGTCCGAAAACGTGACTGCCACCTTTTTTTCTTCAAAGGCTGACCCGACTGTTTAATCTTTTTTGATGAGTTTGAACCCGTAGCCCCAAACCGTTTCAATAAGGACATGACTCTCAACCCCTCTCAATTTTTTGCGCAAGCGCTTAATGGTATCATCCGTTACACGTGTTTCGACATCACTCTCATAGCCCCACACTTGACGCAAAAGGTCATCGCGAGAAATAGCCTCCTCACTATGCGCCATCAACACTTTCAAAAGTTCAAATTCTGTATTGGTTAGCTTAATATTTTTTCCTTGGTAACTAGCAGAGCGATCTTTATCCGAAAGAACCAAGCCTTCATAAGTTAATTGTTCTGCTTCTTCATTAACCCCATCCTTTGCTGCTGGTTGGCGAGCTAAAATCGCTTTAACACGCAGGCTCAATTTTAAAGGTGAGAATGGTTTGGTAAAGTAATCATCTACTCCAGCTGAAAATCCTTTAACAAAATCCTCATCACTATCGCGAGCTGTTAACAAGATAATCGGTACCTCTGAACGCTTACGTAGCATGGACGCGATATCAATACCACTTGTTCCTGGCATCATGACATCAAGAATGACCACATCAGCTTCTTCCTCCATGAAACGTAAGAGCAGCTGATCACCTGTTTCAAAGACTTCAACTTCTAAGCCTTGATCACGCAAAAATGAGGCAATCAACTCACGAATATTTTTCTCATCATCTGCCACATAAACCCTCGCCATTTCACACCTCCACTAGCTTAATTTCTTACCTTCATCATACCATAATTCTTATAAAAAACGGCAAGCCTAGCTAGACTTGCCACAAAAATCTTACAATTTATCGCCTTGTTTTTCCTTGCTTTCCCTAAAAAAGTAAAGTAGAATGGCCCTAAAAAGAAGCATTAGATTTCAGGAGATATCAAAGATGGATGCAAAAACGATAACGAAAAACATTTCAGGCTTATCTAGTAAAGAAGCTGATGAACGCCTAAAAAATGGTCAAAACAATAAAATGATTGACGAGAATGCTGCAACAACAAGCTCTATCATCCGTCAAAATATTTTCACCTACTTTAATTTAATCTTTGCCATTATCACCTTGTTATTAATTATTGCAGGATCTTTTAATAGTTTAACCTTTTTACCTGTTATTATTATCAACATTATCATTGGAATCATTCAACAACTGCGTTCCAAAAAAGTTCTTGATCAACTTAATGTTATTTCAAAAGCATCTTATCAAGT
This sequence comes from Streptococcus equinus, assembly GCF_900104225.1. Lineage (GTDB taxonomy): Bacteria > Bacillota > Bacilli > Lactobacillales > Streptococcaceae > Streptococcus > Streptococcus equinus_D. Next base: position 107,314 of record NZ_FNJK01000001.1, on the reverse strand, counting down.
TATTAGAGATGGCAAATACCAATCGATTGCTATCGATGAATTAGTGCTCGATGATGTTATTTTACTCGATGAAGGTAGGCAAATTCCTGCTGATGCAACCGTTATTGACGGAAAAGTCACTGTCAATGAATCCCTTCTAACAGGTGAAGAAGATGAAATTGAAAAAGTAATCGGCAGCGATTTAAAATCAGGGAGTTCTATCATCTCAGGAAAATGTCTCGCTAAACTAACCGCTGTTGGAAATGACTCTTACGTCGCTAAATTGACGCAAAAAGCTAAAGAAGTTAAACAGAAAAAAACTGATTTGATTCGTGACATCGAAAGAATTATCAAATTTGCTGGGATTATCATCATCCCTATCGGCATCACCTTGTTTATGCAATCATTCTTTTTAAATCACAAGAACTTTAGTGATAGTATAGTTTCGACAGTCGGTGCTTTGATTGGAATGATTCCTGAAGGACTCTATCTCTTAGTAACTGTCGCTCTTGCCATTAGCGCAACGAAACTGGCTAGAAAAAAAGTCTTGTTGCATGACATGAAAAGTATCGAATCTTTAGCTCGTGTTGATATTCTGTGTGTTGATAAAACAGGAACAATCACGGCAAATAAAATGACCGTAACGAATCTTATTTTGCCTCAACAAGCTAGCCAAAAGGATTTAGTAGCAAATCAGGCAATCTTATCCAAATACATCAATACAATTTCAGATTCTAATATTACCATGTTAGCGCTGCGAGAATACTTCAAGTCAAAGGAAAAATTCCAAAACGCAGAAACAACCCCATTCTCATCCAAAGTAAAATACTCTCAAATCAAAACAGAAAATTCAACTTATCGTTTAGGTGCCCCTGATATCTTGCTTGACCAAGTAGCGCTTGAAGCTAACCAAGATCAACTGACTCAGTATGCCTCAGATGGTAAACGTATCTTAGCTTTAGTTGATGTCAACCCAAATAAGGTGACTCCACTTCTCTTTGTCGCCATCAAAAATGATATTCGAGCCAACGCCAAAGAAATTTTCTCTTTCTTTAACGACAACGACGTTGCGATTAAAGTTATCTCTGGTGATAATCCGCTAACTGTTTCAAAAATCGCTAATCAAGCAGGTATTTTAGATTCATCAAACTACATCGATGCTAGTACATTAAAAACTCAAGAAGACATTGAAAAAGCCGCCCTCACCTACACCATTTTTGGACGCGTCACTCCTGAACAAAAGAAAGATTTAGTTCTTGCCTTTAAAAAGAACAACTTTAAAGTGGCAATGACGGGAGACGGTGTCAATGACATCCTAGCCATGAAAGAAGCCGATTGCTCTATTGCAATGGGAAGCGGTAGTGAGGCAGCCCGTCAAGCAGCCCAAGTGGTTTTGCTAGATTCTGATTTTTCAAGAATGAAAGATATCGTGTCTCAAGGTCGCCAAATCATCAATAACATCACGCGCTCAGCAACCTTATTCTTATACAAGAACATCTTTTCAATGCTACTTGCTATCTTTTCAATCATCACCATTTTTACTTACCCACTGGCTCCTACACAAGTATCGCTCATTTCAATGTTTAATATTGGAATTCCAGCTTTCCTATTGTCGTTGGAAACAAATACTGCCAAAAAGAATCAAAACTTTTTAAAAGAAACTATTTTGACTTCTTTGCCTGCTTCGCTGACTTCATTTTCAGCGATTGCTTGTCTGGTTGTCTTTGGTCAACTATTCGATATTCCTCAAGGAGATATTGGGATTGCAAGCACTTATCTTCTAGCTGTTGTTGGATTTTTGATTTTGAAAAACGTTTCAAAACCGCTCAACAAGTATAAAATTTCTATTTTTATCACTTGCTTTATCGGTTTTATCATTTGCTGCCTCAATCCATCGCTACGCTCACTATTCATGCTAAATGAATTTAGTAACGAAAGTATGGTGCTCTGTCTTATTTTTGCTCTTGCAGAGGTGACTGTGATGAGAAGTTTAACCTTCTTATTTGAAAGCATTCCAAACTTGCTTTCTAAATGGCGCTTAGCCATAAAAAAGATGCTCGCTGACTAAAGCGGCATCTTATGAATGTTTGCGCAACTCTTTTCGAAATCTTTGAATCAAACCTTTCACCATCTTATAGCTGCTACGTCCTTGATTAGCGTAGTGGCCTTTTTTATTAAAATAGCTGCGCTCCCAGTCTACGTGACGGCGACGTTTAATCCAGAGTGGAGCACGAAAAGCATTTCCTTGATTAGCTAAAATGTGTTTACGAAAAAGAGGGTCATGACGTTTTATAGCTGCTACGTCAAGCTCATAATGCCTTTTATCATTGTGATTAGCATAATTAAAACTAGCACCATTGATGATACCATTATGAGTCTGACCTTGAGGGTCAATTTCATTAGCAAATCGTCCCTTGCTATCAAGGATAAATTCCGTGTGAAAAGCCATCAAGATTTTAAAATTAACTGGCAATTCAAACCCTAAAATTGCTCGTTTAGGGGCTTTATTATGAAGACGAGCTGATTCCGTCAAATCAAAATCAAATTGTCTTCGCCAAAAACGTCGCTCTTTTTTATCTTTTAAATAAGCTAACATCGATTGCCAATCTGACTTAGCAGGAAATTCTTCTCTGATCCACTGAGCTTGGTAGGCTGAAATCACATAGCGAAATTGATGAACTTGGTGCGCTAATAAATTATCCTCAGCCATGCTCTCTCCTGGGTAAGCTACTTGAACTAGTCTTGCTAACTCACTCCAAAAAAGGTGATTTGGCGAAAGGTTATCCGAAAATTGATTTAAAAGCTTACGAGTCTGGGCAATCTCGCCAGATAATTCTTCTGGCATTTCTAAGATGTCCATTAATTCTTGTAATACAAGTCGTGCTTTGTCACTTGTGCTTGCAGCTTTGCTATTTTCCCAAAAGTAGAAAAAGTCTTTATCTCCGATTTTCATAGGTCAATTATAGCACATTACAGCGCTAAGACCTTTTTTAAAAGCGCTTGTGATAAAATAACTATAGATAGAGGGGAATTTATGAAGACGTTAACAGAACAAGCTTTTGCTCAAGCTTTAAAAGAGATCATGACTGAAAAATCTTTTGATAAGGTCACCGTCACCGAACTCGTCCAACGCTTAAAAGTCAATCGTCAAACTTTTTACTATCACTTTAATGATTTGTATGATCTTTTGGAACAAATCTACATTTCTGATGGTGAACAAATGATTGGTGACAATCGGACTGATGATTCATGGGAAAAAGGCATGCTAGCGATTTTCCATTATATTCAAGACAACAAAGCCTTCGTTTGTAACACTTACTACTCTGTTAATCGCAATTATTTGGAGCATTTTTTGTATGATCGTGCTTATGAATTAATCAAACCAGTCTTAGAAGAAAAAGGACTTGACTTAACCCAAGAAGAGGTCGAGTTTCGAGTACACTTTTATAAATATGGCTTAGTTGGTTTTATTTTAGATTGGATTGATTCAGGCTTACAAGAAAATCCCAAGCAACTAGCACATCGAATTTACCACTTGCTTGAAAAACTTTAACTAGACAATTTGGCAAATGTGTCAAAATTTTAGACAGGGTGTTCACCCTGTCTATTTCATTTTCACCATAAAAGCGTTTTAATGAAGGTGATCATAGAAAAGGAGTTGACAAGTATGTATTATTCTAATGGAAATTACGAAGCTTTTGCTCGTCCTAAAAAACCTGAAAATGTCGATCAAAAATCAGCTTATATTGTCGGTAGTGGTTTAGCAGCTCTTTCAACAGCTGTTTTTCTTGTTCGCGATGCACAAATGCCTGGTGATCACATTCATATCTTAGAAGAATTAAAACTACCTGGTGGTAGTATGGATGGGATTAAAAATGACCGTTTAGGTTATATTATCCGTGGTGGACGTGAAATGGAACCTCATTTTGAAGTCCTTTGGGATTTATTCCGTTCGATTCCTTCGCTTGAAAATCCTGAAAACTCCATCTTAGATGAATTTTATTGGTTAAATAAAGAAGACCCTTGTTATGCTAAAACACGTGTCATCCACGACAGAGGTAAAGCTATTCCAAACGACGGTCAATTAACCCTTTCAGAAAAAGCTATCAAGGAAATTATCTCATTAATCTTAACGCCAGAAAGTAAACTGGCAAATGTACAAATCGACCAAGTTTTTACAGATGAATTTTTCAAATCTAATTTCTGGCTCTACTGGTGCACTATGTTTGCCTTTGAACCATGGTCAAGTGCCATGGAAATGCGCCGTTACCTCATGCGCTTCATTCAACACGTTGGTTGCCTAAAAAATCTTTCTTCTCTTCGCTTTACCAAATACAATCAATACGAATCATTGATTTTACCGATTGTTCATTACTTGACGGAACACGGTGTTGATTTTAGCTATAACACAACAGTAACTAATATTTTGGTCAATCGTAAAGGACAAGATAAAGTTGCCACAAAAATTGAATTTAGTAAAGATGGTCAAGCAAAAGAACTCTTCTTAACACCAGATGACTTAGTCTTTGTTACTAATGGTTCAATCACTGAAAGTACAACATACGGCGATAACGATCACCCTGCTCCGGTTGAACACGATCTAGGAGCTAGCTGGGAACTTTGGAAAAAATTGGCTGCGCAAGATGATAGTTTTGGTCATCCTGAAGTCTTCTGCCAAAATATCCCAGATGCTAACTGGACCATTTCAGCTACTATCACTTTTAAAGATAAACGCATTGCTCCATACATCGAAGCTGTCAACCACAAGGACCCTTATAGTGGTTCCATCGTAACCAGTGGTCCAACAAGTATTAAAGATTCTAATTGGCTCTTAGGCTATTCAATCAGTCGTCAACCACACTTTAAAACTCAAAAAGACAACGAGCTAGTTGTTTGGCTTTACCCTCTTTACACAGACCGCAAGGGTAATTTTGTTGATAAACGTCCTGACCAATGTAGTGGTAAAGAACTCTGCCAAGAATGGCTATACCACATGGGTGTCCCTGAAGCTGATATCAAAGAAATGGCTGAATCTGCTTCGACTATTCCATGTCATATGCCTTATATCACAACATATTTCATGCCGCGTGGCTTAAATGACCGTCCGCTTGTTGTTCCAGAACATAGTAAGAACCTTGCCTTTATTGGTAATTATGCTGAAACTCCAAGAGATACTGTTTTTACAACTGAGTATTCTGTCAGAACTGCCATGGAAGCCGTCTATACCTTGCTAAAAGTTGATCGTGGGGTTCCTGAAGTCTTTGCTTCAGCCTTTGATGTTCGCATGATACTCAATGCCCTCTACTATCTCAATGACCAAAAATCATTGACAGAAATTGATATTCCTTGGACTGAAAAAGCTGTTCTCAAAGAAAGCCTCAAGAAAATTCACGGAACATACATCGAAGAACTCCTCAAAGAATATCATTTATTGTAAAGTTTTATAGCAAAGTTTTTATCATTAAAACAGCCCCTCGATTGAGGAGCTATTTTTTTAGATTTTCACAATTATTTTTCTTAGCTTAATAAACATTAAAAGTAACTTTGCCAGGAATTTTATTAACTTGACAGTTTGAAACAATTGATTTTTTGGTGTTTTCAACTGATTTACGGACTGATGATTGGCTACTTGCTGATGGTGTGCCTACTGAACGTCCATTAGGTAATTTATCGCCACTCTTGCCAGAAAAGCCTTGGACGGCCGTCCATCCCTTAATTGTCAAAGGTTGAATGTAATAGTTATAACCATTATCAAATGCCACACAGTGATCAAAATAACCTGTGACAGAACTATTATTGTTATCAAATCCTTTTTTAGCCTCATCAAAAGCAAGACAATATGATAACTTACGTGTGACACTTGATTTTGAATTTACTGAACCAAGCTTGAAGCCATTCGGATTACCATCAAAAGAATTTCCTGTCCATGCTGAAAGACTAATCGTACCAGCATCAGTTTTTATGAAATTACCAGAAGGCAAAGCAAATTTACCATGAGCAAAATTGGAAGTAAATGAGGCATCTTGAGCTTTAATTAATTGCACTAAATGAAGATTTTCATCCAGAGCATTTTTATGATCAAAATCATATTTCCCAGTAAAGACATCGGGATTACCATTGCTCCAAACGGCACAATTTGTGTAAGTAATATCAGGTGTAACATCCCCTGCTTTGTCAAAAGAATCCCAACCATCATCAGAATTATCCCAAGCATAACAGTAAGTAAAAGTATTACCACTACCTGCGCCCAACTTAGGAGCAAAGCCATCAGCATTGCCACCACGAGTATAAACATCACAATTACGATAGCTATAAACTGCCTCAATTGTGTTTTGATAAGCACCTGCAGTCACTTGCAAGCCTGTATCATTATTGTATCTAACAATACAGTTAGAAATCGTGTTATTGCCTGCAGTTTTTCCTTTAATTTGAATGCCGTTGTCAGGTGCGTGTTCGATAATCACATTTTGAACTGTGTAATTAGAACCCGAAATACGAACACCTACAGCAGCATCTGACGATACTTTCCCTACATATTTAGCCATAAAGTTTGAAAAATCAAGCTCAGGATAAGATCCATCTGCATTTTGTACACCAATGATTTGGACATTAGCATTTGTTTTTGAAAGGGCAATTTGACCATCACAAGCAATTTTTGTCCCTTTCACATAAATCTTACCTCCACCAGCTTTTTCCGCTTTTGAAATAGCAGAGCGAATGTCATTATAAGTTGATACTGTCACTGCATTTGATGCTGCTAATGAAGAGGAGATTAAGCTTTCATCAGCATTTCCTGTATTTGACAGATCAACTTCAGTAGTATCACTTGAATTGCTAGTAACATCACTTGATTGGCTTTCTGAAACGGTATCATCAGATGACGTTGATTCCACCTGAATACTAAATAAATCAAGGTCAGCATCTTTAGCATATAAATAAAGCTCACCAGCTTCACCAGAGTAAGCATAGCTTTCCTCGCTTACTGCTGTGCCCGCAGTCAGAGTGGTTAGTTCTTGACCTTGAGCATTAGCTAAAACAAGGTGACTCTCTTCAATCTCTGAGTCACTTTTCAAAATGACTGTGATAACATCCTTATCAGATACTGAAAATTTAAGCGAAGCCTTTCCTTGATTTTCCTTTGCCTCTAATTGCAAAGCTGAAGAATAATCACTTCCTGAAAAACTCGCATCTTCAGATTTAACCGTCATAGAAGACTCGTTAGCTGCTAAGATAGTCAAACCATCAATCGTTTTTTCAGAAGTCATTTGGCCCAAATCTTTAAATTGTGAATCACTAAAATTCCACGATATGACAGAATCAGCTTTGACAATCACAGGACCTAAATTAGACAATAAAGCCGATAAGGCTAGAAACAAACTAAACACCAGAATTAACGGGTGTTGTTTTAAGTTTCGCATTCTTTAACTCCCCCTTTTTGCGAACGCTTTCTATATTTTATCACCTTATCCTTGACTCCCCCTTTTTTTGCAAATATGGAAACGCTTTTATTTTTAGACAAAAAAGAAGCCCCTAAACGGGACTTCTTTACCGAATTTATTAGAAGCAAAAGAATTATTCAGCGTCTGGACGTGATTTACGATCGATATCAGCTAGGATATTTTCAACGAACTCATCAATTGATTCAGTGTGAGTTTGTTTGCTACCATAGCGACGAACGTTAACAGTCTTATCAGCCATTTCTTTATCACCAACGATTAATTGGTAAGGAATTTTCTTAGTTTGGCTTTGACGAATCTTAAGTTGCATTTTTTCGTTACGTTCATCAACGTCAACACGAACACCTTTATCACGAAGAACTTTAGCTACTTCCCAAGCATAGTCAACGTGAGCTTCGTTAGAAACTGGAATTACAGTTACTTGGTGAGGAGCAAGCCATGTTGGGAATGCACCTTTGTAGTTTTCAATCAAGATAGCTGTGAAGCGTTCCATTGTTGAGATAACACCACGGTGAATCATAACTGGACGGTGTTCTTCACCATCAGCACCAATGTATGTCAAACCAAAGCGTTCTGGAAGAAGAAAGTCAAGTTGGATTGTTGACAATGTTTCTTCGTTACCAAGAGCTGTTTTCACTTGGATATCAAGTTTTGGACCGTAGAAGGCAGCTTCACCTTCAGCTTCAAAGTAGTCAACACCCATTTCATCCAAGGCAGCTTTCAACATTGATTGAGCATTTTCCCACATTTCATCATCATCATAGTATTTGTGAGTATCTTTAGGGTCACGCAATGATAGACGGAAACGGTAGTCAGTCAAGTTGAAGTCTTCGTAAACATCGATAATCAATTGAAGAGCTTTTTGGAATTCATCTTGAATTTGTTCAGGAGTTACAAACAAGTGACCATCGTTAAGTGACATTTCACGAACACGTTGAAGCCCTGACAAAGCACCAGATTTTTCGTAACGGTGCATCATACCGATTTCAGCGATACGGATTGGCAATTCACGGTATGAGTGTACGTGGTGTTTGTAAACTTGAATGTGGTGTGGACAGTTCATTGGACGAAGAACGAATTCTTCACCATCACCCATGTCCATTGTTGGGAACATGTCTTCACGGTAGTGATCCCAGTGACCTGAAGTTTTGTAAAGATCAACTGAAGCCAATGGTGGAGTGTAAACGTGAAGGTATCCTGATTCAACTTCTTTATCAACGATGTAACGTTCCAAAGTACGACGGATTGTAGCACCATCTGGCAACCAGAATGGAAGACCTTGACCAACTTCTTGAGAAATCATGAACAAATCAAGTTCTTTACCAAGTTTACGGTGGTCACGTTCTTTAGCTTCTTGACGTTGTTTAAGGTAAGCTTTAAGGTCTTTTTTGTCAAACCAAGCAGTACCGTAAACACGTTGCATCATAGCGTTATCGCTATTTCCACGCCAGTAAGCACCAGCTACGTTCAATAGATGGAAGACTTGGATACGTCCAGTTGAAGGCACGTGTGGGCCACGGCAAAGGTCAGTAAATTCACCTTGTGTGTAAACAGTAAGACCACCTTCGTCTTCACCGTGTTCTTCGATCAATTCAAGTTTGTAAGGATCGTTTTTGAACAATTCACGCGCTTCATCGATAGAGATTTCTTTACGAACACATGGAAGGTTTTCTTTAACGATTTTTTTCATTTCTTCTTCGATACGAGGAAGGTCTTCATCAGTGATTTGACCTGATTTGTTATCAGTATCGTAGTAGAAACCATTTTCGATAGCAGGACCTACACCAAGGCAAAGGTCTGGGAAAAGACGTTTTGCGGCTTGAGCAAATAGGTGAGCTGCTGAGTGACGCAAGATACCAAGAGCATCTTCATGATCAGGTGTTACGACTTCGATGCTACCATCTTCAGTGATTGCACGAGTAGTATCGATCAATTCTCCGTTAAATTTACCAGCCAAAGCTTTTTTAGCTAGTGAATTACTAATACTTTGAGCAATTTCAAAAGTTGTTACTCCAGATTCGAATTCGCGCACAGCGCCATCTGGGAAAGTAATTTTAACCATACTATTTCTCCTTTAAAAGATTTACATTGTTGAGAATTCCTTTTTGGGAACCGGGCAAAAGGAATGTGATGAGTTTACAAGAATTTTTCCCCGAGATAAAAGAAAAGCGACGTCCAAAAAGGACGTCGCAACGTGGTTCCACCTTCATTTATCTACGACAAAAAAGAGTCGTAAACCTCAAATCGGCTATATCGTAGCCACCGTTTTATGTTTGCATAAAAAGCAAAGGAAGTAGTATTGAATCAGTCAACCCTGCGCCCTTCTCACCAACCGGCACTCGCTCTAAAGGTTGAACCCTGTTCAACTTGTCTTCGATAGATATTATAACACGAATTTTTTATTTTTCAAGAATTTAATTAAGGAAATCTCGAATCGAATTAATCAAGCGTTTTGGAGCCTTGAAAACTTTCGCAGACGTCGCAACCGTTGCTTTGGCTGCTTCTGCTGGTAGTTTAATAGCAGAATGCGCTAATTTAACAGAAGTTTTTTCTTTTTGTCCACGAACTGTCAATGAAAATTTTTCTTTTTTCTTGTTCTTTGCAGAAATCAAAACATCCAAATAAAACGCATAAACTGATTTACCAAAATGTTCAGCAGAGATGGCATACATTTTTGCTTGATAAGCTTTGGTATCCAGAGCAGGTGTATTTTTTATGGCATCCAAGATGGCATTTGCCAAATCTTCTTCCTGGTAAAAGAGAGTACCAAACATCTTTTGATCAATGATATCATCCAAGTAAGGATTTCCGTGTGCGATAACTGGCGTTCCACTAGCAAGACTTTCCGTATAAGTCAAACCTTGTGTTTCACTGGTTGAAGCTGAGATGAAGAAATCAGCTGCTTTGTAATAAATAGCCGTTTCTTCATGTGGCACCATACCAGTAAAAATCACATTGTCTTCAATATCAAGTTCTTGGACCATTTCTTTCAAGTCTGACAAAAATGGTCCGTCACCAACAATCACTAGTTTTACACGCTCATTTTGAGCTAAAACATCTGGAAATTGTTGAACAATTGCTTGAATATTTTTTTCGTAAGAAATACGTGACAAGCTAAGCAGCATTGTCTCATCTTCTGCAATGCCAAGTTGCTTACGAAGATTATTGGCATCTTCCTTGGTGATATCCTTACGTTCATATTCTTCAACACGAATTCCTGTTGGGATCACGCGTTTTGGAATTTTAATATCATATCCATCAAGAAGATTTAGAACAATACGAGATGGGCAAATAACACCATCCAAATCATTCATATAGCCACGCATAACATATTTGACCATGCCTGGTTTAATGATTTTTCCTTTAGCAATATAGCCAACGTAATCTTCATACTGTGTGTGGTAAGTGTGAACAACTGGAATTCTAAGTGCCGCAGCAATCATTTTTCCAAGCATTCCAACACTAAATTCCGTTTGGGTATGAATAATATCTAATTTATATTGTTTAGCAATCTTATACGATGAAATCAATCCACGATAAACAATACGGCGATCTGTAAAAGACACAAAAGGAACGCTAGGAAGTCGGATAATGGTTGGATCTTCATAACGCTTAACCGCTTTATCTGTGGTTGTAAAAATATAAACCTCGTGACCCTCTTTTTCTAACTCTTCCTTAAGGGTGCAAATACTTGTCGCCACCCCAGAAACTTGAGGGAAATAGGTATCCGTAAAAAGACCTATTCTCATTTTACAACTCCATTACTTTGTGATAAACATCAACTAATTCATGAGCAACTTTATCGATACTACGACTCTCAGCAATATGATAACCTGCTTCTTGTTTTTCGCTATTCCCTGATAAAACCTTGCGAAGAGCTTTGACAAAACCATCAACATCATCCGCTAATTCAGCACAGCTATTATCAACCCAGCCATGATAAACCGGGATATCACGTAGAACAACATGTTGGTGACTAGCAAGTGCTTCAAGCACAACAATGCCCTCAGTTTCTTCACGGCTTGGGAAGAAGAAAGCATCCGCTCCGCTCATAGCTCCCTCAAAAACATCCCCTTTAATGTAACCAGCAAAAATCACATTATCAGGGTGTTTACGTGTCACGATGCTTCTAACTTTATGTGGGATAACCCATTTATTGGTTTCACCAAACCAAATAAAACGAACGTCTGGCATTTGCTCAGCAACTTTAACAAAATCATCAATGCCCTTACGCATGAAGTAAAGCCCCGCACAAATCACAACTTTCTCATTCGGTTTAATTCCAAAATGACGTCTAAAGGCCTCTTCTTTTTCCGGTTTTGGAACATAGCGTGACAAATCAATACCATTTGAAACGGCATAAATCGGTTTTTCAACCCCATAGCCACTAATCAATGATTTCGAGTATTCAGTCGGTGTAATAATAGCATCCGCATTATTATAAAAATGACAAAGATACCATCTAAAAATTGGTGATACTAGATTAGAGCCGATAAAAGAGTCGCGAAAATCTTCTTCAGTTGAATGACCATGCATCAACACTTTTTTACCAGCTTTTTTAGATTTTTTCAATAATTTCCAGCTTTTAATACCGTAAGTATTGATGTGAACCAAATCATAATCGTCATTTGGATTAGTTGTATAGTCTTGTCCCACCATTGAAAGAGCACGCTCTTGGTGCTTGATGGCACGACCAATTCCTGATTTTCTTAAATAATTTTCGGCTTCCAAATACAGTAAAACTTTCATAATTTCTATTATAGCTTATTTTGTAATTTTTTTCACTAAGACTAAAAAAAATCAGCCCCAAGGCTGATTTTCTGATACTATCCTGTTTTGGATTATTGACGTGTTGTTCCACGCAATTTAAGACCATGATTAAGAATGATTTCTTTTTCTTCAAGCTCTTCTTTGTTCATGATTTTAGTCAACATACGCATGCTGACAGCTCCAAGGTCATAAACAGGTTGACTAATTGAGCTAAGATTTGGTCGTGTGTATGATGTAATTGGTGAATCGTTACTTGTAAGAATTTCAAAGTCTTCAGGAACTTTTTTACCTGCTGCAAACAAGCCATTCAAAAGACCTGCAGCCAATTCATCTTCAGCCACATAAGCAGCTGTGGCACCAGAATTCATCACACGTTGAGCCAATTCGTAACCATCTTTGTAGTTGTAATTAGCTTCAAAAACAAGTCCTTCTTTGAATGAAAGATTGTTCTTTTCAAGTCCTTCTTTGTAACCAGCAAGGCGAACTTTACCATTAATGTCATCAATAAGTGGTCCTGAAACAAAAGCAATATCTTTGTTATTTTTAGCCAAAATATCAACAACATCAGCTACAGCAGCCTTGTAGTCAATATTAACGCTTGGAAGTTGATGTTCTAAATCAACTGTCCCTGCTAGAACCACTGGTGTGCGTGAGCGAGAGAACTCTGCACGAATCTTTTCAGTCAAATGGTGTCCCATGAAGATAATACCATCTACTTGTTTTGCAAACAAAGTGTTAACAACGTTAACTTCTTTATCGTCATCTTCATCGCTTGACGCAAGAACGATATTGTATTTGTACATTGCTGCAATATCGTCGATACCTTTCGCTAAGATTGAAAAATAGCTATTAGCGATATTTGGAATAACAACACCAACAGTCGTAGTTTTTTTACTTGCCAAACCACGAGCAACTGCATTTGGACGATAGTCTAAACGGTCAATAACTTCAAGGACTTTTTTACGAGTGTTTTCCTTTACATTTTTATTACCATTTACAACACGACTAACTGTTGCCATTGAAACACCTGCTTCTCGTGCAACATCATAAATTGTAATCGTATCATCAGTGTTCATTATTGGACTTCCTTTCTATTTGAAAATTTCGCTTTCACAAATATTTTAACACCTTTTGGAAACACTTTCAAGTGCTAAGTTATAATTTTTGAAAACTTTTCATATTTTGAAAACGTTTAATTCATATTTTTTTCCTAACTTTAAATAAAAATGATAAAATCGATAGCTTTCCTATCAATTTGTGCTATTTTTCTGTCATAAGTCCAACAAAAAAAGTTTTTTTTCAGAGACTTTTAGCCTATTTCTATGAAAATTAAGTATCTTTAATTTTTTTGTATCAAGCTCTTGATTTTTTCGTCTTTTTTTGAAAAAATGGGGATAATTAGAAAGAAGGTTTCTCATGTCAAAATTAGATCAAATTCGTTCATACCTTACTCAGGAAAAAGCAAATATTGCTGTTTTCTCTGATCCAGTTACTGTTAACTACCTAACAGGCTTCTACTGCGATCCACACGAACGTCAAATGTTCCTTTTTGTGTATAGCGATCGTGAACCAGTTCTTTTTGTCCCAGCACTCGAAGTTGCACGCGCTAGCCAAATCGTAAGCTTCCCTGTTTTTGGTTACGTGGATTCAGAAAATCCTTGGGAAAAAATTAAAAACGGACTTCCTTCAACTGATAGTGCCAAAGTACTTGCTGAATTTGACAACCTTAATGTTACAAAATTCCAAGGTTTGCAAACTGTTTTTGCAGGACGTTTTGAAGACCTTACACCATTTGTTCAAAAAATGCGCCTCATCAAATCACAAGATGAAATTGATAAAATGATTGTTGCTGGTGAATTTGCTGATAAAGCTGTTAAAGTTGGTTTTGATAACATTTCTCTTAATAACACTGAAACTGATATCATTGCCATGATTGAATTTGAAATGAAAAAACAAGGTGTTGAAAAAATGAGTTTCGACACTATGGTTCTAACTGGAAACAACGCAGCTAACCCACATGGTATCCCTGGAACAAATAAAATCGAAAACAATGCTTTACTTTTATTTGACCTAGGAACTGACATGCATGGTTACGCTAGTGATATGACTCGTACAGTTGCTGTTGGTAAACCTGACCAATTCAAAAAAGATATTTACAACTTGTGTCTAGAAGCACACATGGCTGCGCTAGACTTCATCAAACCTGGTGTTCTTGCTAGTGAAGTTGACGCTGCAGCACGTAAAGTTATCGAAAAAGCTGGTTATGGTGAATACTTCAACCACCGTCTTGGACACGGTATTGGTATGACTTGCCACGAATTCCCTTCAATCATGGAAGGAAACGATATGGAAATTCAAGAAGGCATGTGCTTCTCTGTTGAACCTGGTATTTATATTCCTGGTAAAGTCGGTGTTCGTATTGAAGACTGTGGTCACGTGACAAAATCAGGCTTTGAAGTCTTTACACACACACCAAAAGAGTTGCTTTACTTCGAAGGATAATCCTTCAAAAAGAGACTGAGACAAAATGCTCAGTCTTTTTTATTACGCTCATCACAATAATATAAAATAAAAAATAGTTCACTTTGCCTCAGTCTTTATCTGATATACTTATCTTGCATTTCTTGCCAAAATTGTTTAACAGCTTCTGATTGATTTTCCTTTAACTTCATCAAAACCATCATCGAATCTTTTTCAATATCAAGTGGTCGCCAAACAATCTTCTTTCTTTCAAAAGGACAAACCATCTTTTCCATCATTAGAGAAATTCCCAAATCATTTTCAATCAAATCAATGATCATATTAATGCGATTTCCCTTGTAAGTAATCTTAGGCTCAAATTGATGCGAATGACAAAGGTCTAAGAAAGGATCTAATAACTGTGTCTGTTCGCTAAGCTGTAGAAAATTCTCTGCTTCTAATTCTTCTACACCTATCCTTTTCTTACTTGAAAGATGATGATGACTTGGCAAAACCACTACCCAACGATCTTGATCAATGGTTATTTTTTCAACGTTATCCGGAAGTTTTTCATTGAACTGTCTTGCAAAAATGATATCGCATTTATACTTTAATAAATTATCAAGCAAAACATCCGCCTCTTCTTCTTCGACGTTTACCTCAAAGGTTGGATGATGCTTTTTAAAATTAGCCATTTCTGAAATAATGGCATAAAAAGGCATGCTTGGAATACCATGCAGCAATAATCTACGGTCTTCTTTTTCTTGTAATTGCCCCACTTCAGCAATCATTTGCTGGTAATTATCCAAAATCTTTTTGGCATATTTTTCAACCACTTCTCCTTCTTTAGTGATTCTGATATGGCGACGATTTCGGTCAAAAAGCAGTACTCCAAGTTCCTTTTCAAGTGCCTTAATTTGCTTTGAAACATTTCCTTGGCTGATATAAAGATGCTCTGCTGTTTCAGTGTAACTCAGGGTTTCACACAAGGTTAAAAAAACTTGTAATTTTTGAAGATTCATCAGCAGCCTCCTTTTTATTCCATTTTAGAATATCTTATCGCCAAAAGCAAATTGATTTTTAGCTAAATCATGTTACACTAGTTAATGAACTTAGGTTTTCATTTAAGTCACTTTATAGAAGTGAGCTTATTTTTTTGTCTTATTTTTAATCATAAAAGGAGGAATTTTATGCCAACTGGTGTTATTATCAATTCTTTTGCCATCATTTTTGGCGGCATTCTAGGTGGAATTTTTGGTCATATCTTATCAGAGGATTTTAAAAATCAATTAAACCTTATTTTTGGGGTTTGTTCAATGGGAATGGGAATCTCATCTATTGGTCTTATGAAATACATGCCTGCTGTCATCTTTGCCATCGTTGTTGGGACAGCTATCGGACTTGCTATTAATCTAGGAGAATGGATTAATAAAGGCGGTTCGTTGATGCAAAAAGCTGTCTCAAAAATTTTGCCTCAAAAGCACAGCAAACTCTCAAATGATGAATTTCTAGCAACTTTATTAACCGTTATCGTACTTTTCTGTGCTAGCGGTACAGGAATTTATGGTAGTCTTGATTCAGGAATGACTGGTGATTCAACAATCCTAATTTCTAAATCAATCCTTGATTTCTTCACTGCTGCTATCTTTGCTTGTAATCTCGGTTTTGTGGTTTCATTGATTGCTATTCCACAATTTGTTATTTTTACTGCACTTTTCTTACTTGCTGGAGTGATTGTTCCACTTACAACACCTGATATGATTGCTGATTTTAAAGCCTGTGGTGGTTTCTTGATGGTAGCAACTGGTTTTCGTATGATTAAGGTTAAAATGTTCCCAACAGCAGATATGATTCCAGCCATGGTGATTGTCATGCCATTATCTTGGTTCTGGGTTAATGTCATCATGCCATTATTATAAATCCTAATAATTTTAGAAAAATTAGAAAATCAACTTGCAAATTTTTTGCTGTTGATTTTTTTATACACTTAGAAAACAGTTTTATATCAATAATTGTTTTATTAGTTTGCCAAGCAAATTATTTGTAATTTTTTTATAAGTTTATTATAATTATGCTGTAAAGTAAAATACATAGGAGAATTATATGCAAAAATCTCTTCAAGAATCTCTTGACTCTTGCCTCTTTATTGCAGTAAAAAAACTTGATCGTTGTCTAGATAGAATCACAGATGAAGCTTTTAAAAAATATGGTCTTTCACAAAGTCACTCAACCATTCTGTTGACCTTATACTATGGCGACGGTTTACTTCAAAAAGAATTAGCCAAAGCATTGTGCATTACTGCACCAACATTGACAAGACTTCTTGAAAAACTCTTAAATAAAGGTTTTATCTCTATTGTTTCCCAAGGACGCACGAAACGTGTTTACCTTACTGATAAAGGAAAAGAATTAATTCCTATCATTCGTCAAGCTAACCTTGATACTCTAGAAAAATTCAATAGATTAATTAAAGACGGTTACTCTGAAACTCTTATTTCAGACCTCAATCAAATCACTAATCGATTAAGCCATGAATTTTATTAATCTCATAAATCATTTAGTACAAAAAATTCCTAAGCCATGAATATCATGGCTTTTTTATATCTTTCAAGAAATGACCGACATTTGTCATCTTAAACCAAGTGTGCTAAGATATTCCTTGTAGATTTATTACTAAGGAGAATATTGTGCCCGATAACATTCAAGAAACGTTAGAGGGGTGCCTGTTTTTTTCTGTCAAGAGACTCGATCGTGCTCTTGATAAGTTCACAGAAGACGCTTTTAGAAAAATTGGAATGTCACATTCCTATGCTTTAGTCCTTTTTATTCTGAATCAAGAAAATGGTAAATGCTATAAAGAACTTGCTAATATTCTTTGTATTGCCCCACCTTCTCTAACAAAAATCATCGATAAACTAGTTCATAGAGGATTTGTTACTATTACTCGTGATGGACGCACAAAACGTGTTTTTATCACCAAGAGAGGAAGAGAACTTACACCTATTATCTGGGAAGTTTTTCATGACACACGACGAGAATTCATGAAAATGACCCAAACTTATGATCTTAGTACTATAATTGATCAAATCAATTGTCTGACGAAAAGAATTAAGTAAATGAAGAGAAGGTTTCTTTGTTTACTTAATTCTTTTTATTTTAAAAGCTAGCGAAATACATGCGAAAATGCTATGATAGAAAGAAAACTAGGGGGCTAGTATGAGTAAAGAAGCTATCAAAAAACAAGTTCTCGATGCCTTTGACCATCGAGTTGCCGTTCGTGTCTACAATGACCAAGAAATCTCACGTGAAGATATGGAGTACATTCTTGACACTGCTTGGTTAAGTCCTTCTTCTATCGGCCTTGAAGCTTGGCGTTTTGTTGTCCTTGATCGTAAACAAATTGCTAAGCTTCGCGATGAGCTTAAAGCAGTGGCCTGGGGAGCACAAAATCAACTTGATACTGCCAGTCATTTTGTTCTTCTTCTTGCTGAAAAGAATGCTCGCTATGACTCTGAATCTGTTAAAGATAGCCTTGTTCGCCGTGGTCTTGGTGAAGGAGATGCTCTTAATAGCCGCTTAGCCACATATGAATCATTCCAAAAAAACGATATGACTTTAGCTGACAACCCACGCGCTCTCTTTGATTGGACCGCTAAGCAAACTTACATTGCACTTGGTAATATGATGACATCAGCAAGCATGATTGGCATCGACTCTTGTCCGATTGAAGGTTTCAACTATGAAAAAGTTAATGCCATTCTTGCGAAAGCTGGTATTATTAATCCAGAAAAAGAAGGAATTGCTAGCATGGTATCATTTGGCTATCGCCTTAAAGAGCCTAAACACCCTCGCTCACGCAAACCACGTAAAGAAGTTATTACTTGGATTGACTAAACTTCAATAACCTTGAACACTAGTTCAAGGTTATTTTTTATAATAAAGCCATTTTTACCGCACTAATTAAGCCACTGCTTGTCCCTGGAAATGCAAAAATCATTTGGCTTAAATCACTTGCTGTTACTTTTTGATTAATCATTAATGTCAAAAGATTAATCATTTCACCTGCTTCATTCCCTAAGAAGCTAGCTCCAACCAATTCTTTTTCTTGATTGATAATCAAAGTCACATGTGCCTCATCTTCTAATTTTGTCTGGAATTTCAATTGTTGTCCAAACGGAACTTCGACAACACGATAAGCATCATTATTACGTGCCTCATCAATAGTCACCCCAACTTGGGCAATACGCGGGAAGGTATAAACAAGATTTGGAATTGCTGGATAAGCAATCGCCTCAGTATTCATGCCTAAAATAAAGGCTGCGATATAATCAGATTCAAAGCTTGCTGTCGGAGTTAAACGTGGAATGTTTTTATCAACGACATCGCCACTTGCAAAAATATTTGGTACTGCAGTTTGTAAATGCTGATTAACAACAATTCCTGAACGATTGTATTCAATCCCTAACTCTTCGAGTCCAAGATTCTCAACATTTGGGATTCGACCAGTAGCATCAAGGACATAATCTGTTTCAAGGATTAACTCTTGAGCCGTTGTCACACGTAATACATCATCGAGACTCTCAACTTTTTGAACCGCTTGATTGAAATGGAAGTGGACACCTTCTGCTGCCATTTTAGTGACGACAGTATCAACGTAATTTTCTGGATAAGCAGCCAAGGCTCTATCGGCATATTCAATCACATGTACTTCTGAACCCAGTTTTGCTGCCATAGTCGCAAATTCCATGGAAATAATCCCTGCACCGATGAATATGATGCGTTTTGGCATAGTATCCAAATCAAGGAAATCACGGCTATCATGAAGAAGTTCTTTGCCTTCAATAGTCAAACGAGCTGAACGTTGGCCAGTTCCTAAGACAATATAATCAGCAGTTACTTGTGTATCATCCACACCAACCGTATGAGCATCAAGTAATTTTCCATATCCTTTAAGCAAGTCAATATTCAATTGCTTAAACATTCCTTCCATAAGAGGCGCATAAGTTGGAATCTCAGACTTTTTAAAAGCCATAAGTTCTTGCCAATTAACATCTGTATTTCCTGTAATGCCAGCTTTTTCATAGCGTGATAAGGCATCAACGAATTCAAATGGACTATCTAGTAAAAACTTTGCGTTACAGCCATAATTCGTACAAGTTCCAGCTGTAACATCCTTTTCAACAATAGCAACTTTTTTTCCAACTTTAGCCAAAGTCACTGCAGCATGCCAGTTGGCATGACCTGAACCAATAAAGACAACGTCATAATCGTAAGTCATTTACTATCTCCTTAAAGTTGTTGTGTTAACCAATTTTGGTAACCAATAGCATCAATCAAATCAAGTTGCTGTTGTGTCCACTGTAAATCATCATCCTCATCTTTGTAGTAGTCTTTGAGCAAATCATAAGTAACTAAATCATTAGATGCTGCACCAACTAGTGGTAGTAATTCTTTCAATCCTTCTTTTGAGATTTCTAAATCATATCTCAACCATTCCAAAGGACTTGTCACAATTTCAACTGTTTCTTGTTTTTGAGAGCAAATTTTTCCACCCAAATCTAAGATACGACTAAAGACTTTTTGTGAGAAGTCACGTTCTTCTGAAGCGTGGCTACGATATTTTTCACCAAGTTTTGTAAAACCTTGTGATTCAAAGTTCAAAGCAACGAGTTCATGAGTATTAGCTTGATTTAAAATTTTATTTCCGATTTTTTGTAATAGTTCGATTGTATTTTCCATAATTTCGACCTCTTTTTTAATTAGTCGCGCGCGATTGATTATAGTTTACTACTCAAAAAGCAAGTTGTCAACTTTTACATTTATTTTTTTCTATGTTATGATAAGAGCAAGTAAACACAAAGAAAGGGACGTTATGCCAGAACAACATCCTACTTTAACTAATCAACTATGTTTTGCGATTTATAATGCCAATAGGATTTTTAATCAATTTTATAAACAAAAACTAGCTAAATTTGATTTAACCTATACACAATATATTGTTCTGCTTGCACTGTGGGAGACTGATAATCTTCCTTTGCGTGAATTAGGAAAACAATTAGATCTCGCTAGTAATACATTGACACCACTTCTTAAACGTTTAGAAGAAAAAGGTTATCTAACACGGATTCGTCCTAAAGAAGACCATCGTCAGCTGATTATTGCCCTTACAGAAGCTGGCAAAGCCCTTCAAGCTGATGTTGAACAAGAATTACACACCTGTGTAGGAGAATTCACTCCTGCTTTACAGGGAAAAATTGAAGAAATGATTGAAGACAATCACATCTTGATTGAAGAATTGAAAAAAATGCTTTAAAAAGAGTTTGGATTAAATCCAAACTCTTTTTGTTTTATTATCTGGCGTTGAAATTTTTCATTTGACGTTTGATGTCACGATCTTGTTCACGTCGCTTAATAGTTTCGCGTTTATCATAGTCGTGCTTACCTTTAGCCACGCCTAGTAAGACTTTTGCAAAACCATTTTTCAAATAAACTTTAAGAGGAATTAGAGTCATCCCTGTTCCTTTTAAGTCATTTGATAGTTTTTCAATTTCACGTTTTTTAAGTAATAGTTTACGTGTACGCTCAGGCTCTTGGTTCCAGATATTCCCTTGTTCGAAAGGAGAAATATGAACATTAATCAACCAAGCTTCGCCATTTTTTATTTGAGCATAACCGTCTTTTAGCTGAATACGTGCCGCACGAACACTCTTAATTTCAGTCCCTGTCAAAACGATTCCAGCTTCGATGGTATCAACAATATTATAGTCATGACGTGCTTTTTTATTTTGAGCAACGACATTTCCTTCACCTTTTGGCATATTAAGCTACCTCTCTTATGTCGAATTTTGGGTTAGCAGTTTCAACCTTTTACTTTTTAGCTTTACGTGATTTTTTCTTAGCTACTTCTTTGTAAAAAGGTTTCTTACCTGATTTTTTAGAAGATGATTTTGAAGATTTATGATTACGTTGTTTGTTTGATTTGTGGTCTTTTTTACGATCTTTGTGATTATCAGATTTTGGATGACGTTTGTCCTTTCCTGAACGATCTTTACGTGATTTTTTAACTTTTTCAATCACATCATAATCACTTGGAATGTATTCAAAGTCAATGTCACCAGTCTCTTTATCAGCACGCGTCAATTTAATCTTAATTTGTTGACCAACTCGGAAGACTTTACCTGATTTCTCACCTTGAAGTGTCAATGTACGCTCGTTGTAGTTGTAGAATTCTGGAAGAGTTGTGATGTGAACCAAACCTTCAATGGTATTTGGTAATTCGATAAACATACCGAATTTCACAACACTAGCTACAACACCATCAAATTCTTGGCCAACATATTCTTCCATGTATTCAGCTTTCTTCATAGCTTCAACCACACGTTCCGCATCGATAGCGCGACGCTCAAGGGTTGATGACGATGTTGCTAATTCTGGAATAACATTTCTAAAATGTTCAATTTTGTCATCTGTGACTTGTGTATATTCACGAATCATACGGTGAACAAGTAAATCAGGGTAACGACGAATTGGACTTGTAAAGTGTGTATAGTATTCAGCCGCCAAACCATAGTGACCATGATTATGTTCAGAATAACGGGCTTGTTGCATTGAGCGAAGCAACATCATATTCAACACTTCAGCACCTGGTTTACCTTCCACTTTAGCCATGAAATCTTGCAGAGCTTGCTGGCTAATTTTATTAGCTGTACCATGAATTTGTACTCCAAAAATACTTGCGTAATCAAGGAATTTCTGTAATTTTTCAGCTTTTGGATCTTCGTGGATACGGTAAATAAATGGTAATTTGCGTTTTGCAAAATGTTCTGCCACTGTTTCGTTAGCTGCTAACATGAATGATTCGATCATGCGTTCTGCAATACCACGTTCACGAAGAACGATATCCACTGGCATTCCTTTGTCGTTGACGATGATTTTAGCTTCACTCGTATCAAAGTTCAAAGCACCGCGACGCACACGCATGGTTTCCAAAATATTATGCAAAGCAGTCATGTGATGAATAGATTCAACGATTGGTTGGTATTTTTCAATCAGCTCTTCATCACCTGCGATAATGTCATTGACATCGCTATAAGTCATGCGGAACGTTGTATTGATGACTGATTGACAGATTTGGTGATTAACCACATGACCATTGCGGTCAATTTCCATCAAACATGATTGCGTCAAACGATCCACATTTGGATTCAATGAACAGATACCATTTGACAAACGTTCTGGTAGCATTGGCACTACACGGTCTGTTACATAAACAGATGTCCCACGCGCTACTGCTTCACGGTTAAGAGCAGAACCTTCTGTAACATAGTATGAAACATCAGCAATGTGAACCCCTAACTCGAAATTACCATTATCCAACAGCTTGATGTGAACAGCGTCATCCAAGTCTTTGGCATCAGCTCCGTCAATAGTAAAGGTAATTTCATTACGTAAATCAACTCGACCAATCAAATCTTTTTCAGATGGTGCATCTGGAACAGCATTAGCTTCAGCCATAACGTCTTCTGGAAATTCTGATTTGATGTCCATTGATTCAAGGACTTCAAGAACATCAATTCCGACATCACCTTGGTGACCAACGATATCACGAACATGACCGACAAAGTAATCGTGACCACGCGTCGGGTATTTATCGATATCAACCTTGATGATTTCAGTTCCATCTAAAACTACAGGTTCTTTTTTGATGTAGATTTTTTGTTGGATTTTTTGGTTTTTAGACTTGATGTAACCTGCGTATTTTGGTTTTTCATCGTCTAGGATAAATTTCCCAACGACAGTTTTTAAACTGCGTTCAACGATTCCGACAATGCGGACTTCAGCGGCTGTTCCTTTAAGACGGTTAGCAGGTTTCTTAATCACAGCTTCAACCGTGTCACCATCAACAGCATGACCAACGTCATTTCGCCCAACAAACATATCGTCTTCGTCTTCATCGACAGACAAGAAACCAAAACCAGCTTTGTTAGCACGAAAGACACCAGTGACCGTAATTTCTTTTTTCTTCTCTACTTTTTTACGAAGAGCAAGGCTACCGCTATCATCAAAACGGAGTTCACCCTGACTTTCTAACTGTGAAATTTCTTTAACAAGCAATGGAAATTTTTCAGCACCAGTCATATCCAAACCAGCTGCCAAATCGTTAATATTAACTTTTCCATGCTCTTTTAAATAAGCAATAATATTTTCATTCATAATTGTGATTATTAGCAAGACCGATTCGCAAAAAAAGCCCTGCTATCTTCTATCCTCTCGTTTTCTAGCTTGATGGAAGTTGTGAAAAGTCACTGAATCTCAAATTCCAATCGGCTATTGGACAGACTCCTCACTACTTAATAATAAAAAATGAGCTGAATGACCAGCCCATGAATTTTCGTACAAAATTCAAGATGCGCAGCCAACGTAAGCTATTAAGCAGCTTTATCGTCAGTTGCTATCTATTTACTTGATAAGATTGCTAGCGCTAAAGCAATTGCTAGCCAAAAGAATACTAGAACTGCTGTAAAACGTTGCATAAACGCTTCGAAGCCACGCGCTTTAGTACGTTCAAATAAAGCTTCTGAACCGCTGTTATCAAATACGTTGCTACTTGGATTTTTCTGTGGTTGCAAAAAGATGGCAATCACGATAATAACAGATAATACCAGCAAAATTGTCAGTAGTACATTGTACATATGTTTCACTAAGAACGCGTCAGAAGGGCTTAAAATCGGGAAATTTTCCGCTATACTAACCTTCTGGGTTCTATTCCTTTCCTACACTATGGTCTTGATTATTCTATCATAATTATCCTTAAGATTCAACATGTAAGGTTACTTTTCGCTCTTTAGGACAATATTTCAAAACCTGAATTTTATCGGGGTGAGTTGCTTTATTTTTGCTTGTCAAATAGTTTTTACTGCCGCAACTACTGCATTTTAAATTAATCTTTACTCTCACACGATTTCCTTAACTTTCAAATATTTTCTAAAATTGATAAAGCTCCATGCGAAGTTTACAAAGACAATAAGACTTGTCACGTAGAAGACCGAACGGTATCCCATTCCTGTTGCTACTGCTGAACCGACAAACGGCCCCAAGACTTGTCCAATATTCATAAACATTTGATTATAGCTGAAAATACGTGAAATACCTTCTCTTGGTGTGATTTTAGTCAACAGCGAATTAACACTTGGCATCAAGGCACCTGTACCAAAACCGTACAAGAAACGAACAATTCCTAATTCAAGTGAATTTTGAGACAAGGCACATAAAACATACATACAGAAGCTATAAAATAGAGCTATCAAAAGTAGTCTATGATTACCTATTTTATCACCAATTTTACCAAGAGTCGAGCTCGATAACATGCTCGAAAATCCAAGAGCAGACACAATCAAACCTGACACAAACATCAAATTCTCAGTTTGTCCGAGATTACGAATATACAACGTCAGGATTGGGGAAATTGATTGTGCAGAGATTTGGATAATCATACTTGTCACAAAAAGGCCAATAAGAATTTGTTTGTCCTTAATTGAAGAAAAGACTTCACGGGTTGACATAGCATTTGATTTGGTTACAGGTTTAAAATCTTCTTTAATAAAGAAGACTGTTAGTAAATTACAAATCAGCAGAATGAACCCGACTAAAAGAAAAACTTGTCGAATTCCTAAAAGTTCTGCAAGCATACCACCTAACAATGGTCCAATCAAACTACCACCAATCATACCAGTCGCTAAGGTTCCAAGCGCATAACCAGAACGATTTTTAGGAGCCTGACTAGCAATCAAAGCTGTCGAATTAGGAATATAACCTGAAAAAAGACCATTTAAAAGTCTCAACGCCAATAACCAAAAAACATTTGGAACAAAAGCCAGACCACCCATGGTGAAGGTCATTACTAGACTAGCCCTTACCATCATCGGTTTTCGTCCATAGCGGTCTGCTAAACGCCCCCAAACTGGGGCAATCAAAGCAGAAGCGAGTGCAGATAAGGATACTGCTAAACCTGCATACCACTCAACTTTGTTTTTAGGAGCGCCAAGTTCTTCCACATATAAAGCCATAAATGGCATGACAAGCGAAAAGCTTGCCCCAGTAAAAAAGTTACCAAGCCAAGCTATTCGTAAATTTTGTTTCCAATTAACTTCGTAACCTATGATTGTTCACCTTCTTTTCAAAAAAACGTCAATTGCTATTATAACACATTCTAATTCAATTGCGAGAATCCTGATTCGCAAAACGTTTTCTTATTAAACAATCATTTTATTCAGAAATTTTATCCTAAAAATAAGATTATAATTCTGCTAAAAAAGCATCGATTTGGTCTTTCAAGGAATCAATATCTC
This sequence comes from Streptococcus equinus, assembly GCF_900104225.1. GTDB lineage: Bacteria > Bacillota > Bacilli > Lactobacillales > Streptococcaceae > Streptococcus > Streptococcus equinus_D. Next base: position 81,300 of record NZ_FNJK01000001.1, on the reverse strand, counting down.
CGCTATTATCAAGCAATTTGTCAGCATAAGGCTTTTTGGCTTCTGTTGACATTTGACTAGCAATTCGTTTTTGAGCCTCTTCTCTTGAAAAATGATTTCGCATCACCAAACGTTCTAATTGCGTTTGTTCATCCAAATGAACAAGCCAAATATCATCAAACCAATCCATATAATCATGCTCAATGAGAAGTGGAATATCCATGAAAAAAACATCCTGTGTCTTAGCCAACTCATCTCGACGATGAGCCAGCTCATCTCGGATAATACCATTTTGAAGCTTAGCAGATTTGGTTAACATCTCCTGACTCGAAAAAATCAACTGCCCTAATTTATTTCGATCGAGTTCACCATTTTCCTGTAAAATGTCACTACCAAGCCAGTCACAGAGTGCTTGATAGAGTTTTCCTCCCTTAGCCTGAAGTTCATGAACCACTTGATCGGCATCAATGACCTGATAACCATGTTTTCTAACTTCAGCAACAACGGTAGACTTCCCAGAAGCAATGCCCCCTGTTATTCCAATAATTTTCGTCATCGTTTTTGACAAGCAGGACATAGATGTGTCCCGCGACCTCCTACTTTAATTTTTTCAATAGGTGTAGCACAACGTGGGCAAGGTTCCCCAGTTTTTCCATACACTTGCAAATACTCTTGCATGCTTCCATTTTCACCTAACGCATTTTGGTAAGTTCGAATCGTTGAGCCACCCTTTTCAATTCCGAGTTGTAAGATTCGAATGGTTTCATCATGTAGTCTTTTTACTTCATCTTCTCGAAGTCTATTAGCCTGACGTTCTGGATGAACCTTTGCTGCCCAAAGAACCTCATCCACGTAAATATTTCCCAATCCAGCAACCAAAGTCTGATCCAAAAGGTAAGCTTTTATCAACTTTTTAGAAGTTGATAATTTCTTAGCAAATGCTATTAAATCAAAATCCTCTTCTGTCGGTTCAGGTCCTAACTTTCTCTGACGAAAATAATCATCGACTTGACTCTTACCCATCAATTCCATTGTTCCAAATTTGCGAACATCTTGATAAACTAAGGTCGAACCATCATCAAGTTCAAAAAATGTATGGAAGTGTTTATTTTCAGGTACCTCATCCTTAAAAAGCAAATACTTTCCTTCCATTCTCAAATGAGAAATAATCACCTGCTCATCTAAATTCAGCAACAGATATTTTCCACGTCTTCCGATAGACTGAAAAGTCTGACCCAAAATTTCTATCTCAAATGCAGACAAATCCGTTTTAATCATCTTAGGCACACGAACGTCAACTGAAACAATTTTCCGACCAACAATTAATTTTTCAAGACCACGTCTAACAGTCTCAACCTCAGGCAATTCCGGCATCTTTCTGATACAAAGGACGTTAAAAGGCAAAGTAAAATTAGAAGGTCATCAGAAATCCTGATTTCTGAAATGAACTATCTATTACACAGCCTTTCGTCCGTGTTCAAAGTAACACGAACTAGTCCCTCTCCTTTCTTTTTTAGTCGTTGGCAGGCTCAGTTCAACCACCAACAGCTTTTCCTTTTTAAAAAATAGGAGAAGGCATCTAGCCATCTCCTTTTAATCATTTCAAAATACTAATACTCTTTCTCGTTGTAACCAAAGTCAGCGAGATCAAGTTTTTTATCACGCCAGTTTTTCTTAACTTTAACCCATGTTTCAAGATAAACTTTATCACCAAGCATGATTTCAATATCACGGCGTGCCATTTTACCAATTTTCTTAAGCATAGCACCTTTTTTACCAATGATAATTCCTTTTTGACTATCACGCTCAACCATGATTGTGGCACGAATGTGAACTTTATCTGTTTCTGGGTCACGTTTCATTGAATCAACTATAACTGCAACAGAGTGAGGCACTTCTTGTTCAGTTAATTTTAGGATTTTTTCGCGAATCATTTCTGACACCAAGAAACGTTCTGGGTGGTCAGTAATTTGATCTTCTGGGAAATATTGGAAACCTTCTTCCAGGTTATCTTTTAAGATATTAAGCAAGGTTTCAACGTTATTTCCTTGAAGAGCTGAAATTGGTACAATTTCTTTGAAATCCATTTGGCTACGGAAATCATCAATTTGTTCCAAAAGTTGGTCTGGATGAACTTTATCAATTTTATTGATAACCAAAATAACTGGAATTTTAGCAGCTTTCAAACGTTCGATGATCATGTCATCACCTTTACCACGTTTTTCGTCAGCTGGGACCATAAAAAGAACTGTCTCAACTTCACGAAGTGTGCTGTATGCTGACTCAACCATGAAATCACCAAGTGCTGTTTTTGGTTTGTGAATTCCTGGTGTGTCGATAAAGACGATTTGTTCGGTATCTGTTGTATAGATACCCATGATTTTGTTACGAGTTGTTTGAGCTTTGTCGCTCATGATAGCAATTTTTTGCCCCATCACGTGGTTCAAGAATGTTGATTTTCCAACGTTTGGGCGACCTAAAATCGCTACAAAACCTGATTTAAACATAAGATATAAAGGACGTTAAACGTCCCTACTCCTTTCAATTTCTCTGTAAATATAGTGTTATCGACTTCCTAAAATCATAGCAATAATCTTAGGTACAAAAATAATTAATCCTGTCACAATGGCATAGGCAGAAACGACCAAAACGGCACCTGCTGCCATATCTTTAGCATTCTTAGCTAGCATTGAAAAGTGATAATCACTAGCAAGGTCAACTACATTTTCAATAGCTGAATTAATCATTTCCAAAGTAATGACCAAAAAGATGGCTAAAAATAAGAATAGCCATTCCATCGCTGATATACGAAAGACAGCACCTGCTGCAGTTGCTAAAATAGCTGAAACCATGTGCTTACGCATATTTCTTTCTTCCTTGAATGCTGTAATAATTCCAGTAATGGCAAATTCCATGCTAGAAACCAAGGTGCGATTTTTCCACTTTTTAGGTGAATTATTGTCTCTTAAGTCCATAGGCAGTCAAAATCTCTTCTTGTAGAGTAAACATTTCTTTTTCTTCTTCAGGGGTATAATGGTCATAACCATTAATGTGGAGGAATCCGTGTACTGCTAAAAATCCCATTTCGCGTTCAAAAGAATGACCATATTCTTCGGCTTGTTCACGCGCTTTATCAACAGAAATAAAGAGCTCACCAATGTAGGCATCAAATTCATCTAACATTTCTGCAAGTTCTGGATTTTCAGCTAAATCTTCTTCTGAGAATGTCAAATCTGATTCAGGTTTATACTCCAAACTGATAACATCTGTTGGACGGTCAGTATCACGATATTCTAAATTCAATTCATGACTACGTTCGTTTGTCACAAAAGTTACAGCCATTTCTTTATTTTCTTTGCCAGTCTTTTCAGCTGCAAATTGCAACAAATCCAAAGTCTGATTTTTAATTTCTTCTGAAACTTGACCAGTTTCATCTATCATTTCAACGTACATATTAATCTTCTTTCAACTCTAATTATACCATTGACATTATACCATATTAACGATAACAGCGCCATTTTAGGCACTAAGAAAGTTTCTGGTCAATCCGTTTTGAAGTAAAAAAGAAGTAGCCAGGGACAGCTACTTCTTTCTGGGAAAAGGAGTCAGAATGTGTAAAAAGTTAGTTAATAAATGACTATTTTAATCCATCTTTATTGTAGTTACCAGATTTCACTAGGTCAAATCCAACGCTGTAAGGGAATTGGTTGCTTGTACCTGGTTGGTTGAAGATGATTTTGGCGTTTGCATCAGCATATTCTTCTGGGAGATCAAGGTAGAAGTTACCAGCATCATCTTTTGTCATTTGTGTTCCAGGCCATGCACCAAGAGGTGTTTGTACTGGATTACCATAGTAAAGGTAAACATTGGCATTATCCCAACCACCAGGGTTGTCAAAGGTTACGCGTGTTTTACCTGCAGGGACATCAGCAACTAAACCTGATTTAGAGTAGACACCTTCAGCTTTAAAGTCAAATCCTTCTTTTTGAGGGAATTGTGATCCTTGATTATTTGTAAAGATCACTTTAACGCCTTCTTCAGCATAAGATGCTGGAACAGAAATTGTATAACGACCTGATGAATCTTTAGTCATTTTAGTTCCAGGCCATGCGCCAAGAAGTTTAGTATCTTTTGCTGAATACATGTAAGCATATACTTCTGACCAGTTATCTGGATTTTGGAAGTAAATATTTGTTTCAGCGCTAGGATCTTTCATTGTGAAAGTATACGTTTTAGTTGTTGCTTGACCATCAGCACCTGTTGCAGTCAATGTAACACTTGTTGATTGTCCTGCTTCAAGCCCTTCACCAACAGTGATTTTATCACCATCTTGGAAAGCTACTTCTTGACCATTGTCAAGTTTGTAAGTAGCAGACTCAGCATTTTTAGCTTTCAACGTTACTTCTGTTGCAGCAGAAATACTGTTATCACCCTCTTTGTAACCATCGATTGAAACTTGTGCAGTACCATCAGGTTTAGCATCATACAAAACAACTGATGAGCGAGATGACACATTACCAGTGATATGACCATTTGAAACGTTAAATTGACGTCCAGAAACTTGGTCTGTATAAGTACCATCTGCCAATTTTGTATCTGAATTCAATTGTTTGTCGCCATTACCAAGGTTAACAATAACAGCACCTTTATTACCACGTTCAATCATAGCCACTTGTTCATCGCCATTAGGGTTGCGAATGTATTCTGATTCGCCAACCATAGCGTTGTGGAATTTGTTAACAGCTTTAACGGTTGGGTCTTTGTAAAGATCACTACCAGCATCACCAATTTGTGATTGACCTGGGAAGCGTGTACCATTACCACCACCTACTGGACGTGAGAAGAACAATGGAGTTCCTTTAGCACGTGCAGTAATCATTGACCAACCAAGACGAATGTCATCATCGCTCATCCAAGTTGACACTTGATCATCATTAGCATAAGTATCATGGGATTCAACCCAAGTGACAAGGTTAGATGGATCAACACCTTGCGCTTGATAATTCATCAAGTTACCAGCAGCAGCACGTTTATCTTTCAAGTCATTACGGATTTGATTACCGTAATTAGAAGCTGTAACACTCATCAATTTAGAGTAATCTGCTTCGTGAGAAATGCTATCTTGAAGAACTTCACCATATTGGAATTCAGATCCATTATTCAAGATAACATTCCAGAAGTTACTACCATATTCGCCTGGTAACTCAATATGTTTAGCAGTATCATAACGGAAACCATCAGCACCGTCAGCAACTGCTGTTTTCAAGAAATTCAAAAGATATTGTTGAATTTGTGGATTTTGAGTATTCAAATCATACAAACCTAGAAGAGCATTTTGTGTCACATCATAACGGTCATTCCAGTTTTTAATTTCTTTGTTACCATGTGTCCAATTTGGAATTTTTTTGATTTCTGGGCTGATTTGATTGTAATCAGATGTTGTGTGATTAAGGACAGCATCAACAATGATTTTAATACCACATTGATCAGCCACACGATTCATTTCTTTAAATTCTTCTTCAGTACCTAATTGGTAGTTACCAATAGTATGTAAGGTTGGTTGGTATTGGTAGTACCAATTTTTCAAGCTCTTATTACCACCATCTCCAACGACAACTTGGTTAATTGGTGAGGTTTGAACACTAGTGTATCCAGCATCCTTAATAGCTTGCATATTATCTTTAATAGTATTGAAAGACCAGCACCATGCGTGAAGTACTGTACCATCTTTCATTGAGACTTGATCATCAGCCTTAACAGAATTAGCTTGTGCAAATACACCTGCACTGACTGCTGTCAAAACCAATAAAGAGCCTAAACCTTTTTTCATTTTCTTTTTCATATTTACTTTATTACGAAGTGACATAAATAATCTCCTATAAAGATAAGTTAAAATACGCAACCGCTTTCAAAAATAAACAAAAAATTAAGCAGATTAATCTAATTAAACCTGTCCCTATTAATCACATATTAATCTGTTATTGTGGAAGTTAACCCATAATTAATGCTATAACCTTATAAGCCTAGTCCTCCTAATTACTTTATTGCAATCGGTTGCATATTTGTCTATATTATATCATATTTTTTTGGAAGCGCAACCAAAAAATGGCAAATTTTTGACAATTTAATCAAAAAATGACAAAAATGCTATGAAACCTTTTATTTTAAATAGTTTACCTTTGTCATTTTAAAATGCTGACTACTTACCCATTGACCATTAAATTGTTTATCATTAGGAATCCGTTCCACTTCTGTCATTCCAATTTTTTCCAACACGCGTGCTGAAGCAGGATTTTGGACAGCACAAAAAGCATGAATTTCTTCAAAACCTAAAATATCAAAACAAAGTTTTAAAATCTCAGCACTCGCTTCAGTTGCAAAGCCACGTCCCCAAAACTTTTTATTAATAATGTAGCCAATTTCTGCTTGTTTTCCATCTGACCAATTCATAAGATCAATTGTGCCAATAAACTCAGAAGTTTCCTTTAACTCAATTCCATAACGCCCCAAGGGGGTTTTTAGATAAACCTCCTTAATCACTTTTTGAGTTTCTTCAATAGTCTGGTTAGCAGGAAAATCCCATTTTGTATTTTCTTCATCAGACGTATAATCAAACATTGCTTTAGCATCAGCCATTGTGACTGGACGCAGTAACAAACGCTCTGTTTCAAGTCTATTATGTGCTCTTAATCGTTCTTCTAACACTTTTTCACCTGACTCCCTATAAAAAAGCGACCTTAAAAGGTCGGCTTATTTTTCTTGCTTATCTTCTGATTCAACCATTTCTTCATCGATATGAATAATCAAGTCATGAAAATCACTCGCTAAATGTCGAGCTTGATTTCCAAGATTTTTTAAAACATCAGATTCAATATCTGAGTCTAACGCTTTTAATTCTCCTTCAAGTCTTTCAGCTTGACTAGTCAACATGTTACTCATTTCAGTCAATTTTTTTAGCGAATCACGATCACACATAAATCTCCTCCTATTAACTATTTCAAACAAAATTTACATTTTCTGAAAAATACTTTGAAACTTCTAACTATACTCTATCATATCTATTTTACCCTAAATCTAAAAATTTTCTAGTGCTTTTAGCAATGAAAAGGTTATTATAAAAAAATAAATAAGTTTTATTCGTCTATAACAAAAAAAGTCACACCCAAAGTGTGACTTACAAGCAATTATTTCTCGCTTTTATCGCTAGCTGGTTGACCAATTGTCTCATAGCTAGCAAAGCCTGATTCTGTAGCTGGTTCAGCGATTTTTTCATTAACTTGATGAACTTGTTTTCTCTCTGCATCTTTCTCATAGGCATTGATAATTTCAGCAACCACAGGGTGTCGAACCACATCGCTAGCTGAAAAATGCACAAAATCAATTTGCTTAATGTGTTTTAATTTTTCAGTCGCATCAATGAGACCTGATTTAACCTTCTTAGGCAAATCAATCTGACTTGTGTCACCATTGATAATCATTTTTGAGTTAAAGCCAAGACGAGTCAAAAACATCTTCATCTGCATAATCGTTGTATTCTGTGCTTCATCAAGAATCACAAAGGCATCATCCAATGTTCGACCACGCATATAAGCCAACGGTGCAATTTCGATAATATCACGCTCCATTAATCGTGTGGTTTGCTCTTTTCCTAAAATTTGATAAAGGGCATCATAAACTGGACGAAGGTATGGATCAACTTTTTCTTTTAAATCACCTGGTAAAAATCCAAGACTTTCACCAGCTTCAACCGCTGGACGTGTTAAAATGATACGTTTGACCTGACCGCGTTTTAAAGCGGTCACGGCTAGCGTAACTGCTAAGAAAGTTTTCCCTGTACCTGCAGGACCAATCCCAAAGACAACGTCATGAGACTTAACACTCTCAGCATAAACCTTTTGTCCAAGTGTTTTAACACGAATAGGTTTTCCAGAATTATCCTTGATAATTTCTTCTTCATAAAGGGCAACAAATTTGTCAATAGAGCCATTTTGTGCCATAGAAAGAGCCGTTACCACATCAGAAGTATTCACTAACATTCCACGAGAAACCAATACTAATAAAGCTTGGATGGTCACACGTGCTAACTCGACACTTTCTTTATCATCTCCTAAAATCTGCACACGCTCTGTGCGGGCATGAATAATAACCCCAAGATTGTCTTCAATCAATTTCAAATGGCGCTCATTTGAACCAAACAGCGCTAGCACATCATCAGGATGATTTAAAGTAATTTCAACAGAATGCTCTTGCAAATAGAGTCCCTCTTTCTTTTGTGTTTGATAAGCCTATTATAGCTTATTTAAAACAAAAAATCACGGCTTACCGTGATTTCATTTTATTTAAAACTAACTTAATGCGCTAGGTAATCTTCCCAAATCTTATCGAATTCACTCAGGTTGAAAGCAAAAACAGCCTCATCTTCAAGATAACGACTAATCGTTTCAAAATCATCTGTGTGCTTTGGAAAAGTAGTATCTTCAAAAACAAGATCAGCTAAAATAGCGACCGGTTCATGACTTTTGGGATTACGCTGTGTCATTAACCAAGTGTAAAATGACTTTCTCATTGCCAATTCTCCTCTAAAAATGCATGTCTGATAGCACTGCTTTGGGCATAGTGTTCAGGATTTTTCTTGTAGAATCCTTGGTGATAATCTTCTGCCAAATAAAATGGTTGTACTGGTTCAATAGCTGTTACAATTGGTTCTTTGAAACGTCCAGAAGCCTGCAAAGCAGCTTTAGATGCTTCAGCAATTTCTTTTTGAGACTCGTTACTATAGAAAATAACCGGACGGTAGTTATCTCCACGATCCTCAAATTGACCAAAAGCATCTGTTGGATCAGTCTGTGCCCAATAAATCTCAACCAAATCAGCGTAAGAGATTTTATTTTCATCAAAAATAATTTCAACAGCTTCTGTATGACCCGTTTCATGTGCCTTAACCTGCTCATAAGTAGGATTTTCGACATGTCCTCCAGTATAACCAGAACGGACTGATAAAATACCATCTTGTTCTTCAAATGGTTGCACCATGCACCAGAAACAACCACCTGCAAAAATCGCACGTTCCATTCTATGACCTCCAAAATATAGTGAGTCTATTATATCAAAAAAAATATCCAGTGGATATTTTTTTCACGAGCCCAAAAACTAAAAAGCGAGTTATATCCAGTGAATACTTTTTTCACGTGACTGGAAATCAAAAAAACTTCAATTTTAACTTAAAAAAAGACCACAGCTTTGCTTAAGGCATCACTGTAATCTTTTTATATTTAATCCTCGTTTTCGATTAATTCTGTACCGAATTGGTCTTGTTTCACTTTGCGAGCTTTCATTAAACCACCAAGAGCTTTTTTAAATTGCCCTTTAGAAATACCAAATGTTGCTTTGATATCTGCTGGAGATGATTTATCGTTTAGTGTCATAAAGCCACCATTTGATTGCAAATAAGTCAAAATCATTTGTGAATCATTTTCAAGCATTTCAAATGAACGTGGTTTTAATGACAAATTAAGCGTACGGTCAACCTCACGGAAGCCAATAACACGTGCTGTCACCTCTTCACCAAGACGAGGTTCTGCATAACGTTCACTAGGGTGAATAAAACCAAGCATGTTATTATCTGGCAAATAAACAAACGTTCCAGATAATTTCAAACGATATACGATTGCACGTAATTTTTCATTTTGCATGTTATTGTATGCTGGGCCAGCCATTTTTTGGAAAATCTCAGGTTGTGCTGGGATTGCCCAAATACGATCTTTTTTATCGACATCAAGATGGACATAAAGTTTGTCGCCTTTTTTAGGCCACAATTCTTTCATATCAGGTAACACATCAAGAGATACAACAAACTGTTTATCCGCAAGACCTGTGTCTAAAAAGACCCCTAAATCACGACGTACTTCAGTGACAACACCCCAACCATAACTAGTACGTGTCGTTGCAACTTCAGTTGTAGTTAAACGTGCTTTCTGGTGCATATCAGTGTAGGCAAAACCTTTTACCATATCACCAATTTTATGCTCACCCTCAGCTTTGTCCAACATAAATGTAACGCCATCTTTTTGCACAAAATAGGCCTTTGCATTTTCATCAATCACAAGACCTGTGATAACAGTGGCAAGTAAATTATTCATGTATTCTTTCCTTTACAAAAGGGGGTGAGACGTCGAAATCAAGTTTCTACGAAACAACTGATTTCTGTCTCACTCCCCCTTACCTTCTTTTTTGATTAGACTTCAAGCAATTCTTTTTCTTTGTTTGCTGTCATAGCATCAATGTGTTTAACAGCTTCGTCAGTTGCTTTTTGAATATCTTTTTCAAGAACTTTCAATTCGTCTTCAGTGATTTCTTTTGCTTTTTCTTGTTTTTTAGCTTCGTCCATAGCATCACGACGGATGTTACGGATAGCAACTTTAGCATTTTCACCAACTTTTTTAACTTCTTTAGCAAGGTCTTTACGAGTTTCTTCAGTAAGAGCAGGAATAACCAAGCGAATTACTGAACCATCGTTAGCTGGGTTGATACCAAGGTCTGAAGCGTTGATAGCATGTTCGATATCTTTCAATGATGATTTATCAAATGGTGAAATCAAAAGAACACGAGCTTCTGGAACTGTGATAGAAGCCAATTGGTTAAGTGGTGTCATTGCTCCATAGTATTCAACTTGGATACGATCCAAAAGTGATGCATTGGCACGACCAGCACGAATTGAAGCAAATTCACGTGCTAATGAGCTGTGTGATTGTTCAAAGCGTTCTTTAGCTTTTTCGATAATAGCATTAGCCATAAGTATTATAAGTCCTCATTTCTTAGTTTTTGGGAAATAGCAGAGCTGATAACTTAGTTATCGTGGTGTTCAGCTTTATTTGAAACAGTTGTACCAATAGCTTCACCAAAGACAACACGTTTAATATTACCAGCTTCATTCATGTTAAAGACAACCAAGTCAATATCGTTGTCCATTGAAAGAGTAGATGCAGTTGCGTCCATGATTTTAAGACCACGTTTAATTACTTCACCGTGAGTCAATTCATCAAATTTAACAGCGTTAGCATCTTTCTTAGGATCGGCATTATAAACACCGTCAACGCCATTTTTAGCCATCAAGATAGCTTCGGCATCGATTTCAGCAGCACGCAAAGCAGCTGTTGTATCAGTTGAGAAGTATGGTGAACCAATACCTGCACCAAAGATAACAATGCGACCTTTTTCAAGGTGACGAAGTGCGCGACCACGAATATAAGGTTCAGCAACGTTTTGCATTGGAATAGATGTTTGAACACGTGTATCAACACCATTTTGTTGAAGGCTATCAGCCATTACAAGAGCGTTCATTACTGTTCCAAGCATACCAGTGTAGTCTGCTTGAACACGATCCATACCAGCTGCAGCAGCTGGTTCTCCACGCCAGAGGTTTCCTCCACCGATAACCAAAGCAATTTGCACGCCTGATTGATGTACTTCAGCAATTTCTTTTGCGATAGTTTTAACAGTTGTAAGGTCGATTCCCACGCCTTTTTCACCAGCTAACGCTTCACCAGATAATTTAATTAAAATACGTTTATACTTAGGTTCCACTTCAAGTTACTCCTTCTTTTATCTTTATTATTTTAACATAAATTGCCTATTTTACCTAGCGAAATTCGTTGAATTTTGAAAGATTACAAACAAGCAAATCACGATTGTAAACAGATAAATTTTTTCCCTTTTTTAATTTTTGAAATAGATCACACAGCCCATAAAAAAATCCGTTTCTTTGAAACGGATTTTTCAATGTATCAATTAGAATGAACTTGGATCTACTTTGATACCTACACCTTGTGTAGTAGTGATTGACAAGTTAGTCATGTAAGTACCTTTAGCAGTAGCTGGTTTTGATTTAACCATAACTTCGTGGATAGCTTTGAAGTTTTCAACCAATTTGTCTGCGTCAAATGATACTTTACCGATGATAGCTTGTACGTTACCTGCTTTATCAGCACGGTAAGTGATTTTACCACCCTTAGATTCTTCAACTGCTTTAGCAACGTCCATAGTTACTGTACCAGTTTTAGGGTTTGGCATAAGGTTACGAGGTCCAAGGACACGTCCAAGACGTCCAACGATAGCCATCATGTCTGGTGTAGCGATAACTACGTCAAAGTCAAGCCAACCGTCGTTGATTTTAGCAACAAGATCGTCTTCACCAACGAAGTCTGCACCAGCAGCTTTAGCTTCTTCAGCTTTAGCACCACGTGCAAAAACAAGAACACGTTGTGTTTTACCAGTACCGTTTGGCAATACCATTGCACCACGGATTTGTTGGTCTGCTTTACGAACGTCAATGTTAAGTTTGTATGCAACTTCTACAGATGCATCAAATTTTGCGAAGTTAGTTTCTTTTGCAAGAGCTACAGCTTCTTCTACGCTGTAAGCTTTAGTGCTGTCGATTTTTTCAAGTGCAGCACGCATTTGTTTGCTTTTTTTAGCCATTTAAAATTCTCCTTGTAATGTGGTCATATCGATTTGATTTAAAATCTCCCACGTCACTCATCAAATTACGATGAAGTCTTGCGGGTCTAGCGTGAATTAATCTCAACGGTACAGTGTGTTTACCTCAATTAATCCACTAATTGGGTTGCTATTGATTAGTCAACAACAGTGAATCCCATAGAACGAGCAGTACCTTCAATCATACGCATTGCAGATTCAACATTTGCAGCGTTTAAGTCTGGCATTTTAGTTTCAGCAATTTCTTGTACTTGTGCACGAGTAACTGTTGCAACTTTAGTTGTGTTAGGTGTTCCTGAACCTTTTTCAACACCTGCAGCTTTTTTCAAAAGAACTGAAGCTGGTGGTGTTTTAGTTACGAAATCAAATGATTTATCTTCATATACTGAGATAACAACTGGGATGATCATACCAGCTTGGTCAGCTGTACGAGCGTTAAATTCTTTAGTGAATCCCATGATGTTGATACCTGCTTGACCAAGAGCTGGTCCAACCGGTGGAGCTGGTGTAGCTTTACCAGCAGGAATTTGAAGTTTAACAACTTTTTCGACTTTTTTAGCCATTTATAAAATCCTCCTGTTGTGGTTTTGGCGGTAATTAAGATTTTTACCTCCCACAGATATGCTCAATAGCATACCTTAACATTATACATTAATTTTGTGAAAAAGCAAGGAATTTGCATCAATAATTTGTTAAAAAAATTGATTTAACCACTTTTTTCTTTCTTTAAGAAATGAAGCACTTCCATTTTTGATTAACTAAGTTATCTCTGTATTTTTCAAGAAAAGCATCAGATTGAAGACAAACCTACTTTTAACCTAAAATGAATTCTAATTCCTCATTTCAGTACTTCAATTTTAGGATTCATTTGCGAGCAAAGCGAGCAAGAAAGCGATACTTTTCGCCGTGGTGAAAGTGGCTGAAACCTAATCATATCAGCCACCCGGGAGTTTTGAGACCTTAGGCTCAAAACTTAGGCATAGAATTCCGCAGGAAGTCGCTGCCGACGGCACCACCTAAGAAAAGTATCAAAAAAGACTTTTTCTTCAGTCTAAGTATTTTTCAAGAAAAGCCTTCTTATTATTTACTTCTTCAAAGTTTCAGTATAAAATATAAGACATGATGATGTACAAATTATTTTCCTTTTCGTTTATCTTTTTAACACCGATTTTCGCATATATTTTAGTTAATTTTTTCAATTTAAAACGTTTTGGCATTCTGTTTACAGATTTGGCCTTTCCACTCTTTGCTTTTGAGATTGCCTTAGTTGTTAATAAATTTTTAGATAGTAGTGTTTTCTTCTACTACATAATCTGCTTGTGCTTGCTATCGTTAGCGATAACTTTTGTCTTTTTGAAACGGAATCATTCTTTTTCTTACCGTCGATTTGGTAAATTCTTCTGGCGTTCTGGTTTCATTTTGACATTCATCTTTTATATTATTGTTTTAGTTTTAATTTTCACGATTGCATAGTAAAAACGTTAACCTTTCGGCTAACGTTTTTTTATTATGCTTCTGGATTTGGATTTGTCATTAAGACTTTACGTGGTTTTGTTCCTTCAGCTGGTCCGATGACTCCTGCTGCTTCAAGTTCATCCATCAAACGAGTCGCACGGTTGAAACCAACAGATAAGCGACGTTGCAACATTGAAGCACTAGCTTTTTGTGTTTCAAGTACTAATGCTTTAGCATCTTCAAAGAGTGGGTCACCTTCTTGAGAACCACCGCCGCCACCAGATTTCAAATCTGACTCAGAAACATCACCAGGGTCAAAACTGTCATCATAATCCGCATCAGCTTGATTCTTAATGAAACCAACAATGCGTTCAACATCATCATCTGAAATGAAAGAACCTTGCAAGCGAACTGGGTGATTTTCGTCGATTGGTTTAAAGAGCATATCTCCTCGTCCGAGAAGTTTTTCAGCTCCATTTTCATCCAAAATCGTACGACTATCAGTTCCTGATGAGACCGCAAAGGCAACACGTGATGGGACGTTTGCTTTAATCAAGCCACTGATGACATCAACAGATGGACGTTGTGTAGCAAGAATCATATGAATCCCAGCCGCACGCGCTTTTTGTCCCAATCGAATAATGGCATCTTCAACTTCTTTGCTAGCAACCATCATCAAGTCAGCCAACTCGTCAACGATAACGACAATTAATGGAAGCGGAATTTGTTTTTGGTCTGATTTGGCATTAAATTCTTCTACCTTAGCATTATAACCAGCAATGTTTCGCACACCAAAATGGCTAAAGAGTTCATAACGATTTTCCATCTCATCAACCACTTTTTGAAGAGCTCTTGCTGCCTTACGTGGATTGGTTACCACTGGGATCAAAAGGTGAGGAATGTCATTATAAACTGATAACTCAACCATCTTAGGATCAATCATCATGAATTTAACCTGATCTGGGCGAGCTTTCATCAAGATACTTGCAATGATACCATTGACCGCAACAGATTTACCTGAACCAGTAGAACCTGCAACGAGCAAGTGAGGCATACGAGCAAGGTCAAAGGTACGAGCTGTTCCGTTGACAGCTTTACCAAGAGGTACTTCTAGCAATTTGTTAGGATCTGTATTGGCTTGTTCCCAGAGTTCACGGAAAGTCACCGTTGCAATCTCTGAGTTTGGCACTTCAATACCAACCAAAGATTTACCCGGAATTGGAGCTTCAATACGGACATCCTTTGCTGCCAAAGCTAGCGCCAAATCATCGGCCAAGTTTGAAATACGGTTAACACGCACCCCTACGGCTGGTTTGACTTCGTATTTTGTGACAGATGGTCCGATTTCAGCGCGTTCAACCTTAACATCAATCCCAAAGCTATTGAAGGTATCCTCCAAAACTTTGATATTTCTGCGAACCAGATTTTTCTCCTTAGATTGATTTTTAGGTTTGTCTGGAGCGAACAAATCAATCGTTGGAAGCTTGTAAAGAAGGTTTGCCTTAGCTGTAAAATCAACTTCTAACGGTTCACCATCATCTTCTTCATCAAGCATAGCTTGTTCGACTTGTTTTTGCTCTGATACCATATTTTCTTCCATTGGAGGCTCTTCTAAGCCATCTAACGAATGGTCATAAGCCAAAATCTCTGGTTCAACATTAGCTTCTTCTGCCGGAATGTTTTCAAACAAGGAAGCTTCATTGTCATCTGGACTATCCAGAATTTCACCTGTTTCTTCATCAACAGTTAGTTGAGCCAAACGCTCTTCTTCCTCTTTTTGAGCTTTTTCTTGACGTTTTTGTTCTGCTAGTGCGCGTTTTTCCTCGCGTTTAACAAAACGTTTTTGTTTTCTAATCTCATTTTTAGCAGCCCATTCTTGTGATTTTTCCTTAAAGAAATCAACCAAATCATAGACTTCCCATGGGCTCATTAAAAAGAGGCCAAGAATAATGAAAAGTCCACCAATCAAAAAAGTTCCAACATTTGAGAAAAGAAAAGCTACCGGTTTGTAAAGAACTGCTCCAAGCATTCCCCCACCTACAAAGGTTGTGACTTTGAATCTAATCAAATCATTGTAAATCAAACCAGCTGTTGTCGAGAAAATCTCCTTATCATGGAACTTAGCTAATGAGAAAAGATAAGCGTGCCATTCTAGTAAGAGACCAATCATGGTTACTACAAATCCGCCAATAAGTCCAGTTTGCTTATGGAACCATTTAAATCCGAGAAAATATATGAGGACTGCAAACATTAACACATAGGCCAAACTACCTACTGCAAATCTCACAATGTTATAAACAGTTATTCCAAAAATCCCCAAACGAACAATCGCAAAGAAAAAAATAACCGCAATAACAATTGCTAAAATAAAACGTTCCAGTGCCTTCTGTCTTTTTATTTCTGCTTTTGTCGGTCGCCGTGTTTTACGACCTTTTCTTCTACTTTTTGATTTTGCCATACACATATTATATCATTTTTTAAGTTTTTGGGTTATTCGCTTAGATTTATGATAAAATGAAGTAACTCATCCGAAAGCGTTTCAATATTGCTATTTTTTCCCTAATTAATTATAGTCGCTTTTAAATTTCAAAGGAGTCATCATGAAAAAAATTTGGTCACTTGGTTTAACAATACTCTGTCTAGCAAGTTTATCTGGTTGTGAAAGCATGACCCGTACCATTCGAGGTGATGAATATGTCGAGGCAAAAACAGCCGCTAGTTCTTCCGCTGCACAAGCTAGTGCCAGTGCAGCATCATCAGAAGCCTATCAAAAAGAAGTAAAAGAAGCTTTAACTGCTGACAAGACTGCTTTCCCACAATTATCAACAGAAGTTGCTCAAAATGAAGCTGAAGTCATCATGCACACTTCTGAAGGTGACATCACTATCAAGTTCTTTCCAAAATATGCGCCACTTGCTGTTGAAAATTTCTTAACTCATGCCAAAAAAGGCTATTATGACGGACTTTTGTTTCACCGTGTTATCTCAGATTTCATGATTCAATCTGGTGATCCTAAAGGAAATGGAACAGGCGGCGAATCAATCTGGAAAGGTAAAGATAAAAAGATTGATTCTGGAAATGGTTTTGCTAATGAAATCACACCTTATCTTTACAATATTCGCGGAGCTCTTGCTATGGCAAATGCTGGCGCTGATACAAATGGTAGTCAATTCTTCATCAACCAAAATCCAGCAGACCAATCAAATCAGCTCTCAAATGATAACTATCCAAAAGCCATTATCGATACCTACACTAAAGGCGGTAATCCAAGTCTAGATGGCAATTATACTGTCTTTGGTCAAGTCATTGATGGCATGGATGTTGTTGATAAGATTTCTAAAGCTGACACCGATAGCAATGATAAACCAACTAGTGATATCACTATTAAAACTATTGACATTGTTAAAGATTACAACTTTAAATAATTCCCTTAAAAATCAAGCTAGGATTTCCTGCCTTGATTTTTTGCTTGTTTTTTTCAAAAATAATCCTATGATAACAAGCTTTCCACCTCACGGTTAAAGGATTTTTGCTATAATAGAAGGACAGAAAGCGAGATAATATGACACCAAATAAAGAAGATTATCTAAAATGTATCCACGAATTGGGAGAAACCCAAACCAAGATAAGCAACAAACGAATTGCTGCCCTAATGCAAGTATCTGCACCAGCTGTTACTGAAATGGTTAAAAAATTGATTGCTGAAGGCCTTATTGTCAAAGACAAAGAAGCCGGCTATTACCTGACTCGAAAAGGCTTGTTATTAGTATCACAGCTTTATCGTAAACATCGCCTGATTGAAGTCTTCTTAACTAACCATCTTCACTACAACCCAGACGAAGTTCACCAAGAAGCTGAGGTGCTTGAACACACTGTTTCAACACTCTTTATTGACCGCTTGGAAGAAAAACTTAACTACCCTGATTTTTGTCCTCATGGGAGTACAATTCCCAAAAAAGGTAACTTGCTAATTGAAATTCACAATCAAGCACTTAGCCAAGTCGAAGAATTAGGAAAATATCAAATCTGTCGAACACATGATGAAGCTCGTTTGCTCAATTATCTTGAAGAACATCAGTTGACTATTAATGACGTGGTAGAACTAGTTAAAATTGATGATTTTGCTAAAACCCATACACTAACTTACCGCTCACAAGAAATTGTGATTCCAGAAAGAATTGCTGAACAAATCTACGTTGAAAAAGTTGATTGAATCACATAAAAATCCTGAGACAATATTATCTCAGGATTTTTTATTAAGCTAATTTTTCAAGAAATGCCATCAAAATCTTAGCTGATTTTTTACCAGCCTCTAAGATGAATTCATCAAAAGTAATGTTGGCATCATGTGCAGCTGTATCTGACATCGCACGCACAACGATAAATGGTTTGTGCAAATTATGAGCTGCTTGTGCAATAGCAGCACCTTCCATTTCAACAGCTTGAACTTCTGGGAAAGCTGCTTTAATCGCATCGATTTTATCTTGACCAGCAATAAATGAATCACCAGTAGCAATCAAACCGATTTTACTAGCAACATTTGCTTCGTTTAATACTTGTTCAAAAGTCTCAACAAATCTTTTATCTGATTCAAAATAAAGTGGTTGACCTGCCATTTGACCATAATCATAACCAAAAGCTGTTACATCAACATCATGGTAAACCAATTTGTCTGCAACTACCACATCGCCAATATTCAACTCATGTGCTACTGCACCAGCTGATCCTGTATTAATGACAGCATCAACTCCAAAGTGATCTGCAAGAATAGCAACTGACATTGCTGACATGACTTTACCAATACCTGATTGAACAAGAACAACTTGATGATTTCCTAGGTCACCTTCGTAGTAAGTATTTCCTAAAACATCATGTTCAGCTTTGTTATCTAGATTTTCAACAAGAAGTTTCAGTTCCTGTTCCATTGCTGCAATAATTCCAATTTTCATCTCAATAATACAGGAGCAATATTTGCTACCGCTCCTGCTTCTCCTTCTAGTTATTATAGATTAAATACTGCGAAAAAGAGGGCAATCAACAAAAGAATCACTACAAACATGATTAAATTTAACTTTCGCTGAAATTTGCTGCGTTTCGCATTTTCAATGCGACGACTTTTATAAACATGCTGATCGTCTTTTTTGCGGTCTCTCCATCTGTCCAATACACCCTCTGATTCTTCACGATTATCATAATCATAAGATTCATAGGTACTCAAGGTATCATAACGGTCAGTTCGGATAACCTTTGTTTCTTCATCATCTTCTAAGTAATTGTCATCATAAAAGATTTCACCACGGTTAGCACGTTCGATAATCTCGTCTGTTAAAAGTGGTCTACCCATTTTTTATCCTCCAAAATGCAGAGCATAATATTGAAGGGCTATGATTGTTTTAGCATCTTCGATTGCTCCAGATTTGACCAAATCCATACATTCTTGGTAGCTTAATTCAAGAATCTCTAAAACTTCATCATCATCTTGTGGTCGTGGATTTGGTACTTTTTGCAAATGAGTCGCTTGATAAAGCTTAATTTTTTCATTGCAAAAACCAATGGCTGTGTAAAACTCATGAATTTGTTTTAAATCGCCAGAATATCCTGTTTCCTCTTCTAATTCACGCGCAGCGGCATCTTCTTCAGAGCCATTTTCGCCAATTTCGAGCTTACCTGCAGGGATTTCATAAGAAACTTTTTCAATCGCCTTACGATATTGTTTAACCAAAATAATTTTATTGTCATCAGTTATAGCTAAAACAGCTACCGCTCCACGGTGAAAAATCAATTCACGTTTCGCTTGTCCAAGATTATTTGGCAATTCAACATCATCGACAACAACTTTAATAACATGCCCATCAAAAATCTCTGTTCGCTTGAGCGTTTTTTCTTCAAAATCCATACTAAGCAATCTCCCTAAAAATATTTCCACATTAAATTTTACTACAAAGTATTCAGAATTGCTATTCCAATACGCTTAAAGTCATGAAATATCTATGAAATCTACTTAATTTTTCTAAAAAATATAAAAAGAGGGTGAACTAAAAATATTTCATCCTCTTTTCATCATGCCTTGATTTAGCACAAAAAATTATTTTTTCTTATTGTTTGGGTGGTGTGGTTTGTTAAGTGCGTAACCTGCTTTGTTAACTTGACGACCACGTCCGATAGCAAGAGCATCTTTTTCAACATCTTGATAAATTGTTGAACCTGCTGCTGTTAAAGCGTTATCACCCAAAGTTACTGGAGAAATGATTGTTGAATTACTTCCAACAAAAACATTATTTCCAATAGTTGTATTGAACTTGTGTTGTCCATCGTAGTTAGCAATGATAGTACCAGCTCCAAAGTTGACATCATGACCAGTTGTTGTATTTCCAATGTAAGTCAAGTGACCAGCTTTTGTACCTTTACCAACAGTTGATGATTTCACTTCAACGAAGTTACCAACATGAACTTTTTCTTCAAGTGTTGAATCTGGACGAACGTGAGCAAATGGACCAATTGTAACACCATCTTTAACTTCTGATTTTTCAATCATTGAGTTTGTAATCACAACATTTTCACCAACTGTTGCATCAACAAGATAGCTACCGTTTGTCAAAACAGAACCAGCTCCGATTTTTGTATTTCCTTTAAGGGTAACGTTAGCTTCAATCAAAACATCTGGAGCAATCTCAACATCAGCATCAATGTAAGTTGCTGATGGATTTTGGAAAGTTACACCGTTAACCATGTGTTTTTTATTGATACGGCGACGCATAATACCTTCAGCAGTTGAAAGTGCCACACGATCATTAACACCAAGGCTTTCATCAAAATCATGAAGAACATATGCTCCAACTTTTTCACCGCTATTACGGAAAATTGAAATCACATCAGTCAAATAGTACTCACCTTGAGCGTTATTAGTATTGATGTTTTTAAGTGCTTCGAAGAGACGTTTGTTATCAAAGACATAAGTTCCTGTGTTGATTTCTTTGACTTGACGTTCAAACTCTGAAGCATCTTTTTGTTCAACAATTTTAAGCACTTCACCATTTTCGTTGCGGATAATACGTCCGTAGCCAAATGGATTTTCAGCAGTTGCTGTTAAAATAGTAGCAACATTTTTGTGGCTAACGTGAAACTCAATCAATTCTTTCAAACTTTCACCTGTAATAAGTGGTGTATCACCAGCAATAACAAGTGTTTGACCTTCAAGACCAGCTAATTCGTCCTCTGCCATCATGACAGCATGACCAGTTCCAAGTTGTTCTGTTTGCATGACAAATTCTGATTTGTCAGCTAAAACCTCACGAACCATTTCGGCTTTATGACCAATAACTGTCACATTTTTTTCTGGATTCAAGGCTGATACAGCACGGAAAACATGTTCTAACATTGTAATTCCTGAAACTTTATGAAGTACCTTTGGAAGGTCAGACTTCATACGTGTTCCTTTACCAGCTGCTAAAATAATTGCATAATTTGACATGACTATAATTCCTTAAAAAAATAGAGTAGATTTGCAAGTTAATCAAAGATAGACTCTTTCATCAACTTACACAAGCTACTCCATTATATCACAATTATAAGTAATAGGCTTATTTTTATAGATTACAAGCTATTGACAGCTTGGTCCAAAACTTCCATCACCAAACGGCTATGATCAAGTGCTAGTTTAGTCGCAGTCATATCTTCATGTTCGATGATTGCTTGGAAAGCTACAAATTCATCATGCATGCGGTGGTTAAGTGAATTTTCATTAATCATTGTCATATTTTGATTATTCAAGGTAAGGGCTAATTCTGGTAAGGTATTTGTCGCACCTAAGACAGCGATTGAGCCTTTATCTCCCTGAATGGTTGATTTAATATCTGCACCACAATCTTTAGCACCAATACAAACTGCTTTAAACTTGCCATAATCCATAACTAAGACACCTGACGTATCCACATCACGTTCTATGTTTGGTAAATAAAATACTTTCTCAGGTTTGCCAAATAAACCAACGACTAAGTGAATGTTATAGATGTTCAAATCACGAAGAGCTCCGCCACCTTTTTTAGGGTCAAAAGCTGGTGCAATTTCTCCTCGTTTGAAGGCATCGTAGCGTGAAGAATATTGAGAATAGTTACACTCAACAATTTTAATATCCCCTAGTTTTGCAAGATTCGCCTTAATCGAAGCAAAATTTCCTAAGTACTGGTTAGTAATTGCTTCTAGCAAAATGCGATTTTTTTGCTCTGCAATTTTTGCCAAATCTTCAAATTCCGCTAATGTCAACGTAAATGGCTTTTCACAGATGACGTGTTTTCCAGCAAGCAAAGCCTTTTTAGCATAGTCATAATGCAAATGATTAGGAAGTGCTACATAAACGGTATCTACTTCTGGATTTGCCAAAATGCTATCATAATCACTACTTGCTTGATTGATAGCATAGACTTCTGCTAATTCTTGAGCCTTTGTAAGGCTACGTGGTGTCGATAAAATAGCGACTAAGTCAATACCATTAATTTCCTTTAAAACAGGCAACACTTCATCAACAATTTTTCCTGTTCCTAAAATAGCTAATTTCATGGAGTTCCTCCTATAGGTCTTCTAAGCAAAGTTTAGCATAACTTCACTTCATTAACTGATACTATAACAAGTAATTCTCATACTATGGTGCGGGATAAACAACTTCAAATTCTTCTAAAACAATTGGACTTTTTCCACTGAAGCTTAAACCGAATTCGTCATAATAAGGTTTGAAAAAATCTTTATGAACAGCTCGCCAATAAGCAAGTGACTTATCGCCTTCTCCTTCTTTAAATGCGTGTTCTGCAGAAACCTCATCAAATGGTACCACAGAAACTTTTTTAATCTGAATAATGCAAACTGCTTGGTCTTTGCTGTCTAATACCACATCATAGGAACCAACTTCAGGTAGCTGATCATTGTCAACTGCATACAACTCATAAGCCGAAGCAGTAGCTGTTTTTGTCCCATCTAAAACCAATTTCGCTAATAAATCTGGCTGTGCTCCAAACTGCCAAGCATCAATGTCATCACCAATTGAGGGATTGATTTGCTTGTATTCATTCCATAGTTCTTGTGCGTTCATGGTTATCTCCTTTTCTGTCTTACTTCTTACAATCCGTTTGACAGAAATTTCCACTATGGTTTTCTCCTCTTCATTTTGAAGCCTCCTTTTTATGCCTCTACTTCAAACTCCAGCCGCCATCAATTTTAACGATTTCGCCTTGCATAGATGTGGCTTTTCCTGAGGCTAAAAATCCTGTCAAGTCAGCGATTTCCTCAGGATTACTCCAACGCCCGATTGGTGTTTCTTGAGCTACCCAATCAGCTAAACCACCTGGTTCAAAATCGCTAGCTGTCATGGCTGTTTTGACTGCTCCCGGTGCAATACCAAAAACTTGAATCTTATCTTTAGCATAGTCAAGAGCA
Source organism: Streptococcus equinus (assembly GCF_900104225.1). Classification (GTDB taxonomy): domain Bacteria; phylum Bacillota; class Bacilli; order Lactobacillales; family Streptococcaceae; genus Streptococcus; species Streptococcus equinus_D. Next base: position 57,945 of record NZ_FNJK01000001.1, on the reverse strand, counting down.
AGCTGGCGCGTGAAACCTGCAAGTGCATGCTTACTAGCTGTGTAAGCTGCTCCGCCCCCACCTGCAATAAATGAAGCAATCGAACACATGTTAATGATAATACCTGATTGTCTTTCAACCATTTTGGCTAGATAATGACGTGTGATTTTAACCGTTGCAAAAAAATTTGTTTGAAAAACACCTTCTAATTCATCATCTGACACTTCAAGCAAAGGTTTGTAAGCATCAAGAATTCCTGCGGTATTGCACAAGATATCCACATCTGATACAAAATCGTAGAGCGCAGCTAAATCCGTCGTCAAATCTAACTGTAGGAAATGAAAGTTTTCATTTTGAATCTCAGGCGCTTGTGATTTATCAACGCCGTATACCGCACAGCCATTTTCTAAAAAAAGTCGTGCTTGAGCAAGCCCAATCCCTGAGCTGACACCTGTAATAAGTACCTTAGTCATTTACTTCAACCCAGTCAGTAGCTAGGACATCACACGGAGTTGGTGACCACATTGAAAAACCTTCACCTTCTCCTGACACATTGATCAAAAAGTATGGTGTCACTGGTAATGCCACACCATCTTGTTCAAGAGTATCAAAAAGCTGAACATAATTTTCAGCCCCTCCCCAACCAGTACGTACATATTTTTTCTTAGCCTTCAAACCAGGCAAAATTTCTTCAAAAGTCATTTTTCTCTCCTTGATAATTAATACCACTAGTATACCAAAAAACGAGCACCTAGGCTCGTTTTGGTTATCGTCTTAAGATTTTCTTGATTAAGGCTACAACTTTATGAAGTAGTGGGCGTGGGTAATAACGGAATGTTCCCATCTTGCGGACAATGTAGCCATTGAAGTTTTGTTTGAAACGTAACACACCGTCACTACCATCAAAAATTCCTTGAATACCAAGGAAAGTATAGAAATTAATTCCTCGTTTCAAAGATTCTGTCATCACGTGTTCTTGAAGTGCAACAGGAGCATAGAATTTGTTAAATTCAGTATATGAACCACTAAAAAGATAAACAGCTTCTTGCGGTGTGTAGACAAAGAGGCTACCTGCTAACACGACATCTTCTGAGCCATGTTTTGCAATTAATTCTTTAGCTTCATTGATTCGGACTTCAAAAGTTGCAATTTGCTTATCCAATTGTGCTTTTTGTTTGTTGACTTTGGCTGAGTTGACGCCGTTAGCGATTTTTTGATTTAAAACAGCTAATTCAGCAGCAATCTTATCATAGCTGTCCTGAAGATTTTTAAGATAATCTTGGAAATTAAGTGTTGCAATCATGAATTCACAATTCTCACCAAAACTATCGTAAAAAGCTTCATAATAATCTAAAGGTTTGTCCGTGTATTCTCGTCTAGCAGATGTTGATGCGGTAATGGCTTTAAAAATATAAAGCTCATCACGTTTCAAACGTCGTACTTTAATACCAAATGAATTGGTTTTATTGACTAGCGGACGACCTTTTTTACTAAAGGATTTTTTCAAAGTCTCTGGTGCTAGTCCTGTCAAATCCTTCACATAATGCCAATCAGGCTCACCACCAGGATAACCTGTTTGAAGCCCATCAAAATGATAACCAAGCTCAGTCAAACAAGTAATTAATCCTGGTCTTTCATCATCATTTGGCTTTCCGTGACTATCAAAACTTTGATAAGTATCATAAGGTTTAACGATAAGTTCAAAAGCACCATTTGCCTTGGCATAAGCCTTTAATTCTCTATAAAACTCTGAAAGATAAGCGGTGTCTGTTGAAGCTGGTCCAGAATTAATTTCCATATGAAGCCCACCGGTCATTGGCATGCTGTATAAAACACCTGCCACTTGAATAGCTCCATCAGCTTCTAAACCTAAAAAAGTAATATCAAAGCCACGCTTTTCAAGCAAATCAGCCATTTCGACTGATTGCATGAAAGAACGTTCTTTAAATGAGAGTGTGATTTGTTGATAATCATCTCTCGATAATATTTTTAACGTCATTTTATTAAAACTCGATTCTAAAAAATTCTATTTTTTACGCTCCAAAAATATCAAATAAAACTTAATTGAAAATTAATGGTTTATTTTCAGAATTTCCAGTATCTTTTCAATTTTCTTTTCATTTAAGAGCAACATAAATACCCAGTATCTACAAACTAAATTAGTTTTAGATACTGAGTATTTTTATTATCTATGCTGACAACAATTAACCGATTTGGCTACCGTTTGGTACGCTTGGATCAACTGTTAAAACAGTTAAGTTTCCATCATGTTCAGCTGAAAGAATCATACCTTGGCTGACAAGTCCCATCATTTTACGTGGTTTCAAGTTTGCAACGATTTGCAATTTTTTACCAACTAATTCTTGTTCATTTGGATAGAATTTCGCAATTCCTGAAAGGATTTGACGATCTTCGCCGTCACCAGCATCAAGACGGAATTTAAGAAGTTTTTCAGAACCTTCAACTTTAGAAACTTCTTTGACTTCAGCAACACGAATTTCAACTTTGTCAAAGTCATCAAATTTGATAGCTTTCTTTTCGTTTTTAAGTTCTACTTCAGTTGGATCCCATTCTTTTTCTTCTGCAACGACTGCGCCAGCGCCCATGTTAGCTTTGATGTAATCAATTTCAGCTTCCATATCAAGACGTGGGAAGATTGGTGTTCCTTTGGCAACAACTTTAACACCTTCTGGGAAACCAGCTAAAGTAAGATTTTCAAGGTCAAAGTTATTTCCAAGACCAAGTTGTTCCATGATTGCATTTGATGTTGTCATCATAAATGGTTGAATAAGGTGAGCTACCACACGAAGGCTAGCTGCCAAGTGAGCCATTACTGCTGCCAATTCATCACGTTTCGCTTCATCTTTAGCAAGCACCCAAGGAGCTGTTTCATCGATGTATTTGTTTGTACGTGAAATAATGCTCCACACAGCATCAAGGGCACGTGGATAGTCAACGGCATTCATTTGTTTATGATATTCAGCGATTTTTTCTGCTACAAGCGCAGCTAAATCAGCATCAAATTCTGTGACGTTTTCAACGTAAGCTGGAACATCACCACCAAAGTATTTATTAATCATGGCAACTGTACGGTTAAGAAGGTTACCAAGGTCATTTGCTAATTCGTAGTTAATACGTCCAACATAATCTTCCGGTGTAAATGTTCCATCAGAACCAACAGGAAGTGAACGCATGAGGTAATAACGAAGTGGATCAAGACCAAAGCGTTCTACCAACATTTCTGGGTAAACCACATTACCTTTAGATTTAGACATTTTACCGTCTTTCATGACAAACCAACCGTGGGCAATCAAGCGTTCAGGCAATTTCAAGTCTAACATCATCAACATAATTGGCCAGTAAATTGAGTGGAAACGAAGGATATCTTTACCAACCATGTGGAAGACTGTTCCACTCCAGAATTTATCAAAGTTTGCGTGATCTTCTTGACCATAACCAAGGGCAGTTGCATAGTTAAGAAGAGCATCAATCCATACGTAAACAACGTGTTTTGGATTTGAAGGAACTTTAACTCCCCATGTAAATGATGTACGGCTGACAGCCAAATCTTCAAGACCTGGTTCAATGAAGTTTTTAATGATTTCGTTCATACGACCATCTGGTTGGATGAAGTCTGGGTGTGCATGGAAGAATTCTACCAAGCGATCAGCGTATTTTCCAAGACGTAGGAAGTAAGATTCTTCAGAAACCCACTCAACTTCGTGTCCAGAAGGAGCGATACCACCGATAACTTTACCGTTTTCATCACGGAATACTTCTTCCAATTGGCTTTCTGTAAAGAATTCTTCATCTGAAACTGAGTACCAACCAGAATACTCACCTAAATAAATATCATCTTGTGCCAACAATTTTTCAAAAACTTCGGCAACAACTTTTTCGTGGTAATCATCAGTTGTACGGATGAATTTATCATATGAGATATCAAGCATTTTCCAAAGTTTTTTAACATCAGCAGCCATACCATCAACGTAAGCTTGTGGTGTAATGCCTGCTTCTTCAGCTTTTTGTTGGATTTTTTGTCCGTGTTCATCAAGCCCTGTCAAATAAAAGACATCATAGTTCATCATACGTTTGTAACGTGCCAAAACGTCACAAGCGATTGTAGTATAAGCTGAACCAATGTGGAGCTTACCTGATGGGTAGTAAATTGGTGTTGTAATGTAAAATGGTTGTTTACTAGTCATTTTCTTTCCTTTCAAATAGGAGCTAATGAAACTCCCTTATTGATAACACCTAATTATAACATAAAATTATAACTGATTATAGGTTAAATGATGAATCACACGAGAAAAAGCTGAGAATTTCATCTCAGCCTTTATCTCTTATTTTTCATTAGTAATCTCAAACTTAGTTAAGAAATTATCATCTTGCAATTCACCTTTGAAGTGATCACCAACACTAAGGAAAGGCAATTGGTCTGTGGTATCAGTTGTTGCCTTAACTTTATAAATCTCTCCTGATGAAGAAATGTAATAAACCGTTGAACCAGAAATCATTTGGCTAGCCAATTTATCAACAACACCTGTAATTTCCTTCACTTTTTTATCAGCTTTGCCAGAAGTACTTACAACACCAGAAAGAGCTGATGTGTCAGAATCTGTGAACTTAGCAATCAAGGTCTCAATATCATTATCAACCGTTACTTGTTGGTAATCCTCAGCATCAACAATGGCATAAGATTTAACCAAACCAGCGGCGTCTTTAAGAGATATTAGATAGTAAGCTTTGCCATCTAATTTAACTAAAGTTGGAGCTGTCGCTTCATAATGTTTTTCTTGAACTTCTCCTTCAGCTGATTCTTGTGCAGCTGATTCAGTGGCTGAAGCTAATTTATAATTGGTCACTTCACGTGTTCTCATATTGACTAGAATAAAGCCAAGATTTGAAGAATCCGCAGTTGCTGAGGTAATACCAGTGTAAAGATAGATATCAGAGCCAATAGAAATATAGTTATAGATATCCGTTGTCTTTTTAACGCCTGTTTGGCTAAAGACTGTATTCCAGAAACCTTTTTGATAAGTGTAGTAATCATCGACACGACTAATCACATTATCAGCAGAAAAGACACGGTCAACCCAGTCAGGAATGTCTTTAAGATCATAACGTTTGGTTTCACCAGTTACCGCATTAAGTAAAATAGCACCTGTTGGGTCGTTTGAGCTCAACATAAACTTAGGTTTATATGTTGTTGCAACATAATAAGGATTTCCTTTGTCATCCACTTCAAAAGATGGATCTCCAAAAATCACCGTTGGGTATTTCAAACGCAAATAGCGAAGGGTATCGCTAAAGAAATATTCAGAATCAGAATATTTCATGCCTTTATCAAGCTTGACTAATTCTGCTTTTCCTGTTGTCTGATTAACCTTGACGTAATAGCCGATTCCTTCTTTATGGTTGGTAAACCATTTCCAGAATGATTTGTATTCTAGAGGTGAGACGCGGTAAGGTTGCTCACCAATTGTAACCTGACGATAATCATCTGAAATACCAAATTGTGAGACTTTATCAATGGTTCCAAGATAAGTGTCACCAATTTTCTTAGCTGATGAACGGTCAAGCAAAGCCAAGTGAGAAATATCAGTCTCTGGGAAATCAGAAGTAAAATCAGCATCTTTGACCTTGATTACATTAGCATAACTTTTTGCTCTAAACAAACGAGAGTTAAGGAAAGTTGACGCACCAAGAATAAGTAAAATCGCCGCAATAGCAAAGCTGATAGCAGACAAAGCTTTTCCAAAAGCTGGTTTCGGTGCTGAAACTACTTTTCGAGCACGACTACCTGGCACTTGGAATGTTATTTGTTGGACTTTGCCACCAAGAGACAACAAAGCAATGACTCCAAAGGCTAAACACAAGCCCTCTAAAACAAAAAGCCAAAATTCCATGCTAAAAATATTAATGGGCGGTAAAAAAATCCAATAGCTGATTAGCATAACTAAAAGCCATAAAGCTATTAACCAATAGGATACCGTCTTTTTCATCACAATATCTCCTTTAATTTTGTTCTATCATTATAACACAATTAAACAATTTTACAGCTAAAAAACTAAGCAAGTCAGTTTTTAGGCTTTTCGACTAAGAAGAAAAGAGTAAATCATCGGCGCAATAATCATAATAGCAATGACTACTCCCATCACGTAAGGCAAAGCCACTTGAATAAAACTTTCAAGCAAGATAAGCAAACCACCAAGCACCCAAAGTTTACCTGCCATGCGGTGTGTCTTATGCCAATTTTTGTCATCAGACAACGTCCAAGGAATGCGAATACCGATGGTATGATTGCGATGTGTTTTTGGCAAATAATTTCCGAGGATTATAAAAATAATCCCCAAAAAAGCTGTCACAAGAGTCGGACTATTCTTCACCCAGCCAAGAGCATTCGCATAAATTGACCCTTGAACAATGAAACTTGAAGCTGGAACAATCCAAGCATAGAACTTTCTCATTTTAGCTGGAACCGTTACTTTCACAGACACCCTTTCAAGTGAGGCTAAAGCGATGATCTGAAAAAGCACAAATAAAATTGGGAAAGCAACAAGGGTAAAAAGCTTGCTACTATAGCCATCAGCCTGCCCATCAATTCCAAAATGGGTTGGTATTTGCTCTGGCAAAGCTTTCCAGAAAAATGCCCCAATCAAAGCTGGCAAAACAATCACAAAACTTGTTAATATAAGTTGTTTTTTATTCATTTTCATCTCCTGATCTCTCCTTTAAATCCGCAAACCAAGTCATAATATCTTCCAAAACAGAAGTACATAACTCATAGTAAATAAAATTCTTCTCACGCCTTTCAACCACTAAACCTGCTTTTTTCAAAATGCTCAGGTGATGCGAGATGGTTGCTCCAGCAAGATCGAAATGACTAGCAATTTCACCAGCTGTCAAAGATTTTTCCTTTAATAAGGTCAAAATCTCTCGGCGAATAGGATGCGCTAATGCTTTAAAGGTCCCAGCAAAGCTCATAACAACTCTCCTTTTTCGCTTTAAAAATCTATTTAGATGTTTTTCTAAATAGATTGTAGCACTTCTTTAGCAAACAAGGTAATATAAACCACTTTAAAACATAAAAATCGCAGGTAGACACATTTTTTGATAAAATAGATGATAACGATTAGATTTTTAGAAAGAAGCGACTCCTGATTTTAGCTAGGAGTCTGGTAGCTCATTATGAAACTTATTTCATGGAATATTGATTCTCTTAACGCTGCACTCACTAGTGATTCTGCACGCGCCGTTCTCTCACGTGCCGTCATCGATACATTGGTAGCTGAAGATGCTGATATCATCGCTATCCAAGAAACAAAATTATCAGCTAAAGGACCTACGAAAAAACATTTACAAATCCTTCAAGACTACTTCCCAGATTACGACATTTCTTGGCGTTCATCTGTTGAACCAGCCAGAAAAGGCTATGCTGGCACAATGTTTCTCTACAAAAATACCCTAACACCAAGTATTTCATTTCCTGAAATCGGTGCTCCGGATACCATGGATTGTGAAGGGCGCATCATCACCCTTGAATTTGACAATTTCTATGTCACGCAAGTCTATACGCCAAATGCTGGCGATGGTCTTAAACGATTAGCCGAACGTCAACTTTGGGATGAAAAATATGCTGACTACTTAGCAGAACTCGACCAAAAGAAACCAGTTTTAGCAACCGGTGATTATAATGTTGCCCACAATGAAATTGACCTTGCTAATCCAAATTCAAACCGCCGCTCTGCTGGATTTACCGATGAAGAGCGTGCTGGTTTCACCAACTTATTAGCCAAAGGTTTCACAGATACCTTCCGCTTTATTCATGGTGACATTCCAAATGTCTATAGCTGGTGGGCACAACGTAGCAAGACAAGTAAAATCAATAATACTGGCTGGCGCATTGACTACTGGCTAACTTCAAATCGCATTGCTGATAAAGTTACAAAATCTGAAATGATTGATTCCGGTACACGCCAAGACCACACACCAATTCTTTTAGAAATTGATTTATAGAAAAAAAGTCATCTAAGTTTCAATTAAGCTTAGATGACTTTTTCATTATTCAACTCCCTTTAGAGCTTCAACCATGTTAATGGTTTTAATTTTATGACTGATAATAAGTGTTGTAACAGCTGATGTCAACCATACCAAGACACTTGCGATTAGCAGCACTTGCCAAGTCACATAAGCTGTGTATTCAATACGAATAGTTGAAAATGTCGCTACATACCTTCTTAAGAACCAGATTCCCATTGGAATTCCCAATAACCAACCAATCGAAGTCGTCATCAAGTTTTCAATCATGGTAATCAATTGCAAATTTTTCTTAGAAAAACCAAGTACTTGCAAGGTAGCATAATCACGCATACGTTCAACAAAATTTAAAGAACCTAAGTTGTAAAGGACAACAATGACAAGCAACAAAGCAAAACCAATAATCATCAAAAAGACACTCATCAAACTATTTACAAAATCATAAGCATTCTTTTCTTGATCTGATTTATTAATGACCGATAGAATATTAGCATCATTTTTGATATCTGCTTTTGAGACTTCTTGGCCGACTAGCAATGTCTGTGGAGCAAATCTTCCACCAGCTTCTTCAAAGGTTTCTGATCTGATATAAGCACCTTGGTTTGTCTCACTAGTCACAATTCCCTTCACTTTAAATGAATAAGATTTACCATCTTGATATGGTTTTACTTCTAAGGTATCTCCTTTTTTAATGCCTGCTAATTCAGCAAAGCGATTTGTCACATAAATGCCACCTTTTCCAATCGATTTATCATCTGCTGTTTTCGCATTGACATAATCACCATTGCTGACAATAATCAAGAGACGATTATAACCATCATCTTTTGAGAAATGCGCTTGACTAATTTGCACCCCTTGGCCTTTATATGTTTTTTCAGCCAGATTATAGTTAGCTACGGTTAGGCGCTTAGCGTATGAAAAGTCATTGTTATAAGCTTTGTCCACCAAATGATTCATTGAAATCGGCATACCAACACCAGCAATGAGCAACATCATACTTCCAGCCACTCCGACAATTCCCATGAGCACCCTCACCCTGTTAATGAAAGCGTCACGAATCGCCCACTTACTCTCATCAGAAATTCGACGCCATAATGCAGGTATTTTCTCAAGAAAAACATGATGAACTTTCTTAGTCTTACCACGTAAGAAAATAGCTGGTAATCCCTTAATAACTTGACGCGAAGCCAAATAAGCTGACAACGTACAAATAAAAATAACAAGGACAATAACAGCTAAAGCAGACCAAGAATAGGCAATTTGCCAATGTGGCAAAGTAAACATAGTCTTTTGTGTTTCAAGAACAAAAAGTGACATCAAAAGAGATACTGCTGCGCCGACCAAAGCACCAAAGCTCCCCACTAATAAGCCAAATGAAATATAATGCCAAGTGATTTGTCCGTTGGAGTAACCCAAAGCCTTAATGACTGCAATTTCTTTGGTTTGACTCTCAATAAGACGTCGAATAGTGGTAAACATAGCAAGAACGGCAAGAAGAATAAAAATGAACGAAAACAGATACGATAAATTTCGAATTTGTCCGACACGTCCTGTCGCCTCAGACACCTCTGTTAATGTTTCCTGATTATAATAAGATAACAGATGCTCTCCTAAAATCTCCTCAAGATCATCTCTGATATCATCTTCTTTAGCATAAATCTCAAGAGCATTATAGCCTTTTTGATTGCTAGTGACTTTTGCCAAAGCTTTTTCTGACACATAACCGTAAGCATAGTTTTTAGAATTTGGCGCTAAATATTCAATGCTTCCCGTAAAATAAATCTTATCAGCCGATTCAACCAAGCCTTTAATCGGAAATTTAAACGTTCGATTAGCTAAAGAAAGCGTCAGCTCATCACCAAGCTTCAAATGATTTTTGTTAGCAAAATTTGTATCTAACCAAATGCCTTCTGAGTTATCATCAAATTTTTCCCCTTTATCAACAGTAATAACTTTTTCTGCTGAATCATTAAAGGTATTTAAATTGAGATATTTTTCCGAATCATCATCAAAATCAACTTTAGTCAATAAAGTGGTCTTAACATTAACTTTATCAACAGAAGGTAAAACTTTTATGTCTTCAATTTGATTTTTGGTAATGGTATCTGCTTGGAGCCATACCGTTGGCAAATGAGATTTTGAAATAAAATCGTCTAAACTTTTCTCTAAACCATGCCAAGCTCCTTGCAGCCCCACAAAAATTAGCACGCTTAATAAGGACATCAAAAACACTGAAAAGAATTGTTGCCAATGACGTCTGATATCCCTTCTGAGTTTTAAATTAAGATATTTCATCATTCTTCCAATCTATTCATTTTATTTGTCGACAATAGCATCAATCTTGCCATCTTTTAAATAAATGACCTTATCTGCATACTTTTCAAATTCAGCATTGTGCGTTACCATAACGACGGCAACGTCCTTATCAGCAGATGTTTCTTTTAACAGTTCAATAATTTTCTGTCCTGTCTTCGAATCAAGCGCACCTGTCGGCTCATCACACAAGAGAAGTTTTGGTTTCTTAGCTAAAGCTCTAGCGATGGACACGCGCTGCATTTCACCACCAGATAACTGGTTAGGAAAGTTATTTTTACGATGACTAAGTCCGACTTTTTCCAAATAGTGTTCAGATTGCTTTGCATTCTTCGTCAACTGAGCGGCGATACTGATATTTTCTAAAGCAGTTAAACTTGGAACAAGATTATAAAACTGAAAGACAAAGCCAACAACATCTTTACGATATTTTGATAGTTCTTTATCGTTAAGACCTGTCACATCCGTATCCTCAAATATAAAATTACCACTTGTCGCTTGATCCATACCACCGAGTAAATTTAACATAGTACTTTTTCCAGATCCAGAAGGACCCAAAATGATGGTAAACTTTCCTTTCTCAATTGAAAAAGAAACATCATCTAGAGCCTTAACCTCTTGATCTCCAACCTGATAAATCTTACTAATATTTTGAAATGTAATCATTTTTACTCCTAAAATTCTGTCAAAAACTTCACTTTTTCTTTCAATGACGGTTCTTTGTATTGTTCAATAATGCGTTTTGACACCGCTTCTCTGTTATTTGCAATGATTTCCTCTGCTTTAGCAACAGCTTCTTTAATCGGAACTACGATTGGCAAATCGTAGTGTTTGATAATTTTTTCCAAGCGTTCTTCTTGGCTGCCAGTTACTAGCTCAGGCTTTTTCCCAATTGCCATAAAGCCTTCTTGAATTTCAATATCAGATAATGTTCGATACTTTTCAGAAACCGGTCGATGACCATCAGGATCCATTTCAAATTCCACAGGTAAATGAACCACATCTGTGTACCACATTTTTGAGTGAATTTTAGCCACTTGGCCATAAGCATCCATATATTTGCGATAGAAATTTTTCCCAGGAATTCCTAAAATCGCTTTAGAAAGTCTATGAATAAATTTTGCTCCTGGATTCAATCCAATTTTTAAGCGTACCGTTCCGTAAATCCACTCATTAAGTACCGAACCATCTGAAATAAAGCTAGAATTTTCTTTGTATAGAATTGCTTCTTCTCGTATTCTCTCTTCAAATCTCTTTAATCCCAAAGTCATCAGCTCGGTTGCATTCATGTCTTGAAATCTCCTACCTGGATAAATTTCGGTTAGAATTTCACGAGCTGATAAGGCATTAATCAACGGTATCCCAGTTGCAATCGATAGAGCAGTTGCCGTTGTTGTTTTCCCAGTTGAATATGTTCCCGAAATAACCAGTCTAATTTCCCTTTTGTACATTTGTTATTCTCCTAAATCAGGTAATTGATGAGCAATTTTACTTGAAATACAAATGCGATTTTTTGTATCAGCACCAGACATTTCAAAAATTTTCCAATTATGGCCTTTCATATCAATTAACTTGTTTTTTCTGATTTTTCCTAATAATTCAATCTCATCGACAGGAATCGGATGAGCTAACTCAGCAGTCACATTTTTCATCCACAATGTCTGACTACAATCTCTATCAATATTATCAGCGTGATAAGCTAACATCTCAGCCATTTGTGAAAATACAATCAACAATTCTAATAAAGAATAGCAATGAGAAAAATTAGCCGATATTCCTTTATAATCAACTAATTGACTATTTGCTCTATTTGCCTTACAAAAGATTGAACATTTATCTGCCGTATCAAGCGTATCTAGGAAACTAATATCGTAAATATCATGTTGAATATTTTTTAAATGATTACTAATAAATCCTTCAAAACCTTCTCCTGCACCAGCTACTTTTCCTGAAGAATCAATATTTTTAAAAGTCACACTAACTTTCATGTCTAGAATCAAAACATTAAATAAGGCATAATCATTTTCAGTAACTGAGCTCTTTAAAATGAGGGGAATTTCATTTAAATTCTCAATTGGCTTCATACCAGACTTGATTTCAAATTTAGTCAAGAAATAACTACTTGAATCTTCTCCGATAGATTCCAAATACTTTTCAGCCAATAAGCTAGCTAAAATAACACCATCCAGAGTACTCAAATGCGGTTGTACTTCTTGCTGTGACTTACTTGACCAAGTACCACTGTGACTAATTGAACCAAATAGATTATCATCAATCTTAGTTACACCATATAGAGTTCTCTTGTGCCCATCACCAAAATATCTTTGGCGATGATCACCTAACAATGCATCAACATTTGCCATCCATCTTCTCCTTTTTCCATTTTTCCTTTACGTATTAATCATACAAAAACAATAAAAAACAGACATCCGTAATTTACGAATATCTGTTTACCTTTTTGGTTCCGTATTATACTAATTTTAATTTAACAGCTTCGCGCACTGCCCCAACTCGACCTGTAACATTTAATTTTGTACAAATATTGGTCACATGGGTATCAACCGTTCGACGGCTAATAAATAATTCCTTAGCAATTTGTGCATTAGAATATTCTTCAGCAATCAAGCTCAAAATTTTTAGCTCAACTTCTGTCAACAAATGATTTTCCTGACCTTCCAATAAAGTATCTGGAATCACACAATTACCGTTAGCAACATTGATAATGGTGCTTGTTAAGTCTGTACATGACGTTTCTTTTGGCAAAAATGCCTTAACTCCGAGCTCATTTGCGCGCTTATGCAAGATTGGCTCATAAAAACCTGAAATCAGAATAATCTTTGGAAATTCAATATGCATTTGCTTTAATTGTTCAATCAAGTCAAACCCGTGAATGTCTTTTAACATCAAATCCATGATTAAAACATCCACTTTCTTACACAGCAAACAAAGTTTTAACTCTTCTACCTCTGTAAATGCCCCAACAATATCAAACTTTTCTACTTGAGATAACTGTGTGCAAATGCCTTGTAAAACCAACTCATGGTCATCAATCACTGCTATTCTTATCATTTTTATCTCCTTTCGGCAATAGCATCCTTACTCTCGTTGGTGATTTTTCAATCTGTAACTCTCCGCCAAGAAGAACTAGTTTTTCAGCAATCACATTAAGTCCAAAATGACTTTTATGATCATCAGATCGTTCAATAAATTCTCCATCATCTACTACTTCAACCACAACCTGTTCAGCGGTCTCAAAAAGAGATAATTTAATTTGCTTAGCATTACCATGCATAATACTATTAGTAATTAATTCCTTGATCGATCGCAAAATGAAATTGCTCACACGACTTTCAAAAGGCAAACGCTCAAAAGCTAGTTCATGTTCAATCAGAACAGGTTCTTCTTTTTGGAATTTATTCAAAAGTTCTAAAATTGCATTTTTTAATCCTAATTCCTTGATCATCAGAGGATAAATGTTAGAACACAATTCACGCAATTCAAAAACCACATCGTCTAAAGTATTTAAGACTTCACCTTTATTGATGTTGTCTTCAGATTCTATTTGTTTCTTATGGTAAATAACTTCTTGAATAATGGTGTCATGAATAGTGATGGCAATGTCCTCACGTTCCATCTCAACAGCAGAAAAAATCGTCTGCCTATCCAAGCGATAGTTCAATTGTTTTGCCATATCCATAAAATCTTTGATGATAGGTAGGGAACAAAGAAGAAATAAAAAACAATAAATGGCCACGAACCATACTGGCATAAATTGCATCATAACCGCAAAAGATACCATGACAAAAGTTGATACAATAGCTACCAGAATATATACCACAGGTAAAGGCAGATGCGTTCTCGTCATCGTTAAGCGATTGACGATTAAATGATTGACAGCCCCAGTTATTGGGAGAAATAACAAAGGAATGGTACATGAGAAAGGAAGGTCATACGGTAATGGAAAAATATAGCCAATAAATAAAGGAATTAAACTAAGTATGGTTAATAATATAAGATTAACCTTCTGCAAAAGAAAAGATGAGTAATCCTTTACCAAAGAAAGAGCAGCTAAAATCAGTAAAAACGAAAAGCTAACGTAAAACACCCCATTAGATAAGTATTTAACAACAATCAATGGAAGAGAAAATTGCTCAACCAAAGCAAAAATCAGCATGGTTATCAGTGAATATAAAATAACAATTCTTGAAAACACAGATAATTTTGTTGCTGCTTCTTTTAGCACACTTGCTCGCCAAAAAACATCAATGAAAAAAGGCAATAAAGTAATATAGGAAACCACAAAGAAGCGTCCCAAAGTATTGCCCATACTTGAAGGAATCAACGAGCTCAGAAAAAAGGCTGTCGCAATTAAAAACAAACTATAGCGTCTACTCGTCTTACTCGACTTATCTTTTTTCAAAGGTAGTATTGCCCAGACCAGTAAAACCAAAGCTATGCTCTCAAAAATGACAAATAAAGAATCAAAAGACTTCTTTTCCTTAAAAGAAATACGCTTTTCTTGCTGATTATCTTCAACAAGAATTGATTTTGCCTGCTCAACAATCAACCACTTATTTAACAAAGCATTTTCTTTACTATCTTGGTGACCAATTTTTAAAATCATATCACCTTCCGTAAGAGCTGATTTCTTAGCTAAACCACCATTATGAATGTCCGTTACTACCCAATGTCCATTTTTAAAATCAGCTTCAATCCCCAAATAATGATGCTGACTTGTAAAAATAGCATAATAGACTCCAATCACTAAAAATAAAATCAAAGCCATTCTCAAGCAAAATTTCTTAGCACTCCCAAGCATCACTTCTCTCCTTTACCATAGTAATCCCCGAAAAACTTATAATATGGGACTATTATAGCAAAAAATACTGCTACAAAAGCTAAAAACTTAAAAAATTCTGATTTTTTTAAAAAATGATAATAAAAAATCCTGAGATAGACTCAGGAGATAGTTCTTAGTTTTTCAATAAATCGGCGTATGATTTTCGGTGTCCGAGTTGTAGTACTTGACCATCTTTAACTAAAACAGGTCGCTTAATCAACATGCCATCAGATGCTAACAAGTCAGCAGCTTCATCAAGGGTTAACTGATCAACTTTATCTTTCAAACCAAATGCTCGATACGCTTGACCACTTGTATTGAAAAAGTTTTTAATTGTGAATGAAGAAGTCTCAATCCATGACTTAATTTGCTCCGCTGTCGGAGTATCAACAGTCACATCAATCGCTTCAAATTCTGCACCTAATTCTTCTAATTCAGCCTTAGCACGACGACATGTGCTACATTTAGGGTATTCATAAAAAGTAAACATTTTTTACTCCTTTGCTAACAAGTGATAGTTTCCCTCATTATATCAAATAAATACAAAAAGAGCCGAGATTTAATCTCAGCTCATCTTAATTATTTCTTAGCAATTAAACGAACACGTACGATATTGTCGCTCGCTTCAAAGTTAGCTACCAAGTGATCAACTTTGGCTTTATCTGTTTCATCAAGATCAAGAAGGGTATAAGCATAATCACCTTTTGAACGGTTGATGATATTATCAATGTTAATGCCAAGTTCAGATACCGCTGTTGAAATTTTAGCCACGATATTTGGAACATTTTTATTAATAAGAGTAATACGATATGGTGCTGTCAAAGCTTGATGGACATTAGGGAAATTAACTGAATTAGTGATTTCACCTGTTTCCATAAATTGACGAATGGTTTTACCAGCCATAATCGCACAGTTCAACTCAGCTTCTGCTGTAGAACCACCCACGTGAGGGAAAACAGTGATTTTATCTTTGTTGAGCAATTCTTCAGTACCGAAGTCAGTGATATAGCGTTTAACCACACCAGCTTCAATAGCTTCAAATAATGCTGCATTGTCAACCAATTCACCACGCGCAAAGTTAATAACGACAGTTCCCTTTTGCATCAATCCAAAAGCTTCACTATCAAATGTATTACGAGTTTCATCTGTCAATGGTACGTGAACAGTAATGTAGTCACAGTTAGCAAAAATTTCTTTGACATCATCTACACGTTTAACATGGTGAGAAATGTTCCAAGCTGTTTCAATAGAAACATATGGGTCATAGCCCAAGACATTCATCCCAAGGCGTTGTGCATAGTTGGCAATACGACCACCGATTGCTCCAAGTCCAATAACACCAAGTGTTTTACCTGAGATTTCATTACCAGCAAATTGTTTTTTACCAGCTTCGACTTGTTTTGGAACGTCATCACCTGAAAGAGTATTTACCCAAGCATTAGCAGCAATATAATCACGTGCTGACATCAAAATTGAAGCAAGTACTGCTTCTTTAACCGCATTAGCATTAGCTCCTGGTGTGTTAAAGACCACAATCCCTGCAGCTGTTGCATCAGCAATTGGAATATTATTTGTTCCAGCACCGGCACGCGCAATTGCTTTCAGATTTTTCGGAAATTCAATCCCATGAAGGTTTTGACTACGAAGAATGAAAGCATCTGGATTTTCTGCTAAATCACCATCAATTTGGAAATGATTTCCTAATTCTTTAAGACCTACTTGATTAATATTATTAAATGTTTTAACACTGTATACCATATTTTCCCCTTTACACCAAAAGTCTGGGATAAAATCTCAGACTTAATGGCTTATATCGCTATAAAAGAAACACGTTTATTATCCTAACCTACAAAATCCACAGAAATCTTATTTATTTTCTGCTTCAAATTTTTTCATGAATTCAATCAAATCAAGCACACCTTGGCGTGGGAATGCGTTATAAAGACTTGCACGCATACCACCAACTGAACGGTGACCTTTAATATTTTTGAATCCAAGTGGTGTTGCCTCAGCAACAAACTTAGCATCAAGTTCTTTACTTGGTGTCACAAATGGAATGTTAGCCACTGAACGTTCTGCTGGATTCTTAACAGGATTTGTATAAAAATCTGATTGATCGATGAAATCATACAAAAGACCTGATTTTTCACGGTTAGCAGCTTCCATCTTATCAACGCCACCAAATGCTTTTACCCATTCAAAGACGAGTTTTGCAATATAAATACTGTATGCTGGTGGTGTATTGTAAAGTGATCCCGCTTCTGCTTGGATACGATAATCAAGCATAGCAGAAAGCGTTGGTTCGTCGTTCAAGAAGTCTTCACGAACAATAACAACTGTAACACCAGCAGGGCCAATATTCTTTTGAGCACCAGCATAAATCAAAGCAAAATCTTCGACATTATAGCGAACAGCTAAAATATTTGAAGACATATCAGCAACGATTGGCACACCATTAGTGTCAGGAAGGTCATAGATTGAAGTTCCTTCAATAGTGTTGTTTGTTGTGATATGAACATAAGCAGCTTCTGGATCAATATCTTTTGGATCAAACGTAGGAATATGATCGTATACAGTATCTTCTGACGAGGCTAGGAGCAAGGGTTCAAAAGGAACGGATTTGGACAATTTAACAGCTTCAGCATAAGCTTTTTTACCCCATGATCCACCAACTAGATAATATGCCTTACGTCCCTTAGCTAGGTTCAAAGGAAGCATAGTGAATTGTGTAGATGCTCCACCTTGAAGGAACATTACTTTGTAATTATCAGGAATTGCCATCAATTCACGCAATAATTTTTCAGCTTCTTTAATGATATTATCAAACTCTTTGGAACGGTGGGACATTTCTAAAACACTCATGCCGCTACCTTGGTAGTCAAGCATTTCACGCTGTGCTTGTTCAAGCACTGGTTTTGGTAACACTGCAGGACCTGCAGAGAAATTGTAAATTGTCATAAAAATACCTCCGTATAATGGTATAAATTATATCACAATTTTCTGAATTTTGTAAAGATTTTTACGGATTTTTATCCAAAATATTTATAAACAATCATGTTATAATAGTAAATAACAAACATTAAGGAGAAAAAATGATTATCAAAGAATTTTGTGCTGAAAATACAACACTGCTCAACAAACTCGACTCATCAGTTAAACGTGTTGAACTTTGTGATAATTTAGCTGTTGGTGGGACAACTCCTTCATATGGTGTCATCAAAGAAACTGCACGCTATCTTCATGAAAAAGAAATCTCACTAGCAACAATGATTCGCCCCCGTGGTGGCAACTTCGTCTACAACGATAGTGAACTTCGTATCATGGAAGACGATATTCTTCGTGCAGCAGAACTAGAAAGCGACAGCTTAGTGCTTGGATTGCTAACTGAAGACAATCATATTGATATTGAAGGCATTGAACAACTCCTTCCATCAACACAAGGATTGCCACTTGTATTTCACATGGCATTTGACCAAATTCCTTTAGAAAATCAAAAGGAAGCTATTGACCAACTCGTTGAACTTGGTTTTGTCCGTATCTTAACGCACGGTTCTTCAGTAGCTAATGATATTTTTGAAAATGTCAGCCATCTTAAAGAACTTGTTGACTATGCCAATGGACGAATCGAAATTATGATTGGTGGCGGCGTTACGGCTGATAATTACCAAGAACTAATTGAAAAAACTGGTGCCCAAGCAGCACATGGCACTAAAATTTGTTAATAGTGATTCAACACCTTGAATAGCAAGGTGTTTTTTTCTGCCAAAAAATCCGAATTCTACTGAACTCGGATTTTCCATCACATTTATTTTTACTTTGAAGATATCTTTATTGCCTAAACGGCATCTCCTCCACGTTCACCTGTACGAATTCGGATGACTTCTTCAATGGGAAGAATGAAGATTTTCCCATCTCCAACTTCCCCAGTGTGAACGGCTTTGCGGATAATATCCACAATTTCGTCAACCGCAGCATCATGAGTAACAATTTCAACTTTAACTTTTGCAAGTAATGTTGGCACAATTTTTTGACCACGAACATATTCTGCAAAGCCACGTTGATTACCATATCCTAAAACTTGGCTGACGGTCATTCCCTTTGTAAAACCAGCCTTTGATAAGGCATCTTTCAGATCTTCTAGACGATCTGGACGGATAATAGCCTCGATTTTTTTCATAATGTACACCCTTTCTAAACTTCTCTATTGTTATTAGTTTAACTCAGTTTTTTATTTTCAACAAGTCAAACGCTGTTACTTATGAATCCAAGCCCATGAATGTTGGATAGGCTGTTTCTTCATGTTCACTATCATCAAGACCAATAGCTTCTGCACGATCTTCAACGCGAATACTTGTAAAGATTGAAATAACCTTAACAATGACAAATGTTGCAACTGCTGACCAAACAATTGTGAAGATGATAGCTGCAATTGTTACTAAGAAAAGGTGGCCATTTCCATAAATTAAACCAAAGTTATGTTTATCAAGAGCAAGCTCTGGTGTAGTGAAGAGTCCTGTTACCAATCCACCAAAGATACCACCGATACCGTGACAACCAAAGGCATCAAGAGCATCATCATAACCAAATTTACTTTTAAGAACTGAAATAGCGAAATAACAAATTGGACTTACGAAAAGACCAATTAGAAGTGAACTCCAAGTTGAAACAAAACCTGCACCAGGTGTGATAGCGACAAGTCCTGCAACCAAACCAGTTGAAGCACCTACAAGTGAGAATTTACCAGTCAATGTTTTTTCAATAAGCAACCAAGAAAGCATTGCTGCCGCTGCTGAAATATGAGTTGTTACAAAGGCATGAACAGCAAGTCCATCAGCTGCTAAAGCTGAACCTGCGTTAAATCCAAACCAACCGAACCATAGTAGACCAGCACCTAAGAAAACAAATGGAACATTGTGAGGACGGTATTCTAAACGATCATAATCACGACGTTTTCCAAGAAGAATAGCTAGAACTAAACCAGATACCCCTGAAGTGATGTGGACAACGTCACCACCGGCAAAGTCGATTGTACCCCATTGAGCCAAAAGTCCTTCGTCCCAAACCATATGAGCAAATGGGAAGTAGACTACCAAAAGCCATAGAACAACGAAAATAACTAGTGGTGTAAATCTCATACGTCCTGCTGCTGCCCCTGTTAAAATGGCAACTGTGATGATTGGGAACATCATTTGGAAAGCAGCAAACAAAGCATCCGGAATTGCTAGACCTCGTGTACTAGCTGAATCACTAACACCATTGAAAAATAGATGAGAGAAGTTACCAATAAGACTTCCGCTTCCACCAAATGAAAGGGAGTAACCACAAATCATCCACATTACAGAACCAACCGCAATAGGAATCGCACACATCATCATGGTGTTGATGACATTTTTACGTCTTCCTAAACCACCGTAGAAGAAGGCTAAGCCAGGTGTCATTAAGAAGACTAGGCCAGCACAGATAATCATAAAAGCAATACTTCCTGCATCCATATCAAAAACTCCTTTTATTTTCTAAGGTTTTAATTTTTAAAACCAAACTCAAAATCTCTAACATCGCGTTAGATTTTTATGTTAGATAATATAACACTATTTTTTGGACAAGTAAAGGTTTTTTGGACAAATTTTCTGAATTTTTTAATTTTATGACAAGTGATGTCAGAGAAATATGCTAGTCTAAATCGCACAAAAAAGCCTTATTTTAAAAGCTTTTAGCAACATTTACAGAAAACATACGATGTTAGCTTTCGCTCATTTTTCATTATAACTATCAATGTTATATTTTCTTACATCTATTTGTAAACAAACTAAAAAATCAGACAAAATGCCTGATTTTTTCAATGAATCATATCAAATACCATGATAAGCATTATAAACTTCTTGACGATTTAAGCCATACGTTTTGGCAACCTTCTTAATGGCTTGATTTGGTTTTTCACCAGCCTCAACTAGGCTAGACACAAGCTCTGCTGGTTTTAAGTCTTCTGCAGCAACTTCAGTTAAAACAGCTTGATCCTGACCAGAAACAATTAACAAACACTCACCTTTTAAGGGATTCTCAGCAATATACTCCAAGAGTTCTGAAATAGAACCACGTTGATATTCTTCGTAAAGTTTTGTCAATTCACGAACCAAAACAACTTGTCTGTCACCATAGACAGCTAACATGTTCTCTAAGGTATCTGACACGCGATAAGGTGATTCATAAAAGATTTGCGTTTCAGGATAGGCTTTTTTACTCTCAAAAAAGTCTTTTTGTTGTCCTGATTTTCGTGGTAAGAACCCATAAAAGATATGTGGCTGTGGTGCAAGTCCACTAGCAATTAACGCCGTAATCCCTGCTGAAGCCCCTGGAAGAGCCACAACAGTAATATCTTCAGCAATGGCTGCTTTTACCAAATCATGTCCTGGATCTGAAATTGATGGCATTCCAGCATCTGATACCTGAGCCAAATTTTTTCCAGACTTCAAAAGTTCTAGCAACTCTGGAATTTTTTCATAAGCATTATGCTCATGAAAGCTAATTTGCTTAACAGTAATATCAAAATGCTTCAATAAAAGACCTGTATTTCGAGTATCTTCAGCACAGACAAAATCTGCTGCTTTCAACGTTTCTACTGCACGAAACGTCATGTCTTGCAGATTACCAATTGGTGTTGGCACAAGATACAAGGTTCCATAGTCAGTCTGCCCCTTGAAACTTTTTTGTACTTTCATAACAGACGATTACTCCCTATCTAAGACTTCCATACAGAACATGCATTCTTCATCATTTTCACGACGTTGTCCGTAATAGTCATTACAGATATGGAAACCATCGTGATAAATGCTTTCAATATATTTTTTACCTTGTTTAGAAGATTTAACAGGTGTTTCTTGTTCAAGTTGAGAAAGACGTGTACGTAGTTTATCGTTCTCAAGTCGAAGAGCTGTATTTTCTTCTAGCAAAGATTGTACTTGTTTTTTCATGGCTTCAATTTCAGCCAAGGTAATCATTAAATTTTGTGAAAAACCATCAAAGGCATCAAATAATTCTTTTTTATCCACGTACTTTGACCTCCTCTAAAGCATAAGTTAAAAGAGTGTGTCGTTCAGGTAATCTTACCTTAACTGTGTCAGAAAAGACATCGATTCCCACAACTACTCCTAATCCATCAACCGTTTCAATTTCTGCTCCCAAATCAGGGAATTTCTCCTTAGAGGTTTTGTAAAACTCATCTTCAAAGCTCAAACAGCACATTAAACGACCGCAGATACCTGCTGTCTTACCCGTGCTAAGTGACATGCCTTGATTTTTGACCATTTTGATTGATACTGGTGGAAATTCTCCCAGAAAGCTAGCACAGCAAAGGGCACGGCCACAAGGCCCCACACCACCGTACACTTTAGCTTCTTCACGACTATTAATCTGACGAAGTTCAATACGTGTTTTAAAGTGAGCAGCCAAATCACGTAAAAGCTGACGAAAGTCCACACGATCTTCTGCACAAAATGTAATTAAGACATAACTTCTTTCTAAAGGAAAGACAATATCAATCACTTTCATTTTAAGTTGATTGGCTTCGATTAACTCATTCACCTTATCAAAAGAATTCATGGCTAATTCTAGATTTTCTTGATAAGCTTGAAAATCTTTTTCGTTAGCCGGACGAAGCACCTTATCCATCTCAGCAGGCAATTTGACGTCATCCATTTCTTCATTGGCTGTAACTGCCTGAGCTAATCGACAGCCTTTTTTATTTTTGATAACGAGATAGTCACCAACTTGATAATTTTGATTTGGCAAAACATAGACAACGTTGCCTGTTTCTTCGTACTTTACACTCAATACTTCTGTCATGAAATCACCATATATTCTAGCACATTTTGAAAGCTCACATTACACTTCCACATCTGCTGTGCCCTATAACTTTTCTCTAAATAATCTAAACTTTCTTTTTGGTTAAATTGCTTTGCTAAAAACAAAGGCAAGAGTTGGAAAACCAGTTCCTGTTCTGACTTTTCAAGAGCAGCCTGAACCAAACGACCTGTTTCCAGATAAGCTGTCGCCTTATCTTTAAATAGTATTGAGATAAAGCGTTCACAGGTCTGAAGGAGCTCTAAAATCTTCTTATCAGCCATCAACTCATCTAAGTGAGCTGGTGTTTTAGCTAACTCTGCTAAGATATCAGCCTGAGTTTTTAGAATGCCAGCTTTTTCAGCTTGTTCCACTAAGAGCTTCTTATTTTTTGGAAAACGAAAAACTTGTGTTCGACTCTTAATAGTTGGAAGGACCTTGCTTTCATCGCTAGTAAGCAAAATCATGTAAGATGAGCTTTGTGGTTCTTCGATGAATTTCAAAAGGCTGTTAGCAGCATTGATATGCATCTTTTCACAATCTTGAATGATGAAAACTTGCGATTTTCCTTCAAATCCTGAACGTGAAAAATCACGCATCATCTCACGAATGGTATCTGTTTTAATGATTTGTCCTGTTGGCTTGACGATTTTTACATCTGAAAAATCATTATCCTCAATCAATTGACATTCACGGCATTTACCACAAGGTCTTCCTTCTTGCAAATTCTCACAGAAACGACTTTTAGCAAGATAGAGCGCAAAATCAAAGCTGGCAAAATCCCCTGAAAAAAGATAGGCGTGGTTCATCCTATCTGATTTTAAAATCTGATTAAAGTCTTTAAAAAGTTGGGGTTGCAAGCACTCTAAATCCATTTTAATTCCTTTACTCTTATTTAGCTTAGTTTCTCAAGAATTACTTGTGTCGCTTCTGCAACAACTTGATCTAATTCACGTGAAGCATCAATCGTCACAATACGTTCTTCTGTCTGAGCTAAAGCTAGATATCCTTGTCTAACACGCTTATGCATGTCTAATTTTTCCAAATCAAGACGATTCACTTCTCGGTCAGCATTTTTAGCAATTCGGGCTAAGCCAATTTCTGATTCAACATCAAAATAAAGCGTCAAATCAGGCTTTCTACCATCTGTTGAGAAGTCATTTAACTTAGCAATAATTTCTTTATCAAGACCACGTCCTGCGCCTTGATAAGCTACTGAACTATCAATAAAACGATCAATCAAGACCACCTTACCAGCCTCTAAAGCTGGCAACACTTTTTCTACATAGTGTTGACGTCTTGCTGCCATATAAAGTAGCAACTCTGTCTTACTGTCCATCGCAACGTGCTTAACATCCAAAATAACATCACGAATGCGTTCTGCAATTTCAACACCACCTGGTTCACGTGTGGTCACAATATCGTAGCCCTTTTCTTGCAAAACTGGAAGAACTTTTTCTAAGACTGTAGTTTTTCCAGCACCATCTGGACCTTCAAATGTAATGATTATACCGTTTTTCATGAAAATTCCTTAAAATTTATTATACTTCTATTCTATCAAAAATCGTACAAAAAAGCACTGCTAATCTTAGCAATGCTTCCATAATTCCTTTAATCAATGACTTTAGCTGAGGTTAACTCAATTGCATCAACTTGAATACCTTGATTGATTAATTTTTCACGCAAATCAGTAACATCTGCTTTGCCATCAATTTGAATCTCAATAACTACTTTACCTGATTTACGTGTTGCAACTACTGTACGTTTGATGTTAAGGTTATCTGCTGAAATAGTGTCAACAATTTTCGCTAACGTTCCAACTGTATCTTCAGCAGTAATGATAACACGAATCCCTTCTTCACCATATCCTGATACTTCTAGGAAAGCTTTAAAAACATCTTTTTCTGTAATCACGCCATAAACTTGTCCGGATTCAACAACTGGCAAAATTCCGACATGATTTTTCATCATCGCGTAGACAGCATCCTCAAGACTAGCATAAGGTGATACTGTAATAACATCTCGAATCATAATGTCACGAATTTTTGTTTTATTTAACAAATAATTCATTTCATAAATTGACAAAGAAGTCGCTTTTGATGGACTAGCTTCTGCCATTGTTCTTTCAGTAACAATGCCGACTAATCGATCATTTTCAATAACTGGTAAGCGGCGTAATCCTTGTTCTCTCATCATATCAGCTGCATGGGCAACTGTTGTATCGGGTGATACATAGACAACTTTTCTTGTCATAAAATCTTTAACTGCCATAATTAATCTCCGCTTATTTTTCTTATATTTATTATATCACAAACTGCAAACGATTCCTAAAAAGCTAAACAGTCATAAAAAAGAGTAGACATATTTGCCTACCCTTCCTCAAAAAAACTGATAAAAGTCTATCTTATCCACCAAGATAAGCTTTTCGAACTTCTTCAGATTCTAATAATTCTTTACCTGTTCCAGAAAAAACAACTTTTCCTGTTTCTAAAACGTAACCACGATCAGCAATCGCCAACGCTTTGTTAGCGTTTTGTTCAATTAGCAAGACTGTTGTTCCTTGTTTTTGAATATCTTGAATAATATCAAAAATTTCTTGGATAAAGATTGGTGCAAGTCCCATTGATGGTTCATCGAGCAAGAGCAATTTAGGTTGACTCATCAAAGCACGTCCCATTGCAAGCATTTGTTGTTCACCACCTGAAAGTGTGGCAGCATCTTGCATTTTACGTTCTTCAAGACGTGGGAAGCGATCAAAGACTTTCTTCAAGTTCTTTTGATTTTCTTCACGATCGTTGCGCAAGAAAGCTCCCAATTCAAGGTTTTCAAGAACAGTCAATCCAGGAAAGACGTGACGTCCTTCAGGAACTTGTGACAAACCATTAGCAACAATTCGACGGGCAGGTTCTTTTTGAATTTCTTGGCCAAGAAATTCAATTTTACCAGCACTTGGTCGAACCAATCCTGAAATTGTACGAAGAATTGAAGTTTTACCAGCACCATTGGCACCAATAAGAGTCACAACTTCCCCTTCATTAACTTCAAAAGAAACATCTTTTACAGCTTGGATAACGCCGTAGTGTACTGATAAATTATCAACTTTTAACATTGCCATTATCCTTCACCTCCAAGATAAGCTTCGATTACGCGTTGATTATTTTTAATTTCATCAGGAGTACCATGAGCGATTAGGCGTCCATATTCAAGAACATAAATGCGCTCAGTAACTTCCATAACAAGGCTCATATCATGTTCAATCAGCATGATAGTGATATTAAATTCTTCTTTAATTTTACGGATGAGTTGTGTCAATTCTGCTGTTTCTTGTGGGTTCATACCAGCAGCAGGTTCATCCAAAAAGAGAATTTTAGGTTCTGTAGCAAGGGCACGGACAATTTCCAAACGACGTTGTTGTCCGTATGGAAGGTTTTTAGCCAAAGTTTCTGCATCACCATCAAGATCAAAAATAGCAAGTAGTTTCATTGCTTTTTGGTGCAATTTTTCTTCGCTACTGTAAAATTTTGGTAAACGAAGGAAACTTGCCAAAAGATGTGGATTATTTTGATTAGCCATACCAACAAGTACATTTTCCAAAACGGTCATATCTTTAAAGAGACGGATATTTTGGAAAGTACGTGATAAGCCAAGTGATGCAATTTTATAGGGTTTCTTACCGTTCAATAATGTTCCATCTAGAGAAACTGAGCCTTCACTTGGTTCGTAAACACCTGTCAAAAGGTTAAAAAGCGTTGTTTTTCCAGCACCATTTGGCCCGATTAATCCAACTAGCTCTCCTTCATCAAGATGCATGGTAACATCACCAACGGCTGTCAAACCACCGAAGTTTTTAGTTAGATTTTTAACATCAAGCAATGCCATTAGTGATTACCTCCTTTGCCTTTATTAAAGAATCGTGACAAGGTAAATTCTTTTGTCCCCAATAGTCCACCTGGACGGAAAATCATGACTAAAATCAAAGCAAGTGAGTAAATGATCATACGTAGGTTTGACACATTTTGTAAGAACATATTCAAAATACCCAAAACAATAGCCGCAAGGATGGTACCTGTAATTGATCCAAGACCACCAAGAACAGCGATAATCAAATAATCAATGGATTTCATAATTGTGAAATCTTTTGGTACAACTGTTCCAATGTAACCAACGTAAAGTGAACCAGCAATCGCAGAAATAATTGCCCCCATAACGAAAATCATAACTTTCATTTTCGTTACGTTAACTCCCATAGCTTCTGCAGCAATTTCATCTTCACGCACAGCAATTACCTGACGACCAGTTGATGAACGCAAAAAGTTCAAAATCAAAACTGTGATACCAGCCACAAAAATGAAGATAACAGGCCAAGATGTATATGGCAAAATCCCTGTCAAACCAGCGGCACCGTTTGTCACTTCACCACCATTGACAATAAAGATACGAATAATTTCAGCCATACCAAGTGTTGCAATGGCAAGGTAGTCACCTTTCAAACGAAGAGTCGGTACACCAAAAACAAGGGCTACAAGAACAGCAATCACAACACCAACTAGCATCGAGAAGTAGAAGCCACCATATGTTGGATTTTGTTGCGTAATAATAGCTGTCGCATAAGCACCAATCGCCATGAAACCAGCTTGTCCTAGCGTAAACTGACCTGAGAAACCAAGTACCAAGTTTGTACCAAGTCCCATCAAAATACTAATACCAATCCCCATTAAAATTTGGATATAGTAAAGGTTTAAAATATTTGTTTTTGTTAATACTTCTATAATTCCAAAAAGAACTACAATAAGTGCAAGCCAAGAAAGGTTAAGTTTTAGATTCTTTTTCATTTTCTACACCTTCTCTTTCACATTTTTACCGAGAATACCAGCTGGTCTTACCAAAAGAATAATGATTAAGACAGCATAAACAATAGCATCGCGGTAGCTTGAGAGGTTAACTGAAATTGATAATGTCTCTAAAATACCAATAACAAATCCACCAAGCGCAGCACCTGGAATAATACCAATACCACCAAGAACGGCAGCGACAAAGGCTTTGATACCAGGAGTCATCCCCATAAGTGGCTCAATTGAATTGTAGTAAAGTCCAATCAAAACACCAGCGGCACCAGCTAACGCTGAACCAAGTGCGAAAGTGAAACTGATTGTTGAATTAACATTAATCCCCATCAATTCAGCTGCATCACTATCAACAGAAACGGCACGCATAGCTTTACCCATTTTTGTCTTTTTAACAATTAACTGCAAAGCAACCATCAAGACAAGAGAAACAACCAAAATCAACAATTGAATATTTGTTACCGTAACAGGACCAAGCTTGTAGCTAACAATATCAATTGCTTGCGGGAATGAACGTGTATTAGCACCGACCAAGAAAACCATACCGTATTCAAGGAAGAATGACACACCGATAGCTGTAATCAAGGCAGCAATACGAGTTGAGTGACGCAACGGACGATAAGCTAAGAATTCAATTACCATTCCGATAAAGGCTGTCGCAACCATTGTCACAATAAGCGCAAGCCAGAAATTCATATGAAGCGTACTAATAGCATAGTAGCCGATAAAAGCACCCAACATATAGATATCACCATGCGCAAAGTTAATTAATTTAATAATCCCATAAACCATGGTATAACCTAAAGCAAGTAGAGCATAAATACTACCTAGAATAATACCATTAACCAGTTGTTGGGGAAGTTGTTCTAAAAACATAAAATTACCAAACTTTCTAGTCAAATGATCAAAAAACTAACGACAAAAGAGCTTAGTTTTTCTTAATTTCAACAGCATCTGCTGAAACTTCAGCACCATCTTTCATAATAACCATCAAAGCTGTTTTGATTGGATTGTGTTTCTTGTCGATAGTCATCTTACCAGTCACACCATCAAAATCTTTTAATTTAGCAAGGTTATTAGCAATATCAATTGAAGTTTTCGCACCTTCTGCTGCTTTTGCAATCATATAAACTGAATCATAAGAAAGTGCGGCAAACATATTTGGTTCTGAACCGTATTTTGCTTTATAAGCTTTAATAAAATCATTTGCTTTACCTGAAAGGGCTGTTTTTGTTGAATAACCAGATACGTAGTAAACACTATTAGCATTAGCTTTACCAGCCAAATCAGCAAAGCTATCATCATTGAAACCATCAGGTCCAAGAATTGGAACACTGATTCCCATATCACGCGCTTGTTTTGTGATAATACCAGTTTCTGTATAATAACCAGGCATAACAATAGCATCATAATCCAAGTTTTTAAATTTCGTCAAAGCTGATTGGAAATCCTTATCCCCTGAAGCAAAGGTAGCTGTTGTAACAATGTCGCCTTGATATTTTTTCTTGAACTCCTCAGCAATTCCTTTAGCATAGTCACTTGAATTGTCGTAATAAAGAACGACCTTTTTAGCATTCAAATTACTGTAAGCATATTGAGCTAAAACCTGACCTTGGAAGCTATCTTGGAAAGTCGTACGGAAAACATATTTTTTAACACCATCAACAGTATCAAGTGTTAAATCATCTTGAGTTCCGCTTGGTGTCAACAAAGGAACACCAGTTTTTTGTGCGTTCAAACTTGCTGCAGCAACAGCACCTGATGTCGCAGGACCAATCATGGCATTAACTTGACTTTGAATAGCCAAGTTTGTTGCAGCTGTTGAAGCTTCCGCATTTTCTGACTTGTTATCTTTTGTCACAAGTTCGATTTTTTTCCCATCAACGCCGCCAGCTTTATTAATCTCTTGAACAGCAAGTTTAATCCCGTTGTTTTCTGCATTACCATAAGCAGCAACTGTACCAGTCAACTCAAGGTTAACACCGACTTTAATCGTATCGCCGATTGTTGTACCAGTAGCATTTGCAGTAACATCTGGAGATTTACTACAAGCCGCTAAAGCAATTGAGGCTAAAAAAGTTAGTGCCGTTAACACAATCTTTTTATGCATAAGACATTCTCTCCTTAATTTTCTAATTAAAAAAGTTAAGTCAAAGAATACTGAATTATCTGAAAATTTACACTATTCTTCGCCCACTTCTTTCGTACCCAAATGTGTATTATATCAAAAATGTGACAAATTGCCCACAAAATCTTGATTAATATTATCGAGTTCTGACAAAGAAACTGCTTTCACAAATTTTAAAGTTGAAATTTCCTCAACAATATCTGCTGCTTCTTCCTTATTAACATATAAAAGCTGATAATGCATTTTTCGAGAATGGTAAAGAACATCGCCATACTTGTTTAATTTTCTCGCATCGCGATTATAGTATAAATAAACGATAATTCCCTGACGTTCCTGTTTCTTAAACATCTCTCTTTCCTCCCTTACTACAATGTTGATGGTGTGATTTATGTGGAGCCAATGGCAAACCAGTATCTACAAAAATCATTGGTGAAATGACTGATGAAATCTCTTGTGTTAACTCTGCTAAAATCTTTTGGACAGCCACTTCATTTTGTCTTAATAAGCTAACTGTTTGATCCAAATCAAGCGCTCTTTTTTCTTCTAATAGCTGATGACGAAGATCTTTTACCTCAGGACGAAAAGCAGCATAATCTTTGACTTCTTCGTAAGATTGCTTTAAAGCCTGAAAATGAGAAATTCTCCCCTGTAAAGCCTTATCAGCTAAAAATGTCTTTTGAATCGCTAAATAAGATTTCACAGAATCTAAAGCTAAAAAAGCTTGAGCAACCTCATCGATTGCTTCATCAATTTCAAATAATTGTTCATCAATTGCCAACATAAATCGATTATACCATATTTGATATCAAATGTATCCCTACCCTGCTTACAGCAAAAAAGGGAGTGAGACAGAAATCAGTAGTTTCGCAGAAACTTGATTTCGTCGTCTCACTCCCGCAAAGTTGAGTAGAGTTGTAAAAGCTGATTTATCAGCGTATTGGAACCCGCTCAACTACTGCGTCTTGTATATAAAGAAAGAAGCTGAACACTTTTGTCTCAGCCTCTACTTATTTATTAACAAATTAGTTCAATTCGTTGTTGACCATGATTTCATCGATAAAGCCGTATTCAAGAGTTTCTTGAGCGCTCATCCAGTTATCACGTTCAGCATCTGCGTGAACTTTTTCCAATGTTTGGCCTGAATTATCAGCCAAAATTTGTTCCAAGTTTTGACGTGTTTTCAAAAGGTGTTCAGCAGCAATTGCCATATCACTTTGTTGAGTACCGCCACCAGTACCACCCATTGGTTGGTGAATCATGTATTCTGCATTTGGTAACATGAATCGTTTACCCTTTGTACCTGATGAAGCAATGATTGTACCCATTGATGCTGCCATCCCCATAACGATAGTTTGAACATCTGATTTAATGAAGTTCATTGTATCTACAATAGCAAGACCAGCTGAAACTGATCCACCAGGAGTATTAACATAAAGGTAAATATCTTTTGTATTATCTTGCGCATCAAGGAACAACAATTGAGCAATGATAGAGTTTGCCATATTGTCTTCAACTGGTCCAGTCAACATGATAATACGATCTTTCAAAAGACGTGAGTAAATATCATATGAGCGTTCACCGCGGCTTGTTTGTTCAATAACTACAGGAATCATATCTTTTCTCCTTTACTAGGCTAGAAAATAATAGGCATAACATCTCAAAACTATTTTTCTGGCCTCTGTTTTAAATATTAACCTGAGACTATTATAGTCAAATGGTCAAAAAAGGTCAAATAAAAAATTTTAATATTCGACTTTTTCCTGAAGTAAAATAAATCGACTGCTTTTTTTCGGTTGATAAATGGCTAATAGAACACCGATAAAAATCAAGCCTGTTCCTAAAAATGCTAAACCGCTCAGCCATTCGCCAAAGAAAAGAAAGGCAAAGACTGCTACAAAAATAGGCTCTAGAGCAAACATGACACTTGTGAATTCTGCACTAACATAAGATTGAACAGTTGTTTGCATCACCCAACCATAAGCTGAGCATAGCAAAGCTAGTCCTAAAACAGAAAACCAAACTGTGCTTGAATGAGGTAAAACAGGCGTTTCAAGTGAAAATGTTCCTATTAAAGCATATAAACTAGAGAAACCTAATTGCCAAATTCCTAAACTCATCGCATCTACCTTATCAACAAAGGTTTTAGAAAGAATAATGTATAAAGCATATAAAGCTGCAGATAACAAACACATCGCAGCACCAAAATTTAATTGCGATAAATCAGCACCAGTTAAGAGATAAAGGCCAAGTAAAACAATAAGAATCGCTACTATTGTCTTTACATTTGGCAGTTTTCGAGTCATGATAGCTTGAAAAATAGGGACAATAACCACTGTAGTGGAAGCCAAAAAACCTGCTGTTGAAGCAGAGGTATCAATAACACCAACAACTAAAAAATAAAAGACTGCAAATAATAGAGCTCCTGCTAAAGCACTACAAGTCATTAATTTCCAAGAAAAAGTTTTTTGTAAACGTCGATAAAAAATCAAAATCAAAGCCAAAAAAGCCAAACCACAACGGAGAGCTACTAATTCTATGGCTGGAATTTCAGATGCACCAAGTGCCATGAAAATATAGGACATCCCCCATGCGAGAGGCACAGTAGCTGAAAATAGTTGAGCATATTTTTTTATCAT
Source organism: Streptococcus equinus (assembly GCF_900104225.1). GTDB lineage: Bacteria > Bacillota > Bacilli > Lactobacillales > Streptococcaceae > Streptococcus > Streptococcus equinus_D. Next base: position 25,329 of record NZ_FNJK01000001.1, on the reverse strand, counting down.
AAATTTCACCTCTCAATTCCTAATATCATGTTTTTATTATAAGTTGATATTGGATATAAGTAAAATTAAAGTATATAATAGAAACATAAGTTTTACTTATTGGAGGTGCTGCAATGATTTCAAAATACGCTATTTTCTGCTCGGTTATTGAATCGGGTTCTTTTACCAAAACAGCCAACCTATTAAACTACTCACAAAGTGCTGTCAGTCAAACCATCAAAAATCTAGAAAAAGAAATTGGAACGTGTTTATTAACTCGGGGTCATGAAGGCGTCAAGTTAACAAAAGATGGTCAAGCACTCTATCCCTACTTCCAACAAATTGTCCAAAGTGAAAAACAGTTAACTAAAAAAATTGACGAATTACAAGGCCTGAATAAAGCTGAGATACGCATTGGTATTTTTACTTCAGCCAGCCGAAATTTTATTTTACCATTTATTAAAGAATTCAAAGCTAAGCATCCGGCAGTGAATTTTGTCCTCAAACAGGGAGATTATACAAGTATTCACCAGTGGCTTGATACTGGGCAAGTGGATTTAGGCTTCACGCACATCGATTATGTTGGTCAATTGCAATCTCAAATCCTTTATCAAGACTGTCTTTATGCAGTTCTACCAAGCAAACATCCTTTGGCAAAACAAAGCGAAGTTTCTCTTTCTGATTTGGCTAAAACTGAGTTAATTTTACTTGATGAAGGTGAAAACAGTTTAACACGCGCAGCTTTTGCTAAAGCAAACATCACCCCAACATTCACCTACGAAATTTACGATGACTATACCATCTTGGAGATGATTCGACAAGATTTAGGAGCTAGCCTCCTTTACGAAAACTTCCTTGATGGCCTAGCTCTAGAAGATTTAACCGTTCGTCACATTACTGAAAAACCATTTCGGACTATCGTTCTAGCTTGGAAAAACTGGCAGACTCTTCCTTTAGCTGCTCAAGAATTTGCCAAAAATATTTCTAACCATATTCATGATTAAAAAAGGTTTGCGTTCTCAACCGAACGCAAACCTTTTTATTGTTAATTAAGCAGTAAGCTTAGCTTTATTTTGTACCAAACAAACGGTCACCAGCGTCACCAAGACCTGGTACGATGTAACCATTTTCGTTAAGTTTTTCATCAAGAGCAGCTGTGTAGATATCGATATCTGGGTGAGCTTCTTGAAGAGCTTTAACACCTTCTGGAGCAGCAACAAGACAGATAAATTTGATGTTAGCTGCACCGCGTTTTTTAAGAGAGTCAACTGCCAAGATTGCAGAACCGCCTGTAGCAAGCATTGGGTCTACAACAAAAATTTGACGTTGATCGATATCTTCTGGTAATTTCACAAGATACTCAACTGGTTGCAAAGTTTCTTCGTCACGGTACATACCAATGTGACCAACTTTAGCCGCTGGAATAAGGCTCAAGAAACCATCAACCATACCGATACCAGCACGTAGGATAGGAACAATCGCTAATTTTTTACCAGTCAATTGTTTTTGAGTTGTTTTTGTGATAGGTGTTTCAATTTCAACATCTTCCAAAGGAAGGTCGCGAGAAACTTCATAACCCATAAGCATCGCGATTTCGTTAACCAATTCGCGGAAATCTTTAGTTGAAGTTGTTGTACGACGTAAAATTGACAATTTGTGTTGGATTAGCGGATGTGAGATAACTTGGAATTTTCCCATGATTGTACTCCTTTATACTGAATTTAGTTTAACCTTACCAATTATAGCAGAAAATAAGGAAATTTGCTAAAATTTTATGACGAATGTCACATTTTTTAGCAAAAATTGCCAAAAGCATCACAAAAAAGCAGGCGTCAGCCAGCTTTTTCTTATTTTCCAAAAGCCTTAGCAATGCGCTCGCTAGCTTCCTTAATGGTTTCAAAAGGCGTTGCTACATTTAAGCGTGCAAAAGTTTTTCCTTCTTTACCAAAATGTGCGCCATCATTTAAAACCACTTTTGCTTCCTTTTGTAGTTTCTCATCCAGTTGTGGTTGTTCAATGCCATAAGCAGAAAAATCTAACCAAACCAAGTAAGTCCCTTCTGGTTTCATAACCTTGATTTTCGTATTTTTTTCAAAATAGTCGACAAGATAATCGATATTTTTTTCAACCACTTTTTTGAGTTCTTCTAACCAAGGTTTGCCGTAAGTAAAGGCGGTTTCTGTAGTAATCATACCAATTGTTGGAACTTCATGCTGATTATTAGCCAGTTGAACACGTTGAAATTTTCGTCGTAAAGTCGGATTTTGAATAATCACGAAACTATTCTTAGTTCCTGCAATATTAAAAGTCTTCGTCGCTGACGATAAAACCAAGGTAAAGTCTTTAAAACTATCATCAACTGTATTGAAAGAATGATGAGTATGACCAAAAAGGGCTAAATCTTGATGAATTTCATCTGAAACCAAAATAACACCGTGTTTTTTGCAAAGCTGACCAATTTTTTGCAATTCAACCTTTGACCAAACACGTCCACCAGGATTATGCGGACTGCAAAAGACATAAAGTTTAACCTGATTTTCCACAATGTCTTTTTCCAACTGCTCAAAATCAATTTCAAAATGCCCATTTTTAATCAGCAATGAATTTTCAACCAACTTACGATCATTAAGGCGAATAGTACGAGCAAAGGGATAATAGACTGGCGAATTAATCAAGACAGCATCGCCTTTTTCTGTAAAAGCTTGAATAGCGACCGAAATGGCTGGGACAACACCATCAATAAAAGAAATATCTTCCTTTTTGATCTCATAGCCATGCTCATTTTTTTCCCAATCAATCACGGATTGATAGAGAGAATCTTTAAAATAATTATAGCCAAAGATATGTTCCTGACCATAATCAATGATGGCCTGTTTAATTTCTGGAACAGGTAAGAAATCCATGTCAGCTACCCACAATTGAAGCAAATCTGGATTTTTTTCTGAGCTTTGCCATTTATAAGTAAACTGATTTAGACGATTGGGTCTACTTGTAAAATCATATTTTCCCATATTACCCCTCCAAAGCATTTTTCAAATCTTCAATCAAATCTTCAACGTCTTCAATACCGATTGACAAACGTAATAAATCATTAGTCAAACCGTAAGAAAGACGAACATCTTCAGGAATATCAGCGTGCGTTTGCGTTCTTGGATAAGTGATTAGACTTTCTACACCTCCAAGACTTTCTGCAAATGTGATAATCTCTAGATGATTAATGATATTAGGAATTTTCGTTTCATCTACCACTTTAAATGAAATCATACCACCTTTTCCAGTGTAAAGCACCTCTTTGACAGCTGATGAATTTTTCAAAAAGGCGACAATTTCGTGAGCATTTTCTGTGGCTTTTTCCATACGAAGTTTAAGAGTCTTGAGACCTCGCATTAACATATAGGAATCAAAAGGAGAAAGGGTAGGTCCTGTAGTATTCAGATTATAAAAAAGTTTGTCATAAATAGCTTTATCACTGGTAATCACAACACCTGCAAGAACATCATTGTGACCAGCTAAGTATTTTGTGGCTGAATGAACCACGATATCAGCTCCAAGAGCAATTGGATTTTGATAAATCGGACTATAAAATGTGTTATCAACGACTAATTTAGCTCCATTGGCATGTGCAACTTCTGCAACTTTCACAATGTCAAATTCAATCATCAAAGGGTTCGTCGGTGTTTCAAGGTAAACGATATCCGTCTCTTCAGAAATTGCAGCTATAAGGTCAGTTTCTGAATTAGCATAGGTAAACTCAAAACGTCCTTCTTTTTCCTTGTCATTAAACCAACGGAAAGACCCACCGTACAAATCACGCGCAGCTACTACTTTTGCTCCAACGGGAAAAATTTCAAGCGCTAAAACAATAGCGCTCATACCTGATGAAGTCGCTAAGGCATAATCTGCTTTTTCAATCGCTGCCAGTGTTTTTTCAAGGGTAGCGCGTGTTGGATTTTTCGTTCTTGTATAATCAAATCCTGTTGATTTTCCAAATTCAGGATGTTGATAAGTCGTTGAAAAATGAATCGGTGCTGCAAGAGCTCCCGTTGCTTCATCCGACTTGATCCCAGCATGAGCTAAAATAGTAGCCAATCTACAGTCACTTTTCATAATAGTCCCCCTTCTCATCTCATATACGATCTGTCAAAAATTTATAGACCTTATTCTAACATTTATTTTCTAAAATGCATGCCTTTTAGCTATTCTAATTCTTGATACTTAGCTATAAGAAAAAACTATAGCTAAAAAGAAAGTGATGTTTTAAAAGCTGATTTATCAGCATATTAGAAATCAGTCAACACTATGCCTTGCTTATTATAACTACATAAAAAAAGAAGCTGAGAACTTTTGTCTCAGCCTCTTTCACGAGTCTAGAAATTAAAAGCAAATTTAGCCCTATGGACTGTTTTTTACTCTAGATGGAATTTTTGACGCAATGCTTTTGCTCGACTTCCAATTAATTTATCTAAGAGATGAGTTGCCAAAGCTAAGAAGCCGTAAACAGCAACACCAAGCGCTCCCATGAGAACTAGATAAATCACACTACCAATACGAGTCGTTGGACTGATAATAAAGTGAAGTCCAAAAGTACCTAAAGCAACAACCACTCCCATGATGGCTGTTAAAATAGTCACCAAAAGAATGCCTCGCCATAATGCCTTGCGGTTAAAGTGTGTTACTTGATGAATTTGATTGAACATCAGAACAATTGGAATCATCAAACCAATAGCCGTTGATAAAAGTGGACCATAAGCTTTAAATAAAAAGATAAATGGCACTTGCAAAACAATTTTCACAACTAAACCATAAGCAAAATAGTGAATCGCTTTACGGTTTTCAAAAAGAGCTTGTAACATTGGTGCTAACAAACTATAAAGTGCCAAGAAAATCACTTGAATCAAAGCGCCAACAAACAACCATAATGCATCGTTATTTGGTGCACCATAGAAAAGAGTGTAGAGAGGTTGAGCCAAAATAATAGCTCCCATCATAGCTGGAAAAAGCACCATGCACAGCATTTGTAAACTATTAATCACCAAATGCGCTGCAGCTTTTTTATCTTTGTTAACAAAGTTTTCTGTCAAAAGCGGAATTCCTGCACCACCAATTGCTGTTGCCAAAGAAATCAAAATCATCGTAACCTTATTTGGGTTACTTGATAAGTAAGCATACAAAATTTGCAATTCTTTCAGACTATGTGACGTAAAGAGTTTCATTGAATTAATGAAAGACCATTGGTCAACAAGTTGGAACAATTGAATCGCTGCTCCAGTGATGATAAATGGAATTGCTTCTTTTACGGTTTCGATGATAATCGCATTAGCATCGATATCAATCTCTTCATTTTCCTTAGATAAAATAGCCTGTAGTTTTCCTTCTTTCCAAAGGAAGAAAATGAGCACCATCACACTGGCAATCATTCCGATAAAGGCTGCAAACGTCGATTGTACAACGGCTGAGACATAGTCGCCAGAGCCAATCTTCATAATCATAAAGGCTGTGAGCAACATCCAAATCACTCGAATCACTTGTTCAGCAATTTGGCTCATGGCATAAGGTTTTAAGTTGTTAAAACCTTGAAAGAATCCACGAAGAACACTCATCGATGGGAAAATCAATACCGCCCAAGATAAGCTTTTCATAACGCGAACTAAATCTTCGCCACCGCCACTCCAAGCGGCTTGAAGTGGTGCTCCAAGATACATAATCGCTGCAAAAATTAAGCCAAGTAATAAGGTTAATTTTAAGATTTTGCGTAAAAGGTAATAGCTGGTTTCTTCTTGTCCAAGAGTATTATACTTAGAAACTTGCTTAGCAATGGCTACAGGAATCCCAGCCGTTGAAATTAATAGGAATACAGCATAAATGTTATAGCCCATTCCAAAAAGAGCATTAGCTTGTTCACTGTGTGTGCCCATCCATGCATACCACGGAATAATATAGAAGGCACCCAAGAGACGACTGATGAAGTTTGAAGCTGTTAACCAAGCAGCTCCGCGCACCATCTGCTGTTGCTGTGTCACATTTGTTTTGTTTTCAGACATAGTATTCTTCCTAATTTTAAAATAAGCGTTACTTTTTATTATAAACTTTTGCCTGTGACTTGTAAAACAAGGACATTAAGTCTAAAATAGAGAGTATGATTACACTTGAAAAAACCCTCGACATTTTGAAAAAAGATCATAATTTCCGTGAAGTGATCTTCCATAATCATTACAGTCTTAATTGGGCAGAAAATCCTACTTTTTCTAAAATTAGTTTTGATAGCCGCGATGTGGACAGTTCAACACTATTCTTTGCCAAAGGTGCGACCTTTAAAAAAGAATATCTTGAGCAAGCTATCCAAAAAGGCTTACCTTTCTACGTCAGCCAAGTTGACTATGAACTAGATATTCCTGCTATTATCGTTACAGATATTAAAAAAGCGATGAGCTTGATTGCGATGGAATTCTACGGTCATCCTGAAGAAAAACTAAAAATCATTGCCTTTACTGGAACTAAAGGGAAAACAACTGCGGCTTACTTTACTTACAACATTTTGAAACAAAGTCACAAACCAGCTATGTTTTCAACTATGAATACAACCCTCGATGGTGAAACATCCTTCAAATCAAAACTAACAACACCAGAAAGTCTTGATCTCTTCAAAATGATGGCGACAGCCGTTGATAATGGTATGACTCACCTTATCATGGAAGTTTCTAGTCAAGCCTACCTTGTTGACCGTGTCTATGGTCTAACTTTTGATGTCGGTGCTTTTCTTAACATTAGTCCAGACCACATCGGGCCAATTGAACACCCAACCTTTGAAGATTATTTCTACCACAAACGCTTGTTGATGGCTAACAGTAAAGCCGTTGTTGTTAATGCAGGCATGGATCATTTTAAAGTAGTTGCTGAGCAAGTAGCTGATCTTCCTCATGATTTTTATGGTAAGGGTTCTGATAACACTATTGAAAATGGCAGAGCGTTTGATTTTGACGCGACTGGTAAACTCGCTGGTCATTATGACATCCAACTTATTGGCTCATTTAACCAAGAAAATGCCATGGCAGCTGGTCTTGCTTGTCTTCGCTTAGGAACAAGTCCTTCTGACATCAAAAAAGGAATCGCTGAAACAAGTGTTCCTGGTCGTATGGAAGTTATTACGCAAGCAAATGGTGCTAAAGTTTTCGTCGATTACGCGCACAATGGTGATAGTCTTGAAAAACTATTGTCAGTTGTTGAAGAACACCAAACTGGAACATTACATTTGATTCTAGGAGCTACTGGTAATAAAGGTGAAAGTCGCCGCGCTGACTTTGCTCGTGTGATTAACGCTCACCCAAATCTTCAAGTCATCCTAACTGCTGATGACCCTAATTACGAAGATCCACAAGCAATCGCTGAAGAAATTGCAAGCCAAGTTACTCGTCCGCTAGCTATTCAAGTAGACCGCGAAAAAGCTATTGCAAAAGCTATGGCAGCTACTACAAATGAAAATGACGCTGTTATTATCGCTGGTAAGGGTGCTGACGCTTACCAAATCGTAAACGGTGAACGCACAGCCTATGCTGGTGACTTGAACATCGCTAAAAAATACCTTAATTAGAACGGTTACAATTATTATTTCGAATCATTCTAATTAATTAAAATATTGTTTAATTTTTATAAAAATTTTTCAAAAAAAGGCTTTTCAGAGGCCTTTTTTCTTGTTACAATGAAAAAACAATTCTCAATTTTTGAGACTTGTTGCAACTATCATTTTCACAAGAAAGGAGGTCTGTCATGTCAGAAATTCGTGCTGAAAACATTTCTATCTCTTATGATGATAAAGCAGTGATTCAAGACTTGTCGACTCAAATTGCTAACGGCAAAATCACAACAATCATTGGAGCTAATGGCTGCGGTAAATCAACCTTACTAAAAGCCTTAACACGTATTCAGGCAGTAAAAGCAGGTCAAATTTTGATTGATGGTAAAGCTATTGCTGATTTACCAACTAAGGAAATTGCTAAAAAAATAGCTTTGCTCCCACAAGTACTTGAAGCTACTGAAGGCATTACCGTTTATGAGCTTGTTTCATATGGTCGTTTTCCTCATCAAAAGTATTTCGGACAGTTAAGTAACGATGATAAAGTTAAAATCAACAGGGCAATGGAAATGACAAAAATCACTGACCTTGCCAATGAAAAAGTCGATGCTCTCTCAGGAGGTCAGCGCCAACGTATTTGGATTGCTATGGCATTAGCCCAAGATACAGAGACAATTTTTCTTGATGAACCTACAACTTACCTAGATATGAATCATCAATTGGAAATCTTAGAATTACTCAAAAAACTCAATCAAGAAACCCGTAAAACTATCATTATGGTCTTACATGATTTGAATTTATCGGCACGTTTTTCAGATAACTTAATTGCCATGAAAAGCGGTGCTATTCAATATCACGGTCAGGTTGAAGAGATTATGACAACTGATATTTTAAGAGATATTTTTAGCATCGAGGCACAGATCGTTCAAGATCCGATTCACAACTGTCCTATTTTGCTGACTTATCAGCTCACATAAATATCAGGAGAACTTAGACATGAAAAAGTTTTTTGTCGCTTTAACAACATTTCTAGCAACACTTATGCTGGTTGCTTGTCAAAATAACTCATCAACTTCAGATAGTACAGAACTATCAAGCATGCCTAAAATAACAGGATTTTCTTACCAGGGGGATATTCCTAAAAATCCTAAAAAAGTTGTCAACTTTGCTTACTCTTATACTGGCTATCTTCTTGAATTAGGAGTTAATGTGTCTAGTTATTCACTAGATTTAGAAAAAAATAGCCCTGCTTTTGGTGATCAATTGAAAGACGCAGTTCAGCTAACTTCAGATGACACTGAAGCTATTGCTGCTCAGGAACCAGACCTCATCATTGCTTTTTCAACTGATGAGCACCTCAAAGAACTAAAAGAGATTGCTCCTGTTTTGGTTATTGAATATTGTAAAAGTGATTACTTAGAAATGATGACAAACCTAGGAAAAGTCTTTGGTAAAGAAGACAAAGCTAAAAAATGGCTTGATAACTGGAAAACTAAAACAGCCAAAGCTAAAGAAGAGCTATCACAATACCTTGATCCATCAACAAGCTTTACTGTTATGGATTTCTATGATAAAAATATCTACCTCTACGGTAATAACTGGGGACGTGGTGGAGAATTAATTTATGACTCACTAGGTTATACAGCCCCAGAAAAAGTAAAAAACGATGTCTTCACGGCTGGTTGGTTTGGTATTTCACAAGAAGTTCTTGCCAATTATACTGGTGACTATCTTGTTTTCAATGTTAGCAAAGATACCAAAAAAGCCGCTGCTTCACTAAAAGAAAGTGATGTTTGGAAAAATATCCCAGCTGTTAAAAATCAAAAAGCTCTTGAAGTTGACGAAAATCTCTTCTACTTCTCTGACCCAATGTCACTCGACAAACAATTGGAAGCTTTTGTATCAGCTGTCAAAAAAGCTAACAGCTAATAAAATTCACCCATTTCTCTGAAAAAGGAAATACAATGAAACAACCGTACCTTCTTATTCAGAAAAATAAGCCAAGTCGAACTTGGCTTGTTTTTTTCAGCATCAGTATCTTTTTTCTTCTAGGCTGGTACTTAAGTCTACGTTTTGGTGCTGTTTCTTATTCAAATCAGCAAGTCTTGAGTGTTTTGAAAACACCGCTAACTGATTCTAGTTTGCAAGATGTCATTTTTGATTTACGTTTGCCAAGATCAATCGCTGCTATTTTAGTTGGAGCAGCTATGGCACAAGCAGGTAGTATTATCCAAGGAGTTACTCGAAATCCTATTGCTGATCCGGGACTCCTCGGTATTAATGCTGGAGCTGGATTAGCCTTGATTGCTGGTTATGCTATTTTCGGTAGCATGCACTACAGTCTAACACTCTTACTTTGTCTGCTTGGAGCAGGTATTGCTGCTTGTCTGATTTTCGGCATTGCCTATCATCCCCAAAAGGGATATCAGCAAGTTCGACTTATTTTAGCAGGGGCCATGATTTCAACTCTTTTTTCATCTCTTGGACAAGCCTTAACACTATATTTTGATTTATCAAAAGCAGTGATTGGTTGGCAAGCAGGTGGACTAGCGCAGACTAATTGGAGAATGCTTGCAATTATTGCACCTTTCATTATTATTGGTTTGCTACTAGCACAGCTATTGGCTCACCAGTTGACCATTTTAGGTCTCAATGAAACAGTCGCTAAATCGTTAGGACAGAGAACACTTACTGTCACTATTAGTCTTCTCAGCATTGTCCTGATTTTATCTGCTGCTGCCGTCGCTCTTGTTGGAAGTCTTGCTTTTGTCGGGCTTATCATTCCTCATTTTATCAAAATGTTTGTGGCGAGAGATTATCGCATAATTCTTCCATTGACTGCATTTGCTGGTAGCACTTTTATGCTTTGGGTGGATTTAGTATGCCGTACCATCAACCCACCAGCTGAAACTCCTCTTAGTGCTATTATCAGTATCGTTGGGCTACCTTGCTTTCTTTGGTTAGTCCGAAAGGGGGAACATCTATGAAATTTCAAGCAAAATGGATTAGCCAATTCGCTTTTCTTCTCCTTATTTTGCTGCTCGTTTTTCTCTGTTCCTTGTCAATAGGCTATGCTAATACATCTTTTCTTAAAGTCATCGAGGTCTTTTTAGGAAAATCAGATGCCACCATGACATTAATTATTTGGAAAATCAGACTTCCTCGAATTTTAGCCTGCATGATTGGTGGTGGCTCACTTGCCATGGCAGGCGTCTTGCTACAAACACTTACTAAAAATCCACTGGCCGACTCTGGGATTTTAGGTATTAATGCTGGGGCTGGATTGGTCATTGCGATAATGGTAGGTGTCTTAGATATCACAAATCCAGCTAGCCTTGCACTAATGCCTTTCTTAGCTATACTTGGTGCTCTGTTAACCATCTGCACAGTATACGCCGTTTCTTATCAAAGGCATCAACCGATTCGTCCAACACGATTAATCATCTCAGGAGTGGGAATATCAAGCTTACTCTCAGGTATCATGGTCTCCATTATTGCTAATCTTGACATTGGTAAAACTGACTATATTGTCTCATGGTTAAGTGGTAAGGTAACTGGTGGCAACTGGCAAACCTTGGTGATTTTTACACCTTTATTAGTCATCACTTGGGGAATTATTTACTGGCGCAGTTATCGTCTTAACATGATGATGTTCAGTGAAGAAACAAGCATTGCACTTGGACTTAATATAAAAAATGAGCGCCTTTGGACACTCATCTTATCAACAACTTTAGCCGCACTTAGTGTGGTTTTAGTTGGTAATATTACTTTTGTCGGACTACTAGCTGGCCATATCACACACCGCTTACTTGGCAACGATCACCGCCTCATCTTACCAGCTAGTATGCTCATTGGAATGATACTACTTCTCATCGCAGATACTATTGGGCGTAGCTTACTTGTTGGAACAGGTATTCCAACGGGAATCATCATCTCAATAATTGGTGCACCTTATTTCCTTTATCTCATGATAAAAACGGCATAAACTGTCCACTGGACAGTTTTTTTAATCTTTACTTGTAAAAACTAGAGTTTCTTTATCAAAGCTCATATTTAATTGGTATTTGCCTTGATCATTTTTTCGGATATAATCCAATTTTTCCAAAGCTTCCACAAAAATATCAGGTCGTTTTTGTACGACTTCGTCTTTTCTAGCAAATTTCAAAAGAAAAGTTGTCATGTATTTCAAGGCGTACTGTGGATTAACATCTCCAAGTAAGTCAAATAAAGGCTCTTGCGCTTCAGACATTGGTAAATTATCAGCTAATTTGAAAAAATAATTTGCAAGCGTTAATTCGCTTCTAGCAATACTTGTTTTTTCAACAAGTACCAAATCGTTAGTTTGATTTGTCAGACGTGTCTCAAAAGATAATGCCATCAAATCATCATAGATTGGACTTTGATCATCCACAAAAATCTGACTGTCTAAATCAATATTTTCTAGAGAATTGAGCAAGTCAAAACCAATCGTATAGCGTTTATTGTCACGAATAATATAACCCGCTTGAACATATTCTTCAATCAAGCGATCAATCTTTGACATATCTTGAAAATTGGCTTTGATTTGACGTAAGGTCACATCATCTGTCTGGTAAAGAAAATTAGCCAAATCCTTAAAAAAAGTTTGACGTGTTAATTTATCTGGATTAAAAATCTTAATCATATAATTCTCCTAAATACTGTAAATACTCTGATTGTGATAGCTGACTTGGATTCGTCCCTGCTTGATTTAACGGTACAGCAAGACCAAGCTGCTCATAGTAAGACTGCCAAAAATCAGAAATCGTATGCTTATCATCCCCAAATTGCATTGGAATGGTTTCAAAAATCGGTAAAATTTCTGCGATATACTGTGAACAATAATAGCAACCATTATCCGGATAAAAACTATCATTATAGGGCTTACCAAGTAAAGCCTCCGCAGCAGACAAAACTTGGTCAGAATTAATGTCAGAGTAACGATAAACCGAAATAACCTGCTCATGTGTCTTCAAAACCTCTTTAAGGCTTTCTTTTGCTACACCCTTAACCTTTGTCGCATGATAAATCATCTGATTAAAATAAATACCAACGTGACAATATTGTCCTGTTGCTTCCTGAATAGCTTGCGACATCTCTTGGTTTCCACGCATAAAGAGTAAATCACCAGCTTGCAATTCTTGTAATTTCATATGTTCATTGTAACAAAAAAGATGATGTCCTGCTATAACGAAGTAAATCTCGCCTCTAACAAGCTTTTATCTTTGAAGAATTTTTTAGGTCTGTGCTATAATGCCAGTATGAAAATACTTATCCCTAACGCCAAAGAACTAAACACTAACCAAGATGCCTTTTCGAATCAATCCTTAGAAAAGAAAAGTAAAGAAATTCTCAAAACAATAATAGATTTTTCCGTAGAAAATCTAGTTAACTTTTACAAAATCAATGCTAATAAAGCTGATCAAGAATGGCTACGCTGGCAACGAATTGCTAATGAAGATGCCAAATATTATCCCGCTTGGATGCTATATGATGGTCTCATGTACCGTTACTTAAAACGTCATCAAGTCAGTCAAGCTGAACAAAACTACCTAGATGAGCACCTTCGTATCGCAACAGCATTTTATGGCCTTGTCAGACCAACAGACTTAATTGCCCCACATCGGCTAGATTTTCAAGGCAATCTCAAAATCAATGGTACCTCATTGAAACAATTCTGGCGAAAATCATATGATGAACAAGTTCAAGAAGATGACCTTATCATTTCACTCCTATCATCAGAATTCGAACAAGTCTTTTCACCAAGTATTCGTAAACGCATGATTAAAATTGTCTTTATGGAAAATCGATCTGGCAAATTAAAAATCCACTCAACTATTTCTAAAAAAGGACGTGGCCGTCTGGTCTCTCTCATGGCTGAACAACAAATTAAAACGATTGATGCCATCAAAACATTAACTTTCGATGGTTTCACATTTGCCAAAGACCATTCAGACGACAAAACACTCACCTTTATCCGAAATGGGGAATAAAAAAGACGACTAACAAATGTCGCCTTTTTTATTTTATGTTGCCAATTAATTAAGCGTTGAAGCTTTCAGTCAATTGTGGGACAACTTGTTTTTTACGTGAAACAGCACCAGCAAGGAATGCGTGGTTGTTTTCAAGTTTGAAGTTGAAGGCAGCTTCAACTTTATCCATGTTAGCACCAAGTGCCAAGATTTCTGAGTTTGAGTTAAGGATATCAGTAATCATAAGAACAAAGTCAGAGTAACCGTTAGCAGAGATTGCAGCTGTCATAGCAGCTTCGATTTCTGATTGACGTTCAAGAACTTCGTTGATGTCAACTGTGTTAACTTGTGCAACACGAACTTGGTTTCCGTTAAGTTCGAATGATTTAGCATCTATGTCGATCAATTCTTCAGCAGATTTTGTTGCCAAGTTTGTACCAGCTTTAAGCAATGCCAAACCATATTCCTCAAGGTTAACACCTGCGATTTCTGCCAAGTCAGCAGCAACAGCTGGGTCAGTTGCGTGAGTTGTTGGTGATTTAAGAAGAAGTGTATCTGAAATCAAACCAGACAAAAGCAATCCAGCCATTTCTTTAGGAATAACAACATTGTTTTCTTTGTATAGACGGTAAACAATTGATGAAGCTGAACCAACTGGTTCCAAACGCATGTAAAGTGGGTTAGCAGTTTCAAAGTTAGAAACACGGTGGTGGTCAATCACTTCAACAACTTCAACATCGCGGATATCTGAGATTGATTGTTGGAATTCATTGTGGTCTGTCAAAATAACTTGGTCAGCACCTTCAGCTTTTGCTGATTCAACAACGCGTGGTGCTTCTACACCAAAGTAGTTCAATGCAAAAGTTGTTTCTTCGTTTGGAGTTCCAAGAGCAACAGCTTCAGCATCTACACCAAGTTCACGTTTCAAGTATGCATATGCGATTGATGAACCAAGCGCATCAGAGTCTGGATTTTGGTGACCAAAAACTAAAATTTTAGACATGTTTTTTACCTCATAATAATTATTTATTCTTATTTTAGCAAAATTTAAGGGAGATAGCAAAACTAGCAGACGCTTTTCCCGCATTATTCCTGCAAAAAAGCACCTTTATCAGCAACTCTCAGCAGTTGATGATAAAAATACTTTCATTTTTATTCATTTTCTTTTATCTCTTTTGCAGAATCATCATGAGTATTTTCTGAAATAGTGGCACTAGTTTCTGAAGCTTTTTCAGATATATCATCCTTCTTACCATACTTTTCCTGTTCTAAAGCAAGGCGCAAAAGACGTTCTTCTTCCTCACGATTTTCTTGATTTCTGATAGCTTCTTGTCTCTTACGATAAGCCATAAATTTTCGACTATTATCCACAATATGTAGATTTTTAATGCCTTTAGCAAGCAAGCGCCAAATAAAAGTAATTAGTGACTCAAGTAAGAGTAACAATTCAATCACAACAACACCTAGCAAACTCCAGGCCATAAATAGTGTCACTAGTAGCTGTGAAAAAATCTTTTTAAGATTCCCTAAATCATTATTGTGAATGGATAAAGTTTCCAAGAAAAGGTTAAGAATGCCTTGTAAAAGACCAGATTTAACAGATTTATCACTGTTCAAATCCATTTCTTCTTGGCTAGGCATCACCAAAACAATATCACCATCTTGGATATAATCAACTCTATCCCCTAATGTGATATCAAAATCAAATAAGTCACGCGCTAACTTTTTGATTTTGCCATCTTGCGTTAAATAAACGAACTGATCGTCAAATTTTAAAACTTTGTAACTGTTCATAGTGTCCACCTTTTGATAGAGCTTATCAAAGATTCATCTTAATGTCAATAGTCATACTGTCTAGTGATTAATACGTTTCATGTATTCCGTATAAGACTCAGTGTGCATAAGGTCTTTTGCATTTTGGACACGTTCTTTCGTTGGCGGTTTGACGCCTTCAAGAGTATAAGGAATTCCCAATTCACGCCACTTGAATTCACCCAAGGTATGATAAGGCAAAATTTCAAATTTATCCACGTTTTTTAACGTCTCAACAAATTTCCCTAGCTCAATTAAGTCTTCATCAAAATCGGTCAATCCTGGAACCAAGACATGACGAATCCAGACTGGAACACCCTTATCAGACAAATAACGAGCAAAAGCTAGAATATTAGTATTGGGTTGACGTGTTACAACAATGTGTTGTTTAGGATTGATTTCTTTTAAATCTAAAAGAACTAAATCCGTCACAGCTAGTAACTTATCCACAATTTCGTGATATTCAGGCGTATCTCGGAACGTAAAACCACACGTATCAAGCGTGCAATGAATTCCTAATTCTTTAGCCTTGGTAAAAAGGGCTGTTACAAACTCAATTTGCAACATGGCTTCACCACCTGAAACGGTAATCCCACCATTTTCACCCCAAAAATGTCTATAACGCAACGCTTCTGCTAAAACATCATCAACAGTGCGTTCACGAGATTTATTACTTTCCAAAGCCCAAGTATCTGGGTTATGGCAATATTGGCAACGCATCTTACAACCTTGCATAAAAATGACAAAGCGAATACCAGGACCATCTACAGAACCAAAACTTTCTGTCGAATGAACCATTCCTGTCACTTTTCCGTAATCTATTTCAGCCATTTTCTATCATCCTTTGTAACCGTTTTTCTAATTTTCATTATACCATTTTCCAAAGAAAAAAGACTAAGTCGAACTTAGTCTTCTTCAATACTCTGTTCTATATCAGAAAAAACAACTTTTAATTTTGTCACTCGACCATCTTTTACTTTATCATTTGTCAAAGCAATATGTTTTTCTTTTGAATCAACTTCAAACGTTTCACGACTATCCTGACTTGGAATGTTACCAACACCTGTCAAATAGAATCCGGCAATGGTATCAACGTCATCACTATCTAAATCAAGATCAAAGTAATCATTGAAATCATTCAAAGTCATTGTTCCTGAAACAATGTAAGTATGCTCTCCAATTTCACGGACAAATTGTTCTGATTTATCGGTTTCATCATCAATTTCACCAACAATTTCTTCAAGAAGGTCCTCAAGTGTAACAATCCCTGCAACTCCACCGTATTCATCAAGCAAGATCGCCATTTGATTTTGAGTGTTTCGTAATTGACGTAACAAATCATCAACGAAAATAGTTTCTGGGACAAACAAAGGTTCTTGCAAAATTTTACGTAAAACAATATTGTCAAATCCATCACGGAAACCAGCATCAAGCAGACGTTTCGTATGAAGAACACCAATAATCTTATCCTTGTCATCATCATAGACCGGGATACGTGAGAAGTGTTTTTTCAAAATTTCTTGGATATTTTCTTGAGTATCATCATTAATATCAATCATGAAAGCATCCGTTCTTGGTACCATGACTTCACGCGCCATCAATTCGTCAAGTGAGAAGACCCCCTGAAGCATTTCAATTTCTTCTGCATCCAATGTTTCCTCACTATTTGACAACATGTATTCAATCTCATCACGAGTCATTTTTTCATCAGCATCATCAAACTGCATTGGTGTGATACGTGACAAAAGGTTGGTTGAAGCTGACAACAACCACACAAAAGGGCTAACAATTTTACCAATAAGGATAATCACTGGAGCTGAAACAACCGCTAAATTTTCCTTAAGGTTCATTGCGATACGTTTTGGATAAAGTTCTCCAAGAACAATTGAGATGTAAGTCAAAAAGACAAGAGAAATCACACTACCAGCCGTTTTTGCCCACACAAAACCACCAAACCAAGAGGCAATCACACTACCAAGTGAAGCAGACAAACTAGCCCCTTGCAAAAGACCAATAAAGGTAATACCAACCTGAATGGTTGATAAAAAGTTATTTGGTTTTTCTAGAACAGACAAAAGACGGATATATTTTTTATCTCCTTCTTCTGCTTTTTGTTCAACACGTGAACGATTTAAAGAAACAAGTGCCATCTCAGATGCTGAGAAAAAGGCATTAAACAAAGTCAAAATTAATAATAAAACAAATTGAAAAACTAAATTCTGACTCGGGTCTTCCATATAAATCTTACTCCTCTTCTATATCGGTAGGCATTCTAGCCTACATCTATTCTTATACAGTGACTACATTATAGCATATTTTCTATGTAAAGTATCAAACAAATACTATTACTTTCTTCTATTAAATAAAAAAGCCCAGTTCTTTGAACTGAGCTCCTTTTTCCTTTTACTTCAAAGTAAGAACTGTATCACCAGCTTGTAAGTTTGTACCAGGTGTTGGTTTGATCACAAAGTCATTAAAGACATGTGAATTGGTTACTGTGACGATAACGGTATCATCTAGGCCTGCTTTTTGAATTACTGGATCCCAGAATTCGATTAATTTATCTCCTTTTTTAACATGTTCACCTTCAACAACGTAAGAAACAAAACCAGTTCCTTTTAGTTTAACCGTTCCAATACCGATGTGAATCAATAAGACGATACCATTTTCTGAGACAAGACCAACAGCATGGCGAGTCGTAAAGACTTGACGAACCATAGCATCAAATGGAGCATAAATACAACCGTCGCTAGGCTTAATAGCAAAACCTTTACCGAGACCTTCACTGGCAAAGATTGGATCAGCTACTTGTGACAAAGCAAGAAGTTCACCAAAAATTGGAGCAGAGATGCTAAGACCACCATCAGTTTCAACTTTATCATCGATGAATTCATGACCCCAAGTACGTTCAAGTTCTTCAACAATTTCAGCGTGTTTTTCTTCGGTTAATTTGACACGGAAGAAGAAAACAAGACTACTTAGAACAATCAAAACAAATGGCAAAGCAAAAACATGAAGTTTGAAAGAAATAGCTCCCGCTTTTGTAATAGAATCAGCTGTAGCACCTGTTGTCATACCAGCTGCAACTGCTGCTGCACCGATAACAAGGTTTGAAATCGCACCACCAAATTTATCCAACAAAGGACGAACTGACAAAGTCAAAGCTTCATCACGATGGCCAAGTTTCCATTGACCATATTCAACACAGTCTGTGATAATCATCAAGACAACAAGGAAAACAAGTGGTTGTGGAATAAAGAACAACTCAGCAGCAATTAAAACCAAAGCAAGTGAAGTTCCAGCTACAGAGAATAATCCAATACCACAAAGCATGACCGCAATACATGCAAAGAAAAGATTACGTCGATTCAATTTTCCAGCCAACTGTGGGAAAAGCGACACTGAAAGCAAACCAACAATAGTGTTAATAGTTCCCAAAATAGAAAATTGAGCAGCGTGCCCTAAAATGTAAGTAAAGTAATACAATTCAGAAGCATTTAAAATACTAATACCAGTTGTATACAAAACATATGATAAAGCAATAGCCATCAATTGGTCGTTCTTAGTCAAAACTTTAAGAACATCTTTAAAGCCTGTTTTTTCAGTATTTTTACGAAGGTCTGATTCAATTTCATCTGTTCCGAAAGCAACAGCCAATACAGTCAAAACACCTAGTAAAGCAACGATAAAGGCAAACCAGAACCAACCACGATTATCACCAGCACCACCGTTACGATTTAGTGAGAAGAAGAGAACGATTGGCATAATGACAACACCAACAATATTTGCACCGATTGTTGAACCGATACGAGCAAAGGTTGCTGTTTTTTCACGTTCTTCTGAGCTAAATGACAGAGCTGGAACCATTGACCAAAAGCCAATATCTTTAAAAGAATAAAAAATATCCATCGTGATATAGATAAAGGCAAAGATAATCAAGTAAAGCACTGGATTAGTCTTATTGAGCCCTCCCATATCTGTAAATAAAATCAATAAAGCAATTGAACTAATTGTTCCACCAGCTACTACCCAAGGCTTGAATTTACCCCAGCGTGTCTTAGTATTGTCAATCATGTTTCCAATAAAAGGATCAATAATCAATTCAACAATACGCAAACCAGCAATAATCTGAGTAATATATAAAACCATGCGATTATTTTGCGCCGCATCACCCGTATTAAATAAGTGTGAGGTAATAAAGGTGATAAAGTATGTTGATAGGGTCGCGTAAAAAATATCATGACCAAATGCACCAAAAGCATATGAAATGCGTGAGGTAGCTGCAGATTTTTTCAAATCTTTACTTGAATGAGTCGCTTGATTCATAAAAATCTCCTTCTTCTAACAACTTTGTTTTTTGATTACAAGAATATAGTAAACGCTTTCCTGGATAAAGTCAATGAGTTTTAGTAAAGTTTTACTAACTTTTAGTTTATATTCTCAAACTATTTCAGAAATAAATATCTAAATTTTCTGAAAAATGTTATAATAACTATCAAACAGATTACGGAGGTTCCTCATGACTCAAATTGTTTTAAAAAACGTCACCCTTAAACGACAGAACAAAACTCTTTTAAATAACCTAACTTGGGAAGTTAATAAAGGAGAACACTGGGCAATCTTAGGTCTCAATGGTTCAGGTAAAACATCTCTTCTCAAACTCATCACTGCAGAATACTGGACAAGCGACGGTAGTGTTGAAGTTCTGGGAAATAAATTTGGAGGAACAGATATTAGCAACATGCGTACAAAAATTGGTATCGTCGGCTCATTCATCGCTGAGCGACTATCTCCACACATGCTTGCTGAAAAAATCGTCCTAACTGGGAAATACAAGTCAAGCATTCTCTACACTCAATATGGCGAAAAAGAACTCAATGAAGCTAAGCAAATGTTGATTTCAATTGGTGGTGAACACCTTCTTGGCCGTATCTACGCTAGCCTTTCACAAGGTGAAAAACAACTACTTCTTATTGCACGTAGTTTGATGGAAGAACCTGAAATTTTAATTCTTGATGAAGCAACTAGTGGACTTGACCTTTTTGCACGTGAAAAATTGCTTCGACAAATTGAACAAATCACCAATCTTCCAAAAGCTCCAACAATTCTCTACGTCACACACCACGCAGAAGAAATTACTCGCTCATTTACCCACGTTCTACTTCTCAAAAAAGGGAATATCATTGCCCAAGGTCCAAAAGACCAAGTCCTAACAGAAGATATCTTATCTGATTTTTATGATCAAACCGTATCAATTGTCCCTCTTGGTGATGAACGTATTTACATCAAACCTGAATTTAAATAACGAAAAACCTCTATGACCTTAATCATAGAGGTTTTACTTATTAACGTAATTTTTCAATCATAACCAAAAATGGTGGTTGGTGAATTTGGTTCAAAGGTTTATATAGCATTGTTGCAAATTCTTTTTGATCAAGTGCTGACACAAAATCAAGCACTGCATCTTTTTCCATGTCGCCACCTTCATGACCATAGTAAATCATAATGGCTAAACGTCCACCAATTTCAAGACGTTCTAGAATTTTTTCAATCGCCACAAGCGTTGTGTCAGGTTTTGTAATGACAGTCTTATCCGCACTTGGCAGATAGCCAAGATTGAAAATAGCTGCGCGAATTGGCTCATTAACGTATTGGTCAAGATTTTGATGACCATCAAGAATTAATTGAGCATTTGAAATAGCTTGTTTTTCTAAACGTTCTTGTGTGCTTTTTAAAGCTTGTTCTTGCACATCAAAGGCATAAACTTTTTTAGCCTTTTGCGCCAGAAAAGCTGTGTCATTCCCATTTCCCATTGTCGCATCAACGGCTACCGCGTTACTATCCAACACTTCAGCCAAAAAATCATGTGACAAATGCAAAGGACGTTTAATCATGATTTAGACTCCTCTTCTAATTTACAGCCTTGATAAGAACCGCGGCGTTCCATTTCTTTATCAATAGCGTTCAAAACTTCCCATTTTTTAAGACTCCACATTGGACCGATAAGCATATCGCGCGGAGCATCACCTGTAATACGATGAATGATGATATTTTTAGGAATGATTTCCAATTGATCACAAATAATATTGACATATTCATCCATGCTAAGGAGTTTTAAGCGTCCTTCATGGTAATCACGTTGCATTTTGGTACTTGTCATCAAGTGAAGCAAATGCAGTTTAATCCCATCAATCTCATTATCTGTCACACAACGTCTAACATTTTCAAGCATCATCTCATGCGTCTCACCAGGCAAACCATTAATCAAGTGAGAAACAATTTCCACTTTTGGTGCCAGTTCACGCAGACGCTTTACAGTTTTGACAAACAAGTCATAGGTGTGTGCGCGATTGATAATCTTAGAAGTTTCATCATAAGTCGTCTGCAAACCAAGTTCGACAGTCACATGCATACGCTCAGACAACTCAGCGATATAAGCAACTGTCTCATCAGGTAAACAATCAGGACGTGTTCCAATATTAATCCCAACAACACCTGGTTCATTAATTGCTTGCTCGTAACGCTCACGAATCACTTCTACTGTATCATGGGTGTTAGTGAAGTTTTGAAAATAAACTAAGTATTTTTTAACATCCGGCCACTTGCGGTGCATGAAATCTATTTCTTTATAAAATTGATCACGGATTGGGGCATCTGGAGCTACAATCGCATCACCAGAACCTGATACCGTACAGAAGGTACAGCCGCCATGTGCTACTGTTCCATCACGGTTTGGGCAGTCAAATCCTGCATCAATAGGAACTTTAAATATTTTTTCTCCAAAAATCTCGCGATAATAATCATTTAGAGTATTGTAACGTTTTTTCATAGCTTTTATTATAACACTTTCTACTTATCAGACAAACTCTAGTCACCTTAAAAAGACGACCAAGTGGTCGCCCTTAGCTATTAATTTAATCTTGTTTATCTTGGAAACGCCATTCAAATCGTTTTTGATCATAAATTGGATAGACAGCTGCTGAAATAGCAATAGCTAATAACCAACCACCTAAGATATCTGATGGATAATGAACGCCTAGATAAATACGTGAAATAGCTGTTGTCAAAGCAATTACTAAAACCAAAATTTGTAAACAGCGTTTTGCCAAGGTTTTCGTCAAATGTTGTTCAATAATAATCATCAAACTAATGGCTACAATCATCGTTGACGCTGCATGCCAACTTGGGAAAGATGGGCCTAGTGGTTTCTTAACCAAATACTCAAGACTTGGTCTCGGACGATTATAGAGATATTTGAAAATTGTTGACATAACTCCCATCAAGACCAAATTACCTGATAAAAAGAGAGCTTCTGTTTTCCAATTCTTTTTGAAATAAAAGACTGCTGAGATAGCAAATGTATAAATAAAAACCAAAGCTTCATGACCAAAATTCGTCACTGCTTTGAAAAATGTACTCAAGTGATTTGGCAAATCCCCACGCACACTTGTTTGAATACTTGAATCGATACTTACTAGTACCTCAGGATAAAACTTAACAATATAGCCTAATATCATAAAAAGAACAAGAAATGATGAGGCAATTGAAAAGTAAGTTTGTTTGTGTTTCATTCTAATACCTTTCACAACAATTTAGTGCTGTAGTACTATTATAACCTAGTTAATTTTTTTATCCCAGTCATATCCTTTAAAATCTGTGGCAAAATTGTGGCAGTACATTTCTAGATAGCTAAAAAGGCTAGAAACAAGTCGTTTCTAGCCTTTTGGATATTTATTATTTAACCATTGGTTTTAAAAAGCTCCATAGGATAAAGAAGGCTACTGAAAAAATAAGCCCTTCAATTAAGTTGAATGGGACAACCATCGCAAAGAGGTAATTTCCCAAACCTAGGATAGCTGAAATGTCAAAATTAGCAAATTGTGCGTAAAGTGGTACCGCATAGATATAATTTAAGACCAACATTGCCACGGTCAAGCCGAGCGTTCCCACAACTGAAGCCAAAACGTAGTTTTTTAAACTTGGTTTGCGATTCCAGATGAAAGCCATAGCTAACAAGAAAACACCTAAAGCAACCACATTCATTGGCATACCAATCAGAGTTGCAATGCCGCCGTTGTTTAGCATCAACTTCAAAAGTGTTCGCAAAATCAAAATTCCAAGTGCGCTTTGCAAATCAATCATCACAAGACCAATTAAAACTGGCAAAATAGAAAAATCAAATTGCAAGAAGCTAGCTGATGGAATCAATGGGAATTGCAAATACATCAACAAGAACGAAAGCGTCGATAAAATAGCAATATGCGCCAACTTACGCGTATTAGTCATAGTTTCAGGCATAAAAAAGTTCCTCCAATTTTCTCAAATTGAAAGAAGGCGTTCGAGTATAGAGCTCTACATAAAAACGAGCTAAACTCTTGGTCTTCTCCCATCCAGACTTTACTGTCGGTTCTGGAATCTCACCAGATCAACTGCAAGTGCAGCTCGCGGACTTTCAAATTGCTCTCGTTCTCTTACCAAACTAAGTTGTTTGACCTTTTGCTTTAGTCTAGACGACAACCCACAGACATAACTGATGTTAGGAAAAGGAAGTCAAGGACGAATTAAAGCAAAAGGCAGACAACGAGAGGCAACACCGCCGGTCGGGAATCTCACCCTGCCCTGAAGACACTCTTAGCATATCAAAAAAACGCCGCCACTGCAATGATTTCAGCTCAAAAAGCTTATAATAAAGCAAAAAAACAACTATTTCTAGTTGTTTTTCATTTATTTTAATTTATCATGCGCGTATGTGTGACTTAATTCCAAATTTGGAAATGCTTGCTGACGTAGGGCCTCGTAAACAATCATGCAAACAGTATTTGACAAATTCAAGCTGCGAACGTGTTCATCATTCATTGGAATGCGGAGCGCTTTTTCAGGATTTGCTCGCATAAATTCTTCTGGTAACCCTTTATCTTCACGACCGAAAAGGAAATAGTGATGTTTGCCATCATTGTATTGCTCGTCTGAATAAACTTTTTCAGCGAATTTACTAATCAAATGAACTTGTCCATCACATTTTTCCATAAATTCATCTAAGCTATCATAAAAAGTCACATCAAGTTTATCCCAGTAATCAAGGCCGGCACGTTTCATCTTACGGTCATCAATTGGAAATCCCATCGGACGGATAATGTGTAATGGGGTATTAGTCGCAGCACAAGTTCTGGCAATATTTCCTGTATTTTGTGGAATTTGTGGTTGAAAAAGAACGACATGATTGACAGCCTTAGTAGCTTCTTCTTGGTAATCAAGTTCTTCGATATTCATAACGATTCCTCTCAGTTTTTTGACATAAAAATAAACCACACTGCCCGGAGTCAAGCTCAGCAAACAGCGTGGTTGGCGGCGATTCATTAACTTAAATCATAACAGGTTTGATTTAAACTAACGAATTCTTGTAAATTATTATAACACTTTAACATGCAAAGTCAACGTATTTAACGCGAAAATGTCACGTTTTTACAGCTTTTTTCGTGCTTTTTTTATTGTAAGCCTTTTTTTAGATACAAACTTCATCGCTTATTTCAAAAAATTTAGAGATAGTATTTTTAAAAATACATTCTTTAGAATTCATCATTAATTTGTTATCTATAATTTTTATATTTCCCATATTTTAAGAATTCTATTTTTGTAGAAATGTTAGTCATCATTGCTTGCTAAAATTTGTGCTCCTTTTGGCAATATTTCTTTTAGTTTTTTTCTTGAAAAAAGTTTTTGATTTTCCTCATCATTTAGTAGCAGTTCAGGATTTTCTTTTAAAAACATGCGGTCAGCTTCTAACTGCGAAATTTTTGGTGGCCAAGCATCGTTTTGTGCTTTAAAAAGAATATCATCAGCTGAACGTTGTCCGTTTAAATATTCTTTTAAATCATCAGCTTGGATTTCAAAAATTCGACGAACAGAAGCAATACCAAGTTCAAAAACGGTGAAGTATTTTTCATCTTTGGACTAGGATTTAGTAATTTTATATCAGAA